>NZ_LDOV01000010.1 GCF_001029435.1 Photobacterium aphoticum | reverse complement strand
GCCTTAACTGATCGGCATTAAGGCGATGACCTCCTTTTTTGTGCTCCGCTTAGGTTGCCAGCACGGTCAGGCGGTCGCAGAGGAAGATGTGGGTGCTTTTTTCATTCGTGCGCGTAACCATTTCATCACTGGCTTTTCAAAATAGAAATAGCTCAGAGCGGAAAGGCCGATGGTCACCAGTGCAAACACCAGTGCGCCGATCCCTGCGGTAAACCAGCTGGTTTGGCTGTACCACCGTGCAACGGTTTCCGGCATCAGGTGATGAGCAATTTCAATCCCGGCCAACAGCAACACGGCGTGCCACAAATAAAGCGAATAGGATATATCGCCTAAGAAGCGGGTGATTTTATTATCCAGTAGCAGGAAGACTGGGCTTTTCCGTTCTGTTTGTTGGGCGGCAACAAAAACCAGTAAAGCAAATGACGTAACCACAATCACGTTGTGATAGGAATATGTTGGAAGATGCAGTAGCCCAAGGCTGAGCATCATGACGACAAGTAATGTGATGTCATGGTTGAAAAACTGCTGACGGCGTGGTGACAGTGTCACGGTTTGCAGCCATGCACCCAGCACAAAACTGGATAACGCGCGCAACAAAGCCAGCACACCGCCAGTGGCATCTAACGTGCCTTTGGAAGCATTGACCACACATAAGCCTGCAATAAACAACAGAGGGGTAAGATAAGAGAGTTTCTTGCGAAGCAAAAGGGGGACAAGGAAAGGGAACACCATGTAACTGAGCCATTCGACACTCAGTGACCACGAGGAAATGTTCCATGTTAAATCGGTTTCGGTGATACCGTGCAGCATAAACAGGTTAGGCAGTAGCGCATCAAACCGGTTGAATGGCCCATTAAAAGCAGGAATACCGGATACGCCCCAGCTTTCAAACAGCGCACCACCGTAAAAGCCCAAACCATTCGCAGATTTTACGCTCTCCCAAACGATTAATACGACTAAAGTGATGAAAAACAATGGGTAGATGCGAGAGAAACGCAACCACATGAACTGCCCCCAGGATAATGCGTGGGAAGGCGGGCTTGAAGCAGGGTTCTCTTTGTCTCGGGAAAATGCATTGGCATACACTTGCATCATCACAAAACCACTCAAAATGAAGAAGAGATCAACCCACAAATAACTGTTTTCAATAAAGTGGGTATAGTCTTGGAGGGGCGTCATCCATTGGGGAAACAGGATCAGTCTGGCGTGGAAAAAGACCACGCACAGGGCGGCAATGCCGCGTAGCGGTGTGAGTATCGGTATCGCATTTTTCATGGGTGTTATTCCTATGCAATCAACATTCATCTTTATTTTGTATGCTGAAATAAATCAGAACAATAGGCATAAGGTATGTAGAAAAAATAACCGATGCATTTTTTACCAAAGGGTGAAGTGAGTTCCAATAACCTTCATTTTAAAGTAGATATCGCTAAAAATGTTAAATGCCACTCGGTAAAAATTTGAATCAAGGTTCGCTGTTCGATACTTTGCTTTCAGTTGTTGACAGGTGAGTGCTGTGTATATCGATTCACCGTTGTGCAGCCTGTGTCGCATTTGTGTATCAGCCATCATTGTACGACTACTCTCCCATCTTCCGTCATCATAAAATCTTTAGACTAAATGAAGTGAAATGGAATGTTATTACAGTGAGTGATACAAGGAATATGGATTATTGTGAAACAGCTTGGCGGGGTGAATCGCCAAAATCTATTGAATTGGTGGACGACGTGGATCCCAGTGAAACACTGATTCCAAGAAAACTGTTTCTTTTACAATGTACACTTGGATTCTTATCAGTAATTTCAGCCATATTCATTGCTTTGGATTTTTCCTTTTCATTACTTATATTGTATTCGTCTGGGTTTCAGCAAATCGAAACACATGAATTGAGGTCGGTATCTATTATATTAATGCTAGTTGTGATCTTACCAAGATTTTTAATTAATCAATATGTGAAAAAACACCACTCAGAATTCTTTGGTTCTGCTGTGCCATTGACCAATGACGGGATGGTACATGACAAGCAAATGAATTACAGAGGCAACTATTCATTAATATATAAAAATATTCTTGGTCTATCATCATTGACAGTGAGATCTTCACAAGAGGCAATGAAGGAGCAGACTAAAAATAAACTATTGTATGCTTTGTCAGAAAAAGAGTTGATATTCTATCGAATAGAACATTCAAAGTTTAATAGATATTTAAAGTGGGTTAACTATATCAATATACCAGTAATATTGTTGAGCATAGCATTCATGTTTTTTACGCCACCATTGTATGAAGACGTTAGTATGAAGGGGCAGATAGTTGCAATTGCTATCAGTGTTGTCCTGTTTATTTTATGGATATTGGAAAAACAACGCAGCAAGAGGTGTGTACCTTACTTATGGTTTAATCGTATAACGGGTAATGTCTCTTATGTAAGCGAGGAAGGGAATCAGTGGAGTGCTCATTTTACACAATTGAATGCCTACCGGACTCTTACGTTGAATAGGCATGCTGGTGGTTTAGGCGCAACGAGATGTTATGAATTATCGTTCGTTCAACGTTATCCAACGGGTAAGTCTCGTGAATACATCAGATTGCCTGAAACGTTACATTATCAAGATGAAGAAGAGTTTTGGGAGTTTATGCAAGCCTATATGAATGTAAACTGTCCATTGCCATATATTTTACCCCTGGCTCATGTAAGAAAAATGGATCCAACTACTTATGTAATGCGTCAGCAAGTATCTAAAAATGAACGGTATAAATTGATTGTGAAGATGGATAAAATAACAAATGCAGGTTATCGCTCAGTATTGCTACAAATTAAGAATCAAGAAAAGCTGTCCATAAAATGGTCTGGGAATAATCCAACACAGCTTCAGTTTATTGTCTGATATATAAAAATAAAGCAGACCTTGTATGGTCTGCTTATATTCATTAATTATGATTATAAAAAGGCATTACCACTCGATAGCCGTGCCATCAAATACGCGGAAACTGCCCGATTCCTCCAAGGTGAGGTTTTCTGCTACCTGGATAATGCCAGACACGCTCTCTTGTGGCGTGAAAGTGGCTGACGTTCCGCCCATATCGGTTTGTACCCATCCCGGGTGAATAGCCAATGTTTTTACGCCTTGTTCTCGTAAGTTTTGCGCGGCAGAAACCAGAATTTGGTTTAATGCGGCTTTAGAGGCTCGATAGCTATACATATTGCCCGATGTGTTGTCACCTAAGCTCGCCACGCGGGTTGAAATGCCCACAATGGTTTTGTGTTCACTGGCTGCCACGTTGTCTCGTAATGCTTGAATCAGTAATGCTGGCGCGACGGTATTGATCGTGAGTACTTCCAGCCACTTAGCTTGTGTCATTTCCCCCAATGTGGCGCAATCATCGCCAAGTACGCCTGCGTTTAAAATGAGATGATCAATGGCACGACCTGATAAGTGACTCGCCAATGCTAAAATGTCTGCTTCGTCGGTGACATCAACGCGCAGTAATTCAATGTCAGTATGCGTTTTAGCCAATGTTTGTAAGTGATCTGCGGTTTCTGGTGTTCGGCAAGTGGCTAATACCTGCCAGCCTTTTTCGGCATATTGTCGCGCAAATTCAAGTCCTAAGCCTCGGTTTGCACCTGTGATTAATACGGTTGCCATAACACTCTCTTCTTTTTTAGATGATGTTGTTTGGAATTCGATGAAGACCGATGAAGGGAGCAGTGTAAATAGGTGCCGACAGCGCAGTCCGTGTTGGACCAGAAAAACCACCATGATTCGACATTATCGAATACGTAAAGCGTCCTTGATGAAAAGTTGACCGAAATGGGAGAGTCGAGCGGCTGTCAGGATAGTTGCAGAGCCACTGATCCCAGCAACCGCGACAAAAGCGCCATTCAGATACAGAGGAATTGCTAAACAATGTAAGCCCGGTTCAGCATTTTCTAAATCGAGGGCAAAGCCTTGTTCTGCCACGCAGGCCAATTCTGTTTCTAAAGCGGCGGACAATCCTTGCTGTACACGTAAGCGGCGTCGCAAAGTGTCGTCAAAGGCGAGAAAGACTTTACCGATTGCCGAGGTGGTTAAACCTTCGCGTTTACCACGAGGACTACGTATGGTGAGTGGGCTATTTTGCTCAATGGCATCAACATAGAGATATTCTTGTGCGCCACTTTGTATGGCTAAGTAAGCCGTGTTGCGGGTTGTGGTCGCCATGTGTTTAAGCAATGGCATGAAATGACGGCGGATAGTGGCATCCGCTTCTTCCAACGGTTTAGCCAATTCTTTCACGCGTAATCCCAAGGTATATCCATCGGGAGTGCGCTCAGCATAACCCAGCGCGCATAACGTACTCAGCAAGCCATGAGCGGTCGTTTTTTGCAGGTGCGCGCGTTCACTGATGGCTTGTAATGGTAGTGGGGCATCGCTGTACGATAAGGATTCAAGCAGGCTGAAGGCCCGTTCGACAGATTGAATGCGTTTAACCGTTGATGACACAACACGTCCTTAGGGTAGAGAGGCTAGTCCACGAATTATACGCAGAAAGCCTTTTTTCTTCGCAGAGAAATGATAGCGATAGAATGATCTTGCTTTGTAAAGTATGCGTAATTTGAAATGTAGCTAAATAGAATGAAAATACACATTTCATTTTGAAAATTTAGCCTAACTTGGAGTTTGATGCTGGTTTAAACGGGCTACTTAGGCGCAACTCGGAACGTATAGGTCGTTTTGCGAGAAAGCGTACAATTTCTTACATTAAACATCAGCTTTAACACTTACGTTACCTTTATGGTATATACTCTGAAAGGTCAGAGAGTTAACATGTTACAAATTGTAAATCCATGAATTTCTAAAGGCTATACCGCGATAGGTCAAAAAATGTGCTATGTGCATTTTTGATGAAAAGTGAGAAAATAGCCGTATCTAATGAGTGAGTGAAGAAAGGACGCATTTTCTACTTTTCCTAAGGGGGCGTGTATGAAATTGGCATTAATTTTACTTTTCTCTGCGTCGGCAGGCGTACTTTCCGGTGAGCATTTCCACTCCTTTATGGCTGGCCTGGGGATTGCCGCCATTGCGGTCGGATCGGCCTATTGGTTAGCGTTTCGCTGTTCAACACGTTATCCGCAATTGGCATTTTTGATGTTGCTGATGGGGTTGATGGCGAAAATCGGTGTAACCATTACGGGGGTTATGTGGGGCTTAAAAGCCGATGTCATTAACTCTCCGTTTGTGTTTTCGTTGTCGTACTTATTCTTCTCAATCGTCGTGACTTACCTGTATTCAGTGTGGCGCGAATTGATGATGAAAAAGCAGGCTGAGAAGCAGCAGGAAGCCGTCGTGTTAACGATAAAAACACCATAGTATTTCACCGTTATGGCGGTGGTCTGGATACCAGAGAAACGGGTTTCGTTGTGTTGAACAATGAAGCCCGTTTTTGTATGTGCGAAATGAGAACATGCAAGGTTGGAAATCGTGTTCGCAATTTGCAAATGCGATCAGCCTGAACGCAAATTGCCATACTATCAGGTATATGTAGGGCGATATGCTTTCAACGGGAAGTCGCCGTAAAGACAAGTGTTTAGCTATATTCACTTGTTTGTCAGTAAATGTAGGCGTAGTTATTGCATGATATTGGTAGAGCGAAAACACTGAGCGGCAATGAGGTTGATGCCCATAAAGCGAATAGGGGTGGGATGGTAATGAAAGCCACAATTGTTTTGATTTTGCTGTTCGTTTTTAGCAGTCACTGCTGGGCTGCAGCGGATCTGAGCAGAGCAAAGGAATTAGCCCGTTGCTATAAGATTGTCGTGCCACCCATTGTATTTAATCAAGATGATTACAGTGATCGCGAGTACCAAAACCTGATCGGGCTGGAAAAACACTTTAAGCGTCAGGCCAAATCGTTGGCGGGAAATCAGTGGGAGTTGGTGTCATTCATGGCGCTCTCTTGGGCTGAGGGGGTGGTGTCTACCCATCAGTTTAATGGTGAACAGTTGCATGACTACCGGGATTGGGTGCTGAACTCTTGCCGTGAATACTATGGTAATGGTGGGTATAAGCATGTTCGCCTGAAAGACAGTGAAAAACTGATGATCGCCGATACTGACGGATCGATGTTTAATTGATGAAAGTCCTGTAACTACAGACAGTTTACGTTAAAATAGGAAATCTAGGTTAGGCAATCCCAATCATGTAGGTTCCTCTTTTATGAGTGGTCAACGGCTCAAGTCCCAGTTCCAACGCCTTTATCATCATTTCTCTGGTCAAGACAGTGATACCAATTTGCAAGACATTGCCGAAGTGCTGTTTTGTACGCGTCGCAATGTGCGTATGGTTATCAATAAAATGGTGGATATGGGTTGGATTGCGTGGGAGCCAGCAGTCGGGCGTGGCAAGCAGTCACACCTGACTTTTCATAGTACGGACACGGAGTTACAACTCAATCATGCGCGTAAACTTGTTGCTGAAGGCAAGTTAGAGCCCGCCCTTGAAGCCCTAGGTAATAATGCAGATAAACTTGCACAAATCATCCAAGAGCAGCTAGGCCATACGACGGCACACGGTAAGCAGATTGTGCGTTTGCCATATTACCGTGCTTTCAGCAATCTCAATCCACTGCAACCCTTACGTCGTTCGGAACAGCATCTTGTTCGGCAAATCTTTAATGGTTTGACGCGGATTAATGATGAAAAAGAGGAAGTCGAAGGGGATTTAGCGCATCACTGGGAAGAGATCACCCCACGGCATTGGCGTTTTTATTTACGCCCATCGGTACGCTTTCACGACGGACGCTTGTTAGAGAGTCGCGATATCATTGCCACGTTTGAAAAGGTGCGTACGCATCGTCTTTTCAATCACATTCAGCGGGTAGAAGCCCCGTTTGCCAATACGATTGATATCCATCTGTCGATGGATGATCACCGACTGCCGGATCTGCTGACTAATTTAGTGGCGGTTATTCAACCCGCCGATGTGGATAGCACGGATCAAAATGTGCTGTTTCCGATCGGTACCGGACCGTACAAGGTCATCCAAAATGACAATAAGCGTTTCAAGCTCGAAGCGTTTGAACAGTATTTTGGCTTTCGAGCCTTAATCGATATGGTCGATATCTGGATGCTGTCGGAAGTGGCCTCTTGTTATCTACAGCCGGCTTCAGATGTGACGCAACTGGGTGGGGTTAGTGCATCGTCTCGACTCAAGTTGGATGAGGGGTGTAACTATTTGCTGTTCAACCGTGTGTCAGGTTTGCCTGTCGATCCACAATGGCTGGCGTATTTGCAAGGTCGATTGACGGCATTGAATATCCTGCAACGTTTGAATACTGATCAAATTGGCGATTTTCGTTTAACCAACGCCTATGGCATTTTGCCGGGGTGGGCGCATGTACCTTTGATCTCGCAGCCTGTCACTATGCCTCCAGCCAAACGTACGCTGACCATTGCATTTGCAGGACAACATCCGGTGTATCCGCACGTTGCTCAAGCCATTGAGACCATTTTGGCGGACGATGGGATCAAGCTGAAAATTCTTGAGCTCACCACCACAGAAATTGCGCTGGGTAAGCATGCCGGTAAAATTGATATCTGGCTGGGCGGCATGAGTTTAATGAACTATCGTGATGATGCTTTGCTGGCGTGGTTCTTTAATTTTGATCATATTGCGCGTGCGATGCCGGATGAGGAGTTTGCCGCGCTGGAAGCGGAAGTGGCACACTGGCGTCGAAACAAACATTTGCCGTCACCTTGCCAGCAGTTAGGTGCAAAATTGGTGGAATTTGGCCAAATTTTACCTCTGTTCCATAACTGGTTGGGGGTGGATGAGTCCGGCGTGGTACAAGGTATGCAGTCTAACTCAATGGGATGGTTTGATTTCAAATCCGTATGGATGAAGCCAGAACACGATCTTTCTTGAGCCGAGAGTGACAAATCAGCACGAAAAAAAGAACAAGCCCGACAAGCTTGTTCTTTTTTTGGGATGAAGTGGGGGTTACTGAGCCGTGGTATCTACGCTCTCTTTTTCACGTGGGTCCCAGTCTTGATCAGTGAACCATTGATTGATCGGCCGCCATACCACATCCACCATGGATTGATACCAAGGCGCTTTCTCGGCGCTTTCTTTTGCAATTAACGCCCGCTCTGCGATGATATCGTCATTGAGATACCATTCCACTTTACCGACCTGCTGACCTTGTTCCACCGGCGCTTCTAAATCGTGATCATACATGATGCGATGTTCGATGTTTTTGCGTTGACGACGCGGCACGGTGATCACACCACCATCAGCCACTTCCACATTGATGGTGGAAGGCGAGCCATACCAGACCTTCAATGGCGCTAATTCTTTACCACTGAATTGCGGCTGAATATCTTGATAGAACCGAAAACCCCAGGTGAGTAATTTTTTGCTTTCGGTTCGGCGCGTTTGTGTGCTGTTAGTGCCTAACACCACCGCAATCAAGCGTTGTCCGTGTTGCTCTGCCGAAGACACCAAACTGTAACCCGCCTGTTTGGTATAGCCGGTTTTCACCCCGTCGACGTTGATGGTGGTATCCCACAACAGGGCGTTGCGGTTACCTTGTTTAATATTACCGAACGTGAAGGATTTCTCTTTGAACATCGGGTAAAGGGACGGTAAATCCTGAATCAGTGCGCGAGTCAGTAGCGCCATGTCATAGGCGGTGATCATTTGGTCGGTTGAGTCCAAACCGTGTGGGTTGGAAAAGTAGCTGTTGGTCATCCCCAGTTTTTCTGCCTGTTTGTTCATCATTTCCACAAAGGCAGGCTGGTGGCCGGCGACATGCTCAGCAAGGGCAACGGTGGCGTCATTACCGGACGAAATGATCACGCCACGGTGAAGATCATCAACAGAAACTTCATCGCCGACATTGAGAAACATTTTTGAAGAGCCGGGGAATTTCTTGCCCCATGCGTTTTCACTGATAATGACCGTATCTTCAGCGGTAATATGACCGGCTTCTAATTCTTTGCCCACCACATAACTGGTCATGATTTTGACTAAACTGGCCGGAGCGTGGGGGGTATCAATGTTTTCTCCGGCGAGGACCTGGCCAGATTCATAACTCATTAATACCCAGGCTTTGGCGGCAACCTCTGGCGGTGTCGGTGTGGTATTGGCAAGGGCGGGGACAACAATAAAAAAAGTCAATAACGGGAGTCGCGTGAAAATAGGTGTCAGGATTTTGCGCAGAGCCATGGCTTTTCATCCCTGTTTATCTCATCAACACTTTACTAGCTTAGTAAAATTTTGCCGGGAGCGGATGAAATTGATGTCAGCTTTATCATATTGGATAAAGCTGACCTTTATGCCAGTGGCTTAATTAGCGTCTTGTCCCGTTGTGACCTATCATGTCAGGAGGTTAACGGTAGGTCTGCGAGTGAGCGTACGCCATGTTCATATGCTGTTGCCCTTGCATGTACAACACATGCAACTCAACCAATGCCGCACCTTCTTGTTCCCATTGTGGGGAAGATTGCTGCTGGCAAAACTCCATCATGCTGACCACCATGCGATCGAGCTTTTTTAAACACCAGCGTTTCATCGCCGTGTCTTGCTCGGGATCGCTCGCTAACGCTTGTAATTTACTGTACGCAAATTGCTGATAGCTATAGGCCATGTCACTGTCACCTTGCAGATGATAGAGGCGATGGAGTTGTTGGCAGGCTTCAAACCAGTAAGCCAAGGCTTCACTGTGTTGCTCTGTGTGAATAGGGCCGAAAATCGCAGCTGGCGTATGGCTGACGGCATAAACTAGCCGCGACTGTCCTTTCGCCTGGTTGTCTGCTTGGTTCGCCCTTTGGCTTGGCGTATGGAGAAGTCGTAAGTCTGCTTTGAGTTGTTCGAGCCAGCATACGATGTCTGTCATGCCACTTTGTCCTTTTTCCAGTTTGCGACAAAATGGTTGTCACCAAGCTGTTGGAAACCGTCAACCGGTTCAATGCTTAATGCGCGAATTTTGTCGGCACTTACTGAATAGTTTGGTTCAGTCTGAACCAGATTAGCAAATGGCAAATCGGGATCTGGCACGGCAGAAATGAGCAAACGTGTGTAAGGGTGGGTTGGGTTACGCAAAATGGATTGTGTATCACCCCACTCAACGATTTTCCCGCGATACATTACGGCGGTTTCTTCTGCAATGTAGTGTGCTGTGGCTAAATCGTGCGTGATGTAGAGAAAACCAATGCCCATTTTCTCTTTCATTTCTTTCATCAGGTTCAGTACACCCAAACGGATAGAGACATCCAGCATGGACGTCGGTTCATCCGCCAAGATCACCTCGGCACCGACGGCAATGGCACGGGCCAGATTCACGCGCTGACGTTGCCCGCCACTGAGCTGGTGCGGATATTTGTTCAGATCATCGATCGGCAGCTCCACCAATTTCATGAGCTCTTCCAGCTTGGGTTGCACGTCTTTTTTGCTGGCAACACGGCCGTGGATCAACAGTGGGCGAGTCAGGTGATGCTTAATGGTATGGGTAGGATTGAGTGAACCAAACGGGTCTTGGAAGACCATTTGCACTTTGCTGCGGTATTCCAGAGTGTCTTTACGGCCTTTAATATCGTTGATATTGGTGCCATTGAACAGGATTTCACCAGAGCTGGGCTCATGCACTTTGGTGATCAGTCGGGCACAGGTGCTTTTGCCACAGCCGGATTCACCCACTAGCGCGAGGGTGCGGCCAGGGTAGAGTTTAAAGTTGATGTGGTCGAGTGCGCGGAAGGTTTCGGTACTGCCAAACCCACCGCCGGCTTTAAAGTCTTTCACGACATTGTTGACTTCAATGATGGGTGTCAGTGTTTGGTCTGTGCTCATGCGCCGATTTCCTCGCTGATCGTAATGTGACTGGCATCTTCATGAATATTAGGGAAAGATGCCCAAAGTTGTTGGGTGTATGGGTGCTGGGGATCGTTTCTGATCGCTTTCGCCGTGTTCACCTCCACAATTTCACCGTGACGCATCACAGCAATGCGATTACACAATTGGCTCATCAGCGCCAAGTCGTGGGTAATGAACAAGATAGAAAAACCGAACTCTTTCTGCAGTTGGAAGATCTGCTGCAGGATCTCTCGTTGTACGACAACGTCCAACGCGGTGGTCGGCTCATCCATCACAATGAGTTTCGGGCTCAGGCTTAATGCAATGGCGATCACCAAGCGTTGACGCATGCCGCCACTGAACTGGTGCGGGTAATCATTGAGGCGGTCACGAGGAATATTCACCAGATCTAACAACTTTTCAGCACGCTCTTTGGCTTGTTGACGGCTATAACCCAGGTGGTGGCGCATCACATCGGAAAATTGTTCAAGCAAGGGGAGAACAGGGTTGAGCGAGTTCATGGCACTTTGGAATACCATTGCAATATCACGCCAACGGATGACGCCCATCTCTTGCTCGGTCAGTGACAACAAATCTTTGCCTTGAAATTGAATTTGACCATGCGTGATTAAGGCAGGCGGCTTATGTAGGCGGTTAATGGCGAAGGCAATGGTACTTTTGCCACAGCCGGATTCGCCCGCTAAACCAAAAATCTCGCCTTTACCAATATCAAAGCTGACACGTTTAACCGCCTGGAAGTCGCCTTTGTCGGTAATGTAGGTCACCTCGAGTCCGCGTACCTGAACGAGCGGGTCAGGGTGGAAGGCCTGTTCCATAATGTACTCCATGCTTAATTGTTAATCTTAATTAAAATAATTCGCATTTAGATTTAATGTAAGGTGCAATCGGCGAGTTAGTGATCCTTACTGCAAAAGAACGTATGACGTTGCATTCTTTCATCGTGGCGCGTAATAAGTCCACGGTGTTCAACACTTGTTAAATGGATGTGACTTCACGTAATTGTTAAAAAAGAATATGTAGACTACAAAGGTATTGTTTCTGGTGTTGTTTCTCACGGAAGGGAGCTAAGTAGACGGATGAAAAACACATACCTTTTTGTCGGGGTCGTTGGTGCAGTGTTGTCATTGCTGGCCACACCGGTATGGGCCGCTGCGGGTGGGTTGGATTTAACTCAGTCCACCGTAGGGTATGCTGCGCTGCTGATTTTTGGTGTGGCGTATTGCCTGGTAATGGGGGAAGAGTACCTCCAACTGCGTAAATCCAAGCCCGTATTGTTAGCTGCCGGTATTATCTGGCTGATGATTGGGTTTGTGTACCAGCAGCACGGTGTTATTGATGTGGCGCAGCGTGCCATTGAACACAATTTATTGGAATACGCAGAATTATTGCTGTTCCTGCTGGTGGCGATGACCTATATCAGCGCGATGGAAGAGCGTCGTTTATTTGATGCGTTGCAAGCCTGGATGGTCGGTAAAGGCTTTAATTACCGCAGCCTGTTTTGGTTAACCGGTATCCTCTCTTTTGTGATATCACCTATTGCCGATAACCTCACTACCGCGCTGCTGATGTGTGCGGTGGTATTGAAAGTGGGCGGTAGCAATATCCGCTTTATCAATATCGCGTGTATTAACATTGTGATTGCCGCCAATGCGGGCGGGGCATTCAGCCCGTTCGGTGATATCACCACCTTGATGGTATGGCAGGCCGGGCTAGTCAGCTTCATGCAATTTCTCGATTTGTTTGTCCCTTCTTTGGTGAACTACCTTGTTCCTGCTGTGATCATGGCACTTTTTGTACCGAAAACACAGCCTAATACGGCGCATGAATATGTGGAATTAAAACGTGGGGCACGTCGTATTGTGGTGTTGTTTATTCTGACGATCATGACTGCTGTCGGCTTCCATGCGTGGGTACATTTTCCGCCTGTCATTGGCATGATGATGGGCTTGGCGTATTTGCAGTTCTTTGGCTTCTTTTTGCGTAAAACCTTGCCGCGCTCTTTGGAGAAAAAGAAAGCAGCAGCGATGGCCAACAATGATGATGCTGCGCTACAACGTTTAGGTTCTGTGGTGCCTTTCGATGTGTTCAAACGTGTGTCGCACGCAGAATGGGATACCTTGCTGTTCTTCTACGGCGTGGTGATGTGCGTGGGCGGCTTGAGTTTGCTGGGCTACCTCGGCATGGTGTCGGAGGTGATGTACAGCCAGTGGAACCCGATTTGGGCCAATATTGTGGTGGGTTTATTGTCTGCGGTTGTAGATAACATTCCGGTGATGTTTGCGGTGTTAACGATGCAGCCCGAATTGAGTTTGGGTAACTGGCTGTTGGTGACTCTGACTGCTGGGGTGGGTGGCAGCTTGTTGTCGATTGGCTCTGCTGCGGGTGTGGCACTCATGGGGGCGGCACACGGGAAATACACCTTCTTCGGCCATTTAAAATGGATGCCGGTTATCGCCTTAGGTTATGCCGCCAGTATTGTTTGCCATTTATGGCTGAATCAGCATTTATTCTAGCGCTTAATAAGAGTGAAGATGGCTACATGAAGTGAGGTGTTGCGGGTGGTGAATTATTCATCAAGTCTGCCATTTGATGTGAGATTGTAGAGAAAGAAATTGTGTAGCCAGTCACTAACACGAAGAAAAGTCTTATTCACAAACAGGAGTTGTTTGATTAAGTGACTGATATGATTTACTTAATGATCATATCCAAGGATAAGGCACATCCTTGTTGTTCAGCGGTAAAAGGATGAAGTATGCACAAATATGGATTGTTGGGGTTTGGGGCGACACTGTTGCTGAGCCCGCTGTCGGTATCAGCCATGAGCGCCGAGACGGTTTTTCGTCTGCCCTCGGTGAAATTAGGGATCATGAAAGCCAGTGGTAACGTCGATGTCAGTCAGGCGGGGCAATTTGATGATGCGCCGTTTAATTCTTCTTCCTCTGTCAGTCCCTTCATTACTTTGATTCAGTCTCCCGTTTATTTTTCTGAAACCAGCCGCTGGGGCTATCACACCGAGTTCAGTGGCAGTTATTTTGATCTGGATTACGATAACGATGATCATCAAGGGTTTCGTGATGGTGATTTAGATGGCTATTCGGTGTCGTTTACACCAGTAATGTTCTATCAATGGGGTGATAAGGATCTGTGCGCAAGCTGTAAAAGTTGGCGTGTTGAATTGGGCGTTGGGGCGCATTATGTGGATCTCGATGGTAAGTTAATCGCCGATACACCGACAGGGGAGCAAACGGCATTTTCTGCGGCGGGTTTTGGCGTGAATGCACAACTGGGCGCGGTGGTTAATTATAAGCGCTGGGAATTGGGATTACGGTTAGTCATGCCTACTCAGTTCGACGATAACGATATTGAAGTAGAACACGGTTTATCGACTGTGAGCTTGGGGTATCGGTTCTAGTCAACGTCATCAGGTCAAAGTCTCTAGGTCAAAGCTATCTAGGTAAATGTCATACACAAAAGAAAAGCACCGAAGGGGTGCTTTTCTATTTTCATTCATATTGTTACCGCATTAACCTTGTTGAGCTATAGCGGCTTTCAACGCGGCGATAAAGGTATCAATGTCTTCGCGTGAAATATCCAAGTGCGTGACAAAGCGCATCGGCTGGCCTGCACTAATTAAGACATCCTGCGCTTTTAATGTTGCAACAAGCTGTGCTTGATCGATCGCTGCATCCACTTTGGCAAACAGAATGTTGGTCAGCACATGTTCCACTTTCACGCCAAAGCCCGGCACTGTGTTGAGCTGCTCAGCCAGATATTTAGCGTTCGCGTGGTCAACGCTTAAACGTTCAACGTGATCAGTCAGTGCGATTTTCCCTGCTGCGGCAAGAATACCTGCCTGACGCATGCCACCCCCTAACACTTTTCGCCAACGACGCGTGCGTTGAATAAACTCGCGGTCACCCAATACTAATGAACCAATTGGTGCACCCAAGCCTTTTGACAGGCAGATGGTCATGGAATCGAAATACTGGCTGATCGCGGTAATGTCGACGTTCAACGCAACGGCGGCATTGTAAACGCGCGCGCCGTCTAAGTGCAGTTTCAGTCCATGGGCATCGACAAATTCACGGGCTTGTGCCAAGTATTCAAGCGGTAGTACTTTACCGTTAATGGTGTTTTCCAGGCTCAGCAGTTTGGTACGCGCAAAGTGCGGGTCGAGTGGTTTTATGGCAGCAGCAAGCTTGGTGAAAGGCAAGGTACCATCGTTTTCATTTTCGATCGGCTGCGGTTGAATGGAGCCCAATACCGCTGCGCCGCCCCCTTCAAATTTGTAGTTGTGCGCTTGTTGGCCACACAAGTATTCGTCACCGCGTTCACAATGTGCCATTAACGCCAGTAAGTTGGCTTGCGTGCCTGAACTGCAAAACAAGGCACTTTCAAAACCGTGACGTTCTGCAGCCCAGCATTCCAGAGCGTTGACTGTTGGGTCATCCCCGTATACATCATCACCGACATCGGCTGCGGCCATGGCATGTCGCATGGCTTCGGTTGGGCGTGTGACCGTGTCGGAGCGAAAATCAATCATCGTTACTTCCTTGGTGGTGGGGAGAGAGGGAACCAATATAGCACCTAGCGTCTTTTGGAGAAATCACCATGTGAAAAGGCAAATAACAGTGAACTAGTGTTCATATTTATGATGTAAGGCAAAAAAACAGCCGAATCATTTTGATGTTTTGATGAATTTTTAACGAATGATGATTGGCTTGTCTAAACTTAAATTGTAAGCGGAGTGACACTGAAACTTGAGTGTATTTGGGTGTTATGCCTGATGAAATAGGGCAGGAAATGTCAGGCTGACAAGGTGATGACAGAGCGGAGGTTGGTGTATGTTGACTGAGCGAAGACAGTTTATTGTACCCGGAAAAGCAGGACTTCATGTAGACGTAACTGTAAATCCAATCGGTGAGCTTAAAGTCAATGTATTAGAAAAAGACAACTGTTTTACGGGGGAATTTGAGCAACTTGTTTTTCAAACAAAAGGCCGGCAAACCGAGTTGTTATGTAAGAATCATCGTTCATCCAGTACAGTAAAATGGCATGTATGTCTGGCAAGTGACGATGCAAGAGAACTGGCCAAGTTAATTGAATTGGCAGAAGAAGAATATGAAATATTAATGCGGGATTTATGAATGTCTGCAGAGAAGTCGTTAACGTAAAAGCCCTGTGAGAGCAGGGCTTTTCTTTTTAGCGAGCTAGGACAAATGCCCGGAGGGTTAAATACGCTTAGCGCCCATCTGGAACACGCTGCACACTTCGTTATTGTCATTCAACAAGGTGATGTTCGCTTTGTAACCTGCTTCCAGCTTACCGTACTGATCATCAATACCCATGGCTTTGGCTGGGTATAGGCTTGCCATACGCAATGCTTCTTCACGGCTTACGCCGACGTGTTGGATCAGGTTACGTACCCCTTCAATCATGGTAATCGCGGCGCCGGCGATAGTGCCATCGGCATAGTGGCATTTACCGTCAGTCACATAAGCCTGAATGCCGGCCATATCGTATTCCGTGATGTCAGTACCTGCTGGAGTAACGGCATCGGTCACCATGAATAACTTCTCACCCATGATTTCATGCGCAATACGTACGGAAGCAAAAGAAGAGTGGATACCATCGACAATGATGCCTGCATGTGGCTTTTTATCGAAAATATACCCGACGGTACCGGCTTCGCGAGAACCCAGCGGTGTCATGGCGTTGTAGAGGTGTGTCGCCATGCTGAGATTGTTTTTAGCCAGCAGATCGTCATAGGTGGCATTGGTATGGCCCAAAGACACGGTAATGCCCGCATTATGCAGAATGTCGATCACGGTTTGAGGCGTGTTCTCAGGCGCGAGCGTGACCACGGAAATGTGGGCTTGGTTATCGGCCAGATAATGCGCCGTTAATTCATCCAGAATACGGATATGGTTTTCATCGTGCGCGCCTTTTTTAGCCGTGCTAATGAATGGGCCTTCAAGGTGTAAGCCTAAAATGCCTTCTGCTTCTTTATTTTCAATGCTTGCCACGACATCAATCGCCTGGCACATCTTGTCATGGTGGCTGGTAATGAAGGTCGGCAGATATTGCGTGGTGCCGCTTTTTAGGTTGGTTTGGTTCATGATATCGAGCGATTGCTTTTCGGTATCAATGTTAAACAGCACGCCACCACAACCGTTAAGTTGCAGATCAATGAAGCCGGCGGTTGCTGTTAGGCCTTCAGCTGAATAGGTTTCTTCTGGCAGCTGCGCTTCATGCATCGGCACAATGGCTGTGATGGTATCACCGTCAACCAGAATCGCCTGATCATGAAGGGTGGTGGTGCCAGTGAATACATTAACATGGGTAATTGCGTACATGGGCATTCCTCTCAACAAGCATCAATCTCTGAGAACGGTGCGGTTAAGACGCTTTTAGGTGCAAAACTGGAACCAGACCGCTCAACTTATTTTTTATTTAAAATTAAGTTAGTCCACCTTGCACCCAATGTCAATAGGGGCAGACAGATGCTTGTGTCTGTGAATGCGACTTAACATATTGACATTTATGTCAGTTTTTATGGGCAAGAGGGTGAAACGCCTATTTGAGAAGGCGGGGGCATGATTTATCATACGATTTCTTATTGAGGAATGAATATGTCGCCGAAAACCATTTTTGCAAGTGTCGCGCTGGTCATTGCGTTAGGCTCGCTAGAGAAAAGTATTGTTACCACACCACTGCCCATCATTGGTGAAGAATTAGGTGCAGGTCAGGCGCTGACTTGGATTGTGACAGCGTATTTGTTGGCGGCGACAGCGGTTCTCCCTTTGTACGGCAAGTTGAGCGATATTTTTGGTCGCGTAAAAATGCTGAATATCAGTATCGCGTTGTTTTTACTGGGTTCCGTAGCCTGTGGCATGGCGCAAGATTTACCGACCTTAATTGGTGCGCGCGTGCTGCAAGGCATTGGTGGTGGCGGCCTGATTGCTTTGGCGTTTACCGTGATTGCCGACTGTATTCCTGCGCGTGAAGTGGGGAAGTATCAGGGATACATTTCAGCAGTTTATGCGGTGTCTAGTATCGCCGGACCACTATTGGGCGGTTATTTCGCTGAGCATTTAAGCTGGCGTTGGGTGTTTTGGATCAACCTGCCGCTGGGGGCGGTGGCGTTATGGCTGATCAATACCAAGCTAAAGCACCTCAATACCGGGCGTGATAGCCGTTTTGATTGGTTAGGGGCAGGGCTATTGATGGTCGTCACCACGCTGCTCCTTCTGCTGTTGTCACCGGAATCTGTGATTGATAATACGACCTTGGCAGTGGCCTTAGTCGTGAGTATTGTGTTGCTGGTGGTGGTTGAGCGCCGAGCAACCGATCCGATGATCCCTATGCGCGTGCTGACACTGCCGGGTTACACCATCAGTGTGTTATTGATCATGTGTTCACAGCTGTTGATGTTTGCCGTATTGGTGTATTTACCCCTGCAAATGCAATGGCAACAGGGTTTAACGGCTTCTGCCAGTGGTTTGTACATGATGGTGTTCATGATGAGCATCACCGGCGGGGCTTACTGTGGCGGTAAGCGTATTGCGAAAACCGGTTTCTACAAATCATTGGTTGTCGGTGGCTTTGCGTTATCAGCAATGGCGATGGGACTGCTTTACCTCGGGCAATTTCCTATCGCAGCGTTGGCTTTGGCGGGCTTAGGACTTGGGTTTACGTTACCGTCTCTTAATGTGGTGGTGCAGAACGTGTTGCCGTCTACCGATCGCGGCATTGGCTTGTCGTTGTTTGGCTATGGTCGCGAACTGGGTGGTGCAGTGGGCGTGGCATTCTGTGCGGCCTTGTTCCACTTAAAAGTGCCGGTGTTGGTGGGTGAAGGCAGCGCACATGGCCTGAAAGATTTTGCCCCAGTACAATTGGCTGCCGGTTTTACCCTGACCTATGGTGGCATGGCCGTGATTGCGCTGTTGGCTTTTGTGGTGACTGTATGGCGATTAAAGGCGCAATCCTTATCGGATGATGTCGCTCCACCGAAACGACCGCATGAAGTCGCCAGCAAGTAATGTCTTAATATTAACAACGCCCGGTCACACGACCGGGCGTTTTTATTTTGTATTCTCATTGGTTTCAGACGTTAGACGGTAAGAATAGCGATTGATGCGCTTTTGCACGGTTGCGTTATTGATTGCGAATAAACGCTAAACGTCTGGAGATAGAGATAGAACATCAGTGTGAGGTAGGGCACAATACGCGCCTTTGATAATAATATGGATATCGGTAACTCTGTGGGGTTGCTGTGCGAAGGTGTTGATATGGCGTGGTACGAATGGCCATTAATTCTTTCTAGTGTGTTTTACCAATTAGCGATTGGTGCGTTTATTGTGTTGGGCGGATGTATCCTGACCGGGAAGTTATGTTTTGGTCAGATGGATCGCTTACACCGTACAATGCCAGCATTATGGCTGTTATTGTTCAGCGGGCTTTTCTTACGTGAAATTACCCTGATTTTTTCTCAGGTGCCGGTGGCGTATACCCTAGGGCAAGAAGCTCTGATGGTGGTTGGCTTCTTTGCGCTGGCGCTGATTTATTGGTTTGCAGAAAAAGGCTTAGTTGGCAGTGATCGTCTGCGCAAAGCGTATCTGATGCTGGTTATTGCTGCTGGTGTAGGTTATCTGCTACATGGCTTGATGGTACGCAGTGAGCAATGGTTGGTGGCCTCTCACTTCTTAGCGACGACATTATGTGGCGGTACCTTGCTGGCGCATGCTTCGCTCGTGAAAGCAGAACACAAAGTGGATGAGTTTAACCGTACCTTGCCATATGTTGGTGCGGGCATCATGGTGGTTTGTTTACTGACTGGCTTGCCACAATTGGCGGGTTTGGCGACATTGGCCGAAACACAAGGTGATATTGCGCCATTTATTGCTCAAGTTACCAGCCTTGGTTTATTGATTGCCGCTGTGGGCGTGTGGTTTATGCCGCTTCTGACCAAAAGCAAACCGGCTTTGAATGTGATGACCTTTGCATTGGCCTTAATTATTGCTTCCTCTTACTGTGCGGGCGTTGGTTATTAATAAGCGATAAGCAACAGAGAAAGTAACATATAAAGCAGCCGTGATGGGAATGCCCGTCACGGCTGCTTTGTTTTGCGCTTAGCTCATCGTTTATTTGATAACGGATAACAGCTGCTTAAATCGTTCCCCTTCGGCCACGCCTTGTAGTTCAAACAGCACCATTTCTGTTGATGTTAATGCCGCGCCACATTGTTGCATCTTCTCTAATGCAATGACTTTGTTATGTGCCTTACGGGACGAAACGGCATCAGCAATCACTTCGACATGAAAGCCTTTATCCAGTAAATGACGCACGGTTTGATAAACACAGATGTGGGCTTCAATCCCCATGATAATCACGTTACGGCATCCCGTGGCGGCTAAGGCATCCACGAAAGCGGGTTCACCATAACAACTGAAACTGTTTTTCGGGATAGGTTGCAGGTGGGCGAGGTGATCGGCAATTTCCGGGATCGTTGATCCTAACTTATCGGGTAATTGTTCTACCCACAGGATAGGTAGTTCCAATACTTTCGCGCCTTTGACCATGGTGGCGAGGTGATGAAATAGCGCCTCTTTTTCATCCATGATTTGGGCAAGTTTGCCCTGAACATCAACAATGACCAGTGCGGTATCAGCAGGGGTGAGCATAAGCGGCATCCTTTAATCATATTTGCGTCACGCTAACGCAATGTCCTATACATGAATATAGTTAACGTACATGATGAACGATAAGTTGCATAATGTATGTGAGAACATGCGGTATGTGGTGGAAATGTCGACAATATACCCTGCACGCAAGGTTTGGTAGAGTTTTGTTGGTTGAAAAATTGAGCGAAATCAGCATTTTCTCTCCAAATTGAGAGCTGGAATAGGCTGATTTAATCTTTTGTAACGCTCAGAGGCTTTACAGCAGCAAAATTTCGCGGAACAATGCAGTTGTTTACGATTTGGATAAGTTTGTAAAATATTATGACAGAAAAGAAACCTAGCCCACTGAACGACATCATTTTTAATGTCATCGTGCCTTCCGTAATTTTGATGAAATTCAGCAGCGACGAGCACCTTGGCGCTGTTGGCGGTTTAGTTGTCGCCTTGGCCTTCCCGGTCCTTTTCGGGGGCTATGAACTCTTCAAATACAAGAAATTCAATTTCATCTCACTGCTGGGTATCGTCAGCGTACTGTTGACTGGCGGTATCGGTTTGTTAGAGCTGGACAACAAATGGTTGGCTGTGAAAGAAGCATTGATCCCTGGCTTGATCGGTATTGGTGTGTTTATCTCAACGTTTACCAAGTACCCGGTGGTGAGCAAAATGCTGATCAATGACACTGTGCTGAACATGTCACTGATCCACGAAAAGCTGAACGAGTTTGGCAACAAGCAGAAGTTTGAGCGTAGCCTGGTGACGGCAAACTACCTGTTTGCTTCAACCTTCGTGTTCTCATCAGTGATGAACTACGTGTTGGCCAAAGTGATTGTGACCAGCCCATCGGGTACACAAGCCTTTAACGAAGAATTGGGTCGTATGACATTGGTGAGTTACCCAATGATTGCGATTCCTTCCATGCTGATGATGATGGGTATCTTCTTCTACATGTGGCGTCAAATTCGTCAGATGACGCAGCTTGAATCTGCCCAGATCCTAAAAGCAGAATAAGCACCGCCCAGCTTAAAGAACCGCCTGATTTGGGCGGTTTTTTTATGCCTGTAAGTTGTGGTGAGTAAGCGGGCTGCGGTGAGTAGCAGGCTGTTGATGTGATATGAATTTGTCTAGTGGTCAGCACTTTGAGCTCACCCTGCGATCGTGTACAATGCGCGAAATTGTGATACTGAAAGAGACACACCTTATGGCCAGTAAAGCCCATGCATTGCATATCCTTGTGAAGCACAAGGAACAAGCCGATGACATCATCAAACAACTTAAACAGGGTGCGAAGTTCCAAACGCTGGCTACCAAGTATTCATCCTGCCCATCTGGCAAGAAGGGTGGCGACTTGGGTGAATTCCGCAAAGGCGCAATGGTCGCGCCATTTGATAAAGCGGTTTTCTCTGATAAAGCGATCAGCACCAGCGAAGCGCTGAAAATGAAGAACGCGAATCTGCGTGGTTTGATCCCAGAGCCAGTGAAAACTAAGTTTGGCTACCATGTGATCAAAGTGCTTTACACTGTTTGAGTGTATTGCCGACAGAATGATTTAATAAAAAAGGGATGCTTTCGCATCCCTTTGTCGTTTTACCTTAATGGTGTGACTTAATGGTTAGGGCTTATTGGCAGTTTGCTGCGCCTAGCTCTTTCCATACACCCCATTGGCCTGTTGTGCCTGGTTCTTCGTTTGTTGTCCACCACTTAGCAGAGTACTCTTTGCCTTTGTGAGAAACAACGTCACCAGAGGTGTAAACAACGCCTGGCTGGTAAGCGTTTGGACACTCACCACCTGGACCTTGCTCTTCTTTCAGTACAACAACAGATGCGCTTGCTGTATCAGATAGCTCACCGTCAGAAACCGTCACTGAGAATGTCAGTGTGGTATCAACCGTGTAGCTGCCTGCCGTGAACACAAGGCTTGAGCCGTTTGGTGTTGCCTGAACGCCTGCTGGGATATCCCACGTGTAAGTCAGCGTGTCGTTATCTGCATCGCTTGAACCGCTTGCATCAACAACCACAACATCACCCGCGTTTGCTGTTGCTTGAACAGTAATAGCAGCAACTGGTGCTGTGTTTGTCGGACCGGTGTTGCCTTCTGGCTTCGCAGTAACAACAACGGTATCAACGGCTGTCGCACCTTTGTTATCGGTTACTGTTAGTGAGAATACGAACTTCGTTTCTACAGTCACTGAAGGGATGTTTGCAGACGCAGAAGCCGCGTTAGCATTGGTGAGTGATACTGATGGACCTGAAGTCTGTACCCAGTTGTAAGATACAATCTGGCCGTCAACATCTTTAGACGCAGAACCGTCTAGCGTTACTGCACCTGCTGCGTTTACAGTCACATCGGCACCTGCATTAGCAACAGGGGCTTTGTTCACTGGTGGTGGCGGTGGTGGCACATCACCCGCTAGTGACTCTTGCATTGCGTTTAGGATGTCACCGTTATCGGCATCAATTTCCCACGCAAACAGACCTGCGAAGTTGTTTTGACGAACGTAAGCACCTTTCGCCATCACAGAACGCTTGTTGTCGTAAGTGATCAGGTCACCGTTTGATGGATCCCAAACCCAAGGAGCGTCAGCTTGTACATCGTAGCCTTCAACCACACCGGCTTTGTTGATGTAGTCTTTAACGATATCTTTGTAATCGATAACGCCCGCTTCCCATGAACCTTTGATCTTACCGTTACCTACGCCAGTCATTGGGTTCGTTGGATCAGACATGCTTGCTTCTGTTACGCCAGTCCAGCCACGGCCGTACATTGCTGCACCGATAACCATTTTCTCTGGTGGAACGCCTTTCGCTAGCAGAAGATCAACACCGTTCTTGGTGGTGTAAGCTGGGCCTTTACGTGGTTTGCCTTCCGCATCCACACCTTTACCCGCACACTCGTCAGCGGTCATGTGGCTACCACAATCCAGTGCTGCTTGGTGGCCGACAACGTTGTTCCAACCACCGTAGTAGTCGTAAGTCATCGCGAAGATGTAGTCCATGTAAGGAACCGCATCCACGTAGTTTACGTCTTCGATCTTGTCGTAACCGACACCCACTGCAGAGGTTAGCTCGTACGTACGGCCTGTTTCAGCAGACAGATCGTCAAGCATTGCACGTAGTTCTTGCATCAAGACTGCGTAAGTGTCGCCATCTTTCGCTGGGTCACCTAGGTTAGGGTTCGCACCTGAACCACCTGGGTATTCCCAGTCAATATCAACACCGTCGTAGAACTTCCACGTTTGTAGGAAACGCTTCACAGAAGCGACAAACTTGTCACGCTTGGCCTTATCGCCGAACTCATAGAACGGGTCAGACAGCGTCCAGCCACCGATTGATGGTAGGATCTTCAGATCAGGGTAACGCTGCTTAAGCGCCATGATCTGGCCGTAAGTCCCTTTGTATGAAGAAGAATGGCTTTGACCAGACTGAGGATGTGGCATTTGAACCGCAGCCCATGGGTCGTGGATAACCACTTCAAAGTCATCAAGACCGGCACAAGCACGGTTGAGTGCAGCCAGAGGACCATCAGCAAGAGAAGGGTTGTTACCACAAATTGGCACGAAACCGTAAATGATGTGCGTCAGGTTCTGTGCTGGGATCTTATCAACAGGGAATTTACGACCGTAAACACCCCATTCAACAAAGTAGGCACCTACAACAGTGTTTGCTGGTGTCACGTAGTCTTTGTTGTTTGGATCCACGTTCATTGGTAGTGGGTCAAGGTGGCTACCATCGGTGTCAGCAACAACGATTTGCTTCGGCGCACTTTGAGTACATGTTTGTGCTGCACCTGTACCGCTACATAGTTCTACAACCATGTCGTACTGGC
The DNA here is from genome assembly GCF_001029435.1 of Photobacterium aphoticum. GTDB lineage: Bacteria > Pseudomonadota > Gammaproteobacteria > Enterobacterales > Vibrionaceae > Photobacterium > Photobacterium aphoticum. The sequence goes on along the minus strand of NZ_LDOV01000010.1, from coordinate 632,743 downwards.
CGCCTTTCGCTACCTGAAGAATGGTTGACTCTTTCTGAGTAGCTGCTGGCGTGATAGCGGCTTCATGGAATACTTCACCGTTTAGCAATACGCGGTATGAGTCCGCAGGCTCACCAGACCAACGATCCCAAGTCACAGGGACTTCGGCGTATGGCTTAACGACAACCAGATCTTTGTATGCGCTGGCTGCATCGTTCACTTCGATAATGGAAAAGTTGGTTTCCATCCATGAAATGATAGGAGCACCTGGTGCGGCCATAACAGGTGCAGAAGCGGCACCGGCTAGTGTGGCTGCAATTAGGCCTCTTAGGAAAGTCCGTTTGTTCATCTAAAATTTCCTCGAAAATTGATTGCGAGATTGATGTATTGATTCGTTGAACATGAGCCGTTTTGCGTGGCTCTGGTTTGATACTTGGTAAATTCTGAAAATGAGGCAAACCAAACAAGGAGGATTTCGAGGTGTCAGGGAGAAATTATTAACCTTTCTGTTACATGTTGTGTTTTTTTTAACGTGATATCACAAAATTAACCCCAATTTCCGCATGGCTTATAAGGTTTCAGAATATCAATCTTCGTTTATCGCTGTATTAACGTGATTATGGGGGGATTTAGCAGGGGGATACGATCATCACGCAGAAGAATATGCGTATTAACGATGAAATGTATTGAAGCTTTCGTTGTGACTTTGTTCAGTGATACACTCCGCGCTCATTTTTCTTTCCTCATATTGAGCGGCATTACATCAAATGATCATTTTTACTACCAATCTTGGCGATATTGAAATTGAACTGAACATGGACCTAGCGCCTGTGACGTGTAAGAACTTTTTGCAGTACTGTCAGGATGGGTTTTATGAAGGCACGATTTTTCACCGTGTGATTCAAGGCTTCATGATTCAGGGTGGTGGTCACACCGTGGATATGACGGAAAAAGAAACCCGTGATCCTATCGTGAATGAAGCAAACCGTGGTCTGAAGAACATGGTTGGTACTATTGCTATGGCACGTACAGATGCGCCACACTCAGCCACTGCGCAGTTTTTCATTAACCTGGCGAACAACAGTTTCCTTGATTTCACTGAAACCACGAATCAAGGCTGGGGTTACACCGTATTTGGTCAGGTAACAGCGGGTATGGATGTAGTGAAAGCCATTGCTAAAGTGCGCACTGGCAAGAAACGTGGTCATGAAGATGTGCCGAAAAAACCGATCATCATTGAAAAAGTAACGATCAAGTCTTAATGATGTGACAGAGAGTGTCACGTCTCGGTGTGCGTGACACTCTACTTTGCTTTTGAATTGTCTTCCTTCGAGCTTGTAAACTCACTTACTCGCTTACTCGCTTACTCGCTTACTCGCTTACTCGCTTTAGCACATGCACGGTATTCTTATTGGTACGGGGATCGGACCAAGCAAGAATGTGTGTGTAGTACCGTTTTACTGCCGCCCAATACAAGCTGAATGACATAAACACGACCAGTGCCAATGGTGACGCCTCTACGTTACTAAACGGAAGCATCAACGCCATATTGAGCACCGTTGCGCCTATACATACCGCCAGAATCGGGTAGTAGGTGAGCTGAAAGAAGTGCCGATAGTGGAAAAACAGTTGAAAAGTAAGCCATTTCACGGGTTTTAGCATTGACCTGTTCATAAGCATATCCTCTCATTACCGTTTCAACATTACATTAACATTCGGCTCTAGCTGGTGAAATATGACTTGATCACACTTTTGTTTCGAGTACGAAAACTCGCGATTAAATCGCATTTCCTCACTCGTTGCTGCTGGTGTTGTTACTGAGATTGCTGCTTGGAGTGATGCCGGGGGAACGGGGGGCGTTGCCAGAAGAGACAGGGGGATGCGAACTGAGAGGATTAGGACACAGCGATTCGGTACGTTTGAGGATTGCTTCTTGTAATGCCGTGTCATGTTTTATGTCCGGGTAGCGGCTGCGCACATTTTCCATGCAGAGTTTTGCGGCATTAATAACGGCCATCATGTCATCTTGCGTGTCCGTGATGCGTGATAAACTGCCACTGGCTTTTGCGTCCGAGAGCGCAGCTTTGACCTTTGCGGCATGTTCATAAGGTTCTTTCAGGCATTGACAAATATCGGTTGCTGCTTGTTCGACCATATCGTCAGCCATGACAGTCTGGCTTAACAGTACCAATGACATTATCCATCCATATCTCATCGTCATATCTTCTGTCTGCTTTTGACCGCCTTAATTATAGAACGAAGTGTCAATCAAGCGTGGTATGTCACTGCTTGAAACGACAAGGCATAACATCGCTTGTGTATATAAGGAAATGTTTTATGGAGAACCCGTGGATAACAAAGCAGAATATCGCACCGTGCTGGGCATAATTATTTCATTTTAAATCATGCGGATAGCTCATCTTTGTGATAAGAGGGTGAGTGGTGACATCATCTCAGTGGCCAGAAGCCCTCATAAAACATGCACAGCCTGCTGTGAAATGTGCAGATGTATATTTTTTGGGACAGTGACAATACCCCCGCTACCTATACTGATCGAGTCAGTTTGAATCGCAAGACACTTTCACGATTTCATTACAAGAACAGAAAGTGGTAATACATATTTTGGGGGCGTTATGTCAATGTCTTTGAAGCAGGTAGCTTCAGCGGCGTCTATTGCGACGTCGGCTGCCTGCTTGATGGCCTCTGCGACAGTGTGCGCAGGGGACGATGCAACACTGAGTGACAGACTTTCTGCTGAAATGGATGCTGCGGTATCGGAACTAAAAGGGCTCGCGAGTCATGTTCGGGGCGATAAAATCGACCGAAAGGTGCGATCGCGCCTTGGCACTAATTCAAGTGCTGGTCTGCGTAGTGCGAGCATGGTTGATCGTACTTCCGTTAATCGTAACACGCTCTATCCCGAATCCTTGTCGGGGTATGCGCTCCCTGTTAACAATGCCATTGCCTCTGGTAATAAAAATCCTCTTGGCCCGTCATCTCAGAGTGCGGTTGGTGGCTTTATGCGGGTCGATACCACCACACTGAACGACAGTCCTTACAGCAAAGGTAAAGAGCAGGAATACAGCGGTTATTCACTGACTCTGGGGGGAGATTATTTATTCCGTGAGCATTACCTGTTTGGGTTAACACTCGGCCTGCCTTTTTATAAGCCGTTGAATGACAGCAGTGATACGGAAATTGATGGCATGGTGGCCTCTGGCTACTTCAGCTATTTCCAAGATGCCTGGTACATTGATTTCACGGCCAGTTACGCTGTGATGGATACCGACATCGAACGCCAAGTGACGCTGTATACGGATTCCGTGGTGAACAATGCCAATGAGGCGGATTCCGATATCTGGGTGTTCTCGGTGGGTACGGGCTACGTGTTTAAGTACAATTATCTGAATGTGGCGTTGGAAAGTAGCGTGCAATATACCTTGTCGGATCCGGATCGTTACTCAGAGCGCTTATCCTTAGCCAATAACAATTACCTGATTTCTAAAATTGATGATGTCGATGCATTGGAATCGACCATGTTGATATCTGGTGTCAGTGTGTCACACCCTTTACGTACCCCCATAGGGATGTTTCAACCCTATGCTAAAGGGTATGTGCATTATGATATTGCCAGCGGTAATGAGCGGGTCATCTCACAGCTGAAATCGAACCATTCAGGCAGTATTTTGCCCATTGTTGTCGATTCTGATGACAACTTTTACGGGCGTATGCATTTAGGTATTTCAGGGGCGCTCAATGAAGATTGGTATGGGTACGCCGAAGCCAGCAGTTTGCTGTGGCACGATGATCTTTCTGCGTACACCATTTCTGTCGGAGTGAGTATGGCATTGGATTGATGGCACGCGTGCGGCTGTTCAGGTGGCAGGCGTTGGTGCAGGAAGAGGACGAAGAGCATCGAACCTGAACAAAAATAAACGTGTCGTTCATCTATGGTTCATTTTCGTTGGCATAGACTGCAAACAATGAAAATAAAGATGAATCAAAGGTCAGCTATGAAAAACATGATTGCTAGTGTGATTGCACTTGTCTTGGGTTTCTTTACCGTCACCTTCGCGGCTGTAATGGGTTTGTTTATCGGATTAGGTGCATTGATTGCCAAGCCCTTCATTAAAAGAAAACTGAATGCGGCTTATAAAGAAGCGATGCAGCAACAAGGGTTCAATACCCACGCTTATGAAGGTGGTGCAGGTCATCAAGGTACAACGATTGACGGTGAATACGAAGACATCAGCCAGCGTCCGCATCAATCGACTCACCATCGTTTAGCGTAATCGCTTAATGTCACGTTGCTTGTGTATTGTCTTAGTGAGACAACGTTAATCACACAAAGCGCGAAAGAATAAAAAACGCCAGCAGAGATGCTGGCGTTTTGCTTTTGTGTAGCCTTTAACATCGTGAATCGAGTTAGATCTTAAACTTATTCACTTCCGATGTAAGGAGCTGCGTAATGCTGTTTAGATCTTGTGCCAGTACCTGTGTTTCTTTGGCATCCGTCGATAGCTGTTCAGACACATCATTCACCGCTTGCGTATTTCGGCTAATTTCTTCCGAGACGGCACGTTGCTCTTCTGCCGCGCTGGAAATTTGAGTCGCCATATCAGAAATGTACTGAATCGATGCGGTAATTTGCTCCAGAGCAAGCGTGGCATTATTCGCTTCTTCCACACTTCCGGTCGCCATGTCCTGGCTTTGCTGCATGGTGGTGACGGCGTTATGCGTGTTACGTTGCAGGGTTTCAATCATTGAGCGGATTTCAACCGTAGAGCTATGAGTGCGCTGAGAGAGCACACGGACTTCATCGGCAACCACCGCAAAGCCACGGCCTTGTTCACCGGCACGGGCTGCTTCAATGGCCGCATTCAGTGCCAGCAAGTTCGTTTGTTCTGCAATACCCTGAATAGTTGAAAGGATCGCATTGATTTCTTGCGCGTTGTTTTCCAATTCCTGAATAATGCTTGCGGCATCTTCAACATGGTGCGCCAGTTGGGTAATGGATGCCTGATTGCGGGTGATCACCGCTTTACCTTCATTACAGTTCGCATGTGATGCCACCGCTGCGCTGGCGGTTTGTTCGGCATGGTTAGCCACGTCTTGTGCCGTTGCAGACATCTCGTGAATGGCGGTCGCGATCTGTGCAATTTCACCTAGCTGCATTTGAATGGCCTGACTGTTCTGTTCTGCCATCGCATGGCTGACACTGGCCTGCTCAGACAGCTGGCTGGTGGAATTGGCAATGCCGGACACGGAATGATGCAGCTTTTCAATGAAGGCATTCACATGCCCCCCCAAGTGACCAATTTCATCATCCTGAGTGAAATCAAGGCGACGTGTTAAATCACCGTTGCCTTGTGATAAATCTTGCATGGCGTCCGTCAGTTGCTCTAACGGCTTAAGGGCGCGACCCACGAAAAACAGCGCAGCAGCAATAACAATCACGACTTGCATGATTGTCCCGATCAGTGCATCAAACAACGCTTCATCGACTTGTTCAAAGGCTTTGGCTTTATTCACCACAAGCGCAAAGTACCATTGAGTGTCAGGCACCTGGCCGATTTGCACCAAGCTTTCTACGCCACTGATGGTCATGGTTGTTAGGGCGTCATTGCGGCTCATTGACTCAATAGTACTTGTCGTCAAAGTGCTGTTCAGACCGGTGGCGGGTTTCAGTGCCAGCGAAGCGTCAGGGTGCGCAATGATGTTGCCGTCGGCATCGATCAGCATCGCGAACATGCCATCCTGATTCATTGCCAATACATCTTTCACCAGCGTATCAATCGATACATCTGCCGCAATCACACCTTGATTCATCGAGGCATTAAACGGGCGTGCTAATGTCACCACCAGTTTATTCGATGACGCATCAATGTACGGAGAGGTGATGATGGTACGGTTTTCTGCTTTGGCTTTTTGATACCAAGGACGTTCACGGGCATCGTAATCCGCTGGGAATGAGATTGCTTTGCTCAGAATGACTTTACCGGTGGGTAAGCCAACGTAAACCAAATCAAACTGGCCCGCATTCATGGTTTGCGCCAATGCATCAATAGGCGCTGCTTGATGATCAAAGGCAGGGATCACGGATTGGGTGATCGCCGCTTTGTTTTCCAACCAGTGGCTGATGCTGGTTAGTGCCGATTGGCTCAATGAAGAGACGGCGCGTTGTGTTGATTGCTCCGCATCGCGAGTCATACGTTCGCTGGACAGCCAGTTTTGCACGGCTGAAATGGCGAGAATGATACAGGCAAATGTGAGGCAGAGTTTATGTTTCATGGAAAAATTCACTGCACTTTCCTTTACATCGTCATGGGCAGAGGGAGAGGTAATACACTGTAACTGTTCGTTTTTATCGGCAGGCATGCTGTTTTCTATGATGAAATTTATCGAGTCGGGTAAAAGTTGGAATGTCGATCACAAAATGCGAGTGGGTTCACACATTTAAAGTGAGTTAAAAAGTGGAAATGTGATGGGTAAACTTGCGTTATGAACGGCGTTGTATTGTTTTACTCGTGATAGTAATCATTGAGGCAAGTAAAAAATGCAGTAATGTCATTTCGATTCGCATTAAGGCGATAGCGATTGGCATTGTCGCGCAGCTCGAAGTGACCTTGATCGGTTTTCATTAATCCTGACAGCACATCAAAGGCTTGCTTATCGCTGGTTCCCCCCAGAATAACCAGACGAGATACGGTATGTTTGGTGCCATTATTGCGCCAGTTGGCGGTGAACACTTCAATGGGCTGGCCAGAGCGGTAGTAGCTGATATTTTCAAACCCAGTGGGGTGGGAGATACCGGTTTTCATTGCGACATAACGTTGGCGATAGAGATTATCTGTGATGAAGGCAATTTGCAGATTTGGACGAAAGGAACGACCCTCCTTTTTGACCAAATGGTAAATGTCGAGGCGGCACTGTTTTTCGCTGCTGCTCACTTTACTCGTCGGGTGACGGTGATCATTCACAGCCGTCTTGGCCTGTACGCCACACACAGGCAGCAGGATCAATCCGATGGAAAGCAAAGTGCCTACCGTACCGGGCAAACAGCGGGATAGAGGGCTGACAGTTTTCATACGCATCACAACATAATCACTATGACGTTGTGATTTTAGGCGGGAATGCGCCTTGCAAGCTGTCTCAAATCAGCGACATATCAGTTGTTTAGCATATATCTCTGTGCATTTCACATTCTGTGACGCTGTCACTGTTGTGCGTGGTAAAGGGAAGTTAAGGCTTGTAGGTCTTGGCTTTTACCATGCGACGGTATTGTGTCGGTGTAATAGCAAAGTGTTTTTGAAAGCGGGTAGAGAAGTGGTAGGCATCTTTGTAACCCACCTGTTCTGCAACATCTTGCACCGACATGCCCACATCACGCAGAAGCTGTTGTGCCGATTCTAAACGAAGGCGTTGCAGGTATTGATGCGGCGTTTCACCGACTTGATCGGTAAATTTACGATTAAAGCTGCGCAGCGGCATACCACAGTGATCGGCCACACTCTGTGCCGTAATAGCATGGGAGAGATTACGCTTCATCCATTCCTGTGCCAGTGCGATGGATTCATCAAACTGCAATTGCCCACCGATTTGATAGAAAGGTTGTTGGCTGGTTTTTGAAATCTCGTGGCCGTAATGGGTTTCAATGGTATTGGCGATAGGTTGTCCGAACAACTGGGCGATTAGATACAAGATCATCTCTGATTGCGAGTTAATACTGGTAGTGCAGAATAGGTTATTTGCTGCGGTAATGGACGCCTGTCGGTTCAGCGTGATGTTCGGATAACGCGCGGCAAAATTGTCGTAGTAATACCAGTGTGTGGTGGCGACCTGGTGATCAAGCAACCCTGTTTCTGCCAGCCAAAGTACGCCTGTGCCGGTGGCAACCAGCTTGGCCCCTTTTTGATGTTGTTTTACTAACCAAGGAATGATCTTCGGATCACGTCGGATCGATTGCAGGGGATTGCCCCACATGGGTGGCAAAATCAAAATATCGAACAGCTGTTCATCGTCGTAGGTGATATCAGGCTGCAAACGCAGACCCGCTGTCACTTTAGTGGGAGCCAGCTTGGGGGCTATCAATTTGATACTAAAGGGCGTTTGCCGCTGTTCAAGGCGGGGGCGCAGGCTGGCGGCACTAGAGAGCATTTCTGCCGCCAATGAGATCCCTGTGATCAAGGCGCGTTCATAAAGGAGAAACCCAATGTTCATGTCTGTTGATTATAATTGGCCTGAATGGCGGTCATAATGGCACAAATGACAGGTGAATGAACAGTGTAAATCGGTAATCTATAGGCATTAAGGAAGCTAAGTGGGTTTGATAAAGATGAAATTACCTTTGATTGTCGGTTTTGGTGGCATGAACGCTGCAGGGCGTAGCTCAGGCTTTCACAGTTATAAGCGTATGGTGTCGGACGTTTTATCTGACGCAGACATGGCGTCAACCTGGCAGGATTTGGCCCGTCGTATGGGGTTGTCAGAGACTGACAGTCTGAATGCGGACATCATTGATGCAATTAAGGCGGGTACATTAGTCCGTCGTATCGAATCGTTTGATCCGGACAATTTGCTTTATCAATACAAAGCCTCGTTGCAAAGCAGTGATACGATCACTTTTACGTTACGTAAATCCAAACTGCCAAACCGTATTCCGGACAATTGGCAGGTGGAAGAGCAAGGCAGTAAAGTCACTATCACCGTAACGGGTGAGCTGGGTGCACTGCTTGAAGATCGCGTGTCATTTCCTGTCACCAGTGGCGGTAATATTCCTACTGGTTTTGACCCAGCCAAACTCTATCAATCCCGTTTTCACCCACGTGGTTTAAGCCTGACCATCTATGGTGCGTCAGATGCCTTGAATTCATTGGGGATGGATTGGGACACCATTTTGCAACACATCGAGCCGGATCAAGTCTCTGTGTATGCGGGCAGTGCGTTGGCACAGGTGGATGAAAATTCATTGTCTGGCATGTTAGCCGCTCCGCTAACCGGTGGCCGTGTCAGCTCCAAGATGATGGCACTCTCGTTAGCTGAAATGCCAGCGGACTTCATTAATGGTTATGTGATCAATAGTATTGGTACCACAGGCACCAACATGGGCGCGTGTGCCACTTTCTTGTATAACCTGCGTCAAGGTATGAATGATATCCAGCAGGGACATTCACGAGTAGCCATTGTAGGTAATGCGGAAGCTCCTGTTGTGGCAGAGATCATGGAAGGTTTCCGAGTGATGGGCGCTTTGGCGGAAGATGCGCAATTGAAGGCACTTGATAACAGTGATGTGGTCGACAACCGCCGAGCATGCCGTCCATTTGCTGAGAATGCCGGTTTTACCATGGCCGAAGCGGCACAATTTGTGGTGTTGATGGATGATGAATTGGCGCTGGAACTGGGTGCCAATGTGTATGGCTCGGTAGCGGATGTGTTTATCAATGCTGATGCCAATAAAAAATCTATCTCGGCACCGGGTGTGGGTAACTATGTGACGGTTGCAAAAGCGGCGGCGTTGGCAAAAGCCATTTTGGGGCCTGAAGGGGTGAAGCAGACGTATGTGCAAGCCCATGGTACCGGTACCCCACAGAACCGTGTGACAGAGAGTCATATTCTGAATGAAGTAGCCAAAACTTTTGAGATTGATCAGTGGCCGGTCGCGGCGATTAAGTCTTATGTTGGCCACTCCATGAGTTGTGCGCCGGGCGATCAATTAATTGCCTCTCTGGGGGTATGGCAGTACGGCTGGATCCCGGGGATTCAGACCATTGACCAGATTGCAGATGACGTTCACCAGTCTAACCTGAACATTCTGACTGAGCATTTCTATGCCGGTGAGAAAGGGGAAGCCATGAAAGCGGTGATCCTGAACGCCAAAGGGTTTGGTGGTAATAACGCTTCTGGCCTGGTGCTGTCTCCTCAGCAGACGTTCAGTATGCTAGAGAAAAAATACGGTGAGTTGGCCATGGCCGCTTATGCAGAAAAGCATCAGCAGGTAGCGGCACAAGCAGCAGCGAACGATCGTGCGGCGTGTCAGGGTGAAGAAGTGATCCGTTACCACTTTGGCGAGAGTGTGATGGATGAGCAATCAGTGACCCTGTCACAAGAGAGTGTGCAATTATCTCAGTTTGGTCACGCTATTCCGTTGAATTTTGCGAACCCTTACAGTGATTATTGTTAAAAATCAGTCCGTATTGGCATAATGACGAAATGAACTGCAGCGCGAAATCGCTGCAGTTTTTTTTATCCTAAAATCAGATCATAAGCTCACATCAGCGGATGTTGGGCAAAGAATGCAGAAAGGAATCTGGGTAAGGAGAATTCGGGATGGCAAACATTATGTTGTTAGCAAACCTTAATTGCGATCGTGTTCTGGCATTGGAAGAACCTTTGCAAGCCGGTGGGCGTCATCATTATCGTGATTTGGGTCGGCGTTTGGGCGGTGGCGGCGCGAACACCGGATTAGGTTTAGTCTGGGCGGGACACCATGTGGCGCTCGTCAGTCAAATTGGGCGCGATGAAACAGCGGATTGGTTGCTGGCCGAAGCGAGCCTACAGGGGCTCAACTGTGGTTTGTTACACCGTAATGATATCGTCACGCCCGAGTTGATGTTGCTGATGACACCTGACGGGGAACGTACCATTATCCGTCCAGAACGGCCTCGCTTTGTGTTGGGCAAGGTGCCAGCGTTATCTCAATGGGATGCACTTTATATTAATACCTCAGCGGAAGGGGTGGAATCATGGGCGCAAGCAGCGGTGAACGACTCTCAGCATGCATTGCTGGTGGTAGCACAGCTCCCGAAAGGTGAAGAGCATCGACCATGCCATGTTCTGATAACCTCGAAGTCAGATTTGACGGCACATCGTGAGCGAGGGCATCAGACAGAATCAGACTGCTCGGTGTGGGAATACGGCGTGTCGGTTGCCGGTCAGTCTCTGCGCTATTTTATTGTGACAGACGGTGAGCATGGGGCGACCGCATACAGTCAGGATGATTCTGTCTTTGTTCCTGCTGTGAATACTGAAGTGATCGACACCACGGGGGCCGGTGATGCTTTCGCGGCGGGCGTGATACATGGTTTGCTAAGTGATAAGCCGATTGATGAAGCGATGCAAGATGGCGCGAAATGGGCATCTTTTGCCGTTGCGACTTCAAGTTCCATCCCCGGCGGGCCATTTAAGGCTTACATACAAGTGCAGTAGATTGCCCTGAAGAGACAACATGATTTGCCTGTGGAGATCAATCACGGGGAGCGATTCCTTAACGTATCGCTTTAAAACAGCCATAACACTGCAATAAAAAAGGTTAGCCAATGGCTAACCTTTTCTGAAGATGTCGTTTACGTGTTTAACATAGAGTGCCAAACACGCTCACTGACTGACAATTACTTATTCAGCTTGGTGATTTTAGACTTATTCAGTACCGCGCGACGTAGGCGAGCACGACGCTCTGCGTCAGACTGCTGCTCAGTCGGGTTGTTGGTACGGCCACGACGATCACGGAAGGCTGGTTTGTTGTGCATTTTATCCAGTAGCGCATCACGGCTCTTTGGCTCGTAACCGGCTAGCTCTACACGGCGAATACGTTGTTTGATCAGCGCTTCAACCTGAACTAGCGTCAGTTCTTCATCACGGCTAACGAAAGACACGGCGTGGCCTTGTAGGCCTGCACGGCCAGTACGACCGATACGGTGTACATAGTCTTCCGCCAGGAATGGCATGTCGTAGTTCACTACGTGAGGCAGGCCTTGAATATCCAGACCACGTGCAGCCACTTCTGTCGCAACCATCACACGTGCTTTACCTTCTTTGAACTCATCAAGCGCACGACGGCGAGCACTTTGTGCTTTGTCACCGTGGCATAGTACCGCTTTAATGCCGTCCAGTTTCAGTTCTTTAACCAGTTCATTCGCGGTTTCTTTGTAGTTCACGAAAACCAGTACTTGCTGCCAGTTTTTCTTACCGATCAGTTCAGACAGCAGTTCACGTTTGCGATCTTCATCTACCGGGTAAACCACGTGAGCAATGGTGTCAGCGGTAGCATTCTCTGGGCTAACAGAAATACGCTTAGGCTTACGCAGAATGTCACCAGCCAGTACGTTCATTTGGCTAGAGAAAGTCGCAGAGAACAGCATGGTTTGTGGGTGGTTACGGATATCCGCCATGATAGTGCGGATAGCAGAAACGAAGCCCATGTCCAGCATGCGGTCAGCTTCATCGAAAACCAAGAATTCAAGGTTCGCCAGGAACAGGTTTTTCAGTTCCATGTGCTCAATCAAGCGGCCAGGTGTTGCAACAAGAATATCGACACCTTGCTCCAGTACGCGTTCCTGAGAAGACATTTTTGTGCCGCCGTAAATGGCTGCCACTTTCAGGTCGGTGTACTTGCTGTAGTCTTGAATGTTTTTCGCGATCTGAGCAACCAGTTCACGAGTTGGCGCCAAAATCAATGCGCGAGCATGACAACGGCTGCGTGATTTTGGTGTGTCCAGAATTTGCTGGATGATTGGCAGAGAAAACGCTGCAGTTTTGCCAGTGCCGGTTTGTGCGTTGGCAAGAATATCGTTTCCTCGACGAGCATGTGGAATCGCTTGTTGTTGGATTGGGGTTAATTTCTCGTAGCCGCACTCAGTAAGGGCGCGGACAATGTCCTGAGAAAAGTTTTGTGCTGCAAATGACATTCTTATTTCCTAAAGCAGACGGCTGAGCCTGACAAAAATATGGTCGGTGATTATAGATGAATAATAGCGAGCTGTGGGGACTATTTTACGGTAATTGCCGGTAAATTGTGCAATTAGCATAAAATGACAGGGTAACGGCAGCAGATAAGCTGCTCAGAGATAAGTGAAAGTACACAGGAATGCACAAAACAGGGAGAGAAATTGGTTATCGGGCGTGTCACGTAAGGCGTCCATGAGGGCTGCTAAGCCAACGAAAGGGACGCCTTAAGCGGTGACTGGTCGTTAATAGAGATAACAGGCCGTTAGAACTGATCCGGACAATCCGTGATGATCACATCCACGCCCATGTCCGCGAAGCGTTGCTTCTGGATAGGATCATTCATGGTCCAGATTTGTAACTGCAGGTTCGCAGCTTTAATGGAAGTCGCAATGGCCGGGGTCAGGATGTGATGATCCATGTGGACACTGAACAAGTCGAGTGGTTGCAGGGTATCTAATTGGTTCGCAGACCAGTCTTCGCAGATGTAGCCTCGGCGTACATCGGGCAAGACACGCTGGCATTGTTCCAGTGCCGCGATCTCAAAGCTGGAAAGGATGAGTTTATCCGCAGGGAAATGGATGCGTTCAACCAATGCCGCGACGGCATTCACCAATGGTATGGATTCTGGCGTGTGGTGTATTTTGAGTTCGAGGTTAAGGATGAGATCTGACGCTAAACATTGCTGCATCGCTTGTTCCAGCGAGGGGATAGTTTGCGCGGCAAATCGAGGATCAAACCATGAACCGGCATCGAGACTTTGTAATTGTGTCAAGGTCATTGAAGATACATTACCCGAGCCATTGGTACAGCGTTTGACAGATTCGTCGTGAAAAACAACGGGAATACCATCGGCGCTCAGTTGTGTATCTATTTCGATGCCGGTTGCGGCAGTAGTGGCAGCTAAGCGAATACCCGCGAGCGTGTTCTCTGGGGCTAATGCGGCAGCGCCACGGTGTCCTGCAATGATCATAGTCGTTATCGCCTTAATGTCAGACATATTGGCCTCATCATAAAACATCTTAATGAAGGCGGCTATGACTAGGCGAGATCAACGGCTTACGTTCATTACGTCATGAAAACGTTACATTCAGATCATGCCGTCGGGAATGAAAGAGCCAACAGGGTTGCCGATGTCAACGAAGAAAATATTGTGGCAGCTATGGCAACGGAACTTTTGGCACTTCTTGTGGGTGAAGTGTTTTTCAATAAAACGGCGCTTAACACGAGAGAATGCTGGTTTTCCACAATTTAGACACATAACGAGATAATCCTTTGTACGTCATTTATTTGACGGAGTATAAAAGGACTTTTTGACACTCTGGGTGATCCACTTCACATTATGAAGTAACCTATAATGCCCGTGATTGCATATCGTCGTTTCCCTCGCATTTTTCTTCTTACTGATAAAATTGAAGTTAATAAATTCTGCCCTTAATGGTAGGAGTTGTTATATAATCTCCTGTTCAGCAATATTTCTTGAGATTTTGCCTCAAGACGTTGTCGTAAATACTAAGGTAACTACATGAATTTAAAGCAAGAGCTTCAGCAACTGAACAACCGTTTGGATAAGCTTCGTCGTAAATTGGCGGGTGCAAAAGATCGTGGTGATCAGGCAATTGCTGGTCAGGCAATGCAAGAGATTGAAACTATTACAAAAAAAATCAATCAAGTGAAAGGTCAGAAGCAGCGCCAGCTTTCTAAGCAAAGCGGTGATGTGAAGTCTTTGGCATTCAAACGTGCACTGACGAAAGCTGAACAAGCGGATATGGGTAAGCTGAAAAAGTCTGTTAAAGGCTTGGTTGTGGTACACCCAATGACTGCATTAGGCCGTGAAATGGGCCTGAAAGAAGTGACTGGTTTCGCCCCGAAAGCATTCTAATCACGCGTTCCATTTTACCCGTTTGTTGATTAAAACGGGTGAAAATGTGCGCCAGAAAATTGGCGATGCATGTGTATGAGTAAATGCTCAATACGACATGACTGGGTATTTTATAAAATCTAAGGTGGTATGAATTTACCTTAGAGATGATGACAAAGGAATTTTGCATGAAGCTGGCTGTATTGGATCAAGCGCTATTCGATCACCTTTACCGTGATATTCGTGAGTTTCGCGAGACGTTTGATTTGGACATCGAATCACCTGCGACTTTGAATGCGCAGGCAGATGCATTACACACCTCGTTGGCTGTTGAAGAGCTAACAGAATTGGCGGAAGCGGATTCACTGGTTGAGCAGGCAGATGCGATTGTCGATTCTGTGTATGTATTGATGGGGCGCTTGGTGCACCTTGGCGATGCAACGGTAGAAGCGAATATTGGCATTAGCTACCTGATTGACTTGCTACTACAAATTGCACAACGTTTGGGCTTTGATTTTGTGGCATGTTGGGATGAAGTGCATTCAAGCAACATGAGCAAAGTGTGCCGTAATGAGCAAGAGTTTGCAGAAACTCAAGCGCATTACGCTGAGCAAGGTGTAGAGATTGTCGGAAGCCAGAAAGGCCCTTACATCATCGCAAAATGCGGTAAAGATGTTGACCTTGGTGGTAAATTGGTTCGTCAAGGTAAAGTATTGAAGTCAATCTATTACCGTCCAGCCGATTTGGTCAAAATCGTCACGGCATAATCCCGCTGCATTAAACAAAGAGCCCGATCTGTATCGGGCTTTTTTGTTGCTCTTTTTTTGCTTGCAGTTCCTCGCTGTTATATGCAGGCATTCTCACTGCGATATACCAGAGCGACGAAGGGGGAGAGAGGAGATACCTATCATCCATTTCATTGCGGCAGAGGCTTTCCCTATACTGCAAAGAGTCACCCTTCTTTATTTCATCAATGTGGTTTTTAAGCGATGGTTTTTAAAAGAAAGTCGGTGGAGCCAACGCGTGCTTCTTCTCCGGAGAATGACACCCCAACGCCTCTTGGTCGCCAATTGTTCGATATGACGTGGCCGATGTTATTCGGCGTGCTGTCATTAATGAGTTTTCAGTTGGTTGACAGTGCCTTCATCGGCCAACTGGGTATTTTACCGTTGGCCGCACAGGGCTTTACATTGCCGATGCAAATGGTGGTGATTGGTCTGCAAGTCGGGCTGGGCATTGCGACGACTTCCTTGATTTCTCGCGTGTCAGGTTCGGGAGAGACGCACCGAGCCAAGCAACTTGGTGGGCTAGTGGTACTAACCGGCGCTGTCAGCGTATTCTTGCTTGCGTTGGTGATTTGGTTCGGCCGCGATTGGATATTGCTCCTGCTAAGTGCACCTGACACTGTCTATCCGGTCATCGACAGTTATTGGCCCGTATGGCTGGCCAGTTCCTGGTCTGGTGCCATGCTGTATTTTGCTTACAGTCTGTGCCGAGCCAATGGTAATACCATGTTGCCGGGGATCATGATGGTCGTGACCAGTGTACTGAATATGGCGCTGGATCCGCTATTGATCTTCACCTTTGATATGGGTCTAAACGGTGCTGCCTGGGCTACCATCATTGCGTTTGGTATTGGTATGCTGGTGGTGTATCCCAAGGTGTTACAACGTCACTGGATGACCTTTGATTGGCAAGATTTGGATGTGGTTGCATCCATGAAAGAGTTAGTCCACATCATGGCACCCGCGATGATGAGCCAATTGCTGCCACCGGTATCCTCCATGTTGGCCACAAAATTAGTTGCCAGTTTCGGTGCCGCCGCCGTTGCAGCGTGGGCACTAGGATCACGCCTGGAGTTCTTCTCTATCGTCGTGGTATTGGCGTTAACCATGTCGATGCCGCCGATGGTGGGGCGGTTATTGGGGCGTGGCGAGCTGGAGACCGCCAAAGGCTTGATCCGCATTGCAGTGAAGTTTGTGTTGGTGTGGCAATGTGTGATTGCGGGGCTCTTGTTGGCCCTTTCACCGGTATTGACCCAGTTACTCACCAGTGAAGTCAAAGTCGCCGATATTTTATCGATTCACCTGATGTGGGTGCCAATCAGCTTAGGGCCATTGGGGATCTGTATGCTGATGGTGTCCATTTGTAATGCGTTGACGTTGCCTATGCGCGCGTTATTGATTTCAGCATTGAGGCTGTTTGTCTGCTTTTTACCGGCCATTTGGTTGGGGGCACAGTGGGCAGGGCTGCAAGGGTTGTTTCTGGGCATGTTAGTGGGTAACACGTTTGCGGGTATTGTCGCATGGGTGCTGTATCAACAAGGTTTGGCGGGCGTCGAACGAAAATACGCACAAGCCCAATAAATCGATATAATGTCGCTAATAATCAGACACGTATTGCGGAAAGCGGGCAGTGCGTGCAGTAAAAAAGGATAAATTGCGCGTGAAGACATTCAATGTAGCATCACAGACGATGCATTATCAGGACATCGGCGAAGGGCCGGTATTGGTCTTTGGTCACAGCTATCTGTGGGATCACACCATGTGGGCAGATCAAATCGCCGCACTGAGCCAATCATACCGTTGTATTGTGCCGGATTGTTGGGGCCATGGTCAGTCCATGGTTGCGCCTGCTGCTACCCGCAGTTTTGCTGATTATGCCCGTGATGTGTTGGCATTGTTGGATGCATTGTCTATCGAGACGTTCTCGTTAGTTGGGCTGTCGTCAGGCGGAATGTGGGCAACAGAAATCGCCATTCAAGCGCCTACACGTGTACAGGCATTAATCTTGATGGATACGTTCGTGGCGTTGGAGCCGCAAGTCGCGCATGCGAAGTATTTCAACATGATTGAAACTGTGGAATCAGCGCAGCGTTTTACCCCTGAAGCGGTGGATTTTATTGTGCCATTGCACGCTTCAACGCAGTCTGCAAATAGCGACTGGCTGATGGCGTTTAAAGACCGTTTGTTGGCGATGGGGCCGGAACAAGCCTGTGCATTAGCTAAAATGGGGCGCATGGTGTACGGTCGCCGCGATATGTTTGAAGAAGCGGAAGAGTTAACTATCCCAACGCTTATTATGGTGGGAGCTGAGGACAAAATGCGTCCTGTATTGGAATCATACCTGATGCACGATGGTATCGTGGGTAGTGAGTTGGTTGTGCTGCCAGGTGCAGGGCACATGATCAACCTTGAACAGCCAGACGTGGTAACACAGCATCTGTCCGCGTTTTTGAACAAGCATGTGTTGACGATGGCATCGTAAGTTATTTGTTTGTACAGAGCGTTGCTCTTACGAATGGATACAGAAAGAGGCAGTCACAAGTGGCTGCCTCTTTGTTTATGCGCATGAGGTTACGCTGATTTTGCACTGACTTTTGGTTGGGTTTATGCAGGAAGCGTCTGATAGCGTTGGATAAACGCAATAGAGTGTTGATTGAACTCATCTGGGCGTTCAACGTTGCACACATGCCCACAGTTATCAAATTCAGTCAGGAAGCTGTTTTTGTGCTTGCTGACCATCTCTTTCACCGGCTTGATGAACATGTAGTCATTACCCCCCATCAAATAGAGGGTGGGGATCGGCAATTCTCGCTCTTTGAAATACTTCATCAACGGGTTCACATCTGCCGCCAGTTTAAACCAGCGTTTGAACTCTTTCTGGCACAATTTCTTGGCATCATTAATGAACATTAAGCGGGATTCTTTTTGGGTCTTCTGCGGCATGACGATGTACGCAAACAGCCCGTATAACCACATATAAGGCAGGAAATGCTTAAACAGGTTGCCGGTTTTTACCAGAATTTGAGACTTCGCATCTAAGCGCGTGACCGCACCGCCTAATACCATGGTTTTCACTCGTTCAGGAGCGAGCTCAGCCAGATTGCGAATAATGATGGTACCCAGAGAAATGCCGACAAAATGCGCGGACTGAATTTTTAGATGATTGAGCACCTGCACGATATCGGTAGTGACGGTTTTGAACGTGTAAGGGTTCTTTATCATGTCCTGAAACATGTTATTGGAGCGGCCATGGCCGCGCAGATCAAGCAACAAGAGGTTGAAGTGCTGCTTGTAAGCCTTGATTTGCTTGAACCAAATCGATGAACTTCCTCCCGCACCATGGACGAAAACCACCCATTCTTTACTGGTTGGGTGCTGGTACGTTTTGTGGAACAACAATGCATCAGACATGAAGGTACTCAAAAAGAATCGCTAGAAGGATTGTAGCATGACGAAAATGGATACATCAGACGCGATATGTGAGTGATTGTTAATGGTGAGCCTTATAGATACCAGAAATCAATATCCAGATGCCAGATAACACCATGAAATGAAGGGGTTAATGATTCAATGGATTGTCAGAGTGTGATGAAAATCTAACTAAGTATGAGATCTTAGACAGGTGTACGACAAATCAAGCCAGCCTCATAATGAGGGCTGGCTTGGAAGAAAGGGCGTGTAGGGGGAAGCTGGGGCGTTACAGTAGCTGGATACGATCTACTTCAATCTCTGGGGTATTGCCGCCTTCATATTCGCCGAACAAACGTACCTTGGTGGTTGAATCAATCGCCGTTGGCCACTGAATGTCATCATCCAACTCCACCTGAATTTCTTTTGTACCGTCACTGAAAATGAAGGTGTCATGGTTCAGTTGCTTCACCAATTGACCTTCTACGATGGCTTGTTTCTCAGTAAACATACCGGTGTCTTCCAGCAGTTTAGCCACAGTCACCGTTTCAACCGGGCCATTGTATTGAATCATCGCACGGTCGTTATGGTCACGTTCACCGGCAAAAGAAACCGTTGGGATAAGTACAGCAGCTGTTGCAATGGCAATCACAATATTCTTAATCATCGTTCTATCTCCTTGTGTTGATGGTTGTATTAAACAACACGGCATGTGAATGAATTCTGAGGGGAATATTCAGATTGCGTTCATCTTTAAAATTGTGTCCGCAACGAGATATGCGTAATAAATCAGTTGTTGTTAGTGAAAAGTTTTTTAGAATGATAAGGAATAACTCCTCGATATTTCAGATGCAGGTTACACAGTGACAACAGAACTGATTCTGGGCGGTGCGCGCTCAGGAAAAAGCAGCCATGCAGAGTGGCAGGCCATGCAATCTGGCAAGCAGGTTGTCTACATTGCTACCGCAACGGCCGGTGATGAAGAAATGGCTGAACGTATTGTGCGTCATCAACAAGACCGCCCCGCAGAGTGGCAATTGGTTGAAACGCCGATCACCTTAGCGGAGACCCTTCGCGCCTATGATCACCCTGATCGTTGCTTATTGGTGGACTGCTTAACCTTGTGGCTGACCAACTGCTTGTTTAACCGCGATCTGGATACAGATTGGCCCGAACAAAAAGCGGCTTTATTGTCGGTGCTGGACAGTGTGCAAGGCCATGTCATTTTCGTCAGTAATGAAGTCGGCCAAGGCATCGTCCCGATGGGGGAAATGTCACGTCGTTTCGTGGATGAAAGCGGCTGGCTGCACCAAGCGTTAGCGAAACAAGTGGATCGCGTCACCTTTGTGACAGCAGGGATCCCGCAGGTATTAAAAGACACGGCATGATGGGACTTCATTCAACGCAATGCCAACACGTCAATCAGGAGAGGCAATATGGATAATGGTGTGATTACACGTATTGATATTTTGCGACATGGCCTGCCGGACGGTCACGGCTGTTTACGTGGCCATACGGATTTTGCTATTACCGAAGAAGGTTTGGCACAAATGGCTCGCGCCGTGCAGGGATTGACGGATGTTGAGTACGTGGTGACATCGCCATTAAAACGCTGTCAGGTCTTTGCGGAGCAGTTTGCTATTCAGCAAGCCGTGCCTCACCATCACGCTCCCGAATGGATGGAAATGGACTTTGGTGATTGGGACGGACAGAGCCACCAGGCATTGTGGGATAGTCTGGGTGAGACGTTAGGCCAATACTGGGCCAACCCTTGGGCGGGTACGCCGCATACTGGTGAGACCTTACAAGCCTTTGATGCCCGTATTCAGGCGGCCTGGCAGGACTTACTGCGTGTCTGTCACGGCAAGCGTGTATTATTGGTGACGCATGCGGGAGTGATGAAACAGCTGATGCGTATTTTGCTTGATATGCCCGAAAATGCCGGTTATCTGCAACGCATCGATTTGCCGTATGCTGCCCGTTACCGCGTCACGGTTTATACCGATCAAGATGGTAGACACTGGCCACAGATCCAATGGCCGGTTGAGCAACAATTTTAAGCGTCAATGAATGCCGAGCGTAAAAGCACGCTAAGCGTTAAAAGCACACAAGATTAAAAGATTGGCGCGCAACATGACGCGCGAACAAATAAGCGAGAAAACAATGCAACCTACAATAAAAGCGCTGATGGTACAGGGCACCACCTCGGATGCAGGGAAAAGCGTATTGGCAGCCGGCTTGTGCCGAGTGCTGGCTCGACGGGGGATCAAGGTCGCACCGTTTAAATCACAAAACATGGCGCTGAACAGTGCGGTGACGAAAGATGGCGGCGAAATTGGCCGTGCACAGGCTGTACAAGCGCAAGCCTGTCGTGTTGAGCCAACCGTCCATATGAATCCGGTGCTGTTGAAACCGAATACCGATGTCGGCGCGCAAGTGATTGTGCAAGGCAAAGCTTTAGCCGATATGGATGCGGTGGGGTATCACAACTACAAAAAAGTGGTGATGACGCCGATTATGGAATCTTTCGACTTGCTACAGCAGGAGTTTGAGACCGTCATCATTGAAGGGGCGGGGAGCCCGGCGGAAATCAACCTGCGTGAAAACGATGTGGCGAACATGGGCTTTGCTGAAAATGCTGATGTGCCGGTGATCATCGTGGCTGACATTGATCGTGGTGGGGTGTTTGCTCATTTGTATGGCACCTTGGCCTTGTTGTCACAGTCCGAGCAAGATCGCGTAATAGGTTTTGTGATTAACCGCTTCCGTGGTGACATTAAATTGCTGGAATCGGGCTTGGATTGGCTGGAAGAAAAAACCGGCAAACCGGTGTTGGGTGTGTTGCCGTATATTCACGGTTTAATGCTGGAAGCGGAAGATGCGATTGATGCCCAGCAAGTGGATGCAGAAGGCGAGCAATTACGTGTTGCCGTCCCTGTTTTGACCCGCGTAAGTAATCATACTGACTTCGATCCGTTGCGTATGCATCCGCAGGTTAATCTGCAATTTGTCGGTAAAGGTGAGCAAATTCCGCCATCTGATCTTATTATTATTCCAGGCACTAAAAGTGTTCGCAGTGATCTTGCCTACTTAAAAGCGCAGGGTTGGGATCAACAAATTGCACGTCATTTACGCTTAGGCGGCAAGGTGATGGGTATTTGTGGTGGTTACCAAATGTTGGGTGAATCCATCGCTGATCCTGACGGTATCGAAGGCGAGCCGGGAACCAGCACTGGTTTGGGTTACTTACAAACATCGACCGTTCTGGCACCGCATAAACAGCTGAAGCTGGTGAACGGAACGTTGACGTTACCGGACCAGCCGACCGTGCCAGTAAGAGGTTATGAAATCCATGCTGGTGTAACGGAAGGGGTACTGAACGATGCTCCGGTGTCGCTTCCTGATGGGCCAGATGGTCAATTGGGTGTGGATGGACAAGTGTTCGGTACGTACCTGCACGGCATTTTTGAGCAGCAAGCAGCTTGTGATGCCATTTTGCATTGGGCGGGGCTCGCTGCGACACAAACGCCTGACTTTGATGCACTGAGAGAGCGAGGGATAGACCAAGTGGCTGATGTGATAGAAGCACACATGGATCTAACCAAATTGTGGCCGGAGTGGGCGGATAAATTCGCCCGTTAATATCCATCACGGTAAATCCATTACCGCAGGCGAGTCACCGTAAGTCTGTGACTAGTTAGTACGGTTATCCGGCGCCTTCGTGAATATCGTTAAGTTTGCGGGTCATGCACCTGCAAACTGACAAGGATAATACGCATCAATCTGTCGTCAGGCACTGATCGTTGTATGCCGCTTGGGCGTACAACGCTCTGCAGATAAAAGAGGGATGATGATGGAACTAGATATTTCGCCGAGTATTCGTACGCCTCGTCTTTATGTCCGACCGTGGCATGAAGGTGATTTAGCTAGCCTGCACAAAATTATGTCTAACCAATCGGTGCATACCTATACGGAAGAAGCGCCGTGGACGGAAGACAAAGCCCGCGCGGTTCTGGATTGGTTTCACTCCAACAAATCTGGCTGGAAATGGAAAGCGGGGTATTTTAACTGCCCGCTCATTTTGACAGATTGTCACACACTTATTGGTCGTGTTGGCCTCAATCCCTATGGTGAAGATGATGCTATCGCGGAAATCGAATGGACGATTTGCGAAGAGCATTGGCATCAAGGTTATGCGACGGAAATCGGTAAAGCGATTTTGGAGTATGGCTTCAGGGAAGGGGGATTTAGCAGCATCATCGGGTTTACCGCGATCCGCAATATGTCCGCCCGTCAGGTCATGAAGAAGATCGGGATGGAGCACATCGGCGATCGTGAACAGCACAACCGTAAGCTGTCGATATTCCAAATTAAGCGAAGCCAATAACATCCATTAAAAACGGGAGCGATGAGTGCTCCCGTTTTTCGTTTGAATGGCTTGTTTGTGTCTGTCTTAACGCACAGTATGGCGCTGGCTGCGTTGTTCCAGTTTGCTGAACAAGAAAGACAATACCAGACATAATGCCAAATAACCTGCGCCTACCAGCAACCAGATTTCAAAAATCAAACCCGATGAGTTCGCGATCTCGCTTCCCACAAAGGTAAGCTCCTGAATAGAGATCAGCGAGATGATCGATGAGTCTTTCACCAGTGAGATAAATTGCCCGGCAAGCGGCGGCACAATGCCACTCAGTGCTTGTGGGAAAATCACAAAACGAAAGCGATCCCAACGACTGAGCCCTAAAGAATCGGCCGCTTCCCATTGGCCTTTAGGGATGGCGTCAATCCCCGAACGGATCACTTCGGCAATGTATGCAGCGGCGATCAGTCCCACACATAATACGCCTGAAAACAGGTTTTCCCACAATTTTGCTGGGCCAAATAGCCAGGCTTGCAACGGATTGATCGCATCACTGTGATTACGCAGGATGTCACTTAAGCCCAGTGCTGGGATCAATTGGCTGGAAATGAAAAAGTAGAAGATGAACACAAAGACCAGTGGCGGAATGTTGCGTACCAGCTGGATATAAGCCTGTGCCGGCAAACGTAAAACCTGCCATGGTGAGCGCCTTGCCAGCGCCAGGCACAACCCCAATAGGCCAGCAAACACCATTCCCCATAGGCTCAGGCGAATGGTCGCAATCAATCCTTGGAAGAAGTAGGGCAATTCACCGTTGGCCCCTTGACTGAAGATCAGGCTAAACGCTTTTTCCCAGTGCCATTGATAATGGATACCGACGGCCGAACGGGCATAGAGCCAGACGGCAAACCCCGCAATAATCACCAGCAGGATGCCGTCTAACGTGTTAAGACGCCAACGTGTCGAGGCAGGTTTCCTCGACACGGTTTGCGTGTGTGTTTGAGAGTCCACGTGCGCCAAGACTTATTGTCCTTCTGCTACTTGGTTCTGCCAATCCAGAGTAGTGAACCAGTAATCGTGACGCTCTTTCAGCCAACCGTCTTCGGTGCGTAGTAGGATCCAGTTGTTGAAGAAGTTCAGCAAATCAAATTCGCCCTGACGAATCGCAAAAGCTTCAGATCCGCGGCTCAGGCGCTCAGTAAACGGCAAGTACAATTTGTCTTTGTACGTGATCGTCATTTGCTCTGGTTTCGGTGATGACGCCAGTACCGCGTGCGCATTACCGTTGAGCACTTCCTGGAAGGCTTGTGCTTCATCATCAAACTGGCGCAGTTTGGCTTTCGGGAAGTATTTCTTCGCCGTTTGTACCGTAAAGGCACCACGGCGAACCGCCAGTGTGACGCTGCGTTTGTTGTAATCAGCAATGGTGGCTTTATCGCCAGCCATTTCTTTGTTAGCCGCTAATTGCACACCAGAATGGGCATACGGTGCAGTAAACAGTACGCTGAGGTTGCGCTCTGGCGTAATAGACAGACCGCCAATGATCACATCAAATTTGCCTGCAAGCAGGGCAGGAATAATGCCGTCCCAAGCGGTTGGGATGAATTCAACTTTCAAACCGGCATCGCTGGCTAAACGGCGCGCGACATCGACTTCAAAGCCGACCAATTCGCCTTGTTTGTCACGCATGGCCCAAGGTACAAAAGTCGATAAGCCGACACGTAAGGTGCCACGCTCTTTAATTTCGGTTAGGGTAGATTTCTCAGCCGCTTGCGCGATGGTGGCCGTGGCGAGGATTGCCATGGCTAAAAAGGCAGAAAAAAGACGTTTCATGCTTCCATTCTCCTGTGATTTTAAAAAAGTCAGCCACGTAATGCGGCCATATAAATGTTGTTGTAATACGTGCGATGGTACGGTTAATTGCCATTTTCTATGGCATGCTTAATGAGGTTGAGTCGCAAAACGGTGAGCAAGCCACGCGGCTAAACCGGATAACGCAAGGGTGACACACAAATAGATGGCCGCCACGGTGAACCACACTTCAAAGGGCATGGCGGTGTCGGCGACGATATTTCGCCCTTCAGTGGTCAGGTCAAAAATGGCCATGACGCTGACAATGGAAGAGTTTTTAACCAGTGAGACGGCTTCGTTTGTCAGTGGGGGCAAAATGCGACGGACCACTTGTGGCAAAATCACGAAGCGGTATTTGTCGAACGTGCTGAGTCCTAAGCTGTCACTCGCTTCAAACTGTCCACGATCGATACTGTTTAAACCGGCTCGGAAGATCTCGGCGGTATAGGCACCTTGAAACAGAGACAATGCCAATACCGCTGTGGTAAAGCGCTCTAAGCCCAGCATAGGGCCAAAGACAAAATACAGCAGGTAGATTTGGACGAGCAGCGGGGTATTACGGATCAGCTCAATGTAACCGCGCGCGAGAGCACGCCCGACAATGGAATCGGACAGGCGAAGCAACGCCGTGATCAAACCGATAGCCAAGGTGCAGAGCAAACTGACAGCGGAAATTTCCAGCGTGACGCGTAATCCTTCCAGTAATTCGGCAGGGAACCATTCACCGTCTTCGACAAACCAGAGGTATTGCGGAATGCGATACCATTGCCAGCGATAGTTCATCGCTTCAGCACCGCTCTGTAATAACCAATACAAGGCGCCCGCGACAATGGCGATTTGCACCAAGCCTGACAAAACAGGTTTTACGATGCGAAATGCAGTGTGTGTATGAGATGTGGTGGGGGATTGATGCATGTTTTCTCCCGCACTCAGTAACTTAAAATTTGTTGCAAGAATTGCTGTGTACGCGGGTGTTGCGGGCTATCGAACAATTGTGCAGGTGGCGCCACTTCAATGATTTCCCCTTCATCCATAAACACGACACGATCGGCGACCTGACGGGCGAAGCCCATTTCGTGCGTCACACACACCATGGTCATCCCTTCATGCGCCAGGTTTTTCATCACGTCGAGTACTTCGCGGATCATCTCGGGATCGAGTGCGGATGTCGGCTCATCAAACAGCAAAATGTCGGGCTTCATACACAAAGAGCGGGCGATAGCGACACGTTGTTGTTGGCCGCCAGAAAGTTGCGCGGGGTACTTATCGGCTTGATGGGCAATGTGAACGCGTTCCAGGTATTCCATCGCTAAAGCATCCGCTTCTTTGGCAGACAGTTTCAGCGTGCGACGGGGAGCGAGAGTCAGGTTCTCGCGTACTGTCATATGCGGGAATAAATGGAAGTGTTGGAACACCATCCCCACTTTGCCGCGAATACCGTGCAGGTGGCGTTTATCCAGTGGGTGGCCCGCGACAGTAAGCGTGCCTTGGTCGAACTTTTCCAATCCATTGATACAGCGGATTAATGTGGATTTACCGGAACCGGATGGCCCACACACAACCAGTTTTTCACCACGCGTGACCGTGAGGTTAATATTTTTAAGCGCATGGAAATCTCCATACCATTTATCAATATTGCGAAATGCAATGACCGCATCTTCAGCCATGTGATTAACCTTGGTGGCACGAAAAATTATTGAACTTATGTTATTGCTTTGAAAGAAAGATTTCAAAGTAATGTTCTATTAATCAGTATTTAGCATGAATTATTCAACAGGGAATGATCAAATCGTCTAATTTATGGGCTGGATAGGGAAAATGAGGACTAGAATGAAAAAAATGTGACATTCGACGAATTAGTGTTTGCACTGGTCATAGAATGAAGATAAGTTAAAGTCAATTGGATGTAGAAATTACTGTAAAAAATTCTTGTAAACCATTATTTACGCCTTGCGCTTTTTTACAGCGTGAGTTTAACGGTGAGGTTTATTGAGTCAGATTTACGGCTAACAGAGTTGATTCAGGAAGTAACCATGTACAAAACCGATGATGTGCGTATTCGCGAAATTAAAGAACTGCTCCCACCTGTGGCTGTACTAGAGCGTTTCCCGGCGACGGAAGTCGCTTCTAAAACGGTTTATCAGGCGCGTCAGGCGATTCATAAAATTCTTAACGATGAAGATGATCGCCTGCTAGTGATTGTTGGCCCATGTTCAATCCACGATCCTGTCGCGGCATTGGAATACGGCAAAAAACTCAAATCACTGCGAGATGAACTTAAGGGTGAGCTAGAAGTCGTCATGCGTGTGTACTTTGAAAAGCCGCGTACTACGGTAGGCTGGAAAGGGCTGATCAACGATCCGTACATGGATAACAGCTTTAAATTGAATGACGGTTTGCGCATTGGCCGTAAGTTGTTATTGGATATTACCGATGCCGGTGTCCCGACAGCTGGTGAGTTCTTGGATATGATCACGCCACAGTACATGGGTGACTTGATCAGCTGGGGCGCGATTGGTGCCCGTACCACAGAATCGCAAGTTCACCGTGAATTGGCTTCCGGTCTGTCTTGTCCGGTTGGTTTTAAAAACGGCACAGACGGCAACATTAAAATCGCGACCGATGCGATTGGTTCATCCAGTGCGCCACACCATTTCCTGTCTGTGACGAAGTTTGGTCATTCTGCGATTGTTTCAACAGCCGGTAATGAAGATTGCCACATCATTTTGCGTGGCGGTAAAGAGCCAAACTACAGCCAAGAGCATGTTGCGGGTATTACGGATCAGCTGGCAAGTGCAGGGTTGCGTCAAAAGGTCATGATTGACTTCAGTCATGCCAATAGCCTGAAACAGTACCAGCGTCAGATGCTGGTGGCAGAAGATGTCGGTCAGCAGATTGCAGCAGGTAATAAAGCCATTTTCGGTGTGATGATTGAAAGCCATCTGGTTGAAGGCCGTCAGGACATCGTAGAAGGTCAGACACCAACGTACGGTCAAAGTATTACCGATGCGTGTATCGGCTGGGCAGATACGGAAAACGTACTGCGACAGTTAGCTGATAATGTGAAGACGCGTCGTCAGAACGGATAATCTTTCCGTAGTGCGACAAAGCCTGTCACACCATAAAAAGCCTGACACTGTCAGGCTTTTTTGATCTTGTCTTTGAGAGCCACTTTGGGGACTTGCTCTATTGGTGATCATACCGCTTTACCGGGAATAACGGTTGCTAGTAGCTGCTGGTACTGCTTGCCGTTACCTGATTGGGTGGGTATTCCTTGAACATTTCATGAATCTGCCCATCAATGAATTGACGACGAGAATTCGTACTCATGGATTCCGTCAGTTTTTTCCGTGAAATCGCCCGCCAAACAATCTGGTTATTGGCATTATCGATCAGTTCAACTACTAACTTGCCATAACGGTATTCTTCAAAATCCATCGGTGCACTATAGGCCATCCCCCAGCTTCGGTAACCGTAACCAAAACCAAAGGATGTACCGTAAGAACGGTAGTCACGTTGTTCGATAATGGAGTGACGAACGGTCAAATCAGCGCCCGCCGAGGCCTCACTCAATCCTTTCTGGTATAACTCACTGGCAATGGCCTGTTCGACTCGACCCGCATCCAGCGTGGTTGCGGTATGAGGCTGGCTGGGAGCAAATTGGTAGGTTTTGAATGCACTGTAATTGGTGCTCTGGCTATAGTCGGTGGCCACATCAGAACTGCATGCCGCTAATACACTACTTAACGCAATAAGAACAACAGGTAGGCGCATGGGGAGATTCCTTGTTGCGGGTTTATCTTTTGCTTGCTCACTCTTTCAGACAGGTGATCGTCGTTGGACTGGTGATCTTCATGCCGTCGTTAAATTCAATAGACAAAGGGTGTGCTTGTTCTGCTTTCTGACGCAGCGTCTCATGGCATGGAAACTGACAGTAAATTGCGAAATCACGATGCAAGCCATTGTCGAGAAAAGCCTCGAGAATGGGTGCGGTGTCGGCAATGAGTAATCGTGATGATGGGGTGAATTCCATAGGCGACCGAAGACCGTAATAGACAATTGACCTGATTAAATAAAAGGTAGTGGATTTGTATGCCTTTTGCGAATATATGGCACTGCGCAGTTGTTACATCCTAAGTAGAGAGTCAGAGCGGTGAGCGTGCCTATAAACCACTATGCTTAAAGGAGTACCCGTTAAAAACGCCATACAGGGAAGGCGTGTTTCGGGGGAAATATATGGATGAATAACAGTTGGGCGGTAGGTGGTTATGGGCCGACATTGGGTGGTAGTGATGATGTGTTCTTTGCTGGTGGCATGTATCAGCAGTTTTTATTCCAAACCTGAACCGGTTTTGGGTGAGGACATCGCAACGATTTCTGAAGAATATGTGAAGGCAACACGTGGCGGGTTGCTGGATTTTACCGCTGTGATACCGGCTAAGGTGTATCACCCCAAAGACGGTTACATACATTACGAACGTTTGTGGTGCCTCGACAGCGACAAAGGCTCCGTTGAGGAGTATCAGGCACTGATCAGTAAAGTGTGTCGCCTAAAAAGCGGTGAAATGAAAGGGGAGTGGTGTGTGAGTGACAATGGCCAGCAGCCACTGTTTAGCGCCGTGATGGAGCTAAATGGCACCACGTGTACCGGTGGGGATCCTGCCAGCATTATCCATACTCTTGAACCTATCTCATCGGTGAACAGTGCGGAATGGCAGCTCAGTGCTGAGGCGCTGGGTTTCCAAAAAGCCCAATAAGATTTTGTGTAATGGCGTGATGAGTATTTTCGTCTAAGCCTATGACGTGTAATGTATTGCCAGATTGTGCACAAGGAGGTGAATATGGAAAAGCGTATCGGCAATGCAATACGTGTGATTGGTGCCATCGTCGGTATTTGTGTGGTGGTGCATGTGGTGAACGTGCTGACACATGGTTACCTCACGCGTTATGGGTTAGTGCCACGCAGTTATGATCATTTAATCGGGATACTGACACACCCCTTTATTCATGGATCGTGGGGGCATTTGATCAGTAACATGATGTCCTTTTCGGTTCTGGCCTTTTTGGTGTCGCGTTCCGGTCTCTCACGCTTCTTTGCTATTTTTGCGCTGTGTTGGGCGGGTAGCAGCTTGGGTACCTGGATCATGGGACGAGAAAGCTACCATATCGGACTCAGCGGGATCATTTATGGATTGTGGGGCTATTTGCTGGTGTACGCCATTATGTACCGCAGCCTTAAATCCATTGTGATTGCGATTATAGTGATGTTTTTATATGGCTCATTTGTGTGGGGACTCTTCCCATTGCATGAAGGCGTGAGCTATGAAGGACACATCTTTGGAGGGCTGTCCGGCGGCGTGTTGGGTTACCTTTACGCGCTAAAAGATAAGCATCATCAAACCGCAGTGAACAAACAAGTTCGGTAACTTACATTTCGTCGACGTAAATTGCCAATTGCCCTTATTACACTCACACTTATAGCCAGATTTGAGCATCCCGTTTTCTGAGTGAATGCATGTAATGAGGGCATCCCATGTTAGTGACGTTTAAAAGTAAATCCAGTGCCGATATTATGATGTTTGGTGATGTGGCCCATCAGATGTTACGTATGATGGGGTATCCCGAACAGGTTCCCGGTGCGATTGAACCTGAAGACATTCCTACCGCCTTATCCAAATTAACCTTAGCGACTGAAAAAATTCATCTCGATGAGCAGGCCTTTGAGCATCTGGTGTCAGAGGAGTTGGATGAGGTCAATGAGTTGGATGTTGAACCCGCTGTCAGCCTGCACACCCGTGCCATCCCATTGATTGCCATGCTGAAGGCCGCCCAAGCTGCGGATGAATACGTGATGTGGGAGTAGGATACTCATCGTAACCTGTAAGGAATCATTTTTACGGGTTTAGGGGCTTTGTAATGACCTTGATCTTATTCGACAAGGTGTAGAGGCGCAAAAGGATCATCATCAGGATCATGGATCCAAAGGTGCTCTAATTGAATGGCGGTTTTGCGGGCAGTTTCTTCATTGATTAAGTGTGCCAGTAAGGCTAGGCACATATCGATGCCTGCCATGCCGCCAGAGGCTGTGAAGCGGTGATCATCATACACCCACCGTGCCACAGGCTGCCATTTTACGGCCTCGTTGAGGGCTGCAACCCAGTGAAAGTGTTTTTTGCTGGTGGTGGCGCGTCGTTGAGTTAACTGACCAGCCTTTGCCAACAGCGCCGCCCCTGTACCCAATCCGCACAGGTAGCGAGAGGGTTGATGCAGCGCCGTTAGCCAATGCATGAAAGGGGAGTTATCCAGCATCGATGTAATGCCTGCGCCTTCCGGAATGATGAAAACATCAAAAGAGGGATGAGCGTAGCAATCCTGCGTGGCATTGAGCATGATGCCTTGGTGACTGTTGATCGGCTCTGCCCGTTCAGAGATAAGTTGTATATCGAAGTGCTCTGGTAGCGATTGAAAAACCGTAAGAATGCTACTGAGGCTGAGTAAATCAATGCCGTCATAGAGTAAGACGCCAATCACGTAATGGGGTGGTGTGGCGGGTTGTGGAATTTCGGACATATCACCTCAAATACGTTAATAAAACAGAAAAGGCTATGATGCACTCACAGAGTATAATCATAGCCTTCTATTGTCTTAACTGCTGAATCAGCATGCCGTTTTGTTGCGCGCGAGAAAAGTCAATTAAAATGGGTAGCGCGCAGACAACATCACACCGTGATCTACCACATCTTTAATGCGCCATTCCGCACCAAATGAGAAAGCACTGCTGGCATGAAAGCGGGCAAACAGGCTCACATGCGTGAAGTCTTTATCCAGGTTGATCACCCCAACTGTACCACCAGCCTGAATTTGCGGTAGTACCCAGCCGGAGACGCCCAAGTTCAACTCTGAACCACTGCGTCCCAATGATTTGTCGTAGTTATCATTTTTTACTGACAACAGCTTAATCTGGCCCGTAATGTCAGCGAATGGACTGAGAGGGGCATTGAAGCCCAAGCCACCTTTTAGTTGCCACACATCGTCAAAGTCACTTTCGGCTTCAAAAATGGCATAAGCGTTAGGGTGTAATCGCAAGCTGGCAGCCGCACCTATGCCGCCGGGGTTCATGGGTACGCGCGCTTCCACGTAGTTATATGTGAAGTTGCTGGCGTGTACAGGCGCACTACTCAGTAGAGCGGCCGCAGTGATAGCACTTAATGTGGTGAAGAGGCATTTAAATGGCAACGGCTGTAACTGACTGTGAGTCATACGCGAGGAATCAGGTAATGTCATGATGCGAATGTTGGATCGAGTAAACGAAAATAGTGCGGTGAATTATGCCAAAAATGGGTATCGAAGACTTAGATATTAACTAGGTTATCAATAGCTGAAGACGTGAAAAATGTAACAAAAAGAAAAGGCCTGAATGGCGTCAGACCTTATAGGTATAAATCAGGCGTTGCTGCTTTGATGAGTGGCAATTATGCTCTCAGCGCTTGATCAAGATCGGCCAGAATATCATCGATATGTTCAATGCCAACGGACAAACGGATCATTTCCGGGCTGACGCCGGCTTGCTTTTGTTCTTGTTCATTGAGCTGACGGTGCGTGGTTGAAGCAGGGTGACAAGCGAGTGATTTCGCATCACCAATGTTCACCAAACGCTTGAAGATTTTCAGGCTGTCATAGAAGCGCACACCGGCTTCATAACCGTCTTTCAGGCCAAAGGACAAGATGGCAGAGGGTTTACCTGCCATGTATTTTTCTGCCAATGGGAAAAATGGAGAATTCGGTAAGCCTGCGTAACTTACCCAGCTGACTTTTTCATGGTTTTGCAGGAAGGTGGCCACTTTCATGGCGTTTTCCGTGTGCCTTTCCATACGCAGTGGCAGGGTTTCTAATCCTTGCAGTAGCATGAATGCATTCATCGGTGACAGGGCCGATCCCGTATTACGCAGTGGCACCGTGCGCGCGCGGCCAATGAATGCGGCTTCACCGAAGGCTTCGGTATACACGACGCCGTGATAAGACGGTTCCGGCTCGTTCATTACAGGGAAACGGTCTTTATGATCTGCCCATGGGAACGTACCGCCATCGACAATCACACCACCCAGGGTCGTGCCGTGACCACCTACATATTTTGTCAGTGAGTGCACGACGATATCGGCACCAAACTGAATCGGCTTACACAAAGCGGGTGTGGCAACGGTATTGTCGACAATCACAGGGACACCCTGCGCATGGGCGAGTTCTGCAATGCGTTCGATATCCACAATGTTACCGGCCGGGTTACCAATACTTTCGCAGTACACCGCTTTGGTCTTGTCATCAATGAGCGCCGCCAAGCTTTCTGGTTTATCGTCTGCCGCAAAACGCACTTCAATGCCTTGGCGAGGCAGCATGTGGGCAAATAAGGTGTAAGTGCCGCCGTACAGTTGTGGGGTCGAGATGATGTTATCACCGGCTTGTGCCAGGGTCAGAATGGCATAGT
Source organism: Photobacterium aphoticum (assembly GCF_001029435.1). Lineage (GTDB taxonomy): Bacteria > Pseudomonadota > Gammaproteobacteria > Enterobacterales > Vibrionaceae > Photobacterium > Photobacterium aphoticum. The sequence continues at coordinate 599,297 of NZ_LDOV01000010.1, read as the reverse complement.
TGATGGCGGCACTGCCCGCACTCACAACCAAGCCGGCAATCCCGCCTTCTAATGCCGCCATGCGTTTTTCAAGCACGTCATTGGTCGGGTTCATGATGCGAGTGTAAATATTGCCAGGGACTTCCAAATTAAACAGATCGGCACCGTGTTGGGCATTATCAAATTCGTAGGCAACGGTTTGGTAAATCGGAGTCGCAACAGATTTTGTGATGGGATCGGTTTCATAACCGAAGTGGATCGAGAGGGTTTCGTCTTTCATTCGTCATCCTTGAATCTTGATATAAACAGGGGAAAGTATGGCAAAGCCTCCATCACTTTACTGGTTAATCATGAAAAGAATTTGATCTGGCGCAGCTTTGAATAGAGAGGTGTCGTCGGACGAGAGGTTCTGGATATGAAAAAGCGCGACCGAGGCCGCGCTTGTGAATTTGTTATATCATTCAGTTATTTGCTGAGCTATTTTGCTTTGTACGGCTTATATAGACACAACGACATCACGATACCAAAACACACCCCTTGGGTGATCATCGCAGTACCTCCGTAACTGAAGAATGGCAACGGACTCCCCATAACCGGTAGCACGCCGCTGACCATGCCCATGTTGATAAAGGCATACAGGAAGAAGCTCAGCGCAAAGGTCCCACTCACCAAGCGGTTGAACGGGTTTTCACACTGGCAAGCCAGCCAAATCACACGGCCAGTAATGAACAGGTACAAGCCCAACAACAACAAGCTGCCAAAGAAGCCCCATTCTTCTGCATACGTCGAGAAGATGAAGTCGGTGTGACTTTCAGGAATGAAGCCAAGGTGACCTTGTGTCGCGTTCATCCAGCCTTTACCGCGCAGGCCGCCAGAGCCAATGGCAATTAGCGATTGAATGATCTGATAGCCCGCACCAAGTGGGTCGGATTCCGGATCCAGAAACTGCGTCACACGTTTTTTCTGGTAGGCTTCCATCACGAAGAACCACAACAGCGGTACAGCAGTGGCAATGCCCCCTAAAAACGAGCCGATGATTTTCCAGCTCATGCCAGCAAAGAACAGCACGAACAGCGCATAGATCACGGTGAAGATCGCACCGTCCAAGTCAGGCTGAATGAAGATCAATCCCGCCGGTACACCGGTTACCAGTAAACATACCGCGATCTTTTTCAGATCCGGACGGCCAGCATCAACCACCAGTAACCAGGCGACCATCAAGGGTACCGCTACTTTGACGATTTCTGACGGTTGGAAACGGATAGGGCCCAGCGCCAACCAGCGCTGTGAACCGTTGGTACTGTCACCCATCACGATCACCCCGAGCAGCAGGACAACCGCCAAGCCATACAGGTACGGTGCAGCCAATTGATATTTTAATGGGGGTATCGCTGACATAAACAGGATACAAGTGATGGCGATCAGTGCGCGGACAAGGTGACGTTCCAGCATAGGTTCACTGAAACCACTGGCGCTCCACACCGTTAATGAGCCCAGCAATATCAATAAGGTAATTGCCAGCAGTAAAGGGTAATCAATTCTGGGTCTGTATTTGAACATAACAGCGATTCAACAAAGTAACGAAAAGGGGTCGCAGGTGCGAGTCATGTTGCGCAGGATCCATTGCCATACGAATCGGTAGGCTGATGGAACCGCGAAATGCAATTAAGCGTAGGTGTGGTGAAACACACGCTCTGTCAGCGTGCGATATTGCAGATTGGCATCTTTCCAGCCCTGAAGACGGTGCTGATCGTGCATCAGTTGATAAATCGGGGTTGGAAGCAGGGTATCGGTCATTGCTGTGCGTACCCATGACTGAATTTCAACACGGCGCGGCAGTTGTGGCAGCGTGGTGCTTGGTAAAAAGGGTTTATTCGCGTTATCCAGCACGCGGGACGATGACAGTGAAGGACAACCCGCAATCCAAACGGATGCGTGTGAGTGTGGGTAAGCCAGTGCACAGAATTCATCGGACGTGTCGTCATGATGACGACGGGTTTCTAAAAACTCGGTGAATCCATTGATATCGTGACCGGCCGACGTCTGATTCGCAGACAAAAACGGCTGGTAACAGGCAAGCAACGCTACGAGCGATAAGCCAAACAGCATAGAAAAGATCGGCGGTAATGTGACGTGTTTTTTCATTGCCTGTTCTATATCAGAGGGAGTGGTAATAACCGCTTCTTGCCGCGTTGCTCATTATTATTGAGCAGGGGCAAAGTAAAGTAACTGTTGAGTAAAAAAATGCAATATTTTCGTTCACTTCAGCGACCAGTTTTTGTGCGGCTGCTCGCTTATTGTGCAAGTCATCAAAGGATGGCGAAAAAACGCGGGTTGCTATACTTGGGAGAGACCATCAATAGACTGCGTAATGACAGTTAAATGCGTCAGGTTTTTTGAATGAGGTTCGTGAGAGAAATAACGACAGGCAGGTGAAATGTGAAGCAGATTTTGAACATGTTGAAGACAATGCACACCACGTTGAAGAAGCGGCTGTCAGCCCTTGTGATGATTGGCGGTGTTGTCGTGTTAAGTGGGGCCATGGTCGGGTGCTCAAGCAATCCGTATGGGGATTCCTATGGCGTGGCAGACACACGTTCCATTCAGCAAGTGCGTTACGGAACTATTATGAAAACCGAGCCAGTCACCATTGAAGGGGAAGGCCAAGGTGTCGGTGCCATTGCCGGTGCGGCAGTTGGTGGGATTTTAGGTTCAAAAATCGGTGGGGGATCGGGCTCTGATATTGCCGCAATTGGTGGTGGTTTACTGGGGGGTTATGCCGGGAGTAAAGCGGCGGAAGGCGTCACCCGTCGTAATGGGGTGAACTTGACCATTAAGATGGACGACACCGGAGAGACCATTGCCATTGTGCAAGAAGCCAATCCAAACATGATGTTCACCGTTGGACAACGTGTGCGTGTGAATGTGGATGGCCGTACCGCACGGGTGGTGCCTGAGTAATTCAATACATGAATGAGACAAGGGCTTTGAGTACAGACTGACACAACGCCACAGTGAATGCTGTGGCGTTGTTGATCATTGGCCGTTGTCGTTGATTGACGTTGCGCACGGAACGTATTGTTTGTACTGTAATATCAACACATTGGCAGAAGCCACTTATTGATAGGTATTCACCAAGATGACCGTTCGTTGTGAATGCATGCGATGTACGCAATACATAAACAGAGGAGCAGTATGAACACATTATCTGCCGTGGTCGTTGAGCCGACGGTTACCGCAACGGCCGCAGTGATTTGGCTGCATGGGCTGGGATCTAATGGCCATGACTTTGAAGCCATTTTACCGGAGTTAATGCTACCGCCTGAGGCGCCAATTCGGTTTATTTTTCCTCATTCCCCTTCGATTCCCGTCACCATTAATGGTGGTATGGTCATGCCGGCTTGGTACGACATTTTGTCAATGGGTGCCGGGCGTGAAATTAATGACGATCAATTACGCGCTTCTGCCGATCAGGTCGCGACCTTGATTGATCAAGAGCGCGCAAAAGGGATCGCGAGCGATCGGATTATTCTGGCTGGTTTTTCTCAAGGTGGCGCGGTCGCGTATCACACGGCATTGACGTATCCGTTTCCGCTGGCGGGTTTGTTGGCGTTGTCGACCTACTTCCCAACCGCTGAGACAATCACGGTGAATGAAGCGAACCATGCACTGCCTATTGAGATGATGCATGGTCGATTTGATCCGGTGGTGTTTCCGGCGCTGGGGAAAGACGCGTTATCGGCGCTGCAAGGGCTGGGCTTTACGCCGAATTGGCGTGAATACGATATGGAACACCAAGTGTGTTATCCGCAAATCGTGGATATCGCGACGTGGATACGACAGCGTTTTCAGATCTAACGACAGATTGAATGCCATTGTGAGCTGCACGGTTTTATCGACATGGGCATTATGCAAACCGTGCAGTTTATCGATAGATAGCGAGCGGGATTATTTCCCTGCAACTTTCTCTGCCAACAACCCTTGTAGGGTGTAGATGTTGGTTTTACCGCTAAATTCAAAGTCCAGCGGCTCTGATTGACCCGATACCCAGATTTTTAATTCAGCATCCAAGTCAAAATGGCCAGTGGTTTCCACGTTGAACATGGTGATGGACTTATAAGGCACAGAACGGTACTCAATTTTCTTACCGGTCAGGCCTTGTTTATCGATCAAAATCAGACGGCGGTTGGTTAACACAATCATGTCGCGAATGAGTTTATAAGCCAACTCAATGGTTTCACTCTCACCCAGAATGGTCGATAACTCTTCGTATGCGTCATCTTGGCTCATTTCACCGGCATTGCCGATCAATGCATCAAATAATCCCATTGGTGTCTCTCCTTAGCTCAAGGCTAATTTACGTAAATAGGTTGGTACAGTCGCTTTACTGGTTTTGCTTAGCTTGTGCATCGCATCAAAGGTCAGCGACGGGGTGCGGTATTGATGCTGAATGTCTTCCAGCATACGCAACCATAAACGGGCGGTCATTTCGGCATCGGCCAATGCCCGGTGGAAGGTTCCGTCATTTTCAATGTCTAGCGTATTCACCAGCGTCCCCAATTTATGGTTGGATGCGTGTTGGTACAAACGGCGAGCAATCAGCATAGAGCAGGCAAATTCACCGTTATAACGGCGGCCAATGCGCTGCAGTTCCGCATCCAGGAAACGTTGGTCAAAAGAGGCGTTGTGGGCAATTAAGTTGTAGCCCTGAATGAAATCTGCAAAGTCATTCATGACAACGTCGCATGGCTGTGCGTCTGCCAGCATGTAATTGCTGATCCCGGTATAACCCTCAATGAAACTGCTGACACGGAAACCCGGATTCATCAGTTGCTGGAATTGATCGACCACCTGACCGTTTTCAATTTTTACTGCACCGATTTCAATAGCGCGATCACCCATGTTGGGGGACAGGCCGGTGGTTTCAAAGTCCAACACGATAACCGTGTTCGCAGACTGTTTTTTCACATGGATACCTTTTGCTTTGTTGCTGTGCGTTTCGTTTTGCTAAGAACGGCACAGTGCGTATTTGCTACTGCTCGCCAGTATACATGACCCCTTATGTAAGGTGTAACACTGTAAAAAGTGAATTCGTGATATGGGTTTCATCCGCTATGAGTAGGGCTGGATGAGGAACGTCAAAATACGTACGGTGAAAGGTCATTGTCAAAATGGCACAAGAGAAGGATCCTCGTCATGTTAATCAGAGAAGCCAACAGTGACGATGCGCCACAAATGCATGCGTTAAATCAACGGTTGGATCAGGAAACAGCGTTTATGTTGTATGAGCCGGGCGAACGTACAACCACATTGGAGCAACAGGCGAACCGATTACAGCAACTCAATGAGGGCAATACCAGTGTGATGCTGGTGGCCGTCGAGGAAACATCCGGAGAGATTGTCGGTTATATCGGTGGTCTGGTGAATAACTTGTCACGGGTACGCCATGTCATGCGCTGTGTGATTGGCATAAAGCAGGCGTATTGCGGGCAAGGCATAGGTCGACAGTTATTTTCTGCCCTTGAAACGTGTGCAAAGGCACGTGATATACAGCGTCTGGAACTGACGGTGATGGCGCACAATGTTCAAGCACAGCGATTATATATCGCGATGGGGTTTGAAACAGAGGGCGTCAAGAAAGGGGCTATTTTTGTTGGCGGGCAGTATGTTGATGAATGGCTAATGGGAAAGTGCTTGGGTTCGTTGGCAAGATGAATAGTAGGGTTGACCTGTGACAAAGCGGTCGATGATTGCAAATACATTGCTATTGATTGGCGTTATAAGCGTTTGGCTTTTGGGATGGCAGGGTTATCACCGTTTTCAAACGCAGGCATTTTGTGTTGATGTAAATGCACTATTGTCAGTCGATGTTCAAGTAAGTGATTTACAGACAATCAATACTCACGCTCACTTGCCCGGTTCTTTTGATAAAGCGCTCTCTGATTTTGCAACGCGATATAGTTTGACGCCTTTGTCTGACACTTATGAAGGTTTATCTTCTGGTACAGGACAGAGGGCCTTTGGCAAATCAAGCATACTGTCAAAATGGGTCTCAACAGGGTATTGCGTTATTGATCTTAAGGGTATGACGACGCGATATAGCAAGTAGGATCCTAGATAGAATGCTGATAGTGATGTGAATAGCCATACTGTACTGACGTGTCAAAAATGAAAGATTGTTACAGCGCAATTCGGTAAGTACCTGATGTTGGATCACGGTTTAGCTGGTTTTTTATGCATCTACCCCTTTAGGGTAGTTTAAAGCGGTAATTGATTTACATCATATGTTCATTTTTGTTCATAAATCACAATTGGGTCAGTATTACAGATAATGGCTGGAACTGATTATGAGCAAGCTCAAACTGGTGATCGTCGGTAATGGCATGGTAGGCCACCGTTATATCGAAGATCTCGTTGAGAAAACGGACGTCTCGAAGTATGAGATCACTGTTTTCTGTGAAGAACCCCGGGTCGCTTACGACCGTGTTCACCTTTCTTCTTATTTCTCTCATCACACTGCGCAAGAGTTGTCTTTAGTTAAAGAAGGCTTTTACGAAAAACACGGCATTCAAGTATTGTTAGGCGAACGTGCCATCAATATTCATCGCCAAAACCGCATCGTCTATTCCTCTTCCGGTCGTGAAATCCAGTACGACAAACTCATTCTTGCCACTGGCTCTTACCCATTTGTTCCGCCTATCAAAGGTCATGAAGGCAAAGATTGCTTTGTGTACCGCACCATTGAAGATCTTAAGCAAATCGAAGCATGCGCGAAAAACAGCAAAAGCGGCGTCGTGATTGGCGGTGGTTTGCTGGGCCTAGAAGCGGCGGGTGCCCTGAAAGCCCTTGGTATGGATACCCATGTGGTGGAATTTGCCCCGAAATTGATGGCTGAGCAATTGGACTTGGCCGGGGGTAATCAGCTTCGCCAAAAAATCGAGCGTATGGGCGTAAATGTCCATACCAGCAAAAACACACTGGAAATTGCTCCAGAAGGCACAAGCGCCCGCAATGTGATGCGTTTTGCGGATGGCACCGAGCTGGAAACCGACTTCATTGTGTTCTCTGCCGGTATTCGTCCGCAAGATAAGTTAGCCCGTCAGATGGAGCTGGATATCGCTCCGCGTGGCGGTATCGTGATTAACGATCACTGTCAGACTTCAGATGAAAACATCTATGCGATTGGTGAATGTGCGTCTTGGAATGGCATGTTCTATGGCTTGGTTGCGCCGGGCTATAAAATGGCGACTGTTGCGGTTGATCACCTGCTAGGCGACACCGGCAGCAAGTTTGAAGGGGCTGACATGTCTGCCAAATTGAAGCTGCTGGGTGTGAAAGTCGGCTCTATTGGTGATGCTAATGGCCGTACACCGGGTTGTAAAAGCTATGTCTATCAGAACGAAGAGCAGGAAGTGTACAAACGCCTGATTGTTTCTGAAGACAATAAAAAGCTGCTGGGTGCCGTGATGGTGGGTGACACCGCTGATTATGGTGATCTGTTACAGCTGATGCTGAACGAAATCGACTTGCCTGAGCATCCTGATGCCTTGATTTTACCTGCCCATGCGGGCGCAGAGAAACCGTCATTGGGAGCAGATGCCTTGCCTGAAAGCGCAGTGATTTGTTCTTGTTTTGATGTGACCAAAGGCAAGATCGCCCAAGCCGTCGCAGAAGGCCATCACACCATTAGTGATATTAAAGCCGTTACAGGTGCAGGCACAGGTTGTGGCGGTTGTATTCCATTGGTGACGTCGGTACTGAATGCAGAATTGGCGAAAGCCGGCGTGGAAGTGAAGAATGATGTGTGCGAGCACTTTGCCTATTCACGTCAGGAACTGTTCCACCTTATTCGCATTGATGAAATCAAAACCTTTGACGAGCTGCTTGAGAAGTACGGCAAGGGTTACGGTTGTGAAGTGTGTAAGCCGCTGGTGGGCTCAATTCTGGCCTCTTGCTGGGGCGAGCACATCCTCAAGCCACAGTTGGTGAAACTGCATGACACCAACGACAACTTCCTTGGCAACATTCAAAAAGACGGTACGTATTCCGTTATCCCTCGTATGGCGGGCGGTGAAGTTACCCCACAAGCACTGGGCGCACTCGCTGCCGTTGCTGAAGAATACAGCCTTTACACCAAAGTGACCGGTGCCCAGCGTATTGGCCTGTTCGGTGCACAGAAAGATGATTTGCCTGAGATCTGGTGCAAGCTGATTGATGCCGGTTTTGAGACGGGTCAGGCGTATGCCAAAGCACTGCGTATGGCGAAGACTTGTGTTGGCTCAACCTGGTGTCGCTACGGCGTACAAGATTCTGTTGGTCTGGGGTCCTTTATCGAGAACCGCTACAAAGGCATCCGTACCCCTCACAAAATGAAGTTTGGTGTGTCGGGTTGTACTCGTGAGTGTGCCGAAGCACAGGGTAAAGATCTTGGTATTATCGCGACGGACGCTGGCTGGAACATGTACGTGTGTGGTAACGGTGGTATGAAACCGCGCCATGCGGATCTGCTGGCGAGCGATTTGGATCGCGAGACTCTGATCAAATACATCGACCGTTTCATGATGTTCTACATCCGTACTGCTGCGCCACTACAGCGTACTTCTGTGTGGATGGAAAACATGGAAGGGGGCGTGGATTACCTGCGTGACGTTATCGTGAACGACAAACTGGACATCAACGCGCAACTTGAAGCGGATGTTGCCAAGTTGGTAGATGAATACGAGTGTGAATGGACGGCAACGATCAATGATGAATCGCAGCTGACCCGTTTTGCCCACTTCATTAACTCCGACCAGCGTGACGACAACGTGGCCTTTGTGCCTGAGCGTGAGCAGCACCGTCCAGCAACTTACACCGAAAAACACCCTGATGCGAAAGGCGACATCTTACATGTTGCACTGACTGATGCATCGTTAACAGAAGCCTAAGCGAGGTGGATTATGTCATTTGAAACGATTTGCCAAATCAGCGACATCGTACCGGGCACGGGTGTGTGTGCACTGGTCAACGGTGAACAAGTTGCGGTGTTCCGTCCGACGGAAGCAGAAGCGGTATTGGCTATCAGCAATACCGACCCGTTCTTTCAATCCAACGTACTATCGCGTGGATTAATTTGCGAACACCAAGGCGCGCTGTGGGTGGCGAGCCCATTGAAAAAACAGCGTTTTAACCTGACGACCGGCGAATGCATGGAAGACGCACGTTTCAGTGTGAAAGCCTATCAAGCCCGCGTGGTTGAAGGGATGGTGGAAATCGCCGCGTAAAACAAAAAGATTTAATAGCTTAAAGGCTTCTTTAAGGAGCCTTTCACTATTCAATTTTCATTTTAACTTTTTGGGAGAGACATGATGTCTTACTTAAAACCGGCTGAATTTGTCCAAACAATGATTGATACGGGCGAAGCAAAAGTACGTACAGGCACGCGCGATCTGATATTACGCGGCATGATGGCGGGGATCATCCTTTCGCTGGCAGTTGTAGTCGCGATTACCACGATCACGCAAACGGGCATTGGCATTGTCGGGGCGCTCGTGTTCCCGGTGGGTTTTTGTATCTTGAGCCTGATGGGGTATGACCTGGTCACGGGTGTGTTTGGTCTCGCGCCATTGGCTAAATTTGATAACCGTCCGGGTGTGACGTGGGGGCGTGTGCTGCGTTGCTGGGGTTGGGTTGGTTTGGGTAACCTTATCGGTTCGCTATTGGTCGCGGGTTTGATTGCCTTGTCTTTGACCATGAATTTCAGCGTAGAGCCGAACGCGGTTGGCCAGAAATTTATTGCGGTCGCAACAGCCCGTACTGTGGGGTTTGAAAATCTGGGTATGGACGGTTGGATCACCTGTTTTGTACGCGGCATTCTGTGTAACTTGATGGTGTGTCTAGGCGTGATCGGTAACATGACCGCCCGTACAGTCGCAGGCAAAATCGCCGCCATGTGGTTGCCTATTTTTATCTTCTTCGCGTTGGTCTTTGAGCACGCCGTGGTGAACATGTTCCTGTTTCCGCTTGGCATGATGTTGGGCGCTGACTTTGGTATTGCTACGTGGCTGAACTTCAACCTGATTCCCACCATTTTGGGTAACATCGTGGGTGGTTTGCTGTTCACCTGTATTCCGCTTTATCTGACACACGCACGTACCGCACCAACGATCGACATGAATACAGAGACGTCAGTAAAAGCAGAAGGTGCATTCAGCGCGAAATAAAGTGTGATTTTGCTTCGTATCGCCCCATGCTTGTTCGGTCTTCGAGTGAGCGTGGGGCGAAACCAAGACGTTGTCTACTTAGGCCTAGTCTTAACCAAACCGTTTAAACAGCTTGTGAACCAGAACCAGACAAAAAGTGATAATAACAAGTGCCATTGCTGCGAATAATCGCTCGTCACAGTGTCACTTCTTATTTTCAAATTTAGAGAGAGATGCTGTGATGAGCACATGTCAGAATCATTTACACCGTGGTTTCGTGTCGTTGGTCGGAGCAGGACCGGGTGATCCGGATTTGTTGACCGTAAAAGGTTTTCGTGTGATCCAGCAAGCGGAGGTGGTTGTTTATGATCGCCTGGTGTCAGCAGACATTCTGGCGCTTGCCAATGATCAGGCTGAAAAGATTTATGTGGGCAAGCAACTGGATTATCACTGTGTGCCGCAAGATCAGATCAACCAACTGCTTGTCGACAAAGCCCTTGAAGGTAAACGCGTTGTGCGCCTAAAAGGTGGGGATTCGTTCATTTTTGGCCGTGGTGGTGAAGAATTGGAAACCTTGGCTGAGCATGGCATTGATTTTGAAGTAGTGCCGGGAATAACGGCGGCGGCGGGGGCAACGGCGTATGCCGGGATTCCGTTAACACACCGCGATCACGCACAAGCCGTGCAGTTCATTACTGGCCATGTACAAAAAGACGGTAAAGAAATGGACTGGCAAGCTGTTGCACAGTCGAATGCCACCTTGGTGTTTTATATGGGCTTGAAGCAAAGTGGGTATATTGCCGATAAGCTTCTGACGCATGGGCTATCCGCAGAGATGCCTTGCGCCATTATTGAAAACGGTACCCGACCAGAGCAACGCGTGTTCCGATGTGGGTTAAGTGAGCTCCCGAATGTCGCCAAGCAAGCAAAAAGTCCAGCTTTGATTGTGGTGGGTAGCGTGACGGCGTTGCATGAGAAGTTGGATTGGTTTCACGGCGACGCATAATGCAATAAAAAGAGAATGAAGAAAGCGGCGATATCGAGATGATAGATATCGCCGCTTTTGTATGGGGCGTGAAAAGGTACTCGCAGCTAGGCTTGTGTTTGACGACGACGCCAATAAGCCAGTGCCAGCGCACCCAATCCCAAGAATCCTAAAGAAGACGGTGCAGGGACAGAGAAAACCGTTGGATTCACAAAATGTAGGTTCAGATCCCAGTGTTGATGGCCTTTAGCGCCGACAAAGGGCAGTAACCATGCCGCACCACCAAATTGTAGCGGTAATTTTTTGTTGTCTCGTTTATCGCTGGCGCCATCACCAAATTGAAAGACAAGAGGCTTGCCATTCTTTGAACCAAACAGGCTCAATGCATCAAACATCTTTTCCTTACCGTTGATTTTGGTCACTTTGATGTAGCTGTCAGGCCCGATACCCGTAAAGAAGTCGATGTCACCGTTACCCGGTGTCGGTGCCGTGTTGAGATCATTGGCAGTATTGTCACGGCCACCTCCACCACGTTTATAGGCTTCTTTGTGGCTAAACGAATGGAAGTCCATATTGACTTCAGCTAAATCCCCAATAGGGTTTTTGGCTTGCATCGACAAGTTCGCTGTCCACATGCTTTCATCACTGTGGTCATTATAAAACGTGAATGTCCCTTTCTGGATATTAAAGTATTGTCCACAGGTCCCTTTGCTGAATTTATGTTTATTTGTCCATAAGCCGTGTGGCCCGCCATTACAGTTCTTAGAGGTGGCATTGATAACATCGTACATAACGGCTGCTTGAGACGTGCTTGTAAAGGCAAAAGAACCGACACACAACGCGGCTAGAGCTATTTGTTTCATCATCATTCTTCTCCTTTAAAATGATTGATATTCATACTGCTGAATTGTATTTAGTTGCATATAGATAAGCATGGATGATGCCAATATTTTTAACTCAATAAATTCAATGATTTAAAACTAAACACTCAAATGTGCGCATGATGGCTGTAAAAAAAGCTGACATGAATGGGGCGTATGTATTTCCATGTAAGTGTGGTTAATGGAGTAAAAATGAGACGGCAAAGAACGCATTGCGGTCAGAAAGTAACGTTTCTCGCAAACCCAGTATTTATGTCGGTATGTTGATTGTGTTTAAAACACAGTTCGATACGATGCAGGCGGTTTGAAACGTCACGTAAGGAAGCGCAAATGGAATTACAAAAAGGCGGTAACTGTGCATTAGCGGCATCACAAGGCACGATTTATATTAAACACTCTGCATCGTCACAGGTGGATGTTAACTTAACGGCATTTTTACTGGATGAAACCGGTAAAGTGTTAGGGGATGAAGGCATGGTGTTTTTCAATCAGCCTGCTGATCCGCAACATATCGCCCGCTTTACTGCCCCTAAAACATCTGCTGATCAGACCGTGCATCAGCTAGATTTTTCCTTGCGCCCAGCCAGTCAACCCATCGCAAAAATTGCCATTACGTTAACGGAAGATAAGGGAAAAGGCTTTGCCGGACTGGACTTAAGCGCAGAAGTCCACTGCAACGGCACGGTGACGGTTTTAACGCCTCAGTCATTTACCACCGAGAAAGGGATCATTGTTGCAGAGGTCTATCTGCGTAATGGGCAATGTAAGTTGCGTTCTGTTTGGCAAGGGTTTGCGACAGGACTTGCGGGTCTCTGTGGGATGTACGGCATTGAAGTAGAAGCTGAGCCGGAAACAGAGTTAGCACCTAGTCCGACGCCTGCACCAACTTCAGTACCAATATCTAAGCCCACACCTGCACCCAGTGTAAATTTCCAAAAAGTCAGCGGTAAGGTGGATTTGACCAAAGGCCAAAAAGCCGTATTGATTGAAAAAACACCTGAGATTACGGCGTCGATTTCCTGGAACAGTGGAACTGACTACGATGTGTATGCATTGGTGTTATTGAATGATGGCACACAGGTGGATGTCGCCACCTTTGGTGCCGAAGGGGTACCTGCACGGCCGAATTTTGATAACGGTGCGGTCAGACATGGCGGTGATGTGAAGCAAGGGAAATCCAGCTTCTTCAGTGAGAAACCAAAAATCAGTAAAGAAGAGATCAAAATTCGCTTGAATGATCGCATTAAAGCGGTGGTACCGGTTGCGTATTCTGCACAATCTAATGGTTCAGGTTCATTTTATCGGTATAAAGTCTCAATGATGATTGATAACCATCAAGGGACAGAAATCCATATTCCAGCTGAAAATGCGAATCAGAATGACGCTATTTATACGTGTGTACCCGGGATCATCATCAATACGCCAGATGGGGTGATGATCAAAGCGTTAGAGTATTACAGCCAACAAGGGTCAGAAAATCGCCCTATTTTATTTGTGAATGCGCAAGGTGAAGTAGATGTACGGATGGATATCGGTCCGATGAATGACTACAAATAGTCACGTTTGATAGCAAAAGCAGAAAAGACAAAACGGGAGGCATCATTGCCTCCCGTTGCTATTTTACTCTAACAACCAGTCAGTTCTCAGAGACAGAGAATGCATGTTGAAAATAGGCCAGCGCCAAGGCTTGGGCTTCATGATGAATCGTCACGTCTTCACGCTCGCGTAAAGTCAGGTAGAACGCAATGATTTTCTCAAACGCCATGATCAATGGGGCTTTTTCTGGCTGCACGATGGTCTCTGTCAGCAGTGAAGCAACATCCGGCATACGTTTTTCTAAGTGACGTACACCCGATGGGGTAAGACCACGTTGTTGTAACGCCAGCGGTGAAAGCACCATGCCACGTAAGAAAGAGAGAAACTCCACCGCTTCAAAATACTCACCACGGGCAATCTTTGTGGCAGCGTAATGGACCCAAACCCAAAAACGATCTTCTACCCATTGCGGTGTTGGACATGGATAGTGTGGGGTAGATTGCGCGTAAATTGCACTGAGTTGACCGTCACGCTCCCACACCACTTTGGTGTCATCCACACGCACAGCAGCATCCGGTAATGCGACAAACTTAAAATCCACATGCAGCGCGTGTGGGGCAAATAATGCAATTACCAAACGGGGTTCACCGACGTGCTCACCAGTAAAAGCGGCGACTTTGCCTTCTAATTGTTCGATAAGTGTGAAGCGTTCTTCCATCACCGCAGCGTAGTCATCAGGATTAATAGCAATGACCAAATCTAAGTCACTGTATTGATCCATAGTGTCAGACGCATACGAACCACTGGCCCCAATACCGACGATACGTGGGTCTTGAGTAAATACCGCAAGGATATGAGAAAGCAGCTGCTTGTGAGAGTGAGGGAGTGATTGTGGATAGTTCATATTTTACCTGTTTACCTTTTCCATAATTCGATACGTATATCGATGGTGTGAACCGTCCAATGACCAGACGGTTAGTGCGGTAAAATTCACGCAGCATTACAGGGTAATGGAACCCGATAAGTTTCGCAATCACTTGATAAAAAAATAGAGCCACACAGGTGACTCTATCAATGTCTATTCTGTCAGGATGCGTTTATCTGCATTGACTACAGATGATTATGTAGGAATCGCGGCTGTCTGAAATAGGGCATAGGCATCGTGCACACCCTGAATCAGCATTTGCATGCCGATAACGGTCAGGATCAATCCCATCAGGCGCGTAGTAATACTGATGCCACTCTCACCGATTTTGCTCACCAGTTTTTGGCCAAATAAGAAACACACGAAGGTAATCAAACACAGTGTCGCAAAGGCGGCAATCGTAATGACAATATGTAGCATGTCGCCGGATGCGGAATAGTTCATGGCGGTCGCAATGGTGCCTGGACCCGCTAAAATCGGCAGGGCAAGGGGAGAGATAGCGATGTCTTTTCCAGCGTTCTCATTGTTTTGAGCGTCGCTTTCATCGTTGCTGGTGGAATGCATTTTAGAGGCGTTACCTTGTAACATATGATAACCCACTAAAAAGACTAAAATGCCGCCGGCAAGTCGAAGTGCTGGCAAGGTGATGCCAAACACACTGAAGATGCCTTTACCGAGTAAGCAAAATGTCGCAACGATAAAAAAGGCGGTGGTTAAGGCTTTAATGGCGGTATTGCGGCGTTCAGAAGCGTTTTGACTGCCGGTTAAACCGACAAAAACGGCGGTATTGGCAATCGGGTTCATCATGGCAAAAAAGCCCATGAAAACGGTAACGGTGAGGGTAGCAATATCATGTATCACTGCAAGGCCTTCCTTTACTAACAAATAATTATACCTATTTAACAACTTTAGTCGTGGTGAAGCGAACTTTTTGTGATTTTAGTATCTATTTTGTATGGTTTTAGACCATATATTGATGGCGCGCCGTTACGCAGGCTGAAACCTCGCGAATAAGATGGTCATGCTAATACATGGCTGGCGCAGAGAGGCTGAGATTGGCGACACGGCCTAAGAATAGCGGTGAGAGAATTGTGTTGTGAGAAATGTGCTGTGCGGTTGCTGCGTGAAAAGCGCTGCCCCTAAAAAGACGGAGCAGCCATGCGATTAATCAGTGAGAAAATCAGAAACAGTCCAATGTGCTGAATGGGCGATGAGTTCTCACCGTTATACGGTCGGTACATATTGCGCGTGACGATAGTGCTGTAAAGGCCCAAACAAGTCAGAAGCGTTCTGTTTATCCGCAAGCACACACACGCGCAATCCCTCATCTATATATTGCTTAACTAACCTATTCAGCGTGCTAGGTGTGTAAGGTGCGCGGTCGGCATCCCTGCGGCATAAATCGAGGAAAATGCCGTCATCTTTCCCCGACGGGAATAGTACAAACTCCGATTGCTGCATTAAACGCAGTGCTTTCAAACTCAGCATCTCAGGATCGGTGCCGGTTTCAATCAAGTACAGGCCCGCAAGTGAATCTGTATTATCGTCTAGTAATTGCTGAAAATGCACTTCTAGTTCATCCATGCTTTGGGCTTGTTCTACACCGGCATGGCGGAAGAACAATTCCCAAAATTTTCGACGCTCATCCACGGTCTTAAAATACTGCTTAATACGGTCACGCTGTTGACCGGCATAGTCGGCTAACAGGCTCAGGTTTTGCGGTAATTGTGTTTCCAGTTTCTCGCGTAAAAAACGCACTAAAACAGGGGAGGCGCCGCCACTGGATATCGCCACCTGAATGGGCGTGCGATCGATTAGAGAGGGCGTGATGAAGTTACAGTAGTCTTTATCATCAACCACATTTGCCCATAATCCCCGTACTTGGGCATCTTCAAAAACGTCATGATTGAGTGCGCGATTATTCGTCGTGACCCAGACCTGCATGGCCCCGTTTAAATCGTCGGGTGTATAGGATTTGTTAATCCATGTGATCGCCGCTTTCTCTACCAGGCCGTGCAAATAAGGGTGAAGCGCCGGGGAAACCACGGTAATGTTCGCCTCAGCTTTCCTTAATAAGTCGATTTTTCGGCATGCCACCTCACCACCGCCTATAACGACCACTTTTTTATTCTTTAATGATAAAAATATCGGTAGATAATCCATGAAATATACTTCCTAGGTATGCTTTGTGCTAATGATAACCTTATGAGTTATAGGCACTAAATGATTTGAATCAAAGTGGGTTTTATTAAAATGTCACGCTTTGAAATGTTTTGAAACATTTGAAGCAAAAATCTTCTTTTAACCCTGATATTGTTCAGCTTCTATTAAACGCAGAATGCTATTTTCAGCCGCAGAGGTCAATGAATTACCCATTTCTGCGCGGGAAGGGAAGGTTAACCCCATAATCCACATTATTACAGGTTAACAAATCTTTTGCGCTTTTTTTACATTTTAGATGGTCGGCAATATGAATAAGAAACTGATGCTCGCAACGCTCATAAGTACCAGCTTGCTGGTGGGGTGTGGCGAGAAAGCGACAGGGCAACCTGGCGCAATGATGCCTTTGGTGGCAGCACAACCTGTTACTGTGATTGATTATCAACAAGGCAAACAATTTGTGGGCCGTACAGAGGCCATGGAAGACGTTGCCATTACCGCACAAGTGTCAGGCTACTTAAAATCTCGTTCATTCCAAGAAGGTGAGCAGGTTGAAAAAGGCCAGCTATTGTTTGAAATTGAACCGGCGGCGTATGAAGCCCGTCTAGCCAGTGCACAAGCATCGGTATCTCAGGCAGAAGCCACTCTAAAGCGTGCCAACCTTGACTGGCAGCGTGGTGAAAACCTCCTACCTAAAGGCAGTATCAGCCAATCAGAATATGATCGTTTAACGGCAGAAAAACTGAATGCGGAAGCCCAGCTTAAAGCAGCCAAAGCACAGGTGAAAGCCGCTGAAGTGGATCTTTCTTACACCCGTATCGTCGCGCCTTTCAGTGGCCGTATCAGTGACAGTAAGGTGAGTATTGGTGATTTGGTGTCGCCAAACGCCGGTGTATTGACCACCTTGGTGAGCTTGGACCCGATGCAAGCGTCTTTCAATGTGAGTGAGCGTCAGCGTCTGGAACTTGGCATCGATTCACTGGATGGTGCCGGTAAGGGATCAAATGATGTAGAAGTGGTACTGACCCTATCGAACGGTGAGCAATATGATCAATTAGGTACGGTTGATTACATTGGTAACCGCATTGATTTGAACACCGGTACGATTGCGATGCGCGCCAGCTTTAATAATGCAGAGCAGGTATTGTTGCCGGGTCAGCACGTGCAGGTTTTCCTGCGTGAGAAATCGCCGGTAGAACGTATCGTGATCCCACGTCGTGCGGTACAAAGCGATCTGGAAGGGGATTTTGTGATGGTGCTGACAGACGGCAATGTGGCGGAACGCCGCAACGTGAAGTTAGGGCCTCAAACGGAGCAAGGGATCATCATCGCATCAGGTGTGAATACCGACGATACCGTGCTGACCAAGGGCTTGCAGCGTGTGCGTAACGGCGTGACCGTGCGCTTGGAAAATGAAGAGGCGAAAGGGTAATCATGCTAAGCCGCTTTTTTATCCAGCGCCCTAAATTTGCGCTGGTGATCTCAATCATTCTGACCTTGGCAGGTGCTATCGCAGCGATGAACCTGCCTGTGGCGGAATACCCGAAAATCAGTCCGCCGTCGGTGGGTGTAAAAGCCTTCTATTCAGGCGCCAGTGCTGAGGTAGTAGAAGAGGCGATCGCTGACCCGATTGAAGCCTCTGTCAATGGTGTTGAAAACATGATCTACATGTCTTCGAAAAGCGCCAATGACGGTTCATACAGCCTGAACGTGACGTTTGATATCGGTACCGATCCGGATATGGCACAGGTTAACGTACAAAACCGTATTGCTCAGATTGAATCTAAGCTACCGGCAGAAGTGCGTATGGTCGGTGTGACGGTGAAAAAACGCTCGCCTGACTTGCTGATGGTTTTGAACTTCTATTCACCTGACGGCCAGTATGACGATAAGTTCCTGATCAACTATATTAACCTGAACGTGAAAGACCAGTTGGCGCGCGTGAAAGGGATCAGTGAAGTGAACGTGATCGGTGGCGGTGAATACTCCATGCGTGTCTGGCTTGACCCAGAGAAGATGGCGAACTTGGGGCTCACCACATCTGACGTACACAAAGCCTTGTCAGAGCAAAACGTTCAGGTTGCAGCAGGTAAAGTGGGGGCCGCCCCTTACAGTGCCGCGCAAGAAGTGCAGTTTAACCTGGTGACAAAAGGTCGTCTTGAAAGCGTCGATGAGTTTGAAAAGGTGGTACTGCGTGCCAACAATGATGGCTCAATGGTGTACCTCAAAGACGTTGCTCGCGTAGAACTGGGTAAAAAGTTCTATGACGGTAACGGTAATTTCCGTAACCAGCCTGCGTCTATTGTGACGTTAAACCTGCAGACTGATGCAAATGCATTGGAAAGTGGTAAAGCGGTGATGGATACGCTGGCGCGTATGAGTAAAGACTTCCCTGAAGGCATGGCTTACGAGACCAGTTATGATACTACCTTGTTCGTTTCTGAATCGATCAAAGGGGTGGTGAAAACCCTGATTGAAGCGATTCTGTTGGTTATCGCGGTGACGTACCTGTTCTTGGGTAGCATGCGTTCTACCTTGATCCCTGTTGTTGCGATTCCGGTTTCGCTGATCGGTACGTTTGCCATCATGCTGGCGGCTGGCTTTACCATCAATACCGTGACCTTGTTCGGTTTGATTCTGGCTATCGGTATCGTCGTAGATGACGCCATTCTGGTTATCGAAAACGTGGATACCAATATGGCGCGTGATCCAAGCCTGACACCGCGTAAAGCGACGCTGATCGCGATGAAAGAGGTAACGGGCCCGATTATCACTTCCACCTTGGTTTTGTTGGCGGTATTCCTGCCGGTGGCAATGTTGCCGGGTATTACCGGTATCATGTACCGCCAGTTTGCACTGACCATTTGTATCTCGGTACTGATCTCGTCAATTAACGCCTTGACCTTATCGCCAGCATTGTGTGCCTTGGTGTTGAAACAAGGTGGCGGTAACACCGCACGCTGGTTTGAGATTTTCAACCGTGGTCTGGATAAAATTACACTGAAATACGGCGCCATTGCAGGCTTCCTTGTCCGCAAAGTGGCATTGCTGGTGACCTTCTTTGTATTGGCGGTCGGTGCGGTAACCTACTTGTCGAAAACCACTTCAACAGCGTTTGTTCCGACAGAAGATAAAGGTATCTTGCTGGTTAACGTGCAGCTGCCGGACTCAGCATCACTGTCACGTACTGAAGCGACGACCATCAAACTGCAAGAAATGCTGGCTGATGAGCCGGGCATTGAAGGTATTACCGTCGCCAATGGCTTTGCGTTCCTGACCGGTGCTTCGGCATCCAACGGTGCGTCACTGTTCATTAAGTTGAAAGAGTGGGACGAGCGAAATGCGATGGAAGGGGATCATTCCTCCTTTGCGATTTCCAGCCGTATTAATGCCCGTGCGGCGATGACACTGCCGGAAGCGGTCGTGTTTGCCATGGGTGCCCCAGCGGTACCGGGGATGGGACCGGCATCAGGCTTTGAATTTGTACTGGAAGATACGCTGGGCCGTAGCCGTACTGATTTGGCCAATGTCATGGGGGAAGTGATTAAGAAAGCCAATGCGCAGCCTGAAATCCAATACACCTTCAGTACCTTCCGTGCCAACGTGCCGCATTTCTATGTGGACATCGACCGTGTGAAAGCCAAGCAGTTAGGTATTCCACTGACAGAAATCTTCCAAACGCTACAGGGTAACTTAGGTTCTATGTACGTGAACGATTTCACGATGTACGGCAAGAACTACCGTGTAACGCTGCAAGCGGACAGTGACTTCCGTGACAACTTGGATGCGTTAGATCGTTTCCACGTTCGATCTGCAAACGGCACCATGATCCCGCTAAGTACGCTGACGAAAGTGGAGCAAGTGTTTGAGCCAGACGTGGCATGGCGTTACAACATGTACCGCTCGGTGGTGATTCAAGGTTCTCCGGCGCCGGGTTACTCAAGTGGTGATGCGATTGCGGCAATGGAACGTGTTGCGGCAGAAGTGCTGCCACAAGGTTACCAGTATGAGTGGACCGGCATGGCATATCAGGAAGTGCAGGCGGGCAACCAGGCGATTTATGCGTTTGCGTTAGCTTTGATCTTTATTTACCTGTTCATGGTGGCACAGTATGAGAGCTGGAGTATTCCGCTGGCGATCATTCTTGTTGTACCGGTTGCGACGTTGGGATCTTTCTTGGCGTTAACCATTACCGGTACACCATTGAACTTGTACGCACAGATTGGTTTGGTTCTCTTGATTGCCTTGGCGGCGAAGAACGCCATCTTGATTGTGGAATTTGCCAAGATCGAGCGTGAAGAAAAAGAGTTGGATATCGAACAGGCGGCGGTACGTGGTGGTCGTCTGCGTTTCCGTGCGGTGAACATGACGTCGTGGTCGTTCATTTTGGGTATTCTGCCGCTGATCTTTGCTTCAGGTGCAGGTCACATCAGTCAGAACTCACTGGGGATCTCCTTAACGGGTGGCCTGTTGTGCGTACTGTTAGCTGGTACCTTCCTGATCCCAGGTTTCTTCGCACTGGTTCAGCGCCAGCGTGAGAAATTCCATGGTGGCTCAACCAAGCTGATAGAGTTAGAAGACGATTAATACGTTATTGACGTTATCTCTGTGACTAAAGCGCCTTCGGGCGCTTTTTTTATGTGACTGTATTTTCGGTATGACGAAGCAATAAAAGAGGCCAGCTGCAAGGGGGAAATGCAGGGTTGGCCTCAGTATATTAATCAACAGACTTGGGTGAACTTATCCGAGTTGACGACGCCAGAAAGCCAGTGCCATCAACGAGGCCAATAGGCCTAACGGCATGCTACCGCCACCAGATGATTTAGACGTGGTCGAAGATTCTGTTTCTTTTCCTGATTCACCGTTGCCATCTCCATTACCACTGCCTTCACCGCCACCATTACCGGTTCCGGCATCAGGGTTGGTGGCATCTTCACTCACTAGATCAAAGGGATTGTGAGTGAAAGATGAAGTGGCTAAGCCCGGCAGGTTTAATTGTGTCTCTAGGGCAATCCAGTCGTAGTAAGCCGCCAATTCTGTGTAGAGGCCATTGGTTTGAGCAAGTGGGTTACCGATATATTTTTCATCACAGTAAGGACCATAGCTGGTGACGCCGATGACGCGTAAACCATGATCGGTATCACCTGCGTTGTTCGGGTTTTGCCAAATCAGCGGCCCGCCGGAATCCCCCGCACATACGTCTTTTTTGACGTCTGGAATGTTACTGTCGGCACAGACGAAGTGAGAACTGCCGGTTAAAGGAAGATCACCTTCATCACATTGATCTAATGGAATGCCCGCGAGTTTCACCACCATCAATTCATTAGGGGGGAGAAAATCAGGTTCGGTATTCCCCCAGCCAGACGCAATAACATTGCCATTGGTAGCGGCTGTTGGTGTCCAAGTGTTCACAAAATCCTGATTGGCCAATGCTTGTTCGTCAGGGGTGGCGAGTTTAATCGGTTTTGCCACGCTGGACAGCGGGCGGTCAACTTTGATTAGTCCAATATCGTCATCTAGGTCATAGATACCGTTAAAACCAGGATGCTTGATTTTTTCCACAATATTGAATTTGAATTTTTCATCGACGGTATTCGCTTCACCTGTGGAATTAGGGATGTAGGTTGTGCCAGCGATCAGGGTATTGCCTAATTGCGCATAACTTTCTAAACAATGCGCTGCTGTGACTGCCCAGTAATCACTGATAATAACGGCGCCACACCCAGAGTAATAACCGCCATACACTTCTTCTGACATAATGGCAGCTTGCCAAGGCAGTAAATCGTTGGCAACGCTGCTGGCTGGTTCGCCGTTCATCACTTTTGTGTTCAATGTTGAAGCGGCCTTGCTTGAATGTACATCTGCGCTCGCTGGCATCTCGGCTGTGGCGAAGCCTGAGAAAGCCACCGCAGGGAGGGCGAGTGATAGTGCCAGTAGGTGAGGGCGGAATGTTATTTGCGGGTTATCCATGTCGCTAAATTCCTTTTCGTTGGGGTGAACACGTTGGGATGAACATAGTTTTGATACCCATGGTTCACATAAGTTAACGTCCTGTTTCTTGCAGGGCGATCTTACTAAAAGATAACCACATGTTAAATAACGGTTAATTATTACTTACAACTTTGCCGATGAATAAAAATGTCGTGAAGCAATCATCCGTGATGTGAGCTAATTCTCGTGCTACTGGTGCAAGGCCAGTTAAAATACCGGTAATTTAGCTGAACATGAGAATAAATGGATGTCATATCAACATGTGATTGGTTTTGGGGTAGCAGGTAATTTTGCAGGCCACTTAGAGCAGGCGGGCGAAGATAAAGACTTCCTTGCTGTTGAAGTGAAAGAAGCGATTCAGCCGAAAGCGATTTTCCCTTTTTACGTCCCTTCCGAAAAAGCGGGCTTCTTGTCGACTTACCCGTTGTCACATAACACGATTGTGCCGCCAAATGATGCGGACAATCTGCAAATCGAGCCGGAAGTGGCACTGCTCTGTGATATCACTTATGACGGTGAGCGTGTGGTCAGTATCAAGCCAACGCATTTTGCTGCTTACAATGACTGTTCAATTCGCAAACCGAATGCGAAGAAAATCAGCGAAAAGAAAAACTGGGGCGAGCAGACCAAAGGTTTATCTGACCGTTTGATCTCGTTATCCAGTTTGGCAGAAGGTGGTGAACTGGACGCATACCGCATCGCCAGCTTCCATTTGCGTGATGGTGAATTGCACCGTTACGGCGAAGACAGTCCGGTATTGGGCTATAGCTACTTCCATGAAAAGCTGTTGGATTGGATCATGGATCGTATGAACAATCAGCAGGATGTGGGCCCGACAGAGCACATTGCGATGCACCTAGCCAACGCTGAATACCCAACACAGGCGATCATCAGCATCGGTGCGACCCGTTATACCGAATACGGTGAAACCACCTTCCTGAAGTCTGGGGATACCAGTATGGTTGTGGTGTATGACGGCACACGTTTTACACCCGAAGAGATTGTTAAACGCGCTGAAGCCGGGCAGTTCGATGAAGATGGCATTTCTGCATTGGTGCAATTTGTCGCCTAAGTTATTTTTCTCTGCCATTTAGAACGGTAGCCTGAAATGCAAAAGCCTTACTTGTGATGAGTAAGGCTTTTTTGTTGGGGCAAATATTGAAGAGAGCTCGGGAATCAAAGGCGAGAATTAAAAGCGCCAGAAAAACTCGATAGAACCGTTAGAGTTGGAGCTGCGAGGATCTTCTTTAAAATCTGGCGTATTGGTGGCGAAACTGAGGCTGGCTCCCCATTTTGGCTGATAATACACCGCACCCAACACGGCAGTGGCTTGCCAGTGTTCAATGTGAGTATCGGGCACATTGTCCGGGCGATCCCCTTCGATGGTCACATCATTAAAACGGTAGCGACCCTCAAGCCCGGCAAAGAAAAAGTAACCGGATTGGCTGGTGGCCAGTACGCCGCTGTCGACAAATTTACCCGGCGTAAACCCCGTGGTGCCAAAGTTATCAGCAAGGTGCTTACCCCAACGCATGACTCCGCCTATAGCAGCTTCACTCTGATAATTACCCGCATTCAAGCGGCCCACCGCACTGATGTCGTAACTGTTATTACCTGATGTTGGTTGGCGAGTGATCAGGCGATGACCCTGATAACCCAGATTAAACAGCATTTGATTCTCGATTTGATAATCCCAGCCCATCGGATCATCGGATCCAATAATTTCATGGATAAACTTCTGGCTTTGTTCAGCAAAGGCATTCGGGCCAATAACACCCAGCATCAGGTTAAATTTATCGACAGAAGACGGGGTGTACTGGTAAATGCCACTTTCTAGAAACAATACCCCAGCGTAAGGGCGCTCATTTGGGACGGGTTCGGTTGACTCAATGTCTTCCGGCGTCCACATTTGTTGGCCAAGTCGCAGGCTCCAGCCTTGTTTGGCGGCGTCATCTAAAGGTAACCATTGTGCGGCAAAACGGATTGGAGCAGGACCATCAATCGACAAATTGTGGCTGGCGGGTGCGTTATATTCTAAAAACACGCCATTGGTGTAGTTCTGATCTGTCCCTACAATGCCGTCGTTATCCATGGAAAATGAGAAGCTGCCAGCATTAAATGCAAAAGCGGGCGTTGCAAGTATTACACTGCTAACAATCAGTGCGCTTGAGATTTGTTTCATTGACAATCCTTTGATACAACATGAAGGTGTCTGTACATCAGTGGTTGCGGGACAATGCTTTGTCTGTTTCATGAGATATTCCTTTACCGCAACTATGGTCTGTTTATCATATCGAATAGTGTTGATTCACCGCCAGTGTATTTACGTTTCATACGTCAATGTTTGTGATGGCGGTTCTTTTTGTGCAAAGGAAAATCAAATGTCAGCGTTAATGCTTCCTTCTTCACGGGTTTCTACCGAATGGTTAGCTGAGCATTTAACACATCCGCAGTTAGTGGTGTTGGATGCCAGTTGGTTTATGCCGGGGTCTGAACGTAATGGCTATCTTGAATGGCAACAAAAGCGTATTCCTCATGCGCAATATTTCGATTTCGATAAAAAAATCGCGGATCCAGATGCGAGCTTGCCACACATGCTGCCGACCGCTGCGCATTTTGCTGACGAGGTCGGTCAGTTAGGGGTCAGTAATGACAGTGTCATTGTGGTGTATGACAGTCAGGGGATGTTTTCTGCGCCACGGGTATGGTGGATGTTCCGTGCAATGGGGCATCAGCATGTAGCCGTGCTGGATGGCGGTTTTCCTGCCTGGCGAGCCGCTGGGTATGCGGTGGACACGCAACGCCCTGAGGCGGTCACACCCACCCAGTATAAGGCAACCTTAGATCATGCGTGGGTGATTGATGGGGATACTTTGCATCAGCACTTAAATGATCCGGACAATCAAATCTTTGATGCGCGTCCTGCTGAGCGATTTTATGGCTTACAGCCTGAGCCGCGAGAAGGGGTTCGTAGTGGCCATATGCATTACGCAAACAGCCTGCCGTTTAGCCAATTGCTGCATAACGGTTATTTCTTGCCGGATGATCAGTTAAAGCAGCGATTTGATGCGTTGAGTGAACCCGAACAGCAATTGATTTTCAGCTGTGGGTCGGGTGTTACGGCCTGTATTTTGGCATTGGCGGCGGATTTATCTGGCCGTAAAAAGCTGACTGTTTACGATGGCTCTTGGACAGAGTGGGGCAGCGAGTACAAATATCCCGTGGAATAACTCGCGCGGAATATCTTTTCGTAGAAATACATTTTAGTGAATAGAAAAGCCGATGCAATTGAAGTGTGTCGGCTTTTTTGTATGTAGAACAGGATATGACTTATTGATGGGCGGGCATGTAGTTGTATTTCTCTACTAAGGTTTGCCCGTTCTCCGAAGTCACGTAATCCATAAAGGCTTTCGCTGGCTTGGCCACTTTCTTAGGTTTGTATAGCATTAAAAAAGGACGTGAAATCTTATAATCACCGGATTCAAGATTATCTAACGTTGGCGCAACGCCATCAAAAGAGAGCGCTTTAACAGAATCATCGACAGAGCCCAATGAAATATAGCCAATGGCATGCTTGTTGCGAGAGACCAGACTTTTCACTGTACCATTGGTATTGACGACCAACACTCGTGGATTAACTCCGGAAACGACTTGACCATCAATTTCACGAGTCAGGTGCATGTAGTCTTCAAACGAAAAGCGTGATCCCGAGGCATTTTCACGGCTGACGACAGCCATTGACAGGTCAGGCCCTCCGACGTCTTTCCAATTGGTGATTTTACCCTGATAGATCTGCTCGATTTGTTCACGTGACAAGTTGGTGACCGGATTGTCTTTGTGCACCACCATGGCAATGCCATCATGGGCAATCAAGACCGTTTCGACATCCGGCTTAATTTCATCCGTGTTCAAATAGCGAGAGCTCATACCCAAATCCGACACGCCTTTTTTCAGCGCTTGTATCCCGGCAGACGAGCCAATGCCTTGTACTTCGATATTCGTATCAGGTGTCGCTTTCGTGTAGGTTTCTGCCAATACTTCTACAATATGGCTCGCTGAGGTCGATCCGGTAATGGTCACTGTGTCTTCGGCAGAAGCCGTGAACGACAAGCCAGCAATGATCGCGTACAACGTGGATCGGGTAAACATGTCAATCTCCAATAGCACCAAATGAACAATGGCGCCCATGCTATTACGAGACTATGACACTAATGTGAAAAGTCGAATGGGATGAGTACAGAATAAATCACTGGCTGCTGTTAATTCTCGTCTTTTTTAGCCATTTTTTCCTTATACATCGCTTTATCCGCTTTGACTAAAATGGCATCCGGATCGCTCAGGTTACCGGGGTAATAAGGGGATAAACCCACGCTTAAATCAATCTGGTAGTAATCGCGCGTGGTTTCGCTGGCATCATAGAGCGCACTCAACCACGCCTGACTGTTCTCGGTGTCTTCAGAAGGCAGTAGCAGTACAAACTCGTCGCCACCAATACGGTAAATTTGGCTGCCTGCTGGCGCCGTGTCTCTTAAATGTTGAGCTATTTTTACCAGTAATGCATCACCACACGCGTGGCTGAAGGTGTCGTTGACCTGTTTAAAGTTATCGATATCGATATAGGCTAAGACGCCGCGTTCATGAGAAAAAGCCATTTCATCAAAATGACGGAATAAGGCCCGGCGGTTTTGCAGCCCCGTCAGATCATCTTCTAACACCAACCGGCTTAATTCCGCTTCTAATTGATGGGCAATGTCAATTTGGTTGTTGAGTTCATTAATCAGTGAGCGGCGAGAGGTCATCATTTTGATAAAACAAAAGCAGATCAAAAAAACGCCAATATGCATGAAGATATTGTCGATTGAATTGATCAGCCAGTGTGAATCTAACTCTGGCACCTCATCGAGAATATCAGCCAGAACCCCAATGGAATAGGTGCCTGTTGCTAACATCAGCCAACTGCGCATGTTCTTATCCACATCTTCACGTAGCAGCATGATGATCAGCACCAACGTCATGATCGATACGACGATATCTAATTGGCCATTTGCAGGTACAAGCGCAGACAATAATACGCCGATACAGACAAAAACGATAAGACGAGGCGGGAGTTGCGACAGTGTATTCATGAAAGCAGACAGTACTCGTGTTCGATATTCACCTCATGATTACAAAGCCGGGTGGGGCATACAATCTGTTTACACTTTTATGTCAATGAAACAGCGCGTTAGTCATTTATCTATGATATGTGCAATGAGTCATGAGTTAATACTGACTCTTTGAAATCTCCACCAGAAGACGTTCTGATACTTTCCTTCCTATCAGTAAATGCAAGACTTGAAAATGACTCTCGAAAAAGTCTTTCCCATCACACTTTATGCAGCGATCAAACGCTCAACATTTTTTATATTTCATCAACAAAAATGGAGGAAATTTCGATATTGGATACAAAAAGCACAGATATTGGATGAAAATTCTGTTACCAGGATCTCAATATTGGAAACAAAGATTGTGTGCTAGAGCTGAAACAATGTCTTTGATATATAAAGGATGTAACAAAACATGTCTATTAACATCATTGTAACAACGTATTGTTTGTGTCTATGCTACTAAGAGTGTGATGCACAAGGATGCGCTAACCAAAAGAGGTCGGAAATATGCTGACAATGGCAAGCAGTGCTCAACCCAATAAGGCGCTTGTTTCCGAGAGGATTCAAAAGCTTATCAAAGCCCTGTCAAACGGGGTGTACGAGCGTGAAGAAACCATCAAATTGTGTCTGCTTGCTGCATTGGCCGGGGAGAGCGTGTTCTTATTAGGGCCGCCCGGTATTGCGAAAAGTTTGATTGCCAAGCGACTTATTCAGGCTTTTGATAACAGCCGCTTTTTCGACTACCTCATGACACGTTTTTCTACCCCCGAAGAAGTTTTCGGTCCACTTTCCATTCAAGAACTCAAAGACAACGGTAAATATGTCCGTTTAGTGGACGGCTATTTGCCGACCGCGCAAGTCGTGTTCCTGGATGAGATTTGGAAAGCGGGGCCGGCTATCCTTAATACCTTGTTGACAGTGGTGAACGAGCGCACCTTCAAAAACGGGCAAGACGTTCTGCCTGTGCCAATGCGCTTGCTCATCACGGCATCGAATGAATTGCCGGACGAAGACAGCGGTCTTGAAGCTTTGTACGACCGCATGCTGGTACGTGTGTTTGTTAACCGTATTCAAGAGAAGCAAAACTTTAAAGCCATGTTGATGGGAGAAGGCCCAGCCATTTCGCAAATGGAGCCGGGGTTAGCCATTACGGATGAAGAATACGAAAGTTGGCAGTCACACATTGATGGCATCACACTCTCAGACGCTATTTTTGAGAAGATTTACCAGCTGAAAAGCATGATTGAAACGCGTTCTGCGGAAGAGGATGGGGTGGATGCACAAGAGAGTGAGTTGTATATCTCTGACCGCCGCTGGAAAAAGTCGGTACGCCTTCTGAAAGCCAGTGCCTTCTTTAATGGCCGCGACGCAATCAATCCATTGGATCTTCTACTGCTACGTGATTGTATGTGGAACAGCCCGGAATCTCGCCAGGTTATTCAGACTATTATTCAGGATTTTGCCACGCAGAAAGCATTCAATCAGGAAGCCGCACAGGCCAGCGCAAATGAAGCCAAAGTCATTCTGGAAGATATTCAGAATGAGATTCTGGCTGAACTGTGCATGACGTTCACCCGTGAATCCATGATGCGTAAGGAATGGTTTAAATACGATTTCTCAACGGCCAAGCGTTATAACGTCAATCATAATCCTCGCATGATCAAACTGGTGATGCTGCAGCAGAACCCATCGGTGTCAGAGCAAGAAAAGGGCGATAGCCGCTGGGTGTATGTGGATGGCGATGAGTTTGAGAAAAAAATCAAATCAGGCCAGTGTGATATGTACGGCTTTGTGAATAAAAATACCCACCTGTGTCGTTTCCAGTTTGAAGTCGACGCGCAACAACGTTTGGTCATTAAAGATATTGCCAATCGTGCAGTGCTGGTGGGTATTGCCGGTGAGCATGGTATTACCGATGCACAACAAGCCCATTGGCTGAAAGAAGCCGAACGCGCATCAGAAAAAGCAGTAGATGCCGAACATAACCTGAAAATGTCGCGCAGTAGTTTCCACGGCGCATTACCGCATAATTTTATTGATCCGCAATTGCCGGAACAAATTGAACACAGTTTGTCGCTTGCCACGGACGCGGTGCATGACCTGAAAGTCATGATTGAGAAAAATGCGTTTCGCATTACTCAATTGTCCGAATATTTTGCCTAAGGAGTTGTAGCCCTTATGCCTATATCTGAAGGGATGAACTTAGCCTTGATGCTGAGTGAGTCCGGCATTATCGACAATGCAATTCACGAACTCATGATGCAGCCACAAGTGATGATGGCTGCGGAATCGAACCCGGGTATCAAGTCTGCCATGAAACGCCAAATCAATAAGTGGCGGGGACAGGTGCAGCAGCGGATCACCAAAGTCAGTGTTGAAGATCAATTCCAACGCGAGATCAGCCTGTATCAGGAAGTGAGCCAGTGGGAGCCGGCGTATTTCCGTGAGCATGTCCATGAGGCGGTGAAACAGTTAGAAGGGCAATCGACCTATTATTTCAAAGCAAAATCATTGCTGGATAAGGACGTACAGAAACAAAACCCGATGTTTCAGCAGTTCTTTTGTCATCAGTGGTACCAACATCTGACGCAGGCATTAACAGAAGCGCAGATGAACGAACTGGAGCAGCACAAAGAGAAATTGTTGTCTGATCTGTACCAGCGCATTGAGACCATGCAGCAGATGGATGAAGTCACAGAAGCGGGTGATGAAACCAAAGCCGGTCGGTTATGGGATATGGCGAAAGCCAAGTTGACCCGTACCGATGTCACCACGCTGAAAACCATGGCGACGTTTTTGAAAAAAAACGATGGGCTGCAAGAAATTGCTGAAAAATTGGGTCGCATGGCCAATGAGATTGATGACCCGAATAAAGCGCGGGTGCGCTCAGAAGATCTGAAAATGGTGGAAGAGCGCAGTGACAGTGTCACTGATGATATCGTCGGGATCCATGAAAGCGACGACTTGTCTAAGTTGTTACCCAATGAAGCCATGTTCTTGGCGTACCCTGAACTGGAAGTGGTGTTCTACAAGCATTTGGTTGATAAGCGCCTATTGAACTACCGCATGCAAGGGGCGCAACGTAAATTACGTCGCGTGAAAGCCTATAAGCGTCAAACCAAACAGGTGGAGCAAGATAAAGGCCCATTCATTGTGTGTATTGATGCCTCGGGCTCTATGAATGGCTTTCCAGAGCAATGCGCTAAAGCCTTAGCCTATGGCTTGATGCAAATCGCATTAGCGGAGGATCGTGATTGCTATGTGATCATGTTTTCAACGCAGCAAATTACCTATGAATTGACCAAGCAAGATGGGTTACGCGAAGTGCTCAATTTCTTGTCGTACAGTTTTCATGGCGGCACAGATTTAGGCCCGGTGTTGGATCAATCTATTGATCTCATGCTGGGGGAGAAATACAAAAATGCCGATTTGGTGGTGCTATCGGACTTTATTGCACCAGCGCAACCGACAGAAATGCTCAAACGCATCAATAAACTGAAAGAGCATAAAAACCGATTCCACGCGGTGAGCTTGTCTAAGTACGGTAACCCTGAATTGATGACCATCTTTGACCATTGTTGGTCTTATCACCCCTCAAGACTTGGCCGCTTGTTTAAGTGGCGGTAAGGTCAGAGTAAAAAGAAACGAGGCGAAAAGCCTCGTTTTTTTGTGTTAGGTTTCTCCTTAAATACTAGAGATTACCTCGTCGCAAAATAATCATTCAGTGCCTGTCGCCACTCTGGGCTTTTTCGTATTTTTAGCAAGGCCCGATTGAGTTTCTCTCGGTGTGGACTGTTGTTTTCAATCACCAACCCATAGTTCTGTTTTTCAAATTGATAGGGGAGAATGACGAGACTTTCATATTCTCCATTTTCTTTGGCTTTCTTGATCATGAACTTCAGCACGGCATCATCTGCCACAATGGCATCAACTTCACCCTGATCCAAAGCCACGAGCAGGTCGGCGGTATCCGGGTAACTGCGGTGGACAATACTGTGGTTAGTCAGAAACAGAGAGGACGTTGATGCTTGTTTGGCGCCGACTCGCATTTTGGCCAGATCATTGGGTCCTTTGATATCTGAACTTAATAATCCGAGGGTAAACGTACTGGCTAACACCGCTGTGATACTGGCAATAAAAAAGGTCGTAAAGACGGCGAGCATCACCGTTAACACCCGCCCTGTGAGTGTGCGAAATTCGTAATAGTTAAATGGGCCTTTCGTGATAAACAGCAAGCCTAAGATGAACCCCTCGATCAGCTTGGCTTTGTTTGAAGACATAGAATACAGTTTGTCATTCACTTTGTGTTCCAGCAGGAAGTAAATTCCACCGACGATCGCAGCGGCCGCCATAAAGAAGCCTAAAACTTTGAGCAGTTTGGTATTGGTTAGGATCTGCTTGATGGTGGCAAAATGCCCTTGCTGTTTCACTACAATCGCCAGGTGTGTCTCATAAAAAGAGTGGGAAAAATCGAGTATTTCTTCCCGTTCAGGTGTGATGGAAATACAAGAGACCCCGATGTTGAGCGTCTGTGAGGCAACATCATTCAATAATTCTTCCAACCCATGGTTGGTGATCTTGTATTCTAATCCCAGCTCATCGGCAATTTTATGCCATAGAAAAATGCTGAGTCCTGAGTAGGTGCCGTCATCATGTTCAATGACAAAAGGCGGACAATTGTAACTGCCGACTTGTACGCGTGCATTTGAGGAAGGCTTTGTGGCTGTTTGGTTGGCGGTAATTTCTTGTTTTATTGAGTTTTCTTGTTCGGCATGCGCTTGCATGGATAGCAGAGTAAATACCAATAACACGATAGACAGACGCAGGCAGGAAAATACGCAATAGGCACAATGATGTTCACGAGATAAGGTGCAGGGTCTGCGGTGAGTTCTGCGGTGTGTTCTGTCGTGTGTATTGGTTGCCATTCATTTGCCTTGTTACTGATAGGTCTGTATTCAGTATAAGCAGGCTTCATCACATATTCGTAAAACCGTCATTCCTTTATCACTTTAGCGTCATGTTTTCGTGAGTGAAAAGCGCATCCCAGCAAAGAGCATTCAAAGGATCGAGCAAACCATGAACGAGGCAATGGAGTAAGAACAAGTATCAGGCCATGGATCAAATGGCGATATTGGTGCGTATCTATCAGTGATTCTGTGCATGGCTTTTAACGCGGTTCTGTGAGTTTGACACAAAGCGCTGAGATGCCATGGACTATGCTTAAGATCCAATGGTTTCACTTTTTTATTGCGCACTTACCGGTACTCGACAAAATGCTTACTGGTTTATCCAAACTGATAGGGACGAAGGGCATCCATGTCCATCGTGTGAGGCGCATGAAACAGATAAACGGGCTTTCGTCCCAACCGGTGGAATCTCAGATCATCAATGAAAGTCTGGAGGGGATATGCGACGTGTGTCTTTTTTGGCTGGATTGTGTTTATGGATATTAAGTGGGTTACTGAGTACGTTAGCTCAAGCGCAAACTGTTTGGGTGGTGGATGTACGAGGCGGCATTGGGCCTGCTATCAGTGACTATGTGGCGCGTGAAATACAATTAGCCCATGAAGAAAATGCCAAACTGATTGTACTGAAAATGGACACCCCCGGTGGGTTAGACACTTCAATGCGGGATATCATACGCGCGATCACCATTTCCCCTGTGCCTGTGGCAACGTGGGTGGGTCCCGCTGGGGCGAGGGCTGCCAGTGCAGGTACGTATATCCTGCTTGCTAGCCACGTTGCAGCCATGGCGCCGGGCACGAATTTGGGCGCTGCCACACCTGTATCTATGACGGGGCCTGGCGGTAAAGAACCTGATGATAGCAGCAGTAATCCCTTCGCTCCCAAGAAAGACAAACCCGTCTCATCACCGGATTCATCCTCTGAGTCAGAGTCAGCCAGTCGTGACCCGGCGAATGGTTCCGGCACCAGTGATGAGACTTCCGCCATGCCAGATGAAGAAGAAAATATCAAAGCTAAAACGGCCATGGAAAAGAAAGTGATCAATGATGCCCGAGCTTACATTCGGGGATTGGCGAAGCTACATGGCAGAAATGCGGAATGGGCGGAAAAAGCGGTGACACAAGCTGCCAGTATTGATGCGGAAAAAGCACGAGAGCTGAATGTGATCGACTTTATCGCGCCTGATCTGGATAGCCTGATTGCCCAAACGAACGGGCGGACAGTGATGATCAATGGCATTGAAAGCACCATTGCACTTTCCAATGTGGCCTATGTGGAACGTGAACAAGATTGGCGCTTCAAGCTTTTGGCCGTCATCACGAACCCGAATGTCGCCTATATTCTGATGTTGATAGGGATTTATGGCTTATTGCTCGAGTTTTATAACCCCGGTGTGGGTTTACCTGGGGTACTTGGCGGGATCTGTTTGCTGCTTGCGATGTACTCCTTACAAATGCTGCCGGTCAGTTACGCGGGATTGGGGCTGATATTACTGGGTATCGCGTTAATGATTGCAGAAGCGTTCAGTCCCAGTTTTGGCATATTGGGCTTAGGTGGCATTGTCGCTTTCGCGCTGGGCTCCATTATGTTGATGGATACCGAAGTGCCGGGATACCAAATTGCGGTGCCTCTGATCGTGGGCTTTACGGTGGTGTCGGCCTTGTTCACGTTTGTGATTTTGACCATGCTGCTGCGGTCACGGCGAAAACCCGTGACAACCGGTGTGGAAGTGTTACTCGGGGAGGAAGCGACCGTCATGAGTGGTTTTCCGGGGGATGGACGAGTGCTGGTGGATGGCGAAGTGTGGCAGGCGCATTGTCCCGATGCATTGGAAAGGGGACAACGTGTCATTGTTACCCGCGTAAAAGGGCTGTCGCTTGATGTGGTCGTTGGTCATTCCAAGTCAGAAGAACCGTGAGGCTGACACTTTGAGATTAACACCATGAGATCAACACCGAATATCAACGTGTCGCTACCGAATCTGCAGACAGTATGCTGAACCGTACTGACAAAAAAGATGAATAAGGATGCATGTCATGATTACGTATTCAATTGCTACCATCATCGTATTAGTGCTGGCGATTATCATCAGCATGTTCAAGGTATTGCGCGAGTATGAACGTGCAGTGGTATTCTTGCTGGGGCGTTTCTATGAAGTGAAAGGCCCAGGCTTGATCATCATTGTGCCGATCATTCAGCAAATGGTGAGAGTCGATTTACGAACCATTGTATTGGATGTGCCCACGCAGGATTTGATCACGCGTGATAACGTGTCGGTGCGTGTGAACGCCGTGGTGTATTTCCGCGTGCTTGACCCGAAAATGGCGATCAATAATGTAGAGAATTACCTTGAGGCCACCAGCCAGCTTTCGCAGACCACATTACGTTCAGTGTTAGGGCAACATGAATTGGATGAATTGTTGTCTGCACGTGAAGAGTTGAATCGGGATCTGCAGTCGATCTTGGATCAGCATACTGACAATTGGGGGATCAAAGTCGCCAATGTGGAGATCAAACATGTGGATCTGGATGACAGCATGGTCAGAGCGCTAGCACGTCAGGCCGAAGCGGAACGTTCACGTCGTGCAAAAGTGATCCATGCAACCGGTGAGTTAGAAGCATCCGCTAAATTGCGAGAAGCGGCTCAGGTACTGAATCAGTCCCCAAATGCTGTTCAGCTGCGTTATATGCAAACACTGACCGAGATTGCCAATGATCGTACGTCCACCATTGTTTTCCCAATGCCAATTGACTTGGTGGATAAAGTAGCCGGCATGATGAGTACGCAAAATGCCTCTGCTTCACCATCAGCCTCACCTTCTGCAACATCACCTAGCGTGTCTTTTGCGGATGAGAAAAGGGAGGCGGGGAAAGGCAAACCAGAGAGTGATCAACAGAATTAGCTATATATCCGTAATCGTCTTATAACAGTGAAAAATACGGTGGCTGATTAGCCACCGTTTTTTTTGTTGCGTTGCTTGCTGCTTAGGTTACGTCTTTCATTGCTTCAATTGATCAGCGAATGATTTAAGAACGCTGCAGCATGAAGGTCTGGTATTCCAGATCTTCAAATTGGCTATCGAGCATGATCATGCCCACAATCGTAGTGACCAGCATCGTAATGGCAAAGCCATAGCCATAGAACACGGGCCCCATATCAATGCTGACAAACGCCAGTGTCACGTTACCTATTGCCATCAATGCCGTGAGGGCAAGGGCTGAATATCGTTTGTCGAGGTAGTACATGACATTGAGGATCGACATCACCAGCACTTGTAAGCTCACACCGACTAAATCCACATACAATAAATGCAGATAAGCCAAATCAATTTTCAGTGCGAGCAGAATGTCTTCTGCCCATAAAATCAACAGTGCAAGGGTAAGCCCCTGTACTTTAAAAATTTCATAAATGCTTTGCTGACAAGCGAGAACCATTTTGTCTTTCAATAACTGGATGGAGTCCAATGTCGCGCCTTCACGTACCGCGTCATAAAACTTCAGACAGGCATCCGCAAAGTCGGTTTCCATGCGCAACATGAACACCGCCATGCCCGGTACAATGGCCAAATAAGCAATGAAGATAGGTAAGTCATAGATGTAGGAGGCGCGGAACACATCAATGACCTGATGGGATGTTTCCTCTCGAAACCAGAATACAAACTTATCTAACCACACCCCAAGGTTGTAGAGAAAACCACACAGGATCAGTGAGAAAAACGTCTTTTTGTAATTAAGAAATTCAAAGTCCACCAACCGGTTCGCGGGGAAATCGCGTAGGACGTGATAAAGAAAGGCGAAGGTCATCAGGGCCTGACAGCTGGCGAAAATAGCCATTAAACCAAGCAGACCAAAAGGAGGTAAAAATAAGCTCAATACGACCATTAAGGCGTAGCTGAGGGCCATGGTGAAAAAGATGCGGTAATACTCTTTCATCCCGCTGAGGAAGATGATGATCAGCCATTGGTTACACAGCAAGACGAAAGAGGCAAAAATAGTGATTTTGACAGGCGCTTCAATGTTTTCACAAAAAGCCAGTACGCCCAGACCAAAAATGGCCGCTAAGGTGCTGGTGACTAACATCGAGCCCAGCAAATTCGGTACGATTTTGTGTTCTTCTTTGGCAAACAATAAATCGGAGATATAGCGGGTCAGTAATAATTGGAACAACCCGCTGATGATCAGAGAGCCCGCCATCAGGTAAGTGACGATCACCAGAAACTGGACGATCACATAGGTCGGGAAGACGATCCCGATGCTGATCAAACCGATGGCAAGCAATGCCAGAATCGACAAAACCCATGGCCCAGAACTGATCAATCCCGCCAAGCCATAGGCTTCAATCATGGATAATAAGGAGTTCCGTTTTAGGATCTTCCGTATCTCAAATCCAATCCCTGCCATCAATGGCCTCCTTATATAAGTTGCGATAGGCCGTGTACATCATCGGCTCATCGTAATATTTCATCACGCGGGCTTTGCCCACATTGCCAGCACGTAACCAAGCGTCTTTATCACTCAGTACTTTGATGATGGCTTTTGCGCCTTCGTTGGGGCTGGCGATAGGAATAATTTCGCCCGCAGAGCCTAAAGCGGCATCTTCACCCGCCGCACCATCAATGATTTCCCGACAGGCACCCACTTCCGTGGCAATACAGGGGATACCTGACGCCATGGCCTCAAGTAACACTAATGGCTGTGCTTCACTGATGGAAGTCAGCATCATGACACCTAATTGAGGCATGATGTCGACGACATTCTTACTGCCGACCATTTTTACGTTGTTCTTTAAACCCAAACTTTCAATCAATAATTCACACTCATGGACATAGTTAGGGTCCTCTTCTTTCGGGCCAATGATCCAGCCTTCAAGGGTAGGGAAGGCTTCTACTGCGCCACGAATGGTACGAATGAAAGTTTTGATGTCTTTAATGGGTACGACGCGACCGACTAACCCTACAACCAATGGCGGACTGTCGGGACGTTTCTCATAGGCAGCATGAAATCGCTCGGTACTGATCCCGTTGACGATGACCCGCGTGCGATCACTAGGGGCGCCATCCGTGTGTTGCCGCTGGCGGTTTCCTTCAAACAGGGCGATGATTTGGTCAGCCTGGTTATAGGCACTCAGACCTAATTGTTCAAAAAACGAAATCCATGTTTTACGCGTATGATCCATCCCTTTATGCATAGAGATATCAATGGCGTTGTGGGTGTCTTTGATCCAAGACGCTTGAGCTAAATCGATTTTTCGCTCTTTAGTGTAAATACCGTGTTCGGTCAGAAGGAAAGGACTTCCCATGCGCTGTTTGGCCAGTGCACCCAGAAAACCCGCATAACCAGTCGATACACTATGAAAGACTTTGGCTTTCGGCAGATTTTGCGAAATGGTCGATAAGATAAATATCGGTTGATAGATGTTACGGTACGTCCAGAAATAATCGACGAATGACTGCTTAGGTGCCGAAGCAAAATAGCGTTCGGTGATCACTTCCCACGACGCGCGGCTGTAGAGAAAATCACTCATGGTCAATTGCCCGTCTTTACCCAGAAAGGCTGACACATCAAGCAGTAATTGATCAGGAATCGGCTCATTGTTCTTTTCAAAAAATGACAGGAATCGACTCCATGTCTGAAACAATTTGGATTTTCCGCGTCGCGCTGAGGGTTTAAGGTGGCCTTTGTCTGAAAGCAGGTAATGCATTTCAAAACCGACCACATTATCCGGAAATTCATAAGCGGGTTTATCATAAAAATCAGGGTGGCCGCCCAGAAAGATCAGGTGGAAAGTATACTCGGGTAATCCGCTGATGATCTGATGTACCCAGCTGGATACGCCGCCGCGCACATAAGGGTAGGTACCTTCTAACAGCAGGCAGATATCTACGTCCGTATCATGATGCATTAACCGTTTACTGCTCATCCCCACAACTCCTTGATTTGACTGAGGCGTTCTCCTTTTTGCTCGGGGAAGTACGCGATGTATTCTCGGGCGGTGTCATAGTCGCCATTGATATAAGCGGCTTCTGCTAAATACGGGGCAACCTGGCGTAACAATAAGCCACCATTCAGCGCCGCTTGCAGAGATACCATGGCATCTTGTGGACGATTTAAGTCCAATAACACCCGGCCTAATAACAAGTGCGCTGAAGCCGTGGTGTGTTTTTCGAGTGAGAGCATCAACCATTGTTCTGCGGCTTCTAAATAGTGTTGGCGCAAAATGCCTTCGGCAATGCCGAGATAACATAGCTCCCAATATTGTTGCGCCACTTCATGGGCTTTTTTTGCGGTGGGTTTACGGTCATATTGCTTTTTAAAGAGCGCAATGGATTCGTTAATTTGGGTTTCAATACTTTCCAAAGAGGCGTATGCCAATAAGCGCACATCATCGGTTAAGTCTTTTAATGCCAATTGCAAAAGGGGCACGGCATGCTGTCTGGGCAGCTGGCGAATGGCGGTGACCGCCAGGGCGCGGCGCTCTGGGTCAGTGTTATGCAACAAGAGTTCTCGCAAGGCCCCGGCACCAAATTGGGTATCAATGGCATCCCCCGGATTTTGTGGTAGCGGGGCTTTTTCACATTCTTCCCAGGTTACTTGTGATTGCGGGCGGGGCAGATACAGCGCCACTAGCAGTGAACAACTGGTACCAATCATGCCAATAAGTGGAATGAAATAGTTAAAGAGAAACAGAAAGCTGATGGCAGGCAGTGCCGGGCTTTTGTAGTGATTGGGCAAAAGCAACCAACAGATACCGGTGAAACTGGCACAGGCAATGGCATGGGTTGTCGCAAAGGCACCCCAACGTTCCAGTGTCATCGGTTCGGCATAGACCAAATAGAAACTGGCTATTTCAAAGGTTATCGTTTGAAGTGTTAACCACAGTTTCATTGTAGGCTCCGAGTTCATTCATCAGTTTCTTTATTTCTTGTTTGTCTTTCGCCAGTGAAAGCGGGCCGATGATATCGATATCTTGAATGTCATCCCCAAGCTGGCTGTGTAGTAGCTCCTCTAATCGGCGGATATAGTGTTGGGCATCGTATAACGAAGTCAGTGGTAGCAGTACGGCCAAACCATGTTGCTGGCGTCGGGTCCGGCATGACCAGTACACGTCCGCCCCGCGTCGGTAGTGAATAACCGAATCAATGATGTGCTTGTGTTTGTTTTGGCTGTCGATGCACACCACCAGTGAACTGTCAGCCCCATAATGGCGTTTGTTATAACGGGCGCGTTTGATGTATTGCAGAAACATATCATTTTGGTGCGGCGCCAGAATCGGCGTCACGATCATGTCACTGAGTAAATCTGCCGCGTGATTTGAGACCAGCGACAGCAGTGCCACATTGGCCGGTGTCAGCATAAAAAATTTGGCATTTTCGGCGACGACAGCGGCTTGCAAGGTGCCATAGGTATCCAGCAGTGGGATGCAAAGCTGATAACGGGATTGATGCGTTTGATTGGCGGCCAATTTAGCCGGTGATAACACTTTTTTGGTGGCTAACATGTCTTGCAGCATAGGATCAGACAGTACCAGTTTGTGGTGATCCCCCAGTGTTGCTTCGGCTTTGGGGATGATCTTATTGTCTTGTACCTTGTAGATCCCGGCGACTTCAATGCCGCCGATTTCTGCCAATAGGTTAAGGAACGGGTGACCCAAATATTCCAACCGTTGCTCACTGTGCTGGGTTGCTATTTTATGCAGTGCGCTGATACTGGATCGCAAGCTGACGGTTTGACCCGCAGTACGCTGCTCAAGTTGATCATGAGAGACTTTCAGCAAATGGTAGTTTTGGGTAAAACTGTCGATTTTTTGCTGCATGTATTGTTGGTCAAGCTGATGCTTACGGTTGATGTTGTACCAGTAGTCCTGAAACTCACCGGCTATCATCGCCACCATGATGGTGCCAATCGCCAAAGAGAGCGGATAATACTCAATGTGGCCGGTAATGTTCATGATAGTGGCCAGACCGGCTGTTGTAAGCAGGGCGCAGGTAAACCCTTTAGCAAAGCCATAACGCAAAGCAATCAACAATGGGCCGAACAGCGGCCAGAAAAAATTATGTTCGGTCGATGTGGGAGCCAGAGAATCTGACTGCGTCCAGATATAAATGGCAATCACCGCCACCAACACGGTTTCCAGCCATGCCAGGCCGGATGTCCGTAATCCGTTGAAGATTTTTTTCTTTAATGGTTGCTGCATAAGCGTGTTCCCAGTCTTAACCTTTGTCGAGAAGTGCATACATTAGGTTAGTTGCTCTCACGCGGGGTGATCGTCAGACCGTCCAATAATTCTTCAATGACAATCTGTCCCGTACCGCTGACACTTTCACGTCCCCAGCCGCCACGGCTACCGGATGCACGCCAGTAAGTTTGCCCGCTGCGGGCCGATTTGACTTCCAGCGTGATCCCCACGGCGGGTTCACCGTCTAAGCCGCTTTTGTAGTGCCATTCTTCAACAGAGCCCGTAATGACATAGTTGACCCGTTGATTAGAAAGCCATGCCTGCGCTTGCTTTTGCTTGGCGCCATCATCAAGAATACTTTGCAAGTCAGTTGCTTGAATGGCTGGATAGCGAACAGTATTGATCCCTTTGGCGTACAACTGGGTGGCGACCAGCTGCTCGACTTTTTCCGCCGCTAATGGCGTGTTGGAATGATTTGCCATTGGCATAATTGCCCAGGTCTCTGCTGCCGAGAATGCTGGGCTGTCTGGCACTTGGTAGCTGCTACAGGCTGACAACACACACGCACTGAGAAATAGTGATGTTTTTTTCATGATAAGGATCCTTTTAAAAACTGTAGTAGTAACCAAGACGCAGGCGAAGAGACTCATCACCATTGCGATCCTGACTTTGCCAATCGGTGGTGAAATAAAGCTCATCATTGCCAAATACACGCCAACCTAACCCCGCGCTGACGGTGAAATCCATATCGGCATTCAGGGTGTTATAGCCCAGAGAGGTATCTAACCAATAGCGGGGAGAAGGCACGGTGGCACCCGGCAGCCCCGGTTCGCCATGCCATACCCGTTGACCAATTGAGAGACGTTGGTAGTCATCATCAATAAAGTCACTACTAACAATCGGACGTGTTCCTTTGTGCCATTGGTTAATGCCCGTGAGCGGGTCATTATTGAGATTAATTTGCTGCGCCGTGAAATCAGCGTAAATTTGCCAGGCCGGATCATTGAAGAAGAACTGTTCGGCAACCCGTAAGCTGAAATCCCAACCCTGGCCAATGTCATCATCGAATCGTGTGGATAAATCATGCAGATTAAATTGCATAAAGACAGATTCACGCGCCGTCGGTAAATAGGTTGCACTGATACCCAGTCGGTTATCTTGTCCGGCAATGGTCAGTAGATCACTGGCTTCAATATGTTGGTTCAGACCGGCATTTACCGCTAACTGCCAGTAATCATCCAACGTGACCTGATAGTCAAAAGAGACGCCGAGGCGTTGATCGCCTAAGCCGTCAGCCAGATCCAATCCTACGGTGAAATCACTGTCACTGTACTGGTGGAAATATTTGCCCCGCAATCTGAATTCGTCATCAATGGCATTGCCTTCAAAGGGATCCGGCGTGCCGGATTGCTGCCAATCCGTCCCTAAACGCCAGTTGCCATCAACGTGTGGGCGGTAGTAATCAAGACTAAAGCGAGTAATGTCCCACTGGCTGATTTGCATGACTTGCGAACGCACACTGTGGGTTTTGTGGGGATGTTGCAGAACGTGCGCACGTTTGAGTTGCATTTCGGCTTGCTTATCCGCCATGTTACCAATCTGCGATTGCCCGTGTTGCCACGCTTCTTGGTGACGCCCGACAAACTGCAGTGCCACGTTTTCATCGGCTTCAGGTAGTTTCAATGCTTTGGCAAGAAGGTGCTCGACTTTGTGTTTGTCTTTTTGTTGTAACGCCAGCGATAACTGTTGCCAGTCTGGCAGTGTATAACTCCCGAGGGCGGAGCGGTGCTGCCAGAACAACACACTGTCGGCGCGATTTTCCGCAAGATATTGTGAGAAAAGTTCACTGGTTAATGCCGTGGCATCAGCCGTGGATAAAGCTGCTGTCTGTCCTTTTTCACCTGACGTCGTGTTTGAATGTGCAGCCAGCACTTTGTTTTCGATAAGGGTGCGGGCAAAGCGGGCATCAGTAAATAAGCCGACTAAATAGCGGTAAGTTGCCGCATTATCAGATAACGCAAGCAGGGCATCACGTTGCTGAGTCAGTAAATAACGACGCAGTTGATAGGCTTTTTCGGCTTGGCCTTGTTGTTCTAACAAAGAAGCATAATTGAGAATGACAGACGTATCGGCCTCATCACTATTTTTCAATAATGCTTTATACCACGCGGTCGCTTCGCGGGTTTCGCCCAATTGTTGTGCGGCACTGGCAAAGGCTAACCAGAGTTCGGCGTTACCAGCAAGCGCCGTATGGTAACGATCATACAAGGTGCGCAGAGTAGCGGTGTCATTTTCCGCTATCGCTAACCACAGCAAATT
This sequence comes from Photobacterium aphoticum, assembly GCF_001029435.1. Classification (GTDB taxonomy): domain Bacteria; phylum Pseudomonadota; class Gammaproteobacteria; order Enterobacterales; family Vibrionaceae; genus Photobacterium; species Photobacterium aphoticum. The sequence continues at coordinate 556,052 of NZ_LDOV01000010.1, read as the reverse complement.
ACTAATGGCTGAAGTATGGGTACTGTCAATTGTCAGGATACGGGCAAACAAGGTTTTCGCTTGTTCAGTCTGCTGTTGATGCAGTGCTAATTGGGCTTTGTAACTCAGGATTTCAATATTGTTCGTCAACGAAGGATCGTTGTTAGCCAGAGTTAATAAGGGTACCAGTTGATTGTAATCTTGGGTGGCCGCGCGGGCACGAATGACCGCCAGTAACAACGTGGCGTTATCAGTACGTTGGTACAAAGCCAGTAATTTAGCCTGACGCTCGTCGGTAATTGGCGTCATCAGGTTGATATAACGGTAAATATCCAGATTGCCACTGGCACGGGCTACCAAGGTATCCTGGCTACGTGTCGATATCTGGCGGTTACTGGTGTCCCATGCCAGGCTCGACACCGCTTCAATGTAATCGCTGTCAGCGTTAAACCAGGTTTTCGGCGTCACGAGTGCTTGCAGAGCCTGCTCAGGTTGATTGCGCCAGATAAACGCATTGGCCGCCCGTTGTGCTTCTGCCAATGTCGGGTTGCGTAAGCGGATCAATTTGCGCCATTCGTTGATCACAGCATCATGATCACTTTTATAGCTATACAGGCGCGCCTTATGGCTGATTAACGCACTGTCATAAGGGCGTTTTGCGGCTAACGCAGTCAGGCTTGATAGTGCCACATCGGTGCCTTGCGATTTTTCAACGGCATTCAGCCAGGCATCGTATTCGCTAGGGGTGACCGCTGCTCGTTTGGCAATCGCATTATAAAAGAGGCCTTCATAATAGATATCACCCAGCGCGCGCGATTCTTCGACACCGTCGCGAAGCTGTTTCGTCGTGATCGTGCCGGAATTGCGATTGAGTAGCTGGATACTCAAGCCTTGTGCGGCGGCAATCTTGCCTTGCCAGCGATACAATTGATGCAGCACTTCAATATTGTGCATGCTGGGGTCTTGCTTCACGGCGGCCTGTTGCAGTTGAGTCGCTAAGGGCAGATCAGCGACACGTATCGCTAACTGGGCGCTGCTGGCATACCGGCCTGCCGTCGGATCGATAGAGAGTAATTGTTGCGATAACGCCAGTGCGGTATCCAGATTACCCAGTTGCTGAGAATGGGTGATGGCTGCCGCTAAAAAAGCAGGCTGTTGATACAGGCGACCTCGGTAGTTCTCTAAAAATGCCTGACTTTTCTTTGGCTGAAAGGTGGTGGCAAATAAGGAAAACAGTGCATTGGCGTTAACCATTGTCTGATTTTCCATGAAGGCATCCGTTTGTAAGGTGACCGCCGTGCTGTAGTTTTCGCTTTCTAAGGCAAGTTTTATCAGTTCCGGATAGCTGGTTTCCCCGCTGTGAATATGCGGTTTAAGATAATCTAAGCCTTTATCTGGCCGAGAATAGGCAATGGCAGTATCAGCATATAAGCGTGCAATATCTGCCTCTGGGATGGTATCGATATCATCAATGAGCTGCAGTAACTGGGTAACAGCGGCTTGTTTGACGTCTGGATCGGATTGATAAGAGCGCTCCAGCAACAACGATAAATAGACTTTCAGTGCCTGCCAATCTCGTTGCCCATTATTGCCGACCAAAATACTGCGAACCAGCGCACTGGCTTCATCCAATTCACCGAGTTGAGTGTAGCTGTGCACAATCTGTTTAACGACATCGCGATTTTGCGGATCCCGTGAATAGAGCTGCTTTAGAAAAGCTAACGACACTTCCGGTGACGATGAACGGGCAATCAGCTGAATCAACATCGACTTTGTTGGCGCCACTAACCACAGCGCCCATAAGGACGTCACAGTTAGCACAACAAGCGTGAGCTTATTGAGTAACCGTATCCTTGGTTTATTTTGCGCGGGTTTGCCCATAACTTAGCCTGTGTCGAATAATGAAAGTCAATATTGCTGTGCATTCACTTAAAGATTAGCTGGCACTACAGCGTAATGTGCCTGAAATCACACCAGTCTTATTTGTGGTTATGATGGCGATAGGTTCTCTTAGTTGTCTTTGTTCTACCGTCCTCCTGATAGTGACCCTGTCACCGGATTGACGTTGACACTGAGAGACACCAGCCAATGTCATCGTGAGAGGCATGTGGCTGTACACCGACCAGCTGATCGTATTTCCTTGTTGCTCCCATTTCAGGAGTTGTCCGTTAACACTTTGTAGTCGAATACCTTTTTCTTGTTGTTGGCTGGTTGTTAATCGGGTACGTGGTGATGTCAGAATTAAGTAGCGCCCATCAGGCCCCTTGTTCCAGCCTGCGATTTGGCTTGTTGTGGTGGGGTAGCCTAATTCGTTGGGCAAGCGAATGCTTTTTACACCGGATGAGGTGATCAACCAGTCGCCATTCAGTGTTTTCGCAATGCCGGTTTCGTACAGTGTCCGTGCGCGTTTGGCGTACTCACTGAGATAAAGCGGTGTGGTGGGTTGCTTCATGGCCCAGTCATACACGTTTTTCAGTCCATTGAGGGAGGCCGGATAGGCTCCGGAATACATGTGGTAGTAGATTGAAATCGTCTTCAGCCGGCGAGGGCTGCCAAGGATCTCAAAGGTTTCCACTGCACGTCCGTAGCCATCATGGTGCTCAGTCCATAAGTTGGTGTAGAGGTTTTCATTGAGCACCGGGGCGTAAACTTGTACCGCATCCGGATACCACACAATGGTGGCTGACACCTGGGTAAAGGAGTTTTTGCCCCTTACCACGTAGGTATTGCCACCATTGACGTTGAGCAGGTTGGCTTCTTCTGCAATTTTCAGAATACGCTCTGTGGGATCGGCTTTACCGGACCACAATATTAATTCTACTTTTTTGCCTTTTGGGGCCAATTGGTTGTTGATGTAGTTGGCAGTGGTAATGATTTCGTTGTTGTAATCGACGGTGTAACCCGGAATAGGCAGATGATCACCGTATTGTTTTTTCTTGATGACTTTAGAGTGATCCCAAAAAAACGGATGGCTGAAGGTATGAGAGGCAATCTCTACATTGGGGAGTTTGAAAATGTCCCGGGCAATACGCTCCATTGCCGGACTTTGTTCTGGGTACAGACCACGTTTCCCGATTTCGCCTTCAATGATAGAAACGGTTTGCGGCAGAGGATAATGGCTGAACACATGATCCAACAGTACCTTGGCCGTATACGGTTTACCCGGGAACCAACCTTTTGATGGGAAACCATCGCCGTCAATGTGGGCCGTCAGGATACGCAGTCCGGATTCAGTAGTGGCATCAGCAGCCGGAATGCTCGGTAACTGCAGGGTTTCGTCGAGTAAACGAAACGGATCAACAATCCATGTTTCAGTGTCATTGGCAAGGCTCAGCACGGGAAAGGGCGAGACAATCGCACCGCCCCAGGGTGCTTTGAACAGCATTGTCGCTTCTTTGCCATGCTCGTCTGCAAAGCTAATTAAGGAGGACACGGCTAACTGGTTGGGTGCCCAGGCTTGATGGGGCTCAAACTGACTGAAGGTTGCGGGATAATGATTCTTCGTCCAGTTTTTCCCCGTTTTTTGTGTGATGTTACCCGTCATCTCTCCGACAGATTGAATGCCGAGTTTGTTTAATAACCCTTGATCATTGGGTAAGGCGTTAATAAACAAAATGGGACGCTGTCCTAAGATGCGGTGTAGCCAGGGTTGTACAGTCGGTACTTGCTGATAGGTTTGTTCTTCCACCCATAGTGCAATGCCCGCATAGCGGGTGATATCTAACCGTGAAAAGTCTGTGGTACGAATATCGACACAGTCCGGGACGTAGCCGTTGTATTCAATTGGCATGGCGAGCATCCGGTGACACTGTGACGTTGTAAAACTGTCCATTTGGCCGTCATAGAAACCTAAAACACGCTTCGCGACGGGCACAACTGTACTGACGCCGAACTCATACAACATGCCATCGCTGACATAGGGGGTATAGCCCTCTTTTAGCAGTCGTTGCGCGGCGGCAATTTGTTTAGTGCGCTCGCTGCCCGGGATATAGTCAATGACGATAACTTCAATATCGAGTGCTTTTACTTCATTCAGCCGTTGGGTCAGCCAGGTTGTGTCTTGGGAAGGGACGGTTTGGTAGCGTTTATCCTTCGGATCGTATTGGTGGTAAAGCGATTCGGCAACTACCGCTGCGGGCTTAAAGGGCAGCTTGGTTAGAACGTCAAAGCCACGATTAAAGATTAAGGTTGGCTGGCTGGGTGCGTTGTGGAGTGCGGTAAGGATTGATACAAGTCCTTCCTCCTGTTTCTGGCGTTGGCTATGGGTAATAGCAAAAAGGGTATAGCTATCTAAGGTATCCAGGAACATCCCATCAAAGCCTTTTTCCATAATGCTAGCGGCTTCGCCCAATAAATAGTTTTGCCAGGCGGGGGCCGTCAGATCCATCACGTGGCTTTGCCAGTTCGTATTGATTAAGGGGGAGTGGGTTTGTAATGACGGTGGCAGAGTCGCGCCGTCATATTCTCCTGCACTGAGATAGGCATAGACGCGGGTATTGGCCTTGTGCAGAGTGTCGATTTGTTTTTCGGTGATCAACCCAGGCGTGACGACGACACGATCATAATTCATCAGCTCCCGAACTGAGTCGATCTGATTATAATAGAAGGCGATAGAAGGTGGCTGAGAAGCCAGTACCGGCAAGGTCATTATCAGCATCCATAATGTGAATATGTGTCGAATGCATACCATCTGAATGCTCCCAATGAATTATATCCCTGAGGGATTTATTGTTAACTTGTTATAATAAATAGTAAATATATGAACACGAAAAAGGATGACTTTTGTTAAAAAGGAAGATCTGTGTGGCATAAATCACATGGGCTTGATGAAAAATCGAGCGATATCTTAATCTTAGGTGATTATTTAGCGGTCATGCTGGTTGATTTGCATAAAAGAAAAAATCATCCGTGCCGTTTGATGATTGACCGTGGGATTTTTGTGCTGAATTCATGCGGGGAGTCGAGTAATATAGCGGTCGTTTAGCTGTCTGTGATCCAGACAACATTTTGATAAATAGTGATGAAACAATGACAAAAAAGCAATCAGCACCTATCGCAAAGAAAGGGCTCCATCCGCGTAACCCACACCGTGATCGTTATGACTTTGATGCCTTAATCAAAAGCTGTCCTGCTTTAGCGCCTTTTGTGGCAGAAAACCGTTTCGGTGATCGCTCGGTGGATTTCAATAATCCAGAAGCGGTGAAAACGCTGAATCGTGCGTTGTTGAGTCACTATTATCAGGTTGCGTTTTGGGATATTCCTGCTGGCTTCTTGTGCCCGCCAATTCCAGGGCGTGCAGATTACCTGCATTACTTGGCAGATTTATTGGCAGAATCCAATGGTGGCGTGATCCCAACCGGTAAACAAGTACGTGGTTTGGATATTGGTGCAGGGGCCAACTGTGTGTATCCGATTGTGGGTCACCGTGCTTATGGCTGGCGTTTTGTCGCGGCAGATATCGACCCGATCTCGGTGAAATCCGCGAAATTCATTGCAGAGTCTAACCCATCGTTGGCCGGTAACATTCAATGTCGCTTGCAGAAAAATCCGGATCACATCTTCACGGGTATGATTAACCGTGATGACGTGTTTGATTTTACGCTGTGTAATCCTCCGTTCCATGCCTCATTAGAAGAAGCGATGGCGGGCAATGAGCGTAAAGTGAAAAACCTTGCAATGAATGCGCAAAAGAAGAATCCATTCATTGCGCCTATGAAAGATAAATCCGGCAAGTTTGGTCAGCCTTCAGCACAAGCAGAGAAAGGCAAACCAGTGAAAGCGGCATCATTGAATTTTGGTGGTCAAAAAGCTGAATTGTGGTGCCCGGGCGGTGAAGCGTCCTTTATTCGCCGTATGATTAAGCAAAGTGTGGATGTAGCAGGCCAATGTCTGTGGTTTACCACGCTTGTGTCGAAGAAAGACAATCTGCAAGCCATTTACAAGCAGCTGAAGCAAGTGGGCGCGGTGTCGGTAAAAACCATTGATATGGCGCAAGGCCAGAAACAAACGCGCATTGTGGCGTGGAGTTTCTTATCCGCAGAGCAGCATGCTGAATGGCAAGCAGAGCGCTGGGTGAAATAATTCACCGCCTGTGATTGACACCAGGTAGACAACGAAAAGGGACGGCTCAGCTGTCCCTTTTGTGTTTCTGGCAATCATGGTAAGGGCGGTGCATGGGTAGGTGGTACAAGGTGAGAGCCATGCTACATATTCGGATAGCTCGGCCCGCCACCGCCTTCAGGTGTCACCCAAGTAATATTCTGTGATGGATCTTTAATGTCGCAGGTTTTGCAATGTACGCAGTTTGCCGCATTAATTTGAAATTGCTTTTCCCCATCAACCTCAATGATTTCGTAAACGCCTGCGGGGCAATACCGCTGACTGGGTTCTCCATATTGACTCAGGTGTTGGGTGATAGGCAATGTGGGATCAGCCAGTTTCAGGTGACAGGGCTGGTTTTCTTCATGCTGTGTGCCAGACAGATAGACCGATGAGGCTTTATCAAAACTCAACACACCATCGGGCTTCGGATAGTCAATGGGCTGGTGGCGTGACAGGGGATCCAAACAGGCGTGATCCGGCTCATCATCTTTCATTGTCCAGCGCCAGTATTTACTCAGCCAATTTTGTTCCAGTGTGGCCATCGCCCCGCCAATCACATTGCCGAATTTATGGATCTCTGCACCGAAGTTGCGGGTATCGTGTAACTCTTCATATAACCAAGAATCTTTGAATTTGCGATCGTAGGGCGGTGCCGTTTGTTCATGCGCCAGTATCAGCTCGTCAAATACGGCTTCGGCGGCCAGCATGCCCGATTTCATTGCCGTGTGACTGCCTTTGATTTTAGCCATGTTTAAGGTGCCCGCATCGCAACCAATCAGCACGCCGCCAGGAAATTGCTGCCGGGGCAGGGATGAGAGCCCGCCTTTGGCGATCGCTCGTGCGCCATAGGCAATACGTGTGCCGCCTTGCAGGTGTTGCGCAAACAGCGGATGGTGTTTCATTTGCTGAAATTCATCGAACGGGCTGAGGTACGGGTTGTGGTAATTCAAATCCACAATCAGGCCAACGGCAACTTGTTGATTGTCGAGATGGTACAAAAAGCTGCCGCCGTGACTGTGCGTATTGCTGAGTGGCCAGCCAACACCGTGAATCACTTTGCCGGGGTGATGATTGTCTGCCGGTATCTCCCACAGCTCTTTTATGCCCAATGCATAGTGTTGAGGTTGTTTGCCGCTGTCTAAATGAAATTCTTTAATCAACTGCTTGCCCAGGTGCCCGCGCGCGCCTTCGGCAAAAATGGTGTACTTGGCGTGAAGCTCGATACCTGCCGCGAACTCAGCTTTTGGATTGCCGGCTTTATCCCGTCCCATGTCTTGGGTGGCGACGCCGCAGACGCGTTGTTTGTCGTCGTAGAGCACTTCACACGCAGGAAACCCCGGGAACACTTCCACACCCAGTTGTTCAGCTTGTTGTGCTAACCAGCGGCAAACATTACCCAAGCTCACAACAAAATTGCCGATGTTCTCAAGACTGCTGGGAATGAAAGGGGCTTCTAAGGTGACGGCATTGTATTGGTTTGTCAGATAACAAAACTGGTCATCATTAACCGCGACGTGCAAGGGGGCATCCATGCGTTCCCAGTCAGGGAATAACTCATCCAACGCACGGTGTTCAAAAATCGCACCAGACAAAATATGGGCACCGACCTCTGCACCTTTTTCGACCACACATACGGTAAGTGGTTGGTTTTGATCACTTGCCAGTTGCTTTAAGCGGCAGGCTGCCGATAAACCCGCCGGTCCGGCACCGACAATCACTACATCAAAGGCCATGCTTTCACGCGGGGATGCTGAATCCATACTACCTCCCACTCCCTCAACATGCGCGAACCTTATTGATCGCTATGGTTAAAATATAGTCCAGTTGACGTAAACGTAAACTCAACTAGGCTCAAAGAAATGTGTGATATTCACAAGGAGAAGCGTGTGAAAGTACTGGTTGCGATAAAACGCGTTATCGATCCTTACGTGAAAGTGAGGGTGAATAAAGACGGCACAGGGGTCGAAAAAGCCAATGTCAAAATGGCGATCAACCCCTTTTGTGAAATTGCAGTTGAAGAGGCCATTCGACTCAAAGAAGCGGGCCATGCGAGTGAAGTCGTGGTCGTCAGCATCGGGGATGCCGCTTGCCAAGAGCAACTGCGCGGCGCATTAGCTTTGGGGGCCGATCGTGCTATTCATATTGATATCTCATCGTTGGATCTGGCTACAGCCGATTCGCCCCTGGCATTAGAGCCGTTAGCGGTCGCGAAACTACTCAAAGCCGTGATCGAACAAGAATCCCCTCAACTCGTGCTTTTGGGCAAGCAGGCGATTGATAGTGATAATAATCAGGTCGCACAAATGCTGTCAGCCCTGACACAATACCCACAAGCCACCTTTATTTCCCAACTCAAATATGATGAAAGTCAGTCAGAGCGACCTCTTGAAGTCGTGCGCGAAGTCGATGGTGGGTTGGAAACCTTGTCGCTCACTGTACCGGCCATTCTGAGTACGGATTTGCGATTGAATGTGCCACGTTATGCTACGTTACCTAACATCATGAAAGCCAAGTCGAAACCATTAACGGTCATGACACCTGACGCATTGAACGTCACTGTGACAATGTCACAAATGGTGCTCGATGTATTCACACCACCGGTTCGAGAGGCGGGTGAAAAAGTGGCGTCGGTGGCGGAACTCGTCGATAAGCTGAAGAACAAGGATAAGGTGATCTGATGGCGATATTATTGATTGCAGAACATGATAACCAGACGTTGTCAGTGGATACGATGAGAGCGATGACGGCAGTGAAACAGCTCGCCAGTCACATCGAAGATACTCAGACTGAGAACAGCCACATTGACCTGCTGATTATCGGTGAGAACTGTCAACCTGTTGCCGAGCAAGCTACGCACTTAGCGGGTCTGCATCAAGTGCTGATAGCCGATGATGCAGTGTATGCCCATCAGCTCGCGGAAAACACGTCGGCGTTCATTGCGGAAATGGCGACCCGTTATAGCCATGTTGTGATGGCTGCGACCACATCAGGTAAAAATATGTTGCCGCGTGTGGCGGCATTACTGGATGTTGGCATGTTGTCGGATGTGGTTGCCATTGAAAGTGATGATACGGTAGTTCGCCCGATTTATGCCGGGAATGTGCTCGCACGGGTGAAATCTTCTGATCCCATCAAAGTGATCAGTATTCGCAGTTCGGCCTTTGATGCGGCAGTGTTAGAAGCTACCGCGACTGAAGGTATGACGTGTGCGTCGATTGACCGCGTTATTCCTAACGATCACACGGTTTTCATCAGTCGTGAAGTGGCAGAAAGTGAACGGCCGGATTTGTCTGCCGCACGCGTGGTGGTATCGGGTGGCCGAGGTGTTGGTAGCCAAGAACAGTTTGCGCTTATCGAAGCCTTGGCGGATAAACTTGGCGGCGCGGTTGGGGCGTCCCGTGCAGCCGTGGACGCAGGGTTTGTTCCCAACGATAAACAAGTGGGGCAAACCGGCAAGATAGTTGCCCCGGATTTGTATATCGCCGTTGGGATCTCCGGCGCCATTCAACATGTGGCCGGTATGAAAGCCGCCAAAGTGATTGTGGCAATTAATAACGATCCCGATGCGCCGATTTTTGACATTGCTGATTACGGCTTGGTCGGTGATTTGTTTGAGGTACTCCCGGCCTTAATGACGGCTCTGGATGATGCCTCCTAGCAATTAACAGACAGGTGAATCGCGTTAATCGATAATCCGCCAGTCGCGCTCGTTGGCTAAGGCAAACAGCGCGGCTTTATCTTTCTCTTGTTCTTCCAGCATCCAGTCAACAAACTGTGTGACCGCGTCACTATCTATGGTGTTGTGAAAGTAATAATGCCATCGGTCGTTTGCGATGATGGTGCCGTGTTGCGGTAAATGCAAATACCCTTCTTTTAATTCATGCACCACCAACATCAAATCTGTCATGGTCACACCTTGACCCGCGAAGCAGGACGTCAGTGCCATGTCTAAGGTATTGAATGTGATCCCTCGGTGGCTCGCGGCACTTTTTCGTTGGTTGCGTTCCAGCCAGACTTTCCAGTCGCTCTGATCCGGCGTGGGATGCAAACGCGGGTAGGTAAGCAGTTGTTCGACGGTCAGGGTTTCAGGGCTGTGGGTCAGGAGTTGGGAATAGACCGGCGCCAGATATTCTTTTCGGATGAAATGTTGCTGATAGCGGCTTTTCTGATCTGTCTTCATGTTGTAGATGGCGATGTCGTAGTCATCATCTTCTAAGCGTAACTCCTCACTGTTGTGCCCCATGCTGGATGACACCACGATATCCAATTCGGGGTAGCGTTGTTTAAACGAGTGTAAGCGAGGGATCAACCAACGCACGGCAAAACTCATGGCGACTTTTACCCGCAATGTTTGGGTTTGTTGGGATTTTAACTGTTGAAGTTGGTGATTGAGCTCAGAATATTGTCGCGTTAATAACAGCGAAATTTCTTTCCCTTCATTGCTGAGTTCCAGCGCGCGATGATGACGGATAAACAGGGCATATCCCAAATGTTCTTCCAATTGACGAATTTGTCTGCTGACCGCACTTTGGGTGACATTTAGTTCATCAGCCGCCAAGGTGAAGCTGAGGTGGCGTGCAGCGGATTCAAAGACCTTTAACCCATTGAGCGAAGGCGGTAATAAACTGTGTCTTCTTTTCATTGGTGACTCCATTTTTCAATGCATTAAATGTCGCTTGCATGAGTTTTTGGAATGCAAGGGTACTATAAATGTTGTTTGAAAGACATGCTGAATACGCCTAAATTAGCGGAATAAAATTTGGGGTGATAATGCCCTGTTTTCGCAAGGTGAAAAATGAAAAAGTTGATCAGCTTAGCTGTACCACTCATTATTTCTCAGCTGGTCGGCCAATTATTGGTGTTTACTGATGTTTGGATGATGGCTAAGTTGAGTATTCTCTCTATTGCTGGCGGCGGTTTAGGCGCAGCGGTCTATTCCATCATCTTTATGGTGGCAGGCAGCACGGTCGGTTGTGTGGCCAACCTTATTGCGATTGCTTACGGGAAAGCCCAGACTGATCCTGACGGCGGCCATGCTGAAATCAGCACGTCATTGAAAAGTGGTGTGTTACTGGCTGTTATCCTAACGCTCGCGCTGCAACCTCTATTTTTTGTTATGCCTCAGTTATTGCAAGCGGCGAATCAAGACCCTCAAACTGTGACCATGGCGATGCATTATGTGGATGCCCTGAAGTGGACCATGTTGCCAACCTTGATGCTGCTGGTATTGCGCAGTTTAGTCAGTGCGTTCGGTGATACCCGCTCGGTCATGGTGATGTCATTGGCAACGGTGATTTTGAACGTGCCATTGAGTTATTTGTTTGCGTTTCATTTTGAGATGGGACTGGCCGGTTTGGGTTACGGCACTGCATTAGCTAGCTTCAGTGTGATGGTAGGTTATGCGCTTTGGGTCTTCACGCGCCCGAAATACCGCGTCTATCAGCCATTTTCCCATTGGCATGAATACAAACTGGGTATCCTGACACCATTGCTGGCGATTGGTGTGCCAATCATGATTGCCACGATGTTGGAGCATGCTCTGTTTTCAACCGCTGCATTGCTGGCGGGAACACTCGGCGCGGTCTCGTTGGCGATTCACCAAATTGCCTTGCAGTGTTTGAACCTGTCTTGGAACATTGCTTTTGGTTTCTCGCAAGCGGCTTCTATTCTGGTCAGCCAGCACGTTGGGCGTAAAGAACCGGCATTGGTGAAACGCTATGCGAAGTTGGGTTTGGTGATGGTAACGGCAACCAGTGCGGTGATTGGTATTGCAGTGAGTGTCGATCCTGAATTCCTGACCACCGTCTTTAGCGTGGAAGGGGATGCGTTAGCGTCACAATTGGTGAGCGCATTACCGGGCGTGATGATCATGGTCGCAATGTGCTTTGTGGTAGATGCCTGGCAGTTAGCGGCGATCAGCATTCTGCGTGGGATGAAAGTTGTGAAAGCGCCAACCATTACCACCGCCATTGGTTATTGGTTGATCGGCCTGCCATCGGCATGGTTCCTGATGCACTCGATGGGCCTGCGGGGTATTTGGGCTGGGCTTGGCATCGGCTTGGGAGCAACCGGCCTGATGCTGTTGGTTATTCTGATCCGCGAATTGCGTAAGCTTGAAATCCACAGTGGTGCCACACCGCCGAAGCCTGATCAGACGCCAGACGATCACATTGTCATTACGGCTTAATCACGCGACACATTGAGCAGATAAGAAAAACAGACAAACAAAAACGGTGCCCTGACAGGCACCGTTTTTTTATTGATTACGTTTGTGATTAACGTAGACGGAATACATCCGTTTGTTTGTCCGCTTGAACATCCGCAAAGCTGCGAATGAATGGACCTTGCTGACGCACGGCGGCTGGCAACTGCTCAATCATCATTTTTGCTTCGTCTTTGGTTTCAAAGTCACCGTAGATCACGGCGTACCAGTTGTAACCCTGGCTGCGCTTCCAGTTTACCCAGATCGGCTCTTGGCCTTGAATACCGTTGATGTACTGTTTCACATCTGCCTGGCGTTCTTCTTTCAGTGCCAGTACCTGTACCGTGAAATGGTTTGGATTCAGGTGACCGTAGGCTTCTTGCGTGGTCATTGCGCCAATGCATTGACTGTCAGTGTGAATCGTTTCTGTTGTTGAACAACCTGCCAATAGCAGCATCGCAACCAATGCAAAAATCTTATGCATGAAAACTCCTCGAAAAGGTCATGGTTATCGTTTTTATCTGTAAAGCGTATAAATGGGAGAGTGCGATGATTACGCTCTCCGGGTTGGCTTACGTAGGTTTATTATCAATAATTCTATCAATTTAGCGTTCGAATTGATGCCTTAATCAGGCAGAGAAAAGTGTGTTCGACGAAATTGGCAGCATATATTGTTTAAAAAATCAGCCATGTTATCTCTTTGTCCTAATAAGCAGCCTTATCGGGTGCATACAGAAAGATAACGGTTCAAGATTCTAACGACTTTTATTGCAACTGTATATACATACAGTTTTGTCAGTGACAACAGAAAGCTGTGCGAAAAGCCGTGTGATTAGAAAGAGGGTGGCATAAGTTAGGTATCGATTCAGGCAAGAAGATACGCAACGTATTAATTAGAAATGAGCAAAAATTCACCCAAAAGAGGGGGCGAAAAGTCTACAAAATACTCATTATGATGTATCTGATAGCCTGCATTTTTCCTTGAATGAGTGATGTATGTCGTAATTGCTGGCCAAATACATTTATCAGTATCTCGCAAGGTAACCCTACATTTATAAATGTTAATGAGAGCTATTTCAAAGTATTGAAGTAAGTGATTAGCTGGGCACTTTCACTTAAAAATAATAGCAATATTGTTGATAAGAAAAATGTGTCTTGCAGGTTGCTGATTTTCATCTAAATAATATTTATTAAATGACACTGTAATGTTACACCTCAATATATTATTGATGATGCTAATAGTATTTCAATGTGTAAATCACCAAAAATAATTTGGCTGGTCTAATGTCCTTGAGTTCTCGATTTTCGATCGTTATTCTTCGCCGTGAATGACGAGGGAAGAAAATCTACATTATCGGTTTTTAATATATTCAAACATTCAAGTTGGCTAATTGGCGCTAGGTATTTATTACCCGCGTTTGCAGTTCTGTTATGCGTATATATATCAAGGAGAATAAATGTATAAGCATACTTTAAAAAGTGTCCCACTTATTGTCATGTTGACAGCGTGTGGTTCTGACAACGATTCAACGGATAAAACCACCGAAACGTTTAATGATATTACATTCAGTGGTGTCGTTTATGATGGACCAATGGCGAATACCACCGTGTCAATCTACGCAGGCGATAACCTGCTAGCGACAGCGGAAACGGATGACAATGGTCAGTATTCGGTGAATGCATCGATTGCTGTCAGTGATTTTGATCGTTTAAAAGATCAGCCAATCACTTACCATGCTAAACGCGATAATATTCTACTTTACGAATATGCCGGCCTGAGTTTGGCAGAAGCGTTCGCGAATGAAAATAACAAAACGCTTATTTCTAACTTCTCAACGGTTGAATATGTATTAGCCGATGCTAATCGTGATAATTACGTATCAAATGCAGAGTGGAATAATTATCAGCTTGTTGATCGTCATATCGCTGAATTATTGGTTGTGCGCCACGGTGTTGGCCTGAAATCTATTATCGATTATTCTGCGAAGATGGAAGGATTTGAAAATAGTACGGTTTGGTTACGTGCGCAGTTGGATAATACAACATGGGATGCGTGGTATCAGGCAAACATTCTGCCATACAACGAAGCATGGGATGCTTTATTTGCTGACACGTGGTTTACCGATCAAGAAGCACACCGCTTCGATGATTTGCTGTACTGGCAGTCTGAATATGATTACGTAGTGGGTCAGGACACAGTATTGCCTGTGCTTGAGTCGGTACGTATTACCGGTATTCCAGCGCGCGTTCGTCCGGGTGATGTGATTTCACCAACGGTTGAAGCCGTGTGGTCAAATGATCGCACCACGGATGTGACGGCATTAGCGGGTTACTCTGTGAATCCGGCCGATGCCCTGGAAATTGTCGATGGTCAGGTGCGTGTTGCCGCATTGGGTACCATTACACTGACCGCAGAAGTGGCAGGTAAAACTGCGCAATTTACGTTTATCTCTAACGCTGATGCATTACTGGAATCTATCTCAGTGACTGGCGTGGGTGAAAGCGTGATGGTGGGTGACAAACTGTCTCCTGTTGTGAATGCCCTGTGGTCTGATGAAAGCTCAACGGTGATCACGCCAGCAGTTTCTTGGACAGCATCACCGGCTGACGCGGTGGTGATCGTTGAAGGTGTACCACAAGTTGTTGCAACGGGTGAAGTGGTACTGACGGCGCATTATGATGGTCAGACGGCATCAGTGACATTCAATGCGACAGACGCTGTTTTCACGTCATTGAATTTGGTGACAGACAGTGCTGAGCAATATCTGCAAGACACGGTGACGCTATCAGCACAAGCCGTGAATGAAAACGGTTTCGGTCTGGATGTGTCTGAAGTTGTTGAGTGGACATCAAGCAATCCTGCTGTGTTGCAACCGCTTGAAAACGGCCAGTTCCTTGCAACGGGCGTGGGTGTAGCGACAGTGTCTGCAACCATGGGTGAGCTAACCGTTCAACAAGAGATCACCGTTGTCGCGAAACTGGTGGATGTTAGCATCAACCTGCCAAATGGCACGATTTCACGCGAAGAGACGATTCAGTTGTCATTGAATGCTGAGTTTAATGACGGCAGTGTTGTCGCTATTAATGAAGGGGTGGTATGGGCGAGCTTGAACCCAGAATACCTGACATTGACCGAAGACGGGATCGCGGTGGGTGTGCTTGAAGGTTCAGCACAAATTACTGCTACCTATGACGGTGTGATGATCGAAGAGACAGTGAACGTGATTGCACCACGTATTGTGTCTTCAACGCCACGCTTTGTGGACGGTATGCTGACGGTACGTGAAGGCGAGTCTATTGGTTATGGCTTTACCTTTACCCGTTCAAACGGCGTTGTTCACACGTTTGCCGCGTCAGACGATGAGATTAACTACGAGTCTTACGGCCTACGTGAGTTGCAAGATGAATCCGGCATCCAGATTGCGGAAATGGATAAAGACGCGGATTTGATCTACGGCGTACGTGCCGGTGAAGATGTGCTGTCTATTGATGAAGTCCCGCCAGCACTACAAAACATCTTTGTGGAGCTAGGCGCAATCGAGTCTGCTTACACGGATAACCGTAAAGTACAGATTAAAGTCAACGTGCTTGAAAACGATAATGTGTACCAGTGGCACCGCGTACCGGGTCAACCACCGGTTGGTGAGACCGTGAAACTGGCACAAGCCATTCAGGACGGCGACACACTTTACCGTTTCTGGAATGTTGAAGGGGCAGAGCAAGACGGTATTTACGTATCGAAAGTGACGGCTGCCGGTGAAACTACGCCTGTCTTTGTCTTGGCTGAAGCAGACAAAGAGTACAGCAATAACCAGATTCTGCACGCCAGCAACGGTTATGTATTGTTAGTGACTTCTGATAGCCCGCGTGATCCACATACTGGGGTACAAAAGAACTTCCGTTACAACCTAGCGGAAGGTACGTTGACGCCAGTGACGATGACCGGCTACAACGATGAAGAGTTTAATTACTCTTACGACAGCTTTGCATTCTCATCAAACGGTGATTTGGTGGTATTGCGCAGCTACGATGATGAAGTGACGCCATATGTGTACGAGTTTGAAACAGGGACATGGACAGCGAAAACGGTCATGCCGGGCTTGCGTATTCAAACCCCATCAAACACCACGCAAATTGCGGTCCTGAACACTAAGCACATGGATTCAAGCTCTTACGGCTTTGTCGCACCACAAATCAGTGTGTTTGATTTGGAAACGCATGCGTCAGAAACCCAAGAGCTGACCATTCCGGGTGATGCGGAGTTCTACTGCCGCAGCCATGAAACCTTCAGCCTAGCAGCGGCGCCGAGCCTGCGTGATTCAGGTGCAGGTTGTATGATTGCCCGTAAAGGTCAGTGGGACGGCATTGGTTACTGGCTGTGGGATTCCATTGCCGAGCTACCAAAAGTGCATCTGTTCCCAGAAGGTGAAGGCGTAGTGACATCCACCAGTGATGTGTATGGTTCTGCGGCACGTAAACCGGATGGTCACATTGTCTTTAGTGCGGCTCGTATCGTGAACGATGCCCGTGACAATCTGTTCGATGTAGCAGAAATCGTGGATGTTGAAATTGACGGTATCATTGAGCAACGTGTCCATGCACAGCGTTTCAATAAGCAAGGTGAGACCTTGGTCGGCCAGTACAGCCCTAAGACGCGCATGATGGACGGTAACCAGTACCTGATTGAAAACGCAAATGTTCCTAATGAAGTCTTTGCGGTATTCAACCAAGGCACGGCAGTACGTGATGAGCACGGTGTATGGGCGAGCAACAAGTACATGTACCAGTTGCCAGAAAAAGTGGATAACAATACGAAATTCTACGATTTGGGCAACACCTTCATTCTTACCACCGAGGGTGACTACAACGCAGATTACTGGTTCCTACAGTTACGTGACCCAGAAGATGAAGAAGTGGTTGATCCTGTGCTTCCAGAGCCACCGGTTGATCCAGTACCACCTACACCAGAAGTGTGATTAAGTCGTACTATCAACTGACTGATATAGCACAGTTAAACGGGAAATAAGCAAAAGGGCTACCGAGAGTAGCCCTTTTTTTGTGCCTATTTTACGTGTCTGTTTGTGGTGTCTATTTGTTTATGACTGCTGCTGATGCCGAGATTAGCGCTGACGCACAAAATGGTTTTGTACGATGGTGTCCAGGAAGACTTCGCTCTTTTGCAGACGGAAATGGAGTGGGTTAGCCAAGTCGCCAAACAATGGCGCGCCACCCCCCAATAACACCGGGATAGTCGTGATGATCAACTCATCAATGCAATCGGCTTGCAGAAAATGTTGAATGGTCACGCCACCATCAATGTACAAATTGTGCAGGCCTTGTTGGTGAAGCTGCGGCAGGATGGCTTCTGGCGTCCCTTTCATTAAAAAGACCTTATCTTCATAGCCTTCAGGCACAGTTTCCAGAGTGTTGCTCAATACACACACCGGTTTTGGATATGGCCAGTCACAATCGAAACTTCTGACGATATCAAACGTGTTGCGTCCCATCACGATGGCATCAATACGTGACATCAGGGGGCCAAAGCCCATATCCACATTGTCTGGGTTAGGAATGGCATGCAGCCAATCGATGCTGCCTTGTTTGTCAGCGATGTAGCCATCAAGGCTTGTTGCGATAAATACGATGTTAGACATGAAGGCTCCAAGAGTGCGAACACTTACGTGAAAAGGGCGAATCATTTACACCGCGACTTGCGGCATAAACTGAAAAATGACATTATTCTACAGTGTAGAATAATGGTGAGTGTATCGGGGAGAAGAAATGTCTGTCAAGGGTAAAAAGCGCGGCCGTCCCGCCGCGAATGATTCGGCCCAGCGTTCAGCATTAAGTGCAGAGCACATTTTGACGACGGCGAAGTCGTTAATGCGTGAACAGGGAAAAATGCCGAGTATTCGCGTATTAGCGGGAGCATTGGATGTGGATGCAATGGCCATATATTATTACTTCAAGAATAAACAGGCCTTGCAAACTGCGATCTGTCAGTCTTTGATTGAAGAGATTTATCACCCCGAGACGCCACCGCATCATGATGACTGGCAGTTACATTTGCATGCCTTGTGTGTGAGTTACTTGACGTTGTTGGGGACCTATGCCGGTTTACTTGATACGTTTTTGTCGATGCCTGATGGCGGCCCGGCACATGTGTTTATTGGTCGCTTTGAGCAAATCATTGCGCCGTTGGGTTTATCGGGATCTGCCTCGACTGATGCGTTACATCTGCTGGTTGATTATCTGCATGGTTTTGCCCATGCACAATCTTGCGCGATATCGGCACCATCTCATGATGATCCGTCGGTGGCGACACTGTCCATTGCGATGATGGAAGGGCCGTTCAATTTGTACTGCAAGATGCTGACACAATTGTAATCTTACCCACATTTTTGGTCTTTCTGTGACGCCTCATAGGATAAATAACTTTATTATCAGCGGCTATTAAGACTATGAAGAATACGCTGATGCACACAGCATCGTGCTATGGCCGTTGTGCGCACATTTTTTAGGATTTCATGGAGAGTCAGATGATCAATGTTCGATGGATGCAAGAAGCGGATTTACCAGCCGCTGCAGAGATTCACCACGAGACGTTTGTCCGTCAGCAGCGCTCGCTGGAGTGGTTACAGTGTCACCATAAGGCGTTTCCACAATGCATGGGCTTGGTGGCAGAGAAGGAGGTTGACGGTGAACCGACCGTGGTGGGGTTTATTCTTTGGCTGCAAAAAAGCGGCTTTCGTGCTGAGGCGGTATTGGAGTTGTCGCTCCTGACCGTATCACCTGCCTATCAAGGACAGGGTATCGGCCAAACGTTGATCACGACCTCTTTAGAGCAAGTGCGCGGATTTCTTGCAGAGCAAGGCTCTACACTCAAGCATGTGATGGTGACCACCCGTGCGGATAACGCCGCCCAAATTCTGTACCGCAAAACCTTGGGCGCAGAGATTGAAGCGACGTTGTCCGATTTCTATTCGGCAGATGAAGTGATCATGATTGCTCGCCATGTTTAACCGGCAGCATGACTAACGGCATCGGTCATCGTGCGGCGTTCCGTGATGATCAGGTAGTTCAAAATGAACAACGACAAGGTGACGCTGCTCAAACTGACATAAAAGGCACCGTAGTAGCTGAACAATTCACCCACAATACCAATCGCCAGGCTTGAGATGAGCGTGCTGACTTGCATTAAACTGGTGAACAAGGTCGATGCGGTGCCTAATCTGTCTTTCATCATATCTTGCATCGCAACCATGCCGAGTGTTGCGGTTAAGCCGATAAAGACCCCATTAAGGATTTGCAGCGCCATAAACCCATTCAGTTCACGCAGGTTCAGCATGCCAATATAAAACAGAGAGCCACAGATCAAGCCCACACTCAACACGCGTAATGTCCCAAAGCGGTGTGCCATCTTACCTGCGTTCATCATGATTGGGATTTCACAAAAAGCGGCTAAGCCAAATAAAATCCCGACCCATTGGGTACCGATCAGCAACTCTTTTGAAAGATACAGCGGCATAACGTTGATGTATAAGTTACTGGCAGAGAACATGAATACGATCGCGACAGAAAAAATCACGATACGTGAATTCAGTTTGCGCTTGGTTTTCTGATGACCAGCTGCATTAGGATGTGACGCCCCTTGTGATTCCTCTGTTGTCGATGTCTTCGCCTCTTTTTGTATTGAAGGAATAAAGAAGACCGTGATCACAATGGTGATGGCGGTTGCCACACTGGCGGCCAAAAACGAGGCGCTGAAACCAAAGGCACTTTTCAATAAGAACGCCAACGGCGGACCAAAGACCCAAGCAATCGCAATACCGGCTCGCATAGTGCCCAAAAACGTCGTGCTGTCAGTCAAATGCTTATCGGCATATTCTCGCCCCAGCGCAAACAGTTGTCCAAAGATGGCGCCGCTGATACTGCCGAATACCATCGCAAAACCTACCGCGACATAATAATTTCGAATTACTGAAAAGCCGACGACGGTAATGAAATAACAGCAGAGTGCGGTGATCAAAATATGTTTGCGCTGCCAGTTTTTGTCTGACTGAACCGCAATGAACTGTGAGACAACCACTGACGAACAAACGGTAAGTACCATATACGCACTGAGCATTGCCGGGCTGGCATTTAATGCTTCAATGATAAAGAGGCTGGATAGCGGGTAAAAAAAGGATCCGCATAAACCCGAGATAAACGCCGTAAAGATAAACAGCAAGGCTGTTTTGTTTTTAAACATTGTGATTCCTTGTACTTGTTAGTGCAGATGCGTTTCACATCCATAGTGCTATAACGGCGTCTGGCCAGACGTGGATAAACAGGGATAGTCTAGCCAATTTGTGGAGATCGCATTGATGCGATTCCATCGTCTATTGGTACTTTTCTTTCAATCAAAAGGCTGCCTTTGACAGAAATTGATTATCCCGATACCGTTGAGAGGTAACGACAGGGAAGCGTCGGCAGGCAGAGGGAACCATGAAGCCACAAATAGAAAATGTGCTAAACCATAATGACTTTAATTGGTTAGTAAGGGAATACCACTGTGCGGTTAAGAAGGAAGAATTTCTTTGTTCCTGGCATTATCACGCAGAGTATGAATTAGTCTTGTATCGCGATCCTAACCAATTGTTTGATGGACGATATTTTGCCGGGGACAGTGTCGGGCAGATTGAGCATAATACCATGGTGCTCTATGGCCCCGGGGTACCGCATATGATCACCGGTAAAATGGCGAATGCGGCGCCGGTGTGTGATGATCCCATTCAACAAGACAGCCGTCATCATACTAACAGCCACCATCACTCCCTTATCTTGTGGTTTCGCCATCCGTGGATTGAATCCTTACAGACGGTGATGCCAGAGCTGAAAGTGCTGAATACGGTTTTGCAACGTTCCGCGCATGGCTTGATATTTCGTCCAGAGACGGCAGAACGTGTTTTCCCGTTGCTCGAAAAGATTGAACAGGAGCCGCCGCATCAGCAATTGTTGCGGGTATTGCAAGCGCTGATGATGTTGGCGACAGAAGAGCAATACGCCCAAACGTTATCATTGCACCCTTATGGTTTTCAGCTTGTCAGTGATGATGATGAAACCAATAAACGGGTAGAGCAGGCGCGTAAATATATCGAGCGACACTATGCAGAGCCGATAAAAATGCGTGATTTGTGTCGGGCACTACATATGAGTGAAAGCTCGGCCTACCGCTTGTTTGAACGGCATTTCATGGAGAGTTTTTCCGATCATGTTAAACGTTTCAGGATTGGAAAATCTTGTGAGTTACTCGTCAGTAGCCAGTTACCGGTTGGGCTAGTGGCTGAGCGCAGCGGCTTTAATAACCTTTCAAATTTTAATCGCCAGTTTAAACAGGTAAAGGGAGTGACTCCCTCTGAGTTTCGAACACAATTTAAGTAATTGTGTGGCAAATATAATTAGTGAACGGATGAACATCATTATCTGGTATGGAAGGGTGCCATGGCGTGTTAATGATAAAGTATGTAACAAAGCACTCAATTAGTAGGCTTCGCTCGAGAAAATAAACAGTGATGGGTGAGTTGCATCCATGAACTCCGTAATATAAATGGATATTACTCAATCACTTAGGTCTATCACTTATGAGGTTCCCTGCTTTCGGTCGCTGTGCCATTCCCGCTGCGCTAATGTTGGCTCTATCGGGTTGTAGTTCAACCATTCACACGGATGAACTGCTTAGCTATAAAGTTAGCCATCCCTTGCATATAGAACAATATCAAACGGCAGACTGGTATCGTCCGGGTAAACATCAGCTGGAATCGCTAAGTGTTATACATTCTGATGGCTTCATCAGTAAAGGTGTACGACTGTCTGTGGCAGACAGCAAAAATACGGTGATCTATTACGGCGGCTCACCGTTCCGTGATGGTGAAAACGAAGTCGATATTCTGGGACAATTTGCCTTCTTAGGCTTGAATGTCATCACCTTTAAAAATCGTGGGATAGACAGTCACGGTACCTGGCCATCGATTGAGCAATTAAAGCAAGATGCGGAAGAGGTGTTTGAGTACAGCCGTAAGAAATACAAAAACGAGTTCTTGATTGTACACGGTACGGCGATGAGTAGTTTCTTAGTGGCAGATATTGCCAAGGAACAGCAGTTAAATGTGAATGCCGTGGTGATTGAAGGAGCGGTAACAACAGTGCAGGAGCTGGTGGCGGTGAAAAATCGGTTCCCTTGGTTGCCGAAAGACTGGCTTCCTTCATCTTGGGCTGCGGAATCCTGGCTGGGTGACGCGGTAAAACCGACTGTGAAAATGCCGAAAGCCTTGCATGGTTTGGATAATTACCAATTGCTGACCGCATTTGATGGGCCGGTTTTACTATTGGCCGCAGAAGACGACGATCTTGTGCCGGTTGAGCTGCCACAAAACTTGTATGATGCGCTACCGGGGATCAAAAAGTCATTGACGGTGGTTCCAAATGCGGATGAAAACGACCTGCTGTTGCATGATGATTCATTGGCCGCTTACACAATGTTTGTCCGTAAATATGGTTGGGACGATTAACACATTCTCATTCATGCCTTTATCCCTCCAAGTGCTAACCAATAATATCAAAGCGGAATGAACTTCCGCTTTTTTATTGCCTCAATGTCTATTCCATACGTATTCATCGTTATAAATACCGTCTCTTCGTGATCGGTTTAGTTATAACTAAAGACTATGAGTTATGGATAAACCGAATTTCGATTGGCGACAAACTGATAAATACTCTTATTTCACTCTGAAATGTGCATCACCTGCGATGTACCGAGTATTTACATGAGTTGTTAACGGTACGGGATGCACATCAGCGCAAGGAGGACAAACTATGCTGTTATGGATAAGTGTCGTCGTGAGCCTGGTCGTGATGTCGACCCAGACATCGGGATTACCCAGTGCGATTTTGGATTTTCTCGCCTTCTTGGTGCTATTGATTGTTGGCGTTCGTCGCGCAACAGGGCAACCGATTTCACCGTCATGCCGCGCTTCGCAATCTTCAGCTTCGCAATCTTCACAGTAATTTTAACGTCGTGGCTAAATCCTGATGTTGGATAGCTTCCCCTTACGTGAAAAAATACGCCTAGAAAGCAAGTATGAAAAAACCGAGCACGAGGCTCGGTTTCTTATTTGTGTTGCTTAAATTTGTACGTTCAGGTTGTCGGTTAGCCTTGTGACAATATGTAAGCCAAAGAACCACCACCAATACTAAACCACAACATGACGCCAAGCAGCAGCGGCTGAACACCCGCTGCGCGCATTTTCTGAATGGTAATGCCAGAACCGATCAAGAACAGGCAGACCACCAGCAGACGTTTTGACGCAGTAAACACCATATCGTAGAACAGCTGAAAATCAGGCAGGAAATGCGCAATCAAAATAGCCACACAGTAAAAAATAATGAAAAACGGAACAGTAATTTTCTTGTTGTCGCCTTTAAAGAGTAGTGCACTTAAAAAGGCAATCGGAATGATCCACAGAGCACGTGCCAACTTTAACGTTGTGGCCGTCTTCAGCGCTTCATCGCCATAAGCACCTGCTGCACCTACCACTGACGACGTATCATGAATCGCAATGGCAGCCCACGTACCGAAGGCGTGCTGACTCATCTCGAAAAAATGACCAATAATCGGGAAAATGAACAGAGCGAGCGCATTTAAGACAAAAACGGTGCCTAATGCAATCGAAGTTTGATCATCACGCGCATTAATCGCCGGTGCAACGGCCGCAATGGCACTCCCACCACAAATGGCGGTACCGGATGCGATCAGGTGGCCCGTCTTTTGCTCAATACGCAACACTTTTGTCAGCACGAAGCCCAATAGCAAGGTACAGAAAATCGAGGCGACGATGAGCCCAAAGCCTTCTTTACTGGCCGCGATGGCTTGATCAAGGTGGATCCCAAAGCCTAACCCGATGATCGAGTAAGACAGTAACTTTTTGGTTAGCGCTGCAATATTAAATTGTGTGGGGATCAGCCCAAGAGTGGCAAGCGTAAAGCCTAGCACTAAGGCGATTGGTGAGCTGATAAAAGGGAATAAACAAAGCAGTGCAACACCGTAAAACAGCCAATCCGACATTCGCGTTCGGCTGAAAAATGCGTGTAATTGTGTCATTGAGCAATCAGTGAAAAATGGGATGGAAAGGAGGGATATTATAGGGTGAAAGGTGGTTAAAGCAGAGTTGAATAAACTGATGCCAGGGTTAAGTGTCACTTAACATGTGTTCATAAATATTGAATCACTCACAACGAAGGAATCACGTGATATGCCATCTACTTTTTTACCCATTTACCCGACGGTGATTGGTAGTAGTGGCCGGGGGCGGTGCGTTCGACCGCTTTCTTATAAGCTAGGTGACCGACTTCACGCACACTGAGTCCATGTGAGACGGCAATTTGTTTAAAGCGCGCATTACGTTGTTGATTCACATTGGCCACTAAACTGCGTACCGCTTGAGAAGGACTGGCCGTTACAGGTGCAATCAGGCCGGTATTGGCTTCGCCCACAAGGCCTTGGCTTTTGGCTTGCTGCAGATCCAGCGCCAATACACTGCAGGACATAAACACTGCGATAAGATAAAGCAGCACACGTTTCATGGCAGACTCCTTGCCTGGTTTCTCGTCTGGTTACCTGATTACTCGCCTTGCTAGAAGAAGTCTCTCGTTAGAAGACGTCGTCGTCGCTGAACAGCTCGTCGATTTCCTTATCTACTTTAATACGAATTTCATGCTCGATCTTCACATTCAGGTTTACTTCAATGGGTTTATCCGATGCGGTAACTTGAACGGTCGGTGTACAACCTGACACAAGGTTTACACAAAGCAGAAAGACTACCCCCCATAAAACGGGCAGGTAAGCAGTGATGAAAGTTGGGATGTAAGACAGCTTCAGTTGAATATCCATTAGCTACAACCTTCATTGAGCTCGCATGCCTGACTCGGCATTCACACTCAACGTTATCTTCTCATTGTTAATTACAAGCGCAAAATGCTACTTATCTATACCCATCTGCTTTAGAAAGAGAGCTTCCAGCTTGGCTGAATTTATCATATTCAATGTTTTTATAAGTGCTGGAATATTTTCTTGAACGCTGAGGTTAACATTCACGGGCCGACCTGAAAGTACATCCGGGTTATGACCTTTGAATGCCGCTTTTGTCCTCATCACGCCTTCTTTAGAGTAGTCTAGATGAACCTTCAGCGTGCGGTAGTGATAATTTTTGAGAATTTTCCCTACCACGAGAAGGTTTTGCTCGCCTGCGGCTTCAATATTCTGCGCGATGGCGGAGTCTTCTTTGTACTTCAAAATCCCCCCCGGATAACGGGCATGCAGCTCTCCGTTTTCAATTACCGGGTTGCCATCCACAAAAGCCAACGGCAGGCGACCATCCACAATGCCTGTCATTTCAATGTCTTTGGCTTCTAATGTGTCAATCAGTTCCGTCAGGTGCAGGCCATGCACCACGACCGGAAATGGCGGGATGGTAAGAAGGTTATTGGTTTGTACATCATGCACGCTGACCGAACCACCCAGCATGTAGGCATTGATGCGGTACAGATGGTAATAATCCCGGGCTGTATCAAAAGTGAGATGAGCATAGAGGTTCTCAAGCAACACACCAGCGTGTAAATAGCCGACATGAAGCCCAGCCGGTTGTAGGGTACGTATTCCTTGCGGGGTGATCTCACTGCTCATTGCAATATCTAAATCGGCAAAGTGGACATTGTTGATATAGCCACTTAAGTCATGGGTGAACAGACTGACGGATGCCTGCCATTGCTGGGCTTTGGGGGCATGTTGGCGATAGCGTAAATGGGCATCAAAATTCAGTGAACCGGCATGCAAATCATAATTGACGGGTAAATGGGGCAGGTAGAACTTCTTAAGCGTTTGCTTGGCAGAAAAGTGAATAGCGTTACGATGTAGCGTTATATCCGCGTTACCCTGTTGCCAGTTATAACGTCCATCAAAGCGCAACAAATCAATGTGCTTTTTGTTATACAGGTTACCGCCCAATTGCACGGTGTGTTGAGTCACATGGGTGGTTCCTTCACTGTGTAGTGTGGGTAAGCGTTGCTTGTTTTGGCTGATGGCCAGTTTGATTTGATATTGGCTGTTCAACACGAGGCTGAGCGGTTTGGCCTGAGTCGGCAATGCAGTTGGCAATGCCGCTTCAATTTGTGTACTAGAAAGCGTTAACGCCAGATTTCCCGTGTAATGCTGCACCGGTAGTTTAGATTTCTGACGGGTTCGGAGGAGGGCTTTCACGGCTTGTTCAGAATCCGCATCTCCGGTGATGAGTTGCTTGGCCGATAATCCCGATTGTACAGTGACAGCTTGCGTGGCGGAGATCTTGGTGGATTTATCGTTACCCCGATATGTGGCTTGCCAGCGATGAGCGGTAATGGTGATATCACTCGCGATGGCATCTACCCAACGACTGTCTTTGGGCTGCAACGCGATAGCGTCGATATGCAGACGGGTGTTCTGCCAAACGGTGGTGAGGGTATTAGCAGTCCAGTGAGCATTAACCTTTGATTGCAGAGAAAGATTTGTTAAACGACTTTCAGGATGCGGTGCCAGCGCCTTCATGTAACCTTGTACATCAGCGTGTAAACGGCAATCAGGCGACTTGATGGCAGAAGAGGCCGTGATGATCGGTAAGGTGCAACGTAGCTGTGAAATATGCACCGTTAGCGCATTACCTGTACGTGAACCTGTTTGAGTCCCGCTTCCCTCTACAGGCCTAGTCTTTTTTGCCTCTCCTGTATTACGCTTTTCTGGCATCCTCACTTCTGACAACTTCACCGGTTCGGGTACATTATCTAATATAAGTGACAGACTGCCTTGCTGATAATGTGCGGTTAACGTGAGTTGCGTATCCGTGTAAATCATAATGTCCGGCTGTTTTGATACATTTCCCGGTAAAGCCAGCATCATCTCTTTTGGCAGTGACAACGATAATTGGTACTTGGCGGATTTCAGGGCGTATAGGGGATCCGTATTGCCTGTCTCAGCATCTTTGCTTGTGACTTTATTGCCACCTTTGTCTGCGTCTTTGTTAGTTCCTTTGTTAGTGTCTTTGTTAGCGTTTTTGTGAGTACGTGGATCAGCGGCCGTGACCGGTTCTTTATAACGCACTTGGGTCTGTTTAGCGGTAAACGTGATAGGCGCATTAAGGCGTAAATTAGGGACTCCGGTCAGATCAAACTTGTCAGTAATATCCCGTGTTTGTTTGATATCCCCCTTACACACCAATTGTTTGGGCAACGGGCTATCAAATTGCACATCACCTTCGCACGTAACGGTGTTGCCTTTAGGACCAGTTGCAGAGCCCTTTACATGCGCGAGTTGCGTATCTCGGTGTTTCACCAGCACATTAATGTCATAAGGATTAGGCGCTAATGCTTGGCCTTTAATGTGTAAGCGCGCTTTACGGTCGGGTTTATTCATCCGAAAGTGTGGGGTTTCGATAACAATCTTGCTGTTTACGAGCAGGTTGCGGTACGTAAAGCGCTTGACTTTGAGTTTACGTAGCGGCAACTGCGCAAGATGAGCGATGGTTTTCCCCAAATGGATACCTTCCGACGCTTCATCTGGCTTTTCGACAAACGTGGGTAAATCTACCGGTTGATCGAGTGCTAATGATTTGGCAGTCACTTTCATTGTCGCGAGCGGTTGGTCAATGTTCATGCGTAACGTTAAATCATGGCCACTCTGCTGAAAGTTCGGCGTGACAGACGCCCAGCGTGGCGTAATGTGCGCTAAGTGAATGGCTAACGGCGTTTGATGGTTTTCCCAACTGACAGAGAACTGTCCGCTTTCAAAATCAATAGGGTATTGATGCTGCTGACTATCTTGTGGGAAGAAGACGGTAAATTGGCCGTTACCCACAGAACCCGTCAGCGTGGTATGCGGGTCGGTTGTTAATACCAGGGTAAAATCATTGAAGATTTGAGGATGGATGGTCTGTTCTGGCTGTGAGTCTGATACCGCTGACTGAGATGAAAGCGCGGGATTAGCATCATCAACCGCGAAATGCAGCACGGCTTGTTCACTATGGGCAGAAAAAGCATAAGGCTCAGAAAGTGATAACAAAGACAGCGAGACACGCTTTAACGTTAGGCCGTTCTGGAAACCTTCTGGGAACCCGTTTAAAGAATTTTTCGGAAAACCCGCTGTCGTCACTGGCGACAAACCTTGATTGAGCGATGACGGCAATTGAATGTGGGCGCTATCCGCACGCAGTTGCCAAGCGGCATTGAGAACCTGCAGTGTTTGATGCCTTTCATTACGGTCACTATCGACATCGCTTGGCGGCGTTAGCTGAAAATCATGCAGAGTCACTGTGGTGTCATGCACCGTGAATGACACGTACTTCACTCCCCACGATGGCCCTAAGGAGAGACCCGCAAAGCCATGAATCTGAATTCCCATTGTGGCTAACACAAAAGGTAAAGCGATAAATGGCAAAATCAGAATGAGGATCAGGAACACCAAGCCATACGCCATTGCTCGGCGTTTGGGGCGACGAGTTTTCGATGACACTGCAGATGGGGCTGAATCTGAATCAGGCGCGTGCGTGGCGTCTTTGTCCATAATACTCAGATAAACAAAATGAAACTGCCATAGGGTTTATCTTTAAGCCTAGATCATAAGCTCAGACGGGACGCTGAAAAAAAGGCCGGTAGCGACAGGACATTTAACATGTTTCACTAACCGGCAGATTCCATGTGGGTGATATATTGTTATAAGAATTTAGTCTAGAGACAGTATACGGAGCCATTACTTCACAGTGTGGCGGTGTCGCTTCTATGTAGTGTTGCTATGTATCATGTCACTGTTAAACAGTAACGTTATTGGATTTATTGCTAATTCATTGTGTTGTTTAGGTCATTAACCCGCTAAAGCCGGATCATTCCCCAAAGCATGTTGCGCTTCTAACGGCGAATAGGGCGTTTGAATACGTTGCTTGTTTTCATGATTCAACTGAGACATGGCTGTTCTAAGCGCAGCGTGAGCCACGTCTGTCTGATTGTTTTCCAATGCGTGCAGCGCTCGGGCAAGATCTTTTTGAATGCCATTGATCAGTTTAGAGGCATGCTCTAATTCAATCGCTTCGATAGAGGCAATTTTCGTCACACGCTGCAGAGACAGTTGATTAGGTGTTGCGCTGTGTGTCGACATCAATTGAGAGGTACATTGTCTCAGGTAAGTCAGTGTTTGCGTTAATGACTGCGAAGGGTGTTCCATTTAGCATTCCTTATTCAACCTTCCGCTTTACAGCTCAGTCACCGTAAAGTGAAGACTTCCGTGGGTAAGATGAACACGCAACAAGACGTTATGTTGATGTTGTTTCGTCCTTTTTTCATTTTTCTACGTTGCTTAAATGAATCTAGAGGAATGTCTTTCATGGAATATTGGCATAGATCAATTTCACGTAACTCTTTCTGTAGAAACGGCTAATCTTAGTCATTTGTATGACTAACTTATCATGTCGGTGTGAAATATGTCGGGGATATACAAACAAATGTGAATAATCATTCTGTAGCGTGAATAAAGTGTGTTATATCTCGATTGTCTGATGTTGATTATCTTTTCACCGTTAATGCGGCAAAAATAGCAATTGAGAATACGGTCACATATAGTGAACAGAAGAAAAACAACAAACTAGACACAACGTCGGCCATTGAAGGGAGCTTTCGTGAATAAATTATTGTCCTTTGAGGCACTACTGGTTTTAGATGCGATTGAACGTCGAGGCAGTTTTGCGGCGGCCTCTGAAGAACTGGGGCGTGCACCTTCATCTTTGAGCTACCAGGTTCAAAAACTCGAACAAGATCTGGACTTGGTGATTTTTGATCGCTCAGGGCATCGTGCCGTGTTTACTAAAGCGGGTTTATTGTTGTTACAACGCGGTCGTGCATTGCTCGCTGCGGCTGATGAAATGGTCGCAGATGCCAGTGCATTGGCACATGGTTGGGAATTAGAGCTGACCATTGCTTACGATAGCCTGATCACCCTAGATCGCTTACTGCCGCTGGTGGATCAATTGGCTAAACACAGTAAGACCAAATTGAAACTGAAAGAAGAAGCGCTAGCCGGTACATGGGAAGCCTTATCGCATGAGAGGGCGGATATCATTCTGGCGTCTTCACAAACCTTATCGCCGCAAGACGTAAAAATGCAGCCGATTGGGATGATTGATGTGGTTTGGGTCGCGCATCCTGACCATCCTATTCATAATGAAACCGATCCGCTTGATCCATCAGTGCGCAAACAATATCGCAGTATTGCCGTAGCGGATACCGCACGAAGCTTACCGCCAATCACCCACAATATTCTTGATGACCAACCGCTACTCACGCTGACGACGATGCACGATAAGCTGGTGGCGCTGAAAGCCGGTCTAGGCGTGGCGACTCTGCCTTATGCTTATGCCAAAGAAGCGGTGGAAGCGGGCGAGTTGAAGATCATCGGTGATAAAGTGGCGAATGAAGTGGAAATCGTGATGGCGTGGCATCGTGGGCAGATGGGACAAGCCAAGACGTGGTGTATTAAGCACTTACCGAAGATTTGGCAAGAGACGATGAAGGATACGTATCAGCCGATGGAATAATTGCCTACCATTCAAAGACGGATAAAAAAGGAGCCAATGATACGGAGGCTCCTTTTTGATTTTACAGATTGTGTTTAGTGGCTTACGCCCAATATGCAGTAGGTACGGCTCTTTACCGTTTGACAGTCAAAGCTCGGCGTAAATCTTACGCATGTGGATGTCCCCTTTGTGATAGCCCGGAGGATCATTGGCAAACACGTTATCTGCCAAATTCAATTCTCGAATGTCTTCAATTTTACAGACACACCATTCCAACGCTGACGGCACGAAACTGTCTTCCCCTTGGTAACAACGCAATACGATGTCCCCTTGATCCGACTCGCCAATCGCAACGGGATGCGCCACGCGATGAAGCCCGTTGTAGGTAAAATGTATTTCTCTACGTCCATTAATAGCGGCAATAAGCGCTTTGATCATAATGATTTCCTATCAAAGTAAAAAACTGAGCAGATAATAATCCATTGTCTGAAAAAGAAGTGCGATCTCTTGCATAGAAGTGAATCAAGAAAGGTGATTCATCGAGAAGATTCGCACTTTATCAATAATATCAACATACTGCAGACGCT
Organism: Photobacterium aphoticum; assembly: GCF_001029435.1. GTDB lineage: Bacteria > Pseudomonadota > Gammaproteobacteria > Enterobacterales > Vibrionaceae > Photobacterium > Photobacterium aphoticum. The sequence goes on along the minus strand of NZ_LDOV01000010.1, from coordinate 524,559 downwards.
GTTTTGGCCGCTAACGCTTCAACGGCAGCAACATCTCTACAACGCCATCTTCCATTTGAATATCGATTTGAAAACCGACTTTCTGCGCTAACATGATCATGCCTCGGTTAGCGGGCATCGTCATACCGGTCATATATTTCAGGCGCGTGGATTGGCAATAACGGATGATCTTATCCATTAAAATACTGCCCAGGCCGATCCCTTTAAGATCGGAACGCACTAAAATAGCAAATTCCGCCTCGGTATTATCCGGGTCAGACAACGCTCGCGTCACGCCAATGATCGACGGCGTAGCATGGCCTTGATCATCCAAGATCGTCTCTACCGCAACGAACGCCATTTCACGGTCATAATCGATTTGTGTCAGATTCGCTAACGCTTCGTGATTCAGCTCGCCCACGTCCGAGAAAAACCGCTTATACAAATCATCGACGGACACGTGAGAAATGAAATCCGCATGCAAAGGCTCATCTTCCGGCAAAATAGGGCGCAGCAAGATCTCGCGACCGTCTTTGAGCGTCACGGCTTCTTCTAATTCGACGGGATACGGACGAATGGCTAAACGCGCCGCTTTGTCGCCAGAGAACGGCGCAATCGACATAGAGGCATCGATGACTGTCATCTCATCCCCAGAGGCGAGCAGCGGATGAATATCAAAGGTTTTGATTTCGGGACAATCAATGATCAACTGCGACATTTTCACGAGCAGCTTGCACAAGGCTTGAATGTCGAGGCCTTCCGGACGGTGTCGTTGACGGATCTTGCCGGTTTTTATTGCATTGATCACCATGTAGCGTGCCAGCGCCATGTTCAGCGGCGGAATCGCTACGGCGGCATCTTTGTGAATGGCCCATTCGGCAGTATCTTCTCCCAGTAAAATTACCGGGCCGAAAATCGCATCATGATGGACGGAAATACGTAACTCTTGTGCGCCAGTCCGTTTGGCCATGCGTTGAACTAACAGACCATCAATTTGCGCATGTGGGTAGTCGAGGGAAACACGATCCAAAATGGCTTGGGCGCTGTTTGCGACTTCTTCTGCACTGCGTAAATGCAGCATGACGCCATGGACTTCAGATTTATGCGGAATGTCTGGCGAGCGCAGTTTAACCGCGACCGGATAACCGATTTGGTTCGCAATGTGAGCCGCTTCAGAAGGGTCGCTCGCAATCCACGTTGGCAAGGTGGTAAACCCGTAACTCTCCAAGACAGGGCGCATTTCATGGGTCTCTAGCTGGTGGATCCCCTGAGCCAATAAGTGATTAAGAATGTCATGCACATGGCGGGGATTGGCCTGTACTTCGCCTGTCGAGACCGGTGTTTCCATTAATTGCTTCTGGTTACGGCGGTATTCGACCAAATGCATGAAGGCGGAAACGGCACTTTCTGGTGTGCGGTATGCCGGATAGCCCGCTTCGGTGAAGATTTTACGGGAGACAATGGCTTCGTCTTCACCGGCCCAATTGGTGAGAATGTTGAATTTCCGGCTGCGTGGATGCGCTTTGATCACCTCTGCTAGTCGTTTTGCGGTGTCATTGCCAGGGGCGATAGCTGACGGGGAGTGCATGATCAGCAGGGCATCGAAATCATCACTGTCGAGCAACACATTCACGGCTTGCTCGTAGCGTTGAATGTCTGCATCACCAATGATGTCGATGGGGTTGGCGTGCGACCAGCACGAGGGTAAAAAGGCTGACAGTTTTTGAATGGTATCGTCACTGAGTGTCGCCAGCTTACCGCCGCGATCAGACAAGGCATCCACCGCCATAATGGCCGGACCGCCACCATTGGTCAGAATAGCGAGCCGTTCACCACGTAGCGGCACAGAATGCGCCAAGGTTTCTACGGCGGCAAACAGTTCGTGGGTGTTGTTCACCCGTAACATTCCTGAACGGCGAATCGCAGCATCATAGACGGCATCCAATCCCGCTGGGCCACCGGTATGTAACATTGCGGCGGCACTGCCGGCTTGGGTACGTCCACTTTTTACCACCAAAATACGGCGGTTTCGCGCAGCGGCACGGGCTGCGGACATAAAACGTCGGGCATCTTTCACTGAATCCACATACAGCAAAATGGCTTCTGTTTTACTGTCACGGCACAGCGTGTCCAGCAATTCAGCGAAATTGATGTCGCAGGCATCCCCTAAAGAAAGGAAGGTTGAAAAGCCGATATGTTTGTTCTTGGCCCAGTCCAAAATGGTGGTACACACGGCAGCCGATTGGGAGATAAACGCAATATTCCCTTTGTTAGCGGGAATGGGTGAGAACGACGCATTCAGATTCAGCCAAGGAAGTATCAGTCCCATGCTATTCGGACCGACAATACGCATGTTGTATTGCTGGGCGGTGGCAAACATCCGCTCTTCTTCGGTGGTGCCATCATCGTGATGGATCTGGTTCATGCCCGCCGCCAGAATGATAGCGACTTTGACGCCTTTCTTGCCGAGTTGCTCAATGATGTCTACATTGCGGCTGGCATGGGTACAAACGATAGCCAAGTCAGGCACACGAGGCAGGCTGTCGATGGTCGGGTAGGCTAAAACACCGGCAACAGCGTCATACTTGGGGGTAACCGGCATGATCGGGCCACGGAAAGAACCGGCCAATAAGTTACGAATAACGACGTTACCGGCACGGGCGGGATTGTCAGATGCGCCAATGACCGTGATTGATTGTGGTTTGAGTAGCTTATCGATGCCTTCCATGACTCATCTCTCTTATGCGTGGGTGGTGTGGACGCAATGGGATCGCACTTGAAGAACGTAAAACGGAACCTGAAAAAGCGTCACCGCAGTATGAAGTGCTTAGATGAGTGTAACGAAAGTGTTAGCGGGTGTCTGACTGGGGTGTAGGAGGTGTGATCAACGGCAAGCAAAGCATTCTGGCTCAGACCGTTAACTTCCTTGTTAACGTGCTGAGTGGCAACGATGCCGCGAAAAAAGCGTTAAATTTGGTAACGGGACTTATCACCAATGTCGTAATGCAGTGGCATACGCCATTTAGAAAATGCAGCGACAGCCAACAGAATGGCACCTGTCATGCTGAAGGCGATGCTGATTTGTGCCTGTCCGAATACGGTACAGAACCAGAAGCCACCCAATGCCAAAGGCGTGAGTAGCAGAGCCTTGATTTGGAAACAGAAGTATTCTTTGATCGCCAGCGCACTGAAGGCAAACAATGCCGCACCCAGCGCCAGTGGTTGCCACAGGCCGATCAATTGCCAAACGGTGGCAAACAGGGCACTGCCCAGAATCAACCAACGGAAGCGTTTGTCATAAATATGCACCGTGGTGGTGGCAAGCAGTGCAGCGATAACGAGCGCGACGGTTGCGAATTGGTGTTCCCACGCAACAATCGACATGATACCTGCCGAGGTGGTAAGCGCAGAGCGATAAAGGATAACGGTCAGCTTATCTAACGCGTCAAGTTCGCTCTGAATGTGAGGATCGGCCATAAGTAGCTCCATAAAAAGGTGTGAAGATCACGATTCAATACGTATTTCATGTGATAAATCACAAGGACTCATTGATCTATCTTAACTTTGGGGTTGAATGGGCTAAAAACTGACGGCATCATGTGAGCAAAAATTTCTATATGGTAGAAAAGAATGAAAAAAATTGTCTTCATCGCTGCTGCAGTGATGCTTTCCGGTTGCGCAACCGAATCAGAAACGACTGAATTGGTGACTTCATCTGTGCAAGAGCAATACCAAACTGAGCCTGCTTTCGTCTTTGAAAAGGATCCTCTGAAAGAAACGACGACGGTGGAAGTGGTCGATACGGTTGTGAAAGAGAAAGTGACAGATAAAGTCATTGAACAGAAACCGTCGGAAACGGTGGTAGAGGAATATGCGGCAGAGTCCGTGGTGATTTCTCCGCCAAGTGATGAGAAACCTGTTATCTACAAATACGCCACTAAAGCTGTGGATGGTTACACTATTCAGGTGGTAGCGAGTAAGCATGAGTCTGGTTTTTCACGTTATGTAAATCGTCTACCTGCGGCACAACCTGTGTGGGTGAACGAGCGAGATTTGAACGGCGCACCATGGTACACCTTGCTGTACGGTCAGTTTGAAACGAAAGACGCGGCACGTCAGGCATTACAGGCGTTGCCACAAGAAATGAAAGACTTCGGTCCATTCGTCCGTGACCTACGCCAAATCAAGACGTCAGCATTCCCTAAATTGACGCAGGTGAAGTAAACCTATCGGTGACGCTGTCACGTTACGTTTACCTCATCGTGCAAATCACGATGTAATGAAAAGCAGCCAATCTCGGCTGCTTTTTTGTTTTCTATCAATCCATTAGCTCATTCAGACAGCATTTTGTCACGTATCATTTCAATATTATGATTCTATATTTTTAGAAATATCTAAATTTATACATTGATCATTTCAAGAGTTCTTGTAGTATTGAATTAAAGATAAGTACACGCTGTTGTCGCAGTAAGAGCAGAAAATGGAAAGAGAACAAGCCACACATATTTTTGATTCACTGTCATCCGGTGTGCGTTTAGATATTTGGCGATTATTGGTCAAAGCCGGTCATGAAGGACGGGTTGCCGGGGAAATGGCCAGTGCGTTAGATGTTGCGCCCAATTCACTGTCGTTTCACCTCAAAGCCATGCTGCATGCAGGCCTTGTGTCAGTTGAACAGCAGGGGCGTTACCAACGTTATCGCGCCAATATTCCATTGATGATGGATCTTATCGAATACATGACAGAGGCGTGTTGTGCGGATGATACGTCTGCACCCTGTCATCCAAGCCAGTTAACTAAACGGTGCTAAACGCACAATTGTGAGGGATTAATCGTGGGTATTTTTGAACGCTTTCTCAGTATTTGGGTCGGCATCGGTATGGTGCTGGGGATTGCCGGTGGCGTGCTGTTTCCGGACGTCTTTACCTTCTTAGGAGGTCTGCAATACGCGCAAATCAACATGGTGATTGCTGTGCTGATTTGGTTAATGATTTATCCGATGATGATGCAAATCGACTTTGGTTCGATAAAAAAGATCCACCAACGTCCCAAAGGGTTGGTGATCACCATTGTTGTGAACTGGCTGATTAAGCCTTTCACAATGGCGTTGTTGGCGGTGTTCTTTATTCGCCATCTGTTTGGCGCATGGATTTCACCGTCTCTGGGTGACGAATACATTGCCGGTATGATTCTGCTGGGTGTGGCTCCGTGTACCGCGATGGTATTTGTGTGGAGTCAGCTGACCAAAGGTGACGCAAACTACACATTGGTTCAGGTAGCGGTGAATGACCTGATCATGGTTGTGGCATTTGCACCGATTGCGGCCTTCTTGTTGGGCGTTACCGAAGTGACCGTGCCATGGGATACCTTACTGTTGTCTGTGACGTTGTTCGTCATCATTCCGTTGTTGGCCGGTGTGTTAACCCGCATGGTGTTGCGAAAAGGGGATCCTGCAAAGCAGCAGGCTAAGCTGGAACAGTTGTCGAAGAAAATCAAACCGCTATCGATTCTTGGCCTTGTGGGTACAGTGATTCTGTTATTCGGTTTTCAAGCAGAGAAAATCATCAGCAACCCATTAGACATCGTACTGATCGCCATTCCATTGCTGATTCAGACGTACCTGATTTTTGCGGTAGCTTATGTGTGGATGCGTAAATGGAAACAACCGCACCAGGTCGCGGCGCCAGGGGCAATGATTGGTGCTTCAAACTTCTTTGAACTTGCTGTCGCCGTCGCCATTAGTTTGTTCGGTATTCATTCGGGTGCTGCATTAGCAACGGTTGTCGGGGTATTGGTTGAGGTGCCGGTTATGCTGTCATTAGTGGCATATGCCAACAAAACGAAAAATCAGTTTGCACTGGAAACTGCATAACTATTTAATCAAATGTTAAAAATAGGCTTGCGTTGTGATTGTGAGGTTGATTTAATGAATCTCTATTCACATCGTGAGCCTTTTGTTTAACCGGCTTTTGTTAGCGAAATATGCAGTTAACGTATGGCGTGGCGCAAATTTGCCATAGCTGTTGGTTAATTAACCTTACAGGATCCTTTTAAGCAAAAGATATCACTAATGAGTAAGATATAGGGTGCAATAGCTCCCTTTTTTTTATTACTATTAGGGCAGATTTTATTTTGTGGAAAACGGCCTTTTCTTCGAGGTCAGGGGCCACAAAATAGCACCAGACTGCTGCTGGCTAGATGGTCAGTATCGATAAACAAGGGATGATAATGAGCTCAATCCACGTATTACTACTCTGTGGCGGCGGTAGCGCCGAGCACGAAGTTTCTCTCGTATCCGCAAATTACATTGAGCAAAAGCTCCAACAGATTGACGATGTTCAGTACACCCGTATTGAAATGAAAACAGACGGTTGGTTTAACGCGGAAGGCGTCGCTTGCCAACTGAACCTTGATCGTACCCTGCAAGTGGGTGACGACAAGGTCACTGTTGATTATGTGATCCCATGTGTACACGGTTTCCCGGGTGAAACCGGTGATCTGCAATCATTCCTGGATATGGCAAAACTGCCGTATATGGGTTGTGGTGCAGAAGCGAGCACCAATTGCTTCAACAAAATCACCACTAAACTGTGGTTTGATGCGCTAGGCATTCCAAACACACCGTATGTCTTCCTGAGTGAAAACAATCAAGATGCCCATGACCAAGCTGACGCAGCGCTGGTCAAGTGGGGCACCATCTTTGTTAAGGCCGCTTGTCAGGGTTCATCTGTTGGCTGTTACCGTGTAACGAATAAAGATGAACTGACACACGCGGTGAATGAAGCGTTCACTTATTCTGATCAGGTGCTGATCGAAAAAGCGATTAAGCCACGAGAGCTAGAAATTGCGGCTTACCAGTACGGCGATGAATTGGTGATCACCAAGCCGGGTGAAGTGTCTTGCCCAGATGACAAGTTTTACAGCTACGAAGAAAAGTACAGTGCGACAAGTGTATCAACCACTGTGGTTGAGGCGAGCAATGTAACAGAAGAGCAAGTCGAAGCGATGCGTGAATACGCACGTAAAGCATTCGTTCACATGAAGCTGAAAGATTTGTCTCGTATCGATTTCTTCCTGAGCGAAGACAACGAAATTCTGCTGAATGAAATCAACACCTTCCCAGGTATGACGCCAATCTCCATGTTCCCGAAAATGCTGGAACATCATGGTCATGATTTCAAACTGTTCATCGAGCAAGCCATTAAAGCGGCTGTAAAATAACGATGACATCAGAAAAAAGCCGAGCGAGTCTCGGCTTTTTTTATTTTGTAGCCAGATAGATTTGAATGATATCGCCATTATACTTTAAGAGGTAGTTAACGGCGTACAAAGGATAGTCAGAGCATGACCAAGCCAACAGCACTGACCGAAACACAAAAGCAGCAACGGTTTAAGCAGTTACAGAGCCGAAACTACAAAGCGAGCATGCGATTAGAAGGGATCCATTGGGTGGAAACATTGCCTAATTTAGACCGAATCGTATTAACTGAAGCGGAAAAGATTGCTGAGTTGACCTTGCACTATGCACGATAAATACGATGTTCACCAAGATCCAGACTGCTATCCCGACAGTGATGTGTTGATTAATTTACTGTCCATTAAAGATAACGTCTTATTGGAAGCGGCAGAGCGGGACTTCACCCGTGTCCGCGCTGAACATTTTATGCCGCAATTTGATCAATTTACGCTGACGTATTTGCAGCAAATTCACCATACCTTGTTTCAGGATCTTTATGCGTGGGCCGGCAAGCTGCGTCATGTGGATATCACCAAAGGGGAAACCCGTTTTTGCCACTGGGTGAATATCGAGAAAGAAGGGAATAAGCTACTCGCAGCGCTAGCTGATGAGCATCATTTGCAGGGATTGCCGCTTGAGCGTTTCATTGAACGTATCGCGCATTATTACTGTGAGTTAAATGTGATCCACCCATTCCGGGAAGGGAACGGGCGAGTGCAACGCATCTTCTTTGAAATTCTGGCGATTAACGCGGGTTACGAAATCTGTTGGGAAGGGATTCAATTACAAGAATGGGTAGCGGCAAACCAAGCCGGTTACTTTGGGGACTTAGCGCCATTGCATGCCTTATTCGAACGCATTACCGTGCCGATTGATATTGAAAAAGGCTACGATGACCACTGGAATGACGCGCCGCAAGAGAGTCCGTGAGTTCAAAACCAGCTTATGTTTACCCACATCAAACACGATATTGAACCAGCATATTTTCCCATGCTACCAGCTTAATCTAACGCACTATAATTAATAATTGATGTAACCTTTGGATAATACCCCTCGGCACATTGAAAATGGTCTGACATCAACAAGCTAAAACTGTTTGCAAAAGCCTTACAGAGAAAAGGTTAGTTTTCCCACGGTTTGTCCTTAACGTATTTGGCGACTTCTTTCTCATGGCGGTCGGTGTTTCCTGCATATTGAGCAGGCATGGCAGGGCTTTTCCAGCGTCCCTGTTCTTGAATTTCAGGAATCGAGAGGCCAGCGTCAGACAGATCTTTTACCGCTCCCACACGTGGTGATTGACCAGAGAAAATGTCTGCTTTCGCCATGCCAAGTTCATCGCTGGCGCGGCGGAATACGCGATAAATAGAAGAGTGGTCAAGCGGGTTATCGCCAATATTGCTGTGGCGATCAATACGACGAAAAACAAAGCCCTCATGAATCAACCCGATCACCAACCAGCGTTGTAAAGCTTTAGAGGCGACTGAACTTAACGCGATGGTGTTTGGACCTACCGTGACATCAATCAGTCCGTTGGTGTGTAACGTCAGATCATCGATAACAAGTGCCGCCAATTCGCTGCGTTTGAGCATTGCTTCAAACATCACCGCCCATATGGCAACATCGCGAACATCTTTGAGTTTGGTCGACAGGGCGTAGCTTTCCAGTAGTTGCTGTAAATGTTCATCTCTAAAGGCCGCCGCATTCTGGGCATCGTTATGTTTTTCCAGCTGCTGCTTTTTCATCGCCAAACGGATTTCTGTTTTAGAGCAAGGGTCAGCAAGACAGTGGCAACGATGCACTAATGAAATGGTTACGATGTAACGTTTTAGGCTGGCAAGCTTACGTGAGGCGGACATTTTCTCTATATAGCGGTGTACGGTGTCAGCTTTCGCCGGTAATGCAGGGATTTTGTTCTCATGACAAAAGGTAACGAACGCATTCCAATCGTTAGTGAAGGATATCACTGTATTTTTTGCATACTGATGACGGGTTAATGCGGCCATTTCATCATTAGATGACAGAGGTTTGCTGAAAATTCGGATGCTCTCCGCACACAATTGTTCATCTTCGATGGGTGAAATCTGTTTCGTCATGGATTAACCTAATGCATTATAATTTTATTTAGTCTAGCACAAATATACATTGGTCAAACACTAGTGTTAAAATCTTAGGGACAAATAACAAATATAACTGCTTGTTCACAGACAGAAAGTTAACTTGATGTTTAAACTGTCAGTAATGAGAAGATCGCGAGTAACTAGCGCAGAGTAGGGTTTATGCAAAAGAAACAACTATTACACCGAGGCCATCGCATTGAAAATGTGAACAACCGGGAAGATGGATGGAGTGCCGTCATCGAGGGCCGAACGATCACACATAAACTCTCATTAGTAAAAAAGAGCATTGATTGGTGGTACGAAATGAATACCTTCATGCCGCCGGAAAAATTTGAAAGCATCGTCAGTAAGAAACAGCCACAGCAATTGACCATGGACTACAAAGGGTTCAAGCTGCGTAATGATACCGGCTATCCGAATGACTGGTATGTGATGGCGGGAACGCGATTGTTGAAAGGCCACGCCGATGCGATTAAGCGCCATATTGATGCGGCATTACAACGAAGTGCCTCGCGCTAAGATTTACTTTGGTCATAAAAAACGCCCAACGGTGTGGGCGTTTTTTGTTGAATGAATTTAGTGTATCGTGATTAATCTGCGTCGTCTTCTTTATCGACATCAACCAGGTAATCACCACTTAGCCAATTGCGGCCAATTAACAGTTTGTATTCTAACTTGCTGCGATCACGCAGGTTCACATTCACTGTTTTATGCTGGCCATTCCAACCTAGATCCATCTTCACCGCATAGCGACGTTCAACACCTTGCGCATTTCGGATCTTACTGACTTTCACTATCTTACCTTTGAACTTGGCTTCTTCGCCTTTTTCATTGTAAGAGGTAAATTCTACCGTGTGGCCAAGGTGATCACGCATGTTATCGCTGTCACTGTCTTCACCCAGCACTTTAATGTCTTTCGCATGGATAGACGTTGTTGCTGCGCCGGTATCAATGCGCGCTAAATAATCCATACCGAGTTCATGCACTTTGATGGTTTCCACTTGCCCGACAATAGATTTGTCGCCGTCACAATCTGCCATCGCGACATTGATGTTAAATAAGGAAAGGAAAAACAGGGCAGGGATGAGCAGTTTCTTCACGAAACCTCCTAGTCAGCAAGTTCAATATAAACGACTGATAATTATCGCAGTCGCAACTGAACGTTAGATGAATTATTCAGATATATCTAGCAATACTAGTGACTAATGAGAAATTTACGAATTTCAGCGCAACTTAGCGCCGGTTCGGCGAAGAGATACCCATTAAATCCGAGGGATTTTGCAGCATCGATGTTTGTGGGTTGATCGTCGATAAACAGGGATTCACTGGGCTCAAGCATAAACCGTTCCGCCAGTAAGTTGAAAATATCCGGCTCTGGCTTAATGACGAGCTCTTTACCAGACACTAAGCCACCTTCAAATAAGCTATGTAATTGGTGACGCTCATTCAGGTTTTCAAAAAAGGCACTGCTCATATTGGTTAAGTAAAACAAGCGATAGCCTTTGTCTTTGAGTTCTTCAACCAGCGAGAAGGTTTCATCTATCACAATCAAGTTGTCTAAAATATGGTGTATGAAGTCTTGCATCCTTGATTCACTCAGTCGAGTTCGCGCGGCAAACTTCGGAATCACTTCCGCCATCAGCATGGTACCGCGATCGAGGGACAACCAATCAGGATGATGCAGCACCTCGCGCAGTAACAGGGCTTGCTCATCGGGTGATGTCGTGAAGCGTTTGACGATATTTTTTGGTTGCCAATCAAACAATACCGCACCAAAGTCAAATATGACGTTCCTAATCATGAGCGTTTCCGTTACAGTATGAGTTATTGATAATTTTGGGCCAGGTCATTGGAAAATGAGAAATTTGAAGAGCGTACCTGACTCACAGTTCCAAAAATTAATGAGATTTCTGTAATGAACGATAATAGCCGCTTAGTATTTTCAACAGAGACTGGCCGCATCAAAGAAGAGAAAGTTGCACCGCAGCGTCCTAAAGGTGATGGCGTTGTTCGCATTCAGCGTCAAACCAAAGGCCGTAAAGGTAAAGGCGTTTGCATCGTAACTGGCTTGGACATGGAAGACACCCAACTGAAGCTACTGGCGGCAGAACTGAAAAAAGTGTGCGGCTGTGGTGGTTCAGTAAAAGATGGCACCATTGAAATTCAAGGTGACAAGCGCGACGTAATCAAAGCTGCGCTTGAGAAAAAAGGCCACACCGTAAAATTGGCTGGCGGTTAATCTAACCGTTACGCACAACATGCCACATTGAAAGCCTGAGTTTGACTCGGGCTTTTTTGTTTTCACGGCATCGTGACTTAATGTAAAGGCCAAAGCAAACCAAGGCCGCGTGACATAACTGAAAACCGCTAATGGATAATGCCGTTTAACGAGTTGTGAGTACAAACGCGATAAGCACACGAGATTGAAATGCACAGATCAATCGCGTCAGCTCTGCAGAGTAATTCACAGTGGATTGAAGCACCAGGCAAACTGACCATTTGCAGCCGGGCTTAAATAACGATGTTAATTACCTATTTTATGGTAAATAGCCAATACTGTTAAATGCCACTGTTAGATACAATCTTGTAAAGCTCACCGATATACGAGGGAAGGAATTGATGAGGATAACAATAAGGAAATAGACCTAGATTATCTAATCCAGACACCTTATTTAACATAAGATAGATTATGCGCACTAAGGGGTCGATATGTTAATTATCAGTATTTGGTTTGGGTCATCCGCGAAACGTGTGTTCTTATTGATAAAAATTCCTTGGGAAACATCCCGTTAGAATCCTTTTCTGGGATTTATATCACTCTACCATCAATGCCAATATCCGGCCGCCATTGCGAGACATTATGTTTCGATTTGGCTCAGGCTTCAAATTAATCGACATACCCGATTGCTCTGGGTTTGATTAATCGGAAAAAACTTAAAATGAATAAGAAAAAATGTGAGGTTCATCATGCTGCATCACTCATTTAAAGAACTATTTTGGCGTAATTTTGATTCTATTCCACAAGCTGCTGCGTGGTTCCACGTTCGAGATATCACCGTAAAGCGTTGGTTATCTGGTGAAGTTGATGTAAATCCGATGGCTGAAAAATTGCTGATCATCCGTGCCCGTGGCTACATGCCTGACGATACCCGTTGGCGTGGATTTCGTATTGATGAGGAATATTGTGTGATCATCACGCCCGAAGGCCGCCGACTCACTCCCAGTGAATTGATGTCGTGGGCAACCCGCGCCGATGAATACCACACGTTAAAGCGTTTGTATGAATTGGATTATGTGCCGGTGCGATCGCATGTTGTCGCCCAACTGCCTTTCCGTGGTGGCCGTCGCATCAATGAGCCCTTGCATGAGACGATCAGCAAACAAAAGAAAAAGCAATACCGCCAGATTCAGGCTAAACATGCTGAGAAGAAACGCCGCAATCAATTGTCCTAATCACCAGGCGTAAAAAAGCCCGCATTAGCGGGCTTTTCTGGTTTACCTATTACGTTTCTCATTCCAGGTTTCAAGAATAAACTGTGCAATTGTATGTGCCGAGTTGATGGCTAATTTTGCATGACGTGGCGTGATATTGTAAGTTTTCTTTCCTTCACCATGTGCTGAACTGGCATGAGTTCTAAATGCACCAATTCCGTCAACAACAGAAAATGCTCCGGATAAAATTTTCTTTAAATCATCATCTTGGAGCTTACTTGGATCAAATCCTAACTCTTTTCTCACTACCTTCCACAATCCTTGTAAGTCTTGCTTTTGCGGTGTGGGTAAATTTTCCTCGTGAATGAAAATCTTAAAAATTGACTCTAAAATATTACATGCAGCAGATACAGCCTCTCTAGGCTCTGTATTCGCTTTTGTAACTGCACGATAAAACTCTTGCTCAATAGCTGGAAAATTAAACTCTTTGATTAAAGATTCTAATGATTTGCTAGCAATTGAATGCCCTGAAGATACCATCCCACCCACATGGTATTTTAAATTGTAATCTTGTAATTTTTTTAAGATCTGGTGCTTAAACTTTGAACGTGACGATAGTGTCTTTTCTGGGCTGAAACAATTTTTTAACTCATACTCATCATCAACTTCTACATATCCTTCAATGATACGCCCTAGGATTGACAATGGTTCTTTAGAGCATCTATTAATCTCTTTCAGTCGTGCAGAAACTTTCTCTGATTTATTAAATTCAGCACGAATGTCCAACTCTGGGGCATCAGCAGAATCAAAAAGAAGATCAATGCTGTTATGAGTTTCTATGGATGGTAATTCTCTTGCTAAGAGTGCAATCAATGGTGCAGGTATCTTAATGCTCATGCTCTTGATTTCATTAAAAAACAACATCAACAATACCACAATAAGTACATGGTTTTATAGCAATAAATTGAGCATGGACTCTTACGAACTTTAAACGACTAAGGGCGCATTACGCGCCCTTGTTTTCAATGGTTGCCAATCGGCTTTCGTGAGATTTGATGATCTCTTTAATCCATGCAATATCCGTTTTCATGGCAATGCCGGTACCAAAGGCCGAGAAAAACCCCGTGGCAGCGGCAACCAATACCGTTTGGTAGATTTCCATTGATGCTCCCTAGCCTTTTTCTTGGCGAACCGTGTCAAAGATACCGATTGCCGTTGCCGCCAGTGTTGGCAGCAAACCACCAACTTGGGCACCAGTTTCACCAATAGACACTTGGACCAACTCACTATTGCCCGTAACCATGCCAGCAATCACGCTACCTAGCAGAATCAAACCCGTTTTAGTGCTTGATTGGTTCAGTTTAATCATAACCATCCTTTCTTTTTCAGATATTTAAGTGTGTATGCGCCAATCACCATGCCCGCCACGCTGACGGAAACGGTGATCGCAGCTTTCTTTGCCGTCATGCCAGTTTGACTCCTTCCATGACTTCGCCAATTGTGTATTTGTGCCCGACTTCCATGCGCGCCATGGCTTTGATCACCTTGGCGGCCACATCGTCATTGCGTACGTCCAGCATCTGGTTTTTGTCGTAGCCCGACCATTTAGCGACCATGTTGGCATAGTGGTCGCTGTCGTTTTCATGGCTTGGCGCGAACGTGTGTACGATGCTTTGGATCGTGTTGATGCCGCGTTTTTGGTAGCTTCGCAGTACACGGGCGGCCGCTCGGAATCCGAATTTGTCATCTTCAAAGATGCAGAATCGACCGTCACTGCCCACTTGGCCGCGCCAGTTGTTGCGGGTGCTAAATTCAATGTTCAGCGGGTTTTTATTACGAATACCGCGTGGTTTGCTCATATCCATATCGGTGGTTGTCTCCAATAAACCTGTCCATGATTGCCCGTTAGACACGGGCTGAGTTGTATTGCTTGGCTTTTTCAGCGGTTTAGTGCCTGTTTTTGGCGATTTTTTGCGTAAAAACCACCATGATGTGACACCGTAACCGCTAATTAATAAGACAATCAGTGCCTTGTTCATGCCATTCCTTATTTACGAGCAAGCCAATTGGCATGGCTGTCGTAAAACCCAAGTGATGACGGGTTCAATCCGTAGCGGTAAACCAGTCGGTTGCCAGTCGTGCGCATGGTTTCTGCCACGTCTGCCGGATAACTCACTTTGATGTAGTCAGTGGTGATCTCTTTAATTGTCGGCTTATGATTGCCAACGCCTTGGTTATCAACACCCACATGCAGCAAGGCAATGTGTTGCAACGGATGGAACGGGCAATGATGGGTTTGCTTGAAGTGGTAAACAAAATCATCGGAGCCTGCGATGTTCTCGCCGTCTTTGGTTTCCAGCATGTCGCGGAATTGCCCGACGGTTGGCGGCTCGCGATGCAATAACACATCACCGTCACCCAACATGCCATCCATCCACGCCAGTGCATCGGTGACATTCAGCATGTAACCACCTTCGGCTTCGATATACAGCACATCAAAGTTGTGGGCATAAGGACTGATATGCCAACCCGGTGATTCAACAACTCGGGGCTTGGCCGGATACGCAGCACCGACATGGGTATAGACGGTTTCACACATCCGTTTTTCAGGATGAGTGATCCGCAAGAAACCGTGCTTATCGACTTGCGCGGACTTAATCCCCACGCGCAATGTCATGCCGTTTTCTTCCAGAATACGCACACTGCCCTTTAATTTCGGATGCTTGGTATTACGGCGCGGGCTGAGTACCTGATACATCACGGCGCGGTCTTTCCCGCAGTGCAGTTCCATCACGCCATTTTCATTGCGGCCCATAAATCCGTAATAGGTGTCCGGTGTACGTTTGCGAAATACATGCGCTGGCGTGTAATTCGCTCGGGCTTTCTCGGCTTCAAAGCTCCAACCGTCACCAATCGGTAACGACAAACGGCCATTCAGTGCAGACGCATTCACATCATCCACTTCGGACGTGCCCACCATGATGTTGGTTGCCATGTTGCCCGTGAAGTCGCCGTTTTCCGTGGCACTGATTTTCGGCAACGGTGCCGAACCGCTATTACTGCCAAGGCCTGCAATAAGCTCGGCCAGCTCGGCGGCTTTGGCTTCAAACTCATCAGCCAGAAATTCAATTTTGTTGCGGGCGCAGCCTTGCGGCAGTTGCTCGCGTAAGGTTTTGTCTGTCATCGGGTGATCTCAATGGTTTCTAAGGTATCGCCGTCTGTTCCGGCAAAGGTTAACGCCGCCGTGGTATTCAGTTGCAGTGTTTCCCCTGCGGCCAGTGTCCAGCCGCCATTGACGGTGATCCCATTGGTATTGGTAGTGCTGGCTTTTAGCAAAACGTGACAACGTGACGGATTGCCAGCCAGTGTCGCGGCATTGCTGGCAATGGTGAGCACATTCCCCACGGCACCATCACCGCCAACGGGTTTGGTCTGTAATGGTGCCGTGTTCGTGACGTTGATAGTTTGCCCATCCGCCAATGAAATTGACGGTAAACGTGACACTGTGACTTGCTGATTTTCTGCCAGTGATACGGCCGGAAGTTCAGAAATTACAACCGCTTGCCCGTCAACCAATGCAACCCTCGGTAACTCAGACACTGCAACGCTTTGCCCTGGTGCAAACGACATGGCAGGCATCGCGGTGACCGCGACTTGTTGCCCGTCACTTGGCGGAATGTAGCGACCAAAACCACAAACAATGGTCACATTGCCCGCTTCACCCAAGTTCTCAACGGTGACGACCCCTGCCAGTTTTGGATCAATGATTTGGGCACCGGTGCGCAAGGTGTATTCCCCACGCTCGGTGGAGATCCGCACCTTGCTGGTACAGGTTTCGATATACAGAAATTCACCCACGGCCTGAAATTGCGACCGCTGGCGAGGCTGCATCAGTTGATGAAAACTCATCCTTTCCCCTTCATCAGCATGAACACGGCAAGGAATGCGATCACAATCCCCACGGTAATGGTCATTTGTTTGGAGGTGGCGACCTGACCACCGTCGATTTTCATTTCAGCCAATTCTTTCAGGGCTTCAATGTTTTGCGTGTTTTGCGCCGCTTGGTTGCCTGCCAGTCCGGCCAGCATTTGGAGGTTTTCCCCGTGTGCCTGACTGACTGACTCCATAGCGGTTTCGCTCACATCGGCATTGGCATTGATGGCGGCGGTTGCCACATCGGTGTTACTTGCCAAGGCCAGCTCGCCCAATTGGCTGGCGCGTTCCATTGCGCCGTGATCGGTCATGGTCACATTGATGTGCGAATCACTGACACCTGCGAGCATGACACCATTGTTGTCACCACTGACCGCCGCCGAACCACTGGTATTGGTGGTGTTCGTCGTATTCGTTGTGGTCGTGGTGGTTTGATTACTGCTGCTGCTCCGTCCGCCCATAATCTGCCTTAATCATCAAATAACCGTCATCGTCCTTGCCATCGGCATACACGGGTAAACCTGCCATCTGCAAAAAGCGCACTTGCGCGGGGCGCATGGTATGGCAGCGAATGAACCGGCAACCCAAGTCACGCCCGTAGGCAAACAAGGCTCGGGCACCGGATTTCAAACAACCGCTAAACGCCACGGCCACCAATTCAAGATCACCATTGTCGTACTGCTCAACCCGTAGCAAGGCATAGGATTGCCCAATACGGTAAGCGGCTTCCCTGCCCGCCAAGATTTCTCGGCGGGCATCGTTGGCATAATCACCCAATGCAGTACGCAGTGCTGGCAAGGCTTCATCCCATGGGCATGGCACTAATTTCATTTCTTCACCATCAGGTAAAACACTGCCACGCCCGCCAATAACAGTGCCCAAGTCGGCACACCGTTATTGCTCCCCATATTGACCGAACCACCCGTGAAACCGGATTTGTTGTTGGTTGCGCTGTCGTTCTTGGTTTTGCCGTTGGCGGCAGACGGTCCCGCGCTGCCGCCTTGCAAACCACCGCCGCCAGTCAGTGAGGTCATGGCTCCAAACATTACTTGGTGACTCCCGTGATATTGAGTAACCAAAGCCCCATCAGAACGGCAACCAAAATTTTCAGTGTTCGGCTAAGGGCTTCCCCCGTGAACAGGCCGCCGACAAAACAAATCGTGCCTACCAGTAAAGGCCAAAATAGTAATGGCATTTATTTCCCCTTCATCAGCAAGACCACCACGGCAAGTGATACCACCACGCCGCCACCAATCAGCAACATAGTTTGGGTATCCATCCCCGTTGGTTGGATCGGTTGACCGGTTGGCTGCTTCGCAGGTTCAAGGTATTGCGGCACCCGATTTTGCTCCGGTGCCGCCGAGGCCACTTTATCGGCCTCGTTATCAAACCAAGATTGCACCCACTGCTCGCCGCCCTGCATGGCGGAGTCCCAAACTCCGCCAAGTGTTTCGCCCAAGCTATCGAGTAAATCCATCGTCACCCCTTACGCTTTAACGGGTAGCGGGTTCACCTGCTCAACGGCTTCAATGATCACCGGCACGCTGCCCACTTGGTTTTTATCCAGCTCAAACGCCAATTGGTTACGGGCGGCCGTGTTCAACATGCCGTCAGCACCAAAGCCATAGCGGATAAAGTCGAGGCTAAACCACCCTGCGTTTTGCTCTTTCTTCGATTGCGCCAAGTCGAAAGCGTTGTCGTCTTTGGTGACGTTCAACTCTTCATACGAGTCACGCAATACACGAATGCGATCAATGGAAGCGTCAAGGAAGTGAATGCGCTTGATGTTCAATGCCGGGCTGCGCTCTGCAAAGTCAAACGGTGTGCGGCCAGTGGAAGACGCGAACCATGACAGCTCATACAAGCGCGGCATGTAATAGCGTTGTGCCTGTGACGGCAAAACATGCGCACGGGCGCGGATGCTTGGCGGCGTGGTGCCTGCGGGTTTGGATTTCAGCGTGATATATACAAACCAGATTTCACCACCCAAGGTGACGAGATCGGTTTGGCGCACGCCAATCTTGGTACGCAAGGTGGCATCACCAAACGACAAGATATAGCGGCCATCTTCGGCGTAGTTTTTACGGTGGGCTTGCAGCTTAACCAGTGTTTCACCGGAAACGCTGACTTTGGCCGAACCGTTCAATGACACTTCGACACGTTCAATGTCTGTCGGGTCGGTAATGTCAGTGACCAGTTCAATGCTGTGATACGTTGGGCCCGAAACCAGACGCAAAGATGCGCGGTTGCCCCAGCCAACCCCTTCAACGGGATCGAGTTCTTTCGGGCGTGGTGCGAATGGGGTTTGCAATAATTCCATTATGCTACCCCTTAACCGATCACGTCTTCGACGGCATCAACGTTGTTCGATGCCCATACCACGGCACCGGCAACGATTAACGCAATCACGCCAGTGATCACATAACCCTTGTGTTTTGCACTCATACTGTTTGCTCTCTGTTGGTTTACTTAAAAGTCCCCTACAGAAAAGCAAGTGATTCGGTTTTAAGGCAAACACAAAAAAGCCCGCTAAACCTATAGGCTTGCGGGCTTTTGTAAATGTGATCTATGTTGCAACTTTATTTTGCTCCATTAAAAATCTTATGCTCGGAAGTTGCATTATCAAAATCCATTATGTATCCAATTAATTTTGTCACAAAAAATTTAAAATCTTTCTCATTAATATCATCTAAATTTAGGCATTCAATTTTCTTTACGTAGAAAACAATTCTTGACCATGCTTTAAAGTGATCATTTGACAACTCTGAAGAAACGGGAAGTAGAGCGGTGATTGCATCAATGTCAACATTGCAATGTTTAATAAACTCCTCTCCAATTTTATCATTTAATAAACCATCTTCCATTGACTCAATTTCATTTAATAGCTTAATTAATACAGCGTGATTACTGTTATGGTTTTCAGCATAAAAACTGAACTCAGATGGAATTGCATCAAATTTAAAAAACTTCTTCATAATGAAAATAATATATTTTCTAAGGATCCTTTCCTTTTCTTTTTTCCTTTCTTTCTCCTGCTTACTTTGCCAACTATAGACTACTAACAGAACTACCAGTAACTCTAAAAATACTCCCGTAAACTCAGGAAGTAAACTTGATGTATAGTAAGACATTAAATAGTCACTATTCACAAAACCATGAGTAAGCAAATACACTAATATTGTGAAACATGCCCAAATTATATTCTCTTTATTTAGAAATTTCATAACACCTCCTTAAAATTCACACCACTAAAGCATCTGATATACTCACTCTCAAGCAGCTATTATAAATAATTGATTTAAATCAATAAATAAGTGGTTTATGTCATTCCGTTACATTATTAATCAGAGTTAACTCGTAAATGCGATAATAAGAAAAAGTCCTGCCGATAAAAACAGCAAGACTTTACACTATATTACTTTTCTTTGTTAATGTTGTTTGACTCTGAACAGTCAGGGTTTGAGCGCACGTATTCATCACCATCTCTATTTATTACATGATGGTTGGGGTGTTTCCCATTCTTTACTTCTTCAACTAAATCATCCCTGCTAACAATACCTCTTCCATGAATAGTATAAGAATCATTTTCACCATTTTCACCATCACCATTCCCACGTATATTTTTAGCCATTTTAACTCCTTATCACATTTTTAAGACTAAATAATATACTAACAGTAAAAATATGAAAGTTTAATACTGTAAATTAATACAGGCGTTTCATTTAGTACATTAATTAAATTTGAATAGAAAATGAATTACCATGTAATAAGTCCATTCTTGTACGCTTTCCCATCCTGCAATATATATTCGAGTTTCTGCAGTGGGATGATCTCACTGGCGGGTATGCCTGTTTTTCGTTGTAGGTAGTGGGCACTGTCATCGGCCTTTTGCATCATGACACAAGCAAACTGACAGTTATCAATGATGGTTTTCGAGACTTCTTGCCCACGCTGGAACATATTGATTGAGTGTAGGCCGTACTTTCGGCCAAGTCGCAATATCTTGCCGTGGTATCCGGTGGCTTTGCCCGCTGTACTGGTATGTTCGGCAACTTCTTCACAAATCACCTTTAACGGCTTTTTGTGTTTACCGTTCCCCACGCCCCACACCACCATGCAGAATTTATCAAAGTCTTCTTCGGTGGTTTCGTGTTTGGGCGCATAGGCGATCTTAAAACCCTGAGTTGTCTTTCGCCCGGCAATTAATGCGGCGGCAAAGTCTTTCAGCTTTTCATAGCTGCGAACCTTGCGCCCTTGCAGTTCCCCTTGGTAGTCATTCAGCGGATCAAAAATAGCCACTTGGTCAGTGGCTTTAATGAATAGCTTTTTGGCTGCGGAAGTCTTCCCGCAGCCTGACATACCAACCGCATACGCATGGTGATTATCTAGCGCATTGTTTTGGTTGATAGGTTGGAGTTTCACGCAGTGCCCTCCGCGCTTCCTTCTTTGGCATCACGTTTGGCTTGCTCTGCCTTACGGTCTTCGGCTTTCAGGTGTTTGATTTGCATGAAGCTGGAAATCCCCAACATGCCGATCGCGGCCACGGCCATGATTTCATCCATGTACTTGGCCAACCACGGTGGCGGATTGCCGCCATACTTCACAATCAACGGCGCGACTTTGCTTGCTACGTTCTCGGCTTGCTCTGGGTCGAACTTGAATTCTTTGTGGACCAGCGTTTTCATGGTCTGTTCAATGGTCATCATGCCAATGAATACCATACCTGCGGCCGCTTCATTTTCTAACTCAGCTTGTTGCTCTTTGGTATCGGCTACGGTTGGATCAAAGTCATCATCCAAGCCATTGAGAAAGTCACGCTCGTCTTGCTCGGTGTGACGCTCTAACACTTCGCCCTCGATAGCGTTGTCGTGGTTAGTTTCGGTTGGTGCTACGGTTTGCTTTTCGGTTTCCATTCCAGATTTCTCGCTTGTTACGGTTTAGAAGCGGGCAATTGCGCCGCCAGTTAAAGCCCCAATAAAGATGCCAGCCACGATAGCTTTCCATGTGCTTGGCTTTTCTTCTGATTTGGTTGGCTCGCTTGGTTTAGTTCGGCTTGTTCCCGTTGCCGTTTCAGTTCTTGTTGCCTCACTATCGCCGCCTTGATGGCCTGTGTTTGGCAATGTTTCCGGTGTTTCTTGAGTGAGGCTTTCGGGTTCTTTTGGCTCAATGTTCGCAACCTGTTCGGTATCTGTTTTGGGTTCACAAACCACGGTATTACTGGCTTGTTCGCTTTCGGCTAGCGCTTCAATCGTTGGAAAATGGGCTTTAAAGCGGTTTTGCCAGAAAGCACCGGTTTGTTGGTTGGTGCCACAGTCATCACAAATCGAATACAGGAACTTGGAGCGTTTGCCCCGTGCGCGGTGGATGGTGCGGACTTGGCCGCACTCACACCGATTGATCCCTTCCACCGGATTGGTGGAGTTGCGAACCGGCATTACATCACCCATGATTGTTGCCCCCTTCCAATTCGCCCAACTTGCGGTTTACGCCGTGCATCCATGCCAACATCAAACGCAATGGTGTCACCACTTTCTTGGTAAATGGGTTTGATGATGCTTTTTTTACTTCACCGCTTAGTTGCTCGGTGATTTGTTTCAATTCTTCCATTAAGTGTGCGTCCTTCATGCTGCGATTTTTTGGTAGTCTTCCCGCTCTATCATGTGAGCGATGTATTCTTCTTCCGTAGGTTCAACCATGCTGTGAACCAGCGGATCGTTTAACACGTTGTCCCAATACGCCCGCTTTTCCATAAATCGGTGGTACTGGTCACGGTATTCTTGTTGGGCAATGGCTTTGGCTTCGGCCACTGACTGAAAGTAATCGTCGGTTTCTTCTACTTTGGGCAACATCGACCAACCCCGAGCCCCCGCCGCCCAAAGCAAAAAATCATAGGCTTTGGTTTCGGCTTGTTCGCCTTCAAATGACAGGCAAAAACGGTTTTTCGTGGTGGCGTGTACCCCACGCGCTTTGATTTGGTCACGGATGGCCTTTTGTTGGTTTTCGATGCGGGCTAACCGTGCGCTGAGTTTCTGAATATCTGCTTTGGGTTGTTTGCTTTGCTTGGCAATGGCTTTTGCCTTAATGGTTTGGGTGTGCTGCTTATCCAAACGCCAAAGACTGCGCTCAAGGGGTTTCTTCCATTGTTCCAATTTGTAGCCACACTCTTTGATGATCGCCGCCATGTTGTGCGCTTCAAAACTGGCGATGCAATCCCAACCAGGCGCGCGACTGCAACGCGCAATGTTGTAGCGATTTCCCTTTATCAAACCTTGGTCGGCGTTTTCCCCTTTGGCGGCATAGCCAACGGCTTTGATGATGTATGACCCGGCGGCTTTTGGCTGACGGATACGCTCAAGGTGCGCGAACCCGTGACCCCAGATATTTTCAATGCGGGCTGACCAAGCGGCGAAATATTCCTTTTCCACTTTCCAATTCATGATGAGATGAACATGCGGGTTTGGCTCGCCGTGTTCATTGGCCGGACACTCTGCCACCCAAATGTAATGGAATGGCTCCGCATGGCCGTCCATCCAAAATGGTTCTTGGTTTTCGTCGGTACCCAACCAACCACGCTGATACATTTTTTTGATGCCATCCAAAAAGCGGGATACTTCGCGGCCAAGCGTTGACTCGCCACCAAAGATGGCGTTTCGCTGTTCGGCGGAAAATGTGAGCGTCAGGAAAGTTGAAAATCCCCCTTTGGCGGCGGCCACGTAGGCGCCCGACTCAAAAATCTTGGTCACGGCGCGTTGTGTCAGTTTTTCACTGTATCGCTCGCCGCTTTGTGGTTCCGGTGCGTCACTTGGGCGGGTTTGGGTATGGTGCAAGATGCGATAACTGCCCGACCATTCGCGGTGCATCAGTCGAACGGTTGAAAGTCGCTTGTCTGATGGTTGCTCTGCGAGCGTGTACAGCGTTTCCGCATTGTAGAAAGCCTCGGGGCTGTCTAACTCGACAGGACGGCGGCGTGATAAGCGTAGCTGGCTGATTCTGCGCGATAATTGAGCTTGTTTTGGGTGTGTCGGACTTTTGCGCCCTTGGACAAGCCTATTGTTATCGTCACTACGTGCCGCCGCTTCGCGGAGGTGTTGGGCATTATATTTCGGTAATGACGCGGCATGTTCGGTTTGCTTTTTGGCAAAGTAAACCGAATCACGATTGGCGCGATTCATGTCCCAAAGTTGTTCCGGCGTAATCGCTGCCGGACGTGGGCCACAAAAATCGAATCCTAAAAAACCAGCATCATGGCTGGCTTCATTGGTTTTTGTTTTATCGGCGGGTTGAACAGCACCCGCGACATAGAGGAGATCGTTAGGTTGGAGCATTTGCCTCACCTTTCATAAAGCAAAAGCTATTCGGCATCATGACCAAATGCGCACCATGCTTGCTCAATAATTCATGCGCTTCTTCTTGGCTAATTAATTCGAAACCCTCTATCGTTTCGATCACCTCTTTTGATGGTGCAGTAAATACTTGGAGCACTTGACCGGGCCACATAACTTTTCCAAATGCTGCGCATGGTGCACTACTAATAATCATTTAAGCCTCGCCAGTTGAGTTAATTCATTGCGGCTCTCTGCCGCATCATTCATGAACTGAATTGCCAAACGGCGCTCGCCGTTTAGTCGGTAGTTACGCGCCAATATTAAACTGGCGCGCATGTCTGCTTTGAGTAAGTGGTAAAGGCGGTGATTCATTACAGGCTCCCACTGTTAGAAGAAACCGCCGCCCCCGCTTGGGGGGCTTTGGTCACTTGCTTAGGGATATTTGTCATTACCACCAAACGGCGATCGCCATCTACGGGAATGATTGCCATAACGGATCGAATGTAAGTCGGTTCATTACCGGCGAACTTTACGCACTGAGCAACGGCGCGATAAAAGTTGGTTTGAGGCGTGAATGGTAAAGGCTTATTTACCACAGCACTGGCATTTGAATACCATTGAATTGATGCTGTCAAAATAGGCACCCCGCCTTATGAAATGACAATCGAGTTGAAAGTGACAGCGGGGATTGATCGCGTTGAAGTAATGAAATTTCGGCAGAGAATTTTGCTTTATGCATTCGACGCATCATAACCCCATCATCTAGAGCTATATAGGCAAGCACAATGACATCACTAATTACGTCCATTGGGTTGTTCCCTTTGACGGCCATTCGGTGTGCACGATAAAACAGCTTGAAAAAGTCTTTTTGTGTCCCGTCTTTCATCAAACATTCATCTAATGTACTTTTCATAGCTGCGCCTCCAATTGCTGATTTACGGCCATAACAACACGGCGCGTAATTTCACAATCAGCCAATGCGCGGTGTGCCTTTAGGTCTGAAATATCAATACCCTGTTGGCGGGCTGCATTGGTCAGGCTTTGCCATTTGTAATTATCGTGATAGTCATTCCACTCATCGTAGAACTCTGCATACCATTCCATGACACATTGTGTGTTGAACGGGAATACATCAATGCCGTAACGCTTCATGCTTTGACTAATCAAACGCATATCGTAGGCCGCGTTATAAATCAGCACGTTTCGGCCTTTCACAATCTCCAATAGCTGTTTGAACACCTTCGGAAATATTGGTGAACCTGAAACCTGTCGATTGGTAATACCATGAATGGCAATGGCTTCGGCGGGAATCAGTTGAACCGGTGTGACCAAGGTATCAAGCAAGACGTTGCCTGTTGCTGCTTCAATCACAGAAATCTCAACGATTTCAGCATTTGAGTCTAAACCGGTTGTTTCCGTATCCAGAATAACGGCATTCTCAAGACTAATAGGTTTCATAGCAGACCCCCTTTCGCCATTAATGCGCGGCGGGCTTGCACTTGGAACGGTCGGCTATAACGGAAATCGGATCCGCCTTTGGTGGTGACTTTGTTGGTAAGGCCGAAACGCTTACGGAGTGACTTCACCACGTCGAGTGATTTTTCGGTGATGGCTTTATCGAAATTTGCGGTGCCTGCCATGTCCGGGCAAGGCTTATGAATTGGACTGCTGACGGTGCGTTTAACTTTTTCCATGTCTGTATCCCCATACAAGCAAGTTTTTGTGCTTAAGATCACTTTAATCAAGGGAAACTTAATACTCAAGACGCCCTGAAGCATGGGAATAGACATTATGATCGCCTATTATTTAACAATCTAGGGATTTAGGCAGTGTCTTTATGACTTACACAAATGAACTATTAGACATGGTGAAAGCCAGATACAGTCTGACGTCAGAATACCAATTGGCCAAAATACTTGGCATCTCGCAGTCGAGATTGCACAACTGGCGAAAAGAACTAAACTCTATGGATTGGGATATGGCCTTTCAAGTTGCTGATTTACTTGAAATTAATGATCAAAATGTAGTTTATGGCCTACTCGAAGATAAATACGAAAATCCCCGACTTATCAATGCTTTATGCGAAGGACGCCCCAATTAACGGGGCGTTTTTTGTTTTAACCGTCGATAGATTATGTGCACTTAAAGTGTAAGAACCATTTAGAAATGTCATGTTTGAGCCAGATTGAAATGTCCCGTTTTTACCTATCTTAATCTGCATCTGATTGTTTGATGCGAGCTTTCAATGATGCTGGTAACTATGAATGACAAAGAGATTTTGAAACTTGGTGCTATTCGAGATGTTTGCGAAAAACGGATCCGTCGTGCAGATGCCGCTCGGATTCTTTCGCTTAGCGTTCGCCAAGTGCAAAGACTGGTTACTCGATTTCGTCAATTGGGTGCCGCAGGCCTTGTCCATCAACGCCGAGGTAAACCATCTTCCAATAAACTCAGTGACGATGTTCGATATCATTGTCTGAAGTTGATCAATGAAAAATATCCTGACTTCGGGCCGACATTAGCTCACGAAAAATTATCGGAGATCCATGACATACACATCTCGTTGGAAACGTTACGCCAATGGATGATTGCCGATGGTCTCTGGTTCCCCATGCCAAACGCAAACCCAAGATCTACCAACCTCGTAACCGGCGTGAATGTTTGGGTGAATTAATCCAAATTGACGGCCTGCATCACGGATGCTCTTAAAACAATAAAAGCTTTGAAGAACGAAGCTCACCTGTTGCAAGTTGGTTTTCATTGATGATGCCACTGGGAAACTGATGAACTTACAATTCAGTGAAACCGAGTCCGCGTTTGATTATATGGTCGCGACCCGTGAATACCTTGAACAACACGGAAAGCCTACTGCTTTCTACAGTGATCGCCACTCTGTTTTTCATGTCAGCAAACGTGATGCAAAGACCGAACGACTGACTCAATTTGGCCGTGTATTGCATGACCTGAACATTGAATTGATTTGTGCCAATAGCTCACAAGCTAAAGGCCGTGTTGAACGGGCGAATAAAACGTTACAGGATCGCTTAGTGAAAGAAATGCGTTTGCAAGGTATCGATACCATCGAACAAGCGAATGCATGGCTCCCCGACATCATCGCTGATTTCAACCGGCGCTTTGCCAAACCCGCTAAGTATCCTAAAGACATGCACAGACCTGTGCGGGAATCGATGGATGATCTTGATGATATCTTTGCCTGGCAAGAACTGCGCAAGCTCTCTAAATCGCTGACATTTCAGTATGATAAAGTTATTTATCTCATTGATCCTACGGAGGAAAACCAGCGATTGGTTAATCAGGTCGTTAAGGTGCTGGACCGTCCGGATGGCACCATCGCCATTCAGTACGGCCACCGAAAACTCACGTTCAAAGTATTCGATAAACTTGCTGACGTTGACCAAGGTCAGATAGTCGACAACAAACGGCTGGGTGCCGTATTGAAATTTGCCCAGGCGAAACAACAAGAATTCGAGCAACAACAAAAACGCAGCCGCAGCAAAAAAGCCCCTAAACGTACTGCTCAGCAACGAGCTATTCGACAACTTGAAGCGTTAAATCCGGTACTGGTACATCCGGAACAATTCAAAGCCAGCAGGAAAAAGACCTGACTTCCCTACTCTACAGCTAATCTTGAGGCAGGATGAACTACCTTACAAAGAGACAGTTTAATCTGTAAAACAGGCAGGGCGCGTTAAATCAGCCTTAACAAAAGCTGCCCGTCTAGCTTATATGATTGCGCGCATGTTGTCGCCCTGTTGCCTTTCCGTATAGGTCTTCGACTCAATGAGCTAAAAATACAGGGAGATTAAAAGAATTTACGAAATAAAGAAGTGCAGAACGCAATATTCAAAAGACGGTGGTCGAGTACTATAGAATTAAGATGGCTGATATGATGTATACATTACGAACGGGAAATTATGGGATTGATAGTGACTAATCTACACCATTGATTAAAAATAGAGTAAAATTGCATCTATCGTGTCATTCAGACGCGAAAAAGACCGCTTGAGTTTCGACTCATGCGGTCACCAAATCAATTCATTCACAGGAGGAGAACCTGAATGAAAAAAACTGAAATGCTTATTCAATTCTTTGAGTTGACGATCCAATTACTTCACTTGCTATTGGAGGCCATACCTTATCTTTTAGGCTAATAATTCTTTAAGAGCTGTGACTGGTACTCACGGTGCTTAATAATTTTAACCTGCATAAAGTAACAAAATAGATTACTTTTTAGTTACTTTACTAGTGTAACTAATAGTTGTCAACAAATTAAGGGCGCATCATGCGCCCTTGTTATCAATTGTTGCCAGCCGTTTTTATCATCACTCTTCTTCCAAGCACGCTTCCTTCACCTCGAACTCAGACTCTGGTGCGATGTAACCACAGTCGAGGCAAAGCAAATCGCCGGAATACCTTCGCTTTACTTTTTCACAGCAGATATGGATGGAATGGCAGTCGGGTTTCGGGCACTGGTACATGGTTTCACTCCTTTGAATTATTGAAGCAAAATTACCATGATCGCCCGATGACTAATGTGATTGTTTCTATGCTTCTCAAGATAATGTTTAAGGTTGATTGACGTAAAACTATCGGCTTGTCAGGTCAAATGTGATCAGCAAAGTATGCCATAATTTCCGCTCTAGTCAGTGTCTTTGTCTCGTTTAAAAAGCAGTAGTAGTCAGGGCGCATATCACTGAAATATTGCATATCCATTTCCAAACCTGCCAGGTCGGAAAACAGACCGACTGGCATGTTGTACTCTCCCGATGCGTTAAACTTGAAGAATAAGTGCGTACCGCAATTCATGCAGAATCCACGAGATGCCCAGTTTGATGACGCATACATTTTGATATTCTCTTCGCCTTTTATGTGTACCTTTGTGCCACATTTCACTGCGAAGAATGGCGCGCCTCCCCATGCTCGGCAAGATTCACAATGACATACCGTGAACTTCGGATTGATATCTTCTGCGGTGATCGTGACTTGCCCACAAAGACAGCTTGCTTGCGAATGTGCCATTTGTACTTCCTTAATCTAAATACATTGATGATGAAGATTGAGAAACTAACACACAATACTGTATATAAAAACAGTATTGTGAGGAACTATAATTCCCTTCACACTCTCTACGCACAACCATATTTGAGTTCTGCACACGGCGCTTACCCTCGTGACTCCCTATCCTCTTGTCTCTTTTCTGCATTAGTCACGCCAAATGGAATATGGACAGACGGCAATACCGAGGAGGATTGCAGGTGCAGCTTCTGATCATCAAAGAAGATATGCGGCTTTAAAATCTCCAACACTTTCGACTTGTTTACCCCACCCATGAAGAATGCATCATTCACGGCAATATCCCAGGCGCGCATGGTGTTGATCACTCGCTTGTGAGATGGCGCGTTACGGGCCGTAACAATAGAGACATTCAATAGCGGTTCATAGTTAGGGTCTTGTTGCTGCATCTCCAATTCAAGCTTTTGAATGTTGGCAATGCGTTGTAAGAAAGGTTTCAATGGCCCAGGGTTATGCGGCACATCAACCAGTTCAGATTCATGGGAATGGAAATCGGCCAGCTGGCCGGAACTCTGGTAAATACCTTCCGCTTCATCATCGACAATCACACCATCAAAGTCGAAGGCTAAACGCAGTGCCATGTCATCGGTGTCATCAACAATATTGCCGTTTAAGATCTGCCCTGCTGGATACCCGGCGAGTACAGCTTGGTGTACGTCTTGTGAGTTAGCAGAAAGGAACAGTTCAATATCAAAAGCCGGGATATAGCGATATGGCGATTTGCCTTGCAGAAACACAGCGCGAGTAATGCCCAGTTCATAATGCTCAATGGTATTCATGACACGTAAGCCAGTGTCTGGGTCATTACGTGAGAGTAAGATCACTTCAACGGGTGGATTATCAGGGCGAAGCGCATTCAAAGAAAGCAGACGGCGAATGAACGGAAATGCCACACCGCGTTGTAAAGGCTCATCTTGTTTGGCTCGCTGGTACTGGCGGTATGCTTCTTCCCCTTGTGTTCGGAAAATATGATCCGACTCTTGTAAATCAAACAACGCGCTAGACGACAGTCCCACGACGAGGCGTTGCGTTAAATCATAGGGCATACGCTCTCCTTATAACTTCACTTTTTTAAGCCAGTAGCACATCAAATCATAAAGAATAAACATGTTACGGCGTCACCAAAGGCATAAAACGCTTAAACAGAGATACTATAAACGTCACTACGTATAAATACCGTACAACATTAGGTACATGATACACCGATAGCGTGAAACTTCGGGGGATTTTGCTTGGTGTGTAAACAGTAAAATAGAAAAGAATAATGACAGACAGAAATTTGGCGTTCAGTGGCAAGATATACGCTATGCTGGCCAAATTACAGGCGAGAATTCGTGATTAATAGCGAAAAACTGAATTGTTATACAAGATTCAATACACGGTATTGAGAGTTTACTCACATAATCATTGTGAGATAACAGAATTTTCTACTGCATTTTATGAAATGAGCCGAAAGCGTCAAAATTCCGTGTTTACTATAGTGACATATCACTCATATTATAAGGCATATCCTGAAGGAGTTTGTGGTTTTAACGCATAAGGAATAACGATGAAGCATTGCGATCATAAAAGTGTGGTACGAATTAAACGTAACTTTCTGTCGAAATTACTTTTCAAAGCATGTTATCGCTGCAATGAATGTAACAAAATAATCAGAATATAATCATGCCCTTTATTTTTATATGCGAATAATGCTGACACTTTCATGTTGATTGTTGTAACAAGCCGAGTAATTTTCAACGCCATGTCACGCTTTATTCGCACTCCCTTCCAAAGCATCGTACAACCAATTAAATCAATAAGTTATCAAGAAGAATGAGCCATCTCGTGGCCTCATTGGTATTTTTCATCACCTTTTTCAGCGTCTTTCTTTTTCTTCGCAAATTATTTTCCACCTATTTTTCTCGCTAAAAATATTTATCTCTCCTCGCTCTCTCTTTTAAGCATTCATCTTATTGCTTCGCTTGATGAAAATGAGTCAAATTCCCGACAAATAATAAGAGAAATATCAATAAAGCATTAACGATCACTCAGCTCACAAATTATTCCCCCATTCCGGTTGATCACTGCGTATATAACTAAATATTTTAAATTCCCTAGTGACATACCTCCTCCGATCATGTTACGGTGAACTTGTAACAATTAAGAACAAAAATATTACATTTTATTTAGCTGTCACTTTTATTAGGGGTGGGATATGGATATCAAATCACAAGAGCTAAACGGTTTTGATGCAGACGTTATTCATCTATATCTACAAGAAATCGCACACAAGCCATTACTGTCAAAAACAGATGAAGTGCTGTACAGCCGCAAGTCACTGCGCGGCGACGATGCATCAAAGGCCATCATGATTGAAAGCAACCTGCGTTTGGTTGTTAGTATTGCAAAGAAATACCGCAGTAGCGGGATGTTACTCAGTGACCTGATCGATGAAGGCAACATTGGCTTGATCACGGCGGTGGAGAAATTTGACCCTGAACGTGGCTTCCGTTTTTCTACGTATGCGACATGGTGGATTAAGCAAACCATCGAGCGTGCGATTCACAACCAGGCACGTACCATTCGCCTACCCGTTCACGTTTCTAAAGAGATCAATACCATTCTTCGTACGCACAAGAACCTGATGAAACACACCAATCAGGAGCCAACGCACGAAGAAGTCGCTGCTGAGTTAGAGCGTACCGTTGATGAGATCTCCAGTGTATTGGCTTACGATGCGCCGGTGGTGTCTATCGACCAGCAAATCTCTGATGATTCGAATTCGCAAAGTATCTCTGCCTTTATTGCCGATGATGATAGCGTGCAGCCGGATAGCGAAGTGAACAAGCAAGACATCAGCCGTTTGGCAATTACGATGCTGGAAAGTTTGAATGCCCGCGACCGTGAAATTTTATGTCGCCGCTTTGGCCTTCTTGGCTACGAAGCACAAACCCTACAGCAAGTGGCAGACGAAGTAGGTTTAACCCGTGAACGTATTCGTCAGCTTCAGGTGAGTTCTTTGAAGAAACTGAAAAACACGCTCAGTCGTGATAACTATGACATTGAGTTGCTGTTTGCGGAAACGGCATAACTTACAAGTCACACAATAAATCCGTGCAGGTGCTGTGAATAAACGCCTGTATGTACCTTACAAAAACGTCCCGTCGCTGGGACGTTTTTGTTTGATGTGAACTTGCATCATCAAATCTGGCATCATTATGTGAACAGAGAATTTGATCGTAGCGCTGCAATTGGGTAACTGATGGTTTTCTGTTTCACCCTATCACGTTACACACAGCAGATTTATCGGGGTCATGAATAGGTTTCTCTCTGACGCTCTGTAGCATCAATCATTCGACGAACTGATTCTTAATACTCTGATCAACGAGGCATGGGATTCTGATGCTAAACACCTTCCTCCGCACCTTGGTCTGTTTACTGGTTTTCTTATTGCTGATGTTAGCGCCTTTACAGGCGGACGCCGCAAAAAAAGACAAAGCCAAACAGTGCAAAAAGGTACAAAACAAAATTACGGCCATTCAAAAGAAAATGCGTTCCCCCTACACGACTAAGCAAGGGGTTCGTTACCATAAGACACTGAACAAACTCTATAAAGAAGCGTTTAGCTACTGCCACTAACACCTATCAATAGCTTGTGATTTCAGCAGTCAGTTGCCATTCTCTTTATGTCTCAATTCCGAACAGGCATAATCTGATGCTTTTGATAATAATCAAAATAAGTCAGATAAGAGATTTCAATAGTGAAAAAGATTTATGCGATCGTGATGGCGCTTACCTGCAGCCTTCTTCTTTCTTCTTGTGCAAGTTACAGCGTCACCGAGCAGGACATGCAGCAGTACCTGGATAAGAAAGTGGGCTTTGAGCGTACTGTCGGTATCAAAGGTATCGCTTATGCCAATGTGAAGTTTGATGACATTAAGGTCGGTATCGGCCGTGTGGCGAATGACCGTGTTAACCTGGATGCTAAATCTCAGGCAAAAGTGACTATCATGGGCCAGAAACCTCAGTCAGTGGATTTGAATGTCAGCTTCAGTGCTGTGCCCTATTACGACAAGGAAGAAGGCGCGATTTTTCTTAACGATCTGAATGTGGAAAATATCGATATTCAGCCGAATGAGCTGAATGTGCCGACCAAGCAAATTCTGTCGCCGGTGATTGAAATGGTGGGACAGTTCTTGCTTACCCGCCCTGTCTACCGTTTGGATGATGAAGATTTCAAACAGTCCATGCTGAAAAACGCTAAACCTGAATTACTGATCAAGAACCATTCATTGGTCATTCAGATGTAACGAGCTTACCAACAGATAAGTAAAACGAAAAGAGCCGCTATTCCAGCGGCTCTTCGTCTTTTGATTTATCAAGAAAATGGGTGCCAGCCGCCTCATCAATGATTTGCACGGCTTGTTCGGCATGGAAGGCTTTACGCATCGCCTCAGCGGCATAATCCCGAACCACATTTGCACTGGAATTGACATAAACCACGATAAACAGTGCCATACTCAACACGCTCGCTAACGCGATAATGAGCATTTTCCGAAACAGCCTTTCCTCCATTGCTCGCATTTCTGCTTTGATAAGCTGAGCAACATCATAGTTGGTTAAATTTTGTCGGATAGGATTCTTTTTCACGATTTTCTATCTGCGGTGCTAATGACACCGGCATTCCATAATTACTGTCATCGTTGATTTTATGGGCAGGTACTTAACATGCCCTTAACCGTAGATGGCTTGGGTGTTTTTTTCAACGAATACGATGAATAATGTTAACCACCATATAATTATAGTGCGTTAGATAAGATAAAAAATACGGCACAAAGGCCGTATTGTCTTTTTCCTCGTTATTCCCCGTCGATTACATCACCAGTTTGTAGCCAACGAAGAGTAAAATCAGCAACCATACTGGGCAGTTACGGTATTTCAGTAAGTAGAAACCAATCAGTGCGGCCGCTACATCAAACACAGAACCAATCGATGTGGTTAATACTGGCTGAATAAATGCGCTGGCAAGCAGACCAACAACTGAGGCATTTACCAGAAGAATGGCCCCTTTCAACGTCTGATGACTGAACAATGCGTTCCATGCCGGCAAGAAAGCAAACAATAACAAACTGCCCGGCAAGAATACGGCAATCGTTGCCACCAAGCTACCCAGTACCGGACTGTCTGTGATCACCGAAGCACCCAAGTAACTGGCCATGGTAAACATCGGCCCTGGTACTAGCTGTGCCGAGGCATACGCACTCAAGAATGTATCCGGTGCCACCATGCCTTCGAGCATCGGCTCCAACAGTGGCAGTACAACGTGGCCCCCACCAAATACGAAGCTGCCTGCTTGATAAAAGACATTGAACAAGTGCAAGTATTCAGACTGACCTGCCACTAACGGCAAGCCGACTAACAACAGCGCAAATGCGAACAACAGCCCCATAAATGGTCGAATTGGTGCTGTTGGGGTTTTCTCAACGTGCTGCAATTTGCGCGCAGAAATCATGTAACCCAATGCAGCGGCAAGCAAAATCGGTACAATCTGCCCCAGCAAACCGCTGGTGAAAAACACACTCACACCGGTAGCAATGG
Source organism: Photobacterium aphoticum (assembly GCF_001029435.1). Taxonomy (GTDB): domain Bacteria; phylum Pseudomonadota; class Gammaproteobacteria; order Enterobacterales; family Vibrionaceae; genus Photobacterium; species Photobacterium aphoticum. Next base: position 489,862 of record NZ_LDOV01000010.1, on the reverse strand, counting down.
CCACAAAAGCGGTCAGTTTATCAGTAATGTTTTTCTGTACCATTCCCCACAATGCATCCGCCACCACAACGACAGCCAACAGTTTTGCTGCCTGAATGAAAGTATCAATAACAGAGACATCATTATATTGCTGATTACCAATCGCTAAGAATGTCAGCAGTAAGAATGACGGAAACGTAAAGCCTGTAAATGCGGCTAATGCCCCTTTATAACCGGCTTTTTTATAGCCAATAAACATCCCCAACTGGCTACTTGCCGGTCCGGGTAAGAATTGACAAAGGGCGACAGCATGGGTGAAATCTTGATCACTGAGCCACTGCTTCTTTTGTACAAATTCACGTTGAAAATAGCCGATATGCGCCGCAGGGCCGCCAAAGCTATACAGTCCAAGCAGAAAAAACTGCCACATTACCTTGAACATAGTTCCTCCTATTTATGGCGTTATCATATCGGCAACATCAGCATTAATGAAATCGTTAGTTTCAATACAGCCTATCAATTTGGTTAATTTATCAATAAGCAGATCAACCTACGGGGAGATTCATGATTACTCGTCAGTATTCAATGATATAATTCGTCGAATTGTGAAAATATGGTCTTACGCTATGCTTGAAAACCTGCAACAGATGGTCATTCTTGCCACTGTCGGTCATGAACAAAACTTTACCCGTGCGGCTGAACGATTAGCCATATCGAAATCTCAGGTCAGTAAACAGATCCGTTTATTGGAAGAGCGCCTGGGTTGTCAGCTTGTACAACGCAGTACCCGCACCGTGGCATTAACAGACATTGGCTTACAATATGCAGAATACGGTCAGCAATTGCTGGACACCGTCAATGAAGCAGAAGCATTAGTCGCTGGTTATCGCAATGAAATTAAAGGGGTTTTACGCATTGGTATTGCCCAGTCATTCGGCAATGTCAACATCACTTCTGTCCTAGCGGAATTTCAAAAACTCCACCCTGAACTGGAGTTAGAAGTGAGCTTGTTTGACCATCGCCCAAATCTGTTAGAAGAAGGGTTTGACTGCTGGGTGGCGATTCATGAACATCCGCCAGAAGGCATGGTTGCCCGTCGCTTAGCCAATTGCCATTTCACTGTTGTCGCGTCGCCAGAGTATTTAGCTAACCATGGTACACCGCAAGTGCCAGGGGATCTGCGCCAGCACAATTGCATCACTTACCAAAGCCGTGAACGCAAATACGTGAACTGGGAATTTACCCGTGATGGCGTGCATCAGTCGATTCGCGCGCGCGGTAACTACCGCATTGATAATGCCCCTGCAGTGTTGGATGCCGCCAAATCAGGCCTGGGGATCGCGTATTTGGCAACATACCTGATCACCAACGAAATCGAATCTGGCAGCTTAGTGCCCCTACTGCCAGAGTGGAAAGCCGATCTCGAACTGCCGATTTATGCGGTTTACCCACGCCGTAAATACTTGGCTCCGAAAGTGCGCTCGTTTATCGACTTTATGGCTGAACGCATGTCGATTCCACCCTATAAAACCCAGCCACCGGTTACGTTTTAACGGCCATTCTCACTCCTGCCGTTGTGATCCTAACCATTTCAGCTAAACCTTAAAGTAACCCTGTCACTTTAAGGTTGGCTGATCGTCCATGTTTACTCTTGTCCGTGCTACGCGAGGGGCATCTCTTCGCACCATCGCCCTATGTATCCCACTATTTCTTGTCGGATGTGGCAACGGAAGTGACACCGTCACTGAAATGACAAGTCCACAACCTACTGAAAAAAAAGCAAATTCATCATCAACCGGACGTACTAGTACCCCTTACGTGCCTGATGCCAAACTCTTATTGGCCAAATTACCCGAAGCCAGTACAACGGTGTATTTCTCTGCTAAGGCTGCTGATATTTCGGTGCAAGATCAGCTAAGTATTGACCCTATTGCGGTGCGTTTACGTCAGCACCCTGATAGTTATGTACTGGTGATCGGCCATGCGGATGAGTACCCGGAAGAAGATGATAATATCGCCCTCTCGTTTGAGCGCGCCTTTAATGTCGCCATCTATATTTCGTCTGTGTTTGGGATCGAAGAAGAGCGGATTCAGATTGTTTCAGCCGGCAGTGCAGAGAAAGGATTAAGTCCGGCCTCAGAGTTTCGGCGGGTAGATATCATCAGCCCTGAAGCGATTGTGCGCACCTTCAATCCGACGCACGAACATTCATTTTAGGCACGGTATTGCGGCCATAAAAAAACGACATAACACCTGTTTGCGCATACTGTGCGCTGGGCATTATGTCGTCTTCTATTTGTGTACAGTAAATGCAGCGTGTAAGGCAGTCGCTATTGTTAATTGCTTACAACTGCTTCTTCAGCGCCGGTGTCGCATACATTGTTTTCAGAATATCAATTACACCGACTGGCAAATCCACCATTTTCTCTTGGAAACGGGTCTTCTCTGCATCAGTCACTGAGGTGTCTGTCATATCTGCCGCAATGTAGTTCGCTGGGAACAGTTTGTAATTCTGCGTGATTTGACGATCGATTTCTTCCGCCAGTGCTTCTGGAGTTTCAAAATCATCACGGATCACATCACCAAAACTCACATGGATGCGACGCTTGTGACCAACAATACCCTGAATGATGCTTTCGATATCTTCAAATTCACCTTTCTCGTACGTGCCTTGTGTTTGCTTTTGGTAAAGCTCTTTGGCTTTAGCGATATCACAAGGGTCGTTCTCGTAAGAAATCGACACAGGTACGATGTTCAACTGCTTCATGAAGTCAGGGAAAGCGGTTTTACGGGCACGGCCTTCCATGAAGAACATTTTCAGAATTGCCGGATCGGTTTTATCGTTGCCGTCTTTCGCGCGGCCTTCTTTCTGTGCAATCCAGATAGAATTGCCCGTTTCCAACGAGTGAGAAATGTAGCTGGATAGCAAGCCAAGTGCCTTTAGCATTTCACGTGGCGCTTTGGCTGAACGCTTTACAATGAAGCTCTTGTTCAGGCGCATCAATTCCGTCGCACACGGCTTTTTCAGCAGGTTATCACCGATAGCAATGCGCACGGTATCAAACCCATTGTTGAACAGGCACCAGTTCACCATCGCCGGATCCATCGCGATATCACGGTGGTTAGACACAAACAGATAAGATTGCTTTGGATCTAACTTATCAAGCCCCGTGTGCGTGACACCGTCACAAGAATGGTCGATAGTGGCATGCATGTACTTCGCTACTTGGCGTTGTACATCTGCGACGGTTTTAACGTTTGACCATTTCTTGATAAGGAAACGTTTGATCAACGGCGTTAATACCCAACCCAGTACACCCGATAGTTGCGGGAATCGGTAATTAAGGATCGCGTTAATGAATTCTTTGTCGTTAATCAGGCGTTCAATCGCCCCACTGACTTCGTCGTCGTTATAGGGACGAATGTCTTGATAAATATCGTTATCTGTTTGCACAATTCGGCTTCATATAATAAAAAACTGCGGTATTTTACGCAGAATTCAAAGTGATCCCAATGAGATAACCTCAAACACTATAATGGTTGGAGGTCTTACCAGAAAAATCTGCGAGAAGTTTCACCACTTTACACAATTTACCGCCACTTTTCTGCCTCTGTTCCGACATTAATAGCGCATTCTGCAACACTTTTCACTCAAACCCCGTGCTTCAGTTGACGCTAACCCGAAAACAGACGAAGATGTGTGGGCATTTTTGCTAGAGATTCACTATGAAACAGGCCATCGATTTTTCGACCTATAAACAACCCTTTCTTCATGTTGGCGCCCGCCGTAAAAGCCCTCAAGCCGTGATGCTGATCGTCAGCAAAGGCTGCGCATTAATCCGTTTGGGCCAACAGGAATTTACCGTCACAGCAGGCCAAGGCTTCTTCATCCCTTTTGACTGTCTGCATGCAATGACCGTATTGCCTGGCACGCAATACCATACTGTGGCGTTCTCTGCCCGCCTGACATCGCCTGTATGTCGTGAAGCCGGCTATTTCACAGTCACCCCGCTGATTGGTGCGGTAGCCAATACACTGGCCAGCGCACAAAAGCGTGGCGACGAACTGCCAATGACGGGTGAATCTGGCAACCTGTTGCGCGTATTGGGTGACCAAGTGGCAAAATTGAAAGTGAAGACACCGTCTATCGCACCGGGTCTTGCTGCTGAACACTTGCCAGTGCTGACACAGTTAATTCAAGGTGACAGGGTCACTAACAGTGAAGCAGCAGACGTTGTCGCGGCGTATGTCGGCTTCTCTGCCAAAGAGATTCAAACCTGCTTGCTGATGCGTGAAGCGCTGCGTCTGTCACGCTCTGGCCGTAACGTCGAGCAAATTGCTGAAGCACTACACACTTCGCCAGCACTGATTACTGCCATGGCAGAGCCGATTCTTGGTGAAAGCCTGTAAGATGTATGTCGTGAGTTGAGCGACACACTAGATCGGTTATAGAAATAAAAAAGCGGCGTGATTCACGCCGCTTTTGTTATGACTTTTGTGCCACTGATACTGGTCACTGAAAGGGAATTTCCACCTGGATGAACACATCATCCAAATCGCTTTCCTCATGCCATCGGTAATCAAACCGAACACGCGGTGATTCCCCGTCTTCCCCACCAATACCAAAGCTCATCTGTAAGCCGTATTTTTTGATCCACTCCATGGTGTCATCAAACTGAATATCTTCATTGGCAAAGCGATCAGGCAACCAGAATCCAAGGCCATAGAAGCTCTCATCTGAATTTGATGATAACACCGGCGCGTCGAGTTGTTTCGCCCAGTTATCCCAAAAACTTCCCTTCGGTGTTGTACTGTCGTCTTTCCAATTCAAACGTTGAGTGGATTCCCGCTTCGACGAGGAATAAACCGTCTCTTGACTGACGGTATCATGACTCGTCACTGCTTTTTGCGGCGAGTCTTCATTAGAACAAGATGCAAGGTGTGCCTTTTGTTGCGCTGCCGTCAGGTTCGCGAATGCCGCCTCATCCATCGAGGTACATGCGCTCAACTGAGCAGGGAAAACGGTTAAAGACAAACCAGCCAGAAAGTATGAAACCAACATCTTTCTACTGCTACTACATGTCATAAATAGGGATTGATGTATCATCAACCGAAACAAAACCTTGTTGGAGAAACCTTACTGGCTATACCAGCCCTTTTCTCGCAACATATTAGCAACCTTTGGCGTTGTCAGGTGTGAGACAGTGCGATTATTGATAATGTGATCACGAATATCCGTGCTTCTTACCGGTACTGTCTCTGGACACGCTAACACTTGCCAACGGGTCATGATCGCATCCGCTTTATAGAATTTGCTGAAATTCAGAAAATTATCCGGCCCTATCACGAAGGTTAAATTCGCATTCGGATGTCGCTCTTCCAGCGCTTCTAATACGGCAAAGGTGGTGATCGCTTCATCACCGACAGCAATGTCTTCCTCTATACGTGACAAGGTCACGTTAGGCTGTTGTATATCCTCAATGAAGGCAGACACCAACTGACAACGCGAGTCATAATCCAGCATGTTCTTTCCCCAGGCATGACGAAAGCTGGGAAGCAGTAATACCTGATCAAAATGCCCTAACCGTGTAATGACGGATTGATGCCCTAAACTCGGTGGATTAAATGCACTACCAAAGATGGCGATTGATGCTGTCATGTCTAGAATGCCCCTTTTTTAAGCCGTTTCATTGCTAATTCCATTTTATTAGCACGAGAGGATTGATCCTGACATAGAGTTATCGCATGATTTTGCAAAAGGTTTAATGCATTTCACTTATTTTTTGCATTACCTAACGTCATGTGGTTACAAAGCGGGCAAAGCCCTGAGGATTCATTGACTATGGAAGAGCTCATTCGCCAAGAAATGCGTGTGTTGCCAGCGATTGATGTTGAGTTTGAAATTGCGCGTCGTATCGCTTTCATTCAACTCAAACTGAAGCAATCACGTTGCCAGTCGCTGGTACTCGGCATCAGTGGTGGTGTAGATTCAACAACCTGCGGTCGACTAGCACAACTTGCCGTTGAGGATTTGAATAAGCAAGAATCAACCGATGCTTATCAATTTATTGCTGTGCGTTTGCCTTACGGTGAGCAGCAAGACGAAGATGAAGCTCAACTTGCCCTCTCTTTTATTCAGCCTTCTCACTCCGTTAGCGTAAACATCAAAGACGGTGTAGACGGTACGCACGCCAGCACCCTGTTTGCACTTGATGGCACCGGTCTGATCCCTGCTGACGCGGCAAAAGTCGACTTTGTGAAAGGTAACGTAAAAGCGCGTACACGCATGATTGCCCAGTATGAAATTGCTGGCCTTGTGGGTGGCTTGGTGCTGGGTACTGACCATTCAGCAGAGAACATCACAGGTTTCTACACTAAGTTCGGTGATGGCGCGTGTGACCTTGCTCCGCTGTTTGGCTTGAATAAGCGCCAGGTACGCTCTCTGGCTGCACATCTGGGTGCACCTGAGCAATTGGTACAGAAAGTCCCTACGGCGGATCTGGAAGAGCTGGCACCACAGAAAGCGGACGAAGACGCGCTGATGGTGACGTATGATCAAATCGATGACTTCCTGGAAGGCCGTGAGGTTGACCAAGCCGTCACCGATCGTTTGGTGGGCATTTACAAGGCCACACAGCACAAACGTAAGCCTATCCCAACGATTTACGACGAAGAATAATCTGCACGTTCAGATAACAACAAAGGGCTCATGATGAGCCCTTTTCTATTATAGATACACAGAAATGGTGGCCATCATGACGCTTCTGAATGGCGCAATAGGTTATCCAATTCCCACCAAATGGCTTCACACAATCCCTGCCGGTACACGGCTTTTCTGAAGTCAGCATGCTCCATCTGGTATTGTTCGTAATAATTCTCTTTGCAAGATAGGCTGGCCCGTACATTTGCCAATCGGTCACAGGCCTTCACAATCAATGCAATTCTTGCCGACTCTTCATCTGGACTTAATACAGATAATCGACCATTAATTTCTTCTTTACGTGCTTTTCGATCCGGTAATTGACTGTCAGAAATGTATTTCACTGCGTCAGCTACCACGAAACCAAAATCTGAGATCAATTCATTGATACCGGTGCCCGTATCTTCCATCACATCATGCAACTGCGCCACAATCATCGCATTGGTACCAAAGGGGCTGGCTAAACGCGACACGGCTTCTAGATGCACATAATAGGGTAAATCTCCATACATCTGCCCTTTGTGTTTTGCCCGTGCTAGCGTGCACGCCTTTAGATAACGATTATTCATCTGCCCCCCAATATCTCGAACTTTTTCCCACTGCCAATACCGAATAAACGCGGGTGTACTTAGTACCGATTTTACCGATCCGACATGAAACATCTGAGATTTATTGCACGCTTTGATGAAAAAACGGCCACCTTTCGGTGACCGTTTATAAGTTTTTGTAAAGCAATGCGACAAAGCGTGTTTATTCTGCGTCTTCTTCCACTTCTTGCTTGTTCGCTTCTAGCTTTTTCGCTTCGGCTTCTCGGATTGCGTTCGCTACGATCATGATCGCTTCGCCGCTGCTGATCCCTTGTGCCATTAACTCATGAATTTTGTCAGCAGCTTCTTGTTGCTGCGCGTGAGTCAGTGTTGGCGTGTTATTAAACATAAATCAATTACCCAAGAAGAAAAAACGCTAGTTTAGGGATTTTCCCCCACCTTGTCATCTGCTTTAGTTTTCCCTGATGGCTATCGCTAGCCCGGACGGCCATCAACGCGCGGCTGTGTAAGTACAGGGAAATACACCACAGTAAAAATCACAAACGCCACGGCCCACAAAATGGCAGAAATCACATAACCCTGTATGGTCAACGCTGGCCACAGGTAAATCATCAATGTGCGGGTCAGCGTTGCTAACACCAACGTCACAAAGGCCAGTACTATCCAACGGCCAACCTGCAAATTTCGTCCGGTATGACCCAGTGAAACACGCGCAATCATCGCTAAAATCATGCAACCAATACCACCAACGGTCAGTACATGCAGGGCAATACTTTCAGACACTGCACCATTCACATGATAAAGCGCCAATAAAAGCAGTCCTACAACCATCGCTAAATACGCAAAATGCAATAACCACAGTAGCGGCACTCGACAGGTAGACAAGGTCCGCCAACGCATAAAACGAACCAGGTGGCAAAGCGCGGTGACGGTTAACAGTACCGGTAAAGACACCTGACTGATTGCGTCAGGTACAGGCAACAACACATTAAGTAGCAACAACCACGTAGGAATAAGCGCAGCCAGTTCTAACCCTTTAATGCGCGTGATCGGCTCTGACTGTGTGCCACGCCAGGTAAAGAACGGGATTACGCGTCCGCCAACAATCAGCACAATCAAGCTGATGACCATGACTGTCATCATAGAGAGTGCATGGGTAGACAAGAATGGCGGTAAAGTCCCCGCATTAAGTACATTGATGTGGTACAGGGCGTTTAGTGCCGTCATCAGAACAATCAGCGGTACAAAGAACAGGTTATTCCACTGCTTACGGATCAAGATAGGTACCGCTAAAAAGTACGCGGCAAGGGGCATCCATAGTAGATCAATCACCATCCATACCCAATGTGGCGAGGCGATCAGGAAGGCGATACGGGCAACCAGCCACAATCCAAAAATGAAGGCCAGTTTGCCCCCTCTTACACCGGGATTCCCAGTCCAGTTTTGGACGGCAGTCAGCAAGAATCCGACGATGATAGCGCCGGTGAAGCCAAACAGCATTTCATGACCGTGCCACCAAATCGGGTTGTTATACATCCAGCCCACAGGGCTAAGCTTCCCTGACCAGAACAGCGCCCACATCAACATCGCGACGACAGAAAAGACGCTGGCAGCAAGAAAAAAAGGTCGAAAAGCGAGACGAAAAAGCGGCAGAATTTTCTGTTCTTTTTCATTATCAAGAATTTGCATCATAGTTACGTACACCGCGCTTTAAAGATGCATATATAATACACCTTTAAAGTTGCAATGAAAATGCACCTTTTGATAAATCACGCTAAAGGGTTATAAACCCGAGTGATCAACCGGTCTTGTGATGCTTTGAATATCCAGAATACCAATCTCGCCCTGCCAGCGACTTTCAATGACTCCCACGCTCAGCCAATAACGCCCATCCGGTAAATCCAGCTTAGGCAGCGTTGTCGGTAATTTTCCGTCAACGTTTTCTGTCCACAGCGGCGTCCAGGACGTGTCTTCCAGATCGTAGACATTCATGGACAATACCGGCGATGGACACGCGCGATCAGGCAAGCCATTCCGCTCGATACGCCAGCTGCGACTGTCAATCCAGCCAATGCGCTGCTTACTTTGCGGGCGGGTCAGCAACACCCAGGTTTTGAAGCTCACATCCCCATCACCGTTGATCACTAACTGATACAAGCCCTCACTGCTGGCTTTTTCCAACCGGCGGGTTTCCAGTGAGAAATACCCCCCATTGTTCAGTTTCGGGGTCGCTGACAAGATAACCTGATCGGGCCAATGGATGAACTTGATCTCTGTAATACGGCGTTCTGCGGTGCCATTAATGGCCAATCTTGGCAAGATCTGGTTTTGGTTCTGCACCATTTCACGCTGGATCACCACACTGGTTAACCAGGAAGGCAGTGCCGTGCGATCTAAGCTGTGACCACAGTCTTCGGTGATTGCCAGTTGCAGCAGTTCATTGAGGTTGTTTTGTTGTTCGGCAGATGGGCTTTGCTGCCAGGCCTGAACCATCGAGCCAAAGCTCTCATTGGTCTTCCCTTCCAGCAATTTTTGGTGAGCAACGGTGAATAAATCTTGGTTCATAAACCACTTAGCCGTTGCAGTCGGGACCATTAAGGCCGACTGCAACAGCAGCAGTGAACACGTCAGTGACAGTTTCGACATGGTTACGCTGATTTCATCCGGTAACCTACCCCACGTAAAGTTTCAATCTCGATACCCGGCAGTTTCTGGCGAAGCTGCAGAATATGAGTATCGACCGTACGTGTTGTCGGGTAATGGTTGTAACCCCATACCTGATCCAATAGCTCATCACGGGTAAACACACGGCCTGCATGTTTCGCAAGGAACACCAACAATTCAAATTCAGTACGGGTCAAGGTAATGCTGCTACCTGCCAGCACCACGTCACGGCTGTCCAAATCAATGCTGATATCACCCACTTTCACAACGTTGGTGGATGGCATATCCGGCGCACCAGTACGTAAGTGCAAGCGAATACGCGCCAGCAGTTCTTCTTCAGCAAAGGGCTTTGTCAGGTAGTCTTTGGCGCCAGAGTCCAGACCAATCACTTTGTCAGAGACTGAGACCATAGCGGTCAACAAAATCACAGGTACATGCTTGATACCTAACCAGCCATGCAGGTAGCTCAGTGAGTCACCTTCTGGTAACTGTCGGTCCAAAATCACCAAATCGGCATTTTGCCATAGCGAGGCGACTTGGGTTGCACAATCTGCGTATAGGCAGTTGTAACCAGCTTCTTTCAAGCTCTCGAGTAAACCATCGGCAAGGTTGCGGTCATCTTCAACCAGAAGCAGAGTTTGATTCACACGGTATCTCCAATATAAAAGTTGTTGGGGGGCCGATGAGTTTCATCCGTCCACCCATTCTGCGAATCATCGATTCAACGATAGTAAGACCAAGCCCTAGACCTCTTTCACTTACGAAGGGCTTCCTTAATCTGGCCCAATCTTTTGAGCCAAGCTGTCCATTATCTGAAACGCTTACAATCAATTTTCCGTTATTGAACGATGATGTTAATGTTACGGGCTTTACGCCATATTTATTTGCATTGGATAGCAAGTTGTCGATGCACGTTCCTAACCAATAAATGTTCACGTCGACAGGACGATCTTCCGCTAACTCAAGGTTAACCTCATAAGGTTCACTCAAGTATTCCACCCATTCATTGAATGATTCTAGGGGTTGAACGCTCAGTTCTTGTTGATTCGCCTGAAGATAATCTTTACTGGCCTCGGCCAGCTGTCGTAAACGTCGTGAGTCTTCCGTCAGACGTCTAAACTCATCATATAAGGTTTCCGGCAAAGCATCAAAATTACGTCGGAAACCTTCTACTGTCATAGCCAAACTTGCTATCGGTGTACGCAGTTCGTGTGTCAGAATTTGCAACACCAACATGCGCTCTTGCATGGCACGTCGACGGATCCGCCAACGGTAGAATCCCCAGCCAAACAATAGACCGACATTAATAACCAATAGCCCGACCAAGAGATAGAGGGTTAAATGTGATTTGTCTTCCTCTTCCCAACAAATGTTGCCACTTTTAAGGGTACAAAAGCCGGTTTGGTTCAAGCGGGTAAAATTCACATCGAATTTGCCCATGATGGGCGCCCAGACAACCTGACTGTAAATGTGGTATTCATTGCCATTACGGATCCACAGTTCCCCATTAGATACAAAGGCTTCTGCACCGGCAATGTACACCTGAATTTCTTCGCTGCTCATGCGCTGCAAACGCCCGAGAATGGTATTGGTGGGCGCGAGTTCTCGCTCCTGAATATGCAAAAACGGATGGAGTTTTTCGAGCATATCCGGATGCTTTTGCAGATAACGCTGCGCATAGCTACCACCGCCGGGATGGATATACCCAGCTCGGGTGAACCAACCAATAGGGAGAACAGTGTTATTACAAATAGCGCGGGTAAACACTAAAGGCTGCGTCAACAACGGCGTAACAGGCCACGGTCCTTTACAGGACAGCGAGCTTTTATAAAGGCGTTGTAACGATTTCAGTGGGTAGTCAGCAGATTGTGGCAACAATGATTCGTGCAAAATCAGCGCGTCGGGGTACTGACTTTGCAGTTGTCTGAAGTCATACGTCGCAACGGGTTCACTGGCCAATAGCTCAGCGCGAACGGCTGATAAGCGTTCTGGCAAATTTTCCGCCAGTGCCGCTTTGGGGCCCAGCAGTAACAGTGATAGCAATAGGACGTATTTTTTCATGGCTGCAGTCTATCATTCAATTTGCCGCTTATGTCAGGGAACTGTCATTCGCTTGCTTGTTAAGTAATCGAATAATATCAAGCGTTAACACCATAAGCCTAACATTGATCCGCCTTATCTCCCTGATAAATCGTTATCTGCGTTGAATTTATACAAAACGCCCATCCCCTTTTGCTTCACACTATAAATTGGTCAAACAGAATGTACCAAAACGAAAAAAGGGAGCCGAAGCTCCCTTTCCTATACTGCGTGTCTATTTTATAGGTGTTCCAGGATCTTGTTACAAGATTCCTTCGCATCACCAAATAGCATTTGCGAGTTTTCTTTGAAGAACAATGGGTTCTGTACGCCCGCATAACCGGTGTTCATAGAACGCTTGAACACGATAACGTGTTTCGCATTCCACACTTCCAGTACTGGCATGCCCGCGATTGGACTGTTTGGATCTTCCATTGCCGCTGGGTTAACGGTGTCGTTCGCACCAATAACCAGTACAACGTCAGTTTGTGGGAAATCGTCGTTGATTTCGTCCATTTCCAATACGATGTCGTACGGTACTTTTGCTTCAGCCAACAGTACGTTCATGTGACCAGGTAGACGACCCGCAACTGGGTGGATACCAAAGCGCACTTCAACACCTTGTTGACGCAATCTGTCAGTGATTTCATGAACTGGGTACTGAGCTTGCGCAACCGCCATGCCGTATCCCGGAGTGATCACCACTGAACGTGCATCTTTCAGCATTTCAGCGACTTCTTCCGCAGACGCTTCTTGGTGCTCGCCCTGCTCTTCATCAGACGATGATGCTGAGACATCATTACCGAAACCACCGGCGATAACGCTAACGAAAGAACGGTTCATGGCTTTACACATGATGTAAGACAGAATCGCACCCGAAGAACCTACCAACGCACCCGTTACGATCAACAGGTCGTTTGCCAACATGAAGCCCGCTGCTGCCGCTGCCCAACCTGAGTAAGAGTTCAGCATTGAAACAACCACTGGCATGTCCGCACCACCGATAGAAGCCACCAAGTGGTAACCAAATACCAATGCAATCAGCGTCATCACGATCAAAGCAAACATGCTGCCGTCTACTTTCACGAAGTAAATCATCAGGATTGTAGAGATAACAATCGCAGCAAGGTTCCACTTGTGTTTGTGTGGAATGTTCAATGCAGACGATGAAATGACACCGCGTAGTTTACCGAATGCAACGATAGAACCGGTAAAGGTCACTGCACCGATGAAGACACCCAGGAACACTTCAACCATGTGAATCACATGCTCTGCATGCAGATCAGCAGGGTTAGCCAGTCCCATTGCAGGTGGCTCGATGAAACTGTTGTAACCAACAAGTACCGCAGCTAGACCTACGAAGCTGTGAAGAATGGCAACCAGTTCTGGCATTTCAGTCATTTCTACACGTTTTGCGTAGTAAATACCGATGCTGCCACCGATGACCATCGCCACGATAATCCAAGTAATACCTTGTGCTTCAGGACCAAAAATGGTCGCGATAAGCGCAATGGTCATACCGGCAATACCGAAATAGTTACCTGTACGTGCAGACTCTTGCTTTGACAGACCTGCCAAGCTCAAGATGAAAAAGAGGGCAGCTACAATATATGCCGCTTGTGTTAAACCTTCAGACATTATTGCCTACTCCTACTTATCTCTACGGAACATTTCAAGCATGCGCTTGGTCACTGTGAAACCACCGAAAATATTGATGCTCGCAATAAGAACGGCAATAAACGCAAGGAATGAAACTACCCCATTGCCATGACCGATTTGCAAAAGAGCACCCACAACGATAATGCCTGAGATAGCATTCGTTACGGACATAAGTGGTGTGTGAAGCGCGTGTGTCACGTTCCAAACAACGTAGTAGCCAATCACACAAGCCAGTACGAATACGGTGAAGTGTGAAAGGAAGGCAGCAGGTGCAACCGATGCAACCCAAGCAAATGCACCAACGGCAACAGCCAGACCTGCGACTTTTTTCACCGGTGATGTTGGTTCTTCCACTTTCTCTACTTTTTCAGCAGCTTGTGCTTTAGGCTGAGCTTGTGGTTGCGCAGATACTTTGATTGGTGGCGCAGGCCAAGTCACTTCACCTTCTTTGATCACGGTCAGGCCGCGAAGTACTTCATCATCAAAGTCGATGTCGATGTTACCGTCTTTCTCTTTGCAGAGCAGTTTCATCAAGTTAACAAGGTTTGTACCGTAAAGCTGAGAAGATTGGGTCGGAAGACGACCAACCATGTCGGTGTAACCGATGATCTTCACACCGTTTGGCGTTGTCACGACTTTGTCAGCTTCTGTGTACGCACAGTTACCGCCGTTTGCCGCTGCCAAGTCAACGATCACGCTGCCTGACTTCATTGAGTCAACCATTTCTTTGGTGATCAGTTTTGGTGCTGGACGCCCTGGAATAAGCGCGGTTGTGATGATGATGTCGACATCTTTTGCTTGCTTCGCGTATAGACGCTCTGCTGCTTTGTTGAATTCATCAGACATCTCTTTTGCATAACCGTCACCGGTAGAGGTGTCTTCTTTAAAGTCGACTTCAAGGAATTCAGCGCCCATTGACTCGACCTGCTCTTTTACTTCAGGACGTACGTCAAATGCGCGAACGATAGCGCCTAAGCTACCTGCTGCACCGATCGCTGCCAAACCAGCAACACCGGCACCGGCAACCATCACTTTCGCTGGCGGTACTTTACCCGCAGCCGTGATTTGCCCTGTGAAGAAACGACCAAATTCATGGGCAGCTTCAACAACAGCACGGTAACCTGCAATATTTGCCATTGAGCTCAGTGCATCCAGCGCCTGCGCACGGGAAATACGCGGAACAGAATCCATGGCCATAACGTTAATGTTCTTACTGGATAGTTTTTCCAGTAATTCCGGGTTTTGTGCAGGCCAAATAAAGCTAATCAGGCTTGCCCCTTCTTTGATCAATTCAAATTCATCAACGCCGGTTTTTTCACACACAATAGGTGCATTAACCTTGAAGATAATATCTGATGACCAAACGTCTTCTTGACTAACCACTGTTGCACCAGCCGCTTCATACGCAGCATCGTCAAAACTTGCACCGATACCGGCATTGGTTTCAACTGCAACACTGAACCCCATTTTTAATAACTGCTCCACCGTTTTAGGCGTCGCAGCCACTCGCGTTTCATGGGCGAGTATTTCCTTAGGCACACCGATTTGCATTGTTATTCCCTAAATTGTGGCAAATAAGTAACAATTTTTTATCCA
This sequence comes from Photobacterium aphoticum, assembly GCF_001029435.1. Taxonomy (GTDB): domain Bacteria; phylum Pseudomonadota; class Gammaproteobacteria; order Enterobacterales; family Vibrionaceae; genus Photobacterium; species Photobacterium aphoticum. The sequence continues at coordinate 474,637 of NZ_LDOV01000010.1, read as the reverse complement.
ACCCATCGCGCAATATCAAGCATTTTGTAGGAAAAAAACAAAAATTACCGATTTGCGCGCCATTTTATGCAACAAATGTTACCTTCTAACGGTAAGAAAATAACGTCTGTAACCCGTGGACAGAGGTCAAACCACTTTAAAAATGAAGGTGCTAGCTTCAATCAGGTCAATAACATGGGTAACACGCCCCATACCTGACAAAACAGCGTTTCTTGTCATTTTTAATAGCGGATTGTCTATTCATGCAGTAAGGAAAAGAGATGAAATGTGGCTATTCAAGCCAGAAGAAATCATCATTCCTTGATGAATTCCCGCACCTTTGCGCGGCGTCCTCTTTTTCCACCCTTTCAATCCAATATTTAAAGGGTGGACATCATTCTTCCCTCCACGCCACTCTGCGATGTAATACCAGCAAGCGTGCATGAAGGGAATAAAACACATTAACGGAACATGCTGTCGCCGTTTTGATCGATAAACATTTGGGCTTTATTTACCATGAAGGTTTCGGCATCAGCCTTTGAACCCATCAGATCAGAACGAATAAAGACATGGGTCTGCGTTTCCCCATCAATGTCTTTACAGATTCGCCCTGCAATGCGGTACTGTCCACCTTCAGCTTTTGGCTCCGGATAAATCAAATATCCTTTGTATTCGACAGGCTCAACAGCGGGCTGATGAGAGGCTGATTTATTTAATCCAAACAGTTTTGAAAAAAAGCCCACGTCCAAAATCTCCAAACAAATGTTTATGCCTTATCAGTATCACGACATTGTGTGACAAACAAGTTGAAATGTGTGTTAACTGCTTAAAAAAATTGGTGATTCATCGAAAAAGTGCTATTGCCTGCCCTTTACGTAAAGGTCATTGCGTTATTCCGCCAGCATAAACGCAAAACGCTGGCCTGAGCCAGCGTTTTCATGTGTACTTTTCGTGCGTTAGTCGACAATATTAACGATAGATACCAATATCTTTTTGCAAGTGTACCGGTAAATCTGCCACGTTATATTGTTTAGCGGGTTTTGCGCTGCCAGTGAAGATGTCTAATGCGTGAGCAATCAATCCTTTGATGTTAACCGCATAGGCTTTTTTGTCCAAAGCGGTGGTTTGCTCAGCTAAGGTGTCAAAATTCATTGCCTGTGCCATGATTGCCTCTCAATGTTGTCAATTTTATTTCAATGGGGACATTCTAACCTGTTCATTTAACAGCCAAAACAGACAAATATTCAACTTACACTATTAGTTTTTATAATGTGTTAAACAAGTGTAAAACCCGTTTATTCTGCGACACCATTCCATTCATTTATTGCGACTAAACAAGCAAATAGTCCCATTTGCGCGCATAGCTTTTCATCGTTGCATTTCTTATTAACGTGATTAACAATGACGCAACAGATAAGTGAGTGATTGTCACGGTCATGGAGCAATATCATGCAGGGATTTATTCAGCGACATTCCGCCGCATTGTTAATGCTGGCGGGGGTATTAGGGTTTATGTTTCCCACTGCCTCTGCGGCACTTTTCCCCTATTTGCCTTATATCTTGTTCTTCTTGATGCTCTTCACCTTATTGGGTATGCAGCAACAAGCTTTAATAAAAGCGCTTCAACGCCCTTCAGTTTGGATCTACGCGCTGCTACACAGTGCTGGGCTCACCCTTATGAGTACCGCTATGGCCACGTTATTGGGTGCTTCAGCGTCATTAACGTTAGGGATTGCCGGCGTCGCGGCGACAGGATCGTTATTTGCCACTCCAGCGATTGCCCGTTCTGTGGGGTTAGACCCTCTCAAAGCCATGGCGATGACCATTGCCACCACCTTGATCATGCCTGCCGTGTTGTATGTCAATTTGCTTGTGTTTCAGGATGACCACTTCACGCTCAATCTACAAGAGTATGTATTGCGCTTACTCATTTTTATTGTCGGGCCAATGGGTATTTCTGCCCTGGTTTATCGATTCACCCCTTCATCGACACTGCAATCGATCCATCAGCGCTTATCGTCTGTCACCATTGTGCTGGTGTTTGCTTTTCCCTTTGGTTTAATTGGGCCGTTCCGCGACACATTTAATGTCAGCTTGTCACAGGCCATGCTCTACTTATTGTTAGCAACGGCATTATCACTGCTGTTTTTCCTTGTGGGCTATTTGCTTTATCGCTCTCAGAGCCTCAACGCAGGACTACTGGCGGCAATCACCTCAGCTAATCGCAATGTACTGCTCACCTATACCGTCGCGGGCAGTTATTTAGGCCCCGATTACCTCATTTTGCTGGCTGCGATTCAGTTGCCGACCTATGCGCTGCCGCTGTTAGTACGGGCAATAAGCCGCCACACTCAGGCAAAGCACAATGCCGTTAGCAGTTAGTTGATTTATTCATCAATTACTTAGCAATTGCCTACGAACATCAAACTATCGTGGGCAAATCATCGGTTTATCTTGCACCCTGTCAGTAGTTTCTCTATATTCGCTATGAATTCTCAGGGCGGGGCGAAATTCCCCACCGGCGGTGATCTTCTTGTGAAGAAAGCCCGCGAGCGCTTATTCAACCTGATTTCAGGCGAGTAAGGTCAGCAGATCTGGTGCCGTATGTAGCCCTTACATACCTATTCCAGAGCCGACGGTCATAGTCCGGATGAAAGAGGATTTCAGTAAAGTAACGTTATATCAACGTGCGTTTTTACGATCGCCTGAACAATATCAATGGCGCGTAAATGCTGATGACATGATGAGGCTGCTGCACTCTACGGAGTATTGCTAGGCACTGTGTTGCTGTACGCGTTTTATACGCACAGATCGGCTTTCGCACGAACAAACCACGTAGAAATACGGGCGCGTTCGCCTGTGTTTTGCTTCACTGACTTTCCATGCCCTGATTCTGGTAATTTTTTATTATTTGGAGTTTCTTACCATGAATCAGTCTCTACTTACCCCTTACGGTACCCCATTTGAGCGCGTTGAAGCGGGTCTTGATGCTATTCGTCGCGGCCAAGGCGTATTGGTTGTTGATGACGAAGACCGCGAAAACGAAGGTGACATCATTTACGCCGCAGAAACACTGACTGCAGAACAAATGGCACTGATGATCCGTGAATGTTCAGGCATCGTGTGTCTTTGCCTGACCGATGAGCGTGTTGAACAACTTGAGCTACCAATGATGGTAGAGAACAACACCAGTGCTAACCAAACGGGCTTTACCGTTACGATTGAAGCAGCACACGGCGTAACAACCGGTGTATCTGCCGCTGACCGTGTTACTACTATCAAAGCCGCCATTGCGGATGATGCGAAACCGTCTGATATCTGCCGTCCAGGTCACGTATTCCCGCTGAAAGCGAATCCAGATGGCGTGTTGGCTCGTCGTGGTCATACTGAAGCGACTATCGATCTGATGCGTCTGGCGGGTCTGAAGCCTTACGGCGTATTGTGTGAATTGACTAACCCAGACGGTACCATGGCTCGCCTGCCAGAAGTGATTGAATTCGGTAAGGTACACAACATGCCTGTACTGACCATTGAAGATTTAGCGGCATACCGTTTAGCGAAAGAAGTGGCAAACAGCGAAGCTTCTGAAGCCCTAACGGCTTAATCAGGCTTAGTTTGGCGTTTACGCGTAAATAGACATTGCCTTTTCAGCGAAACTGTCACCGGTTTATCCGTCTGTCGCTGAAAAGGCAAATTCGAATATTGACGCTAACCGTCTCGTAGCGGAAATTTTTGAAGCTAAATGCATCGTATCGTTATGAATGAAATACATCGTCTTAACGCCTGACTTTATTAGCGTTCCCTTTTCATACACCTGAAGCATTAAATCGCTGGCATTAAGTAAATTAACAAACTCCATGCCGCAACCCATGCGACAACAACTGCCATATCTGTCCAATCTCTGGTCATCCTCTGTCCCTCTTCCTTTGTTGAAATAACGGTATTTCTTGTATCGTCACACAAGCACATCCCTTTAATATATTTATTGCTATTTTTGTTATTTATTTTGTGCCGCACTGTAAGCAGGAAAATATATACCCTCTACAGATAACAATAGGCCATCACAGGTTCATGGATATAACACTGACACACGTTATGGGCATAAAAAAACCGAATCCTGAGATTCGGCTTTTAATCAGCATAATACGAGGTGAAATAGCATAACTTTGCTTTATTCCACGTCGATTATTGATTGTGTGTTCAGGCTACGTGTTCATGGCCACATTCACACGGGTGATAATCCACCAGCGATTCGGTGGGTGCAGACAATTCTCCATAAAAGCGGGCAAACCCTTCAAAGGCTTCCGCCATCGTCACATTCAAAGCAACAGGCTCTTTCGTCTCATCCAGTAAGGCGTCATACCCTTCTTTACCGGTTGCGGTATAGCCGGATGATACCGACACATACATTGCTGTATCGTCAACATCTTCCCACGCATCGCCACGTTTTAGCTGAAGGTGTTGAATACGCAGTCCTGCTTTTGCACAACATTCATAGGTGTATCGAAGGTGTGAGGTATAGGGGAAGCTACCACTGCCCGTCCCTTCCACACCATTATCAATGGCGTTATTGATAGCCCCTTCTAACGCCAAGCGAATTTGCTTGCCGGTGACTTCATACGTCATTAGACCAATAGCAAACGGCAACAATCGGCCAGCAATGTCCGCTGACGTAATGGGCCCTTGATGCAACGAAGCACGCACACCACCGGCATTATGGATACCGAAATCCACGGGCACACCTTGCTGACGCGCTTGCCAAACAAAGCTATCAACCACCAGCGGCGCAATTTGACTACCGCCTTTTGCATCAGGAATACGCGTATGACGCAACGGTTCTGTAATGGTCGCAACATGCTGGGTCTGAAGTTGACGCACTGCCGGACGATAATGTTCGTTCAGCAGATTTTCAATCAACGGATCTTTAATACAAAAGCGTACCGACGGCTCTTGCAACAAATATTGCTTCACGGATTCGTGACTGGATTCGTCCAGGTGCTCGCTACGACTGGCATCTAGCGTAAATTGACGACCTAGCAATAATTGATTAATGCCACTTGCCGATGCAACAGAACCGTCTGCATTGAAGTCAATCTCAAGCTGACCTAACGCTAATGCATTACAACCGGCTTGCACCACGTAAGTCTGTGTTTTTTCAACCAGATAAGGGTATTCATCCGTGACACCGTAACCAATACGACTAAAATCCCCCAGCATGGTATGGGTATGTCCGCCAATAATGGCACCGATGCCGGATACCGTTTCGGCTAATTCCAGATCGCGATCATAACCAAGGTGACTCAGCACAATGATCTTATTGATACCCGCTTCATGAAGGGCTGCAATCGTACTTGTTGCTACATCCACCACATTTCGAAATGTGGTATCAGGATCCGGGTTGGCAATGCCTGCCATGTTCTCAATGGCTAAACCAAACAGCGCAACTGGTTCACCATCAACATCTTTGACCAAATAACGTGCATGGCCGAGTTCGGCATCATAAGCCAGTACATTGTTCTTCGGCGCCAAAGGATTCGGTTTATGCGGGTTTTCGTTGGATAAATCCCAATTTCCGGCAAGCAATGGAAAATGCGCCTGATCCATAAAATCAGCCACAATGCCATTACCCATGTCTAATTCATGATTACCCAATGCCATGGCTTCTACACCAATCGCATTCAGTAGATGGGCATTAGCGACCCCTTTATAGAGTGAGAAATATAATGTCCCTTGAAAACAATCCCCCCCATGTACAAACATAAACTCACGGTCTTTTAAGTGAGCCTGCCTTTTTACATCTTTAACGGCAGATGAGACGCGCGAAAAACCACCACAACTGGCAAACACAGACATATCCGCATTTAACACTTCGTTCGGAAGCTGCAATGAGATCGAAGAAGGCTCAAAGTGTGAATGCGTGTCATTAATGTGAGCAATCGTGATTTTCGCGGGGCGATGTGTTGTCATATTTCTTTCAGTCTCTCCATGAGTACATGGGCATTATGATATCGCAAGATGCGTGAAATCTCAGTCTTTCAATTTAATTTATCATTTTGTTGCAGTTTTGGGTGAAGTCTATCATGCCGCTATTTGCATAATAGCGTCATTGTAATGACCCTTTTATGTCAGTGCCAGATACACAAAAAATACAGACGAAAAAGCCATAAACTCAGAAGCCACATACTAAAAAACCACGCCATGCAACGTGGTTTTCGGGGATAACACGATTAGGGATAACCGTGCTTACTGGTAACGGCCATGACGTTGTAGGAATTCAATCTTGTAACCGTCAGGATCTTGCACAAAGAAGAATTTTGCTAGCAACTGACCATCACGGAAAAATTCTTTAATGTCTGCTGGCTCATAACCCAAACCCGCCAATTTCTCATGTTCTGCTTCCAGGTTCTCAACGGCTACTGCAAGGTGACCGTAACCTGTACCATGCGTGTAAGCTTCTGCGCCTTCATTCCATGTCAGCTCAAGCTCCATGTCATTTTCTTCATTGCGCAGGTACACCAAGCTAAAACCTTCAAAATCCAGACGTTCTGCGACATCCAGATCCAATGCTGATTTATAAAACTGTAGTGATTTATCTAGGTCAACCACACGTACCATAGAATGAATAATTTTAGCCATCTGACGTCTCCAAATTGTCTATCGCCAATCAATACGAGCTACCACAACATTTTTCTTATCAGCGAGTTATCGTGGTATTGAATCGCCGCACTATAGCAACTCCTTTTTGACTCAACAAGCCAATGTAAGGGGATTTTCAGGGTCAAGGATTCCAATAATGTGACAAATACATCGCCCATTCAATCGCTTGTGCGATAGGCTTAACCATGTAGGTCATCGATGAGGTGAATATGAAACTGCAACGAATTGAGATTTCAGGCTTTCGAGGTATCAAACGGCTGTCATTGTCGTTTGATGAGTTAACCGTGCTGATAGGTGAAAACGCATGGGGTAAATCTTCCCTACTCGATGCGCTGGATATCGCTTTGTCACCTTATGCTAAATTTCATACGTTTACTTTCAGCGATTTCCATATCGATTACAGCGCCGGGCACGCAAAAATGAATCAGCTGCATATCGTGCTGCATTGGCAGGAGGATTACCCGGGGGAATGTCATGCAAGACGTTACCGTGCGTTCTCTCCTGTGTGGATTGATATGCCAAGCCCCGATAAAACGCCCCCCGCGAAAGATCAATCACTCAAAACCCTGCTCTATCAAATCTCCAGTACCATTGAGGACGATAAAATCACGACCCGGCATGCGTTTTTAGATCGTCATGGTGAAGTGATCCCACTGGAGCAAAGTGAGAAACTGGCCAGACAGTTAATGGTGTTACACCCCGTCGTCCGTATTCGTGATGCACGACGCTTACGCAGTCATCGTGAGAGTGAACCCGCAACAAGTAACGGGCAGATAACCAATGGCCATGCAGAAAAACGTAAAGCAGACAATCAACGTATCGAGCGCCGGTTGGATAACACCTGCCGTCGTTTAATGACCCAGCCCGGCCATGTGAGCCAGGCCGAAATCAAAAGCAGCATTAATGCCTTGCATACACTGGTTGACCATTACTTTGCCTTTACGCCCCATACGCGTCATAACGACTTTGACCGCGCCCATTTTCCGGATCGCGCGCAGTATGCGATGAATCCCCTTGAGCAACTTACCGAGCCTGAAACCAGTCGCCAGAGTCGTTTGGTTTTAATGGGGCTGTTGAATGCCTTCATTCGTGCGCGAGGCCCCGTCGAGCTTAAACGCTTGTCTCGTCCGATTATGATCCTAGAAGATCCGGAAGGTCGATTACACCCGACAATTTTGCATCAGGCATGGACCTTTATCGCCAAAATGCCGATGCAAAAGATCTTAACCACCAACAGTCCGGATCTGACCTCTGTCGTACCGCTCGACAGCATCAAAAAACTGATCCGTAAGCCGGCTAAAACGCAGGTATATGCCATTAGTGACTTCAAGCTCAGTCGTGATGAGCAACGGCGTATTACCTTCCATTTACGTGTCCATCGCCCGAGCGCATTGTTCTCTCGCGCATGGTTGCTGGTCGAAGGTGAAACCGAAGTGTGGCTGTTTAATGAGTTAGCCAGTATCTGCGGCTATAACCTCGCAGCGGAAGGTGTTCAGATCATCGAGTTTGCCCAAAGCGGCTTAAAACCGCTGATTAAGGTCGCCCGCAGTTTGGGGATTGAATGGCATATGATTGCAGACGGTGATATGGCGGGTAAGCGCTACGTAGAGACAGTTCGCAATCTTTTAGGTCATGAAGCGGAGCGTCACCGCATCACAATGCTACCAAAACGTGATATTGAGCATTTCCTCTACTATAACGGCTTTGAGCCCCTATTTAGAGAGTTAGCCAATATTCCGAACGACTCGCCAACTCCGGCGAAAAAGATCATTCAGCGGGCGCTCAAACGGCACGCGAAGCCAGATGTAGCATTGGCGATGGTTAACTATGTGGATGAAAACAATACCGACAGCATTCCACTACTGCTACGTTGGGTGCTTAAACGTATTGTGGCGATGTCACGAGGACAAAGCTGACTTTCTGAGGCGGCCTGACTTATGTCAATCTTGCTTAGCTAACCGACGTTAGCCTAACGGGCATTGGACTAATACGCATTAGACTAGCGAGCATAAAGCTAACAGGCATTAGCTATCCGCTGCTTATCCCAGTATTGCGCTATCTTCTTGTTTCACAGCGCTTGCGCCATAGCGGGCAATCTCATCAGAAAATTGATCAATGGCTTGATATAAACGGTGTGCCTGCATGGGTTTGGTTAAGACATAATTAGCACCGTTGCGTATGAATTCCTCATGAGCCGCTTCAAAGACATCTGCGGTACAGGCAAAAATCACGGTTTTGATCTTCAGTTCCTGCCGAATGATCCGAATCGCCTCGCTTCCCATTAAACCGGGCATATGATTATCCATCAGAATGACATCAAACGCCGTCTGCTTGAGTACCTCTATCGCCTTCATGGCATCCAGGCAGTGAGTCACCTGATGCCCTTCCTTCTCACAAAACCGTTTAGCAACCATGGCATTCACGGCGTTATCTTCCACCAGCAGCACCTTTAAGCCTTGTGAGTCGCCATACGTCATGTTCGTACAAGGTGGCGAGGCTGACGTAAATAACGGATCCATATCGATGTCTTGGCTGATCAAGAACGGTAAATCAACCGTAAACTCGCTGCCGATCCCTTCTCGGCTGGTCACCGAGAGCGTTCCGCCCATGAGTTGGGTAATTTCTTTCACAATGGCCAACCCAAGACCCGTTCCGCCAAACCGACGTGTGGTGGAATTTTCAGCCTGTTCAAACGGTGTAAAGATCGTATCCAGCTTCTCGTTGGGAATACCAATCCCGGTATCTCTGACCACCACACGCAAAGTGTCATTAATTGGGATAAATTCGACGTCGACGTGGCCTTGCTCGGTAAACTTGATGGCGTTACCAAGTAAGTTAAACAAAATCTGCCGGAAACGGCCCACATCCCCTTCCAGCTGCGCATTTGCCGGCACATGGTTATATAAATGAAAACCAATTGGCTTCACAACGGCGAGCGGCCGGAGTGTGGTATCCAAATGTGCGATGACCCCTTCCAGCGAAAAGGTCACTTGTTCCAGCGTCATTTTCCCTTCTTCAATCTTTGAAAAATCGAGAATGTCATTCAGTAAGGTCAATAAGTGCTGACCCGAATCCATGATGATCTTTGCTTGCTCTTTCGTTTCCGGCTCTTGGGTTTCACTCTCGATTAACTGGGCAATCCCCAATACGCCATTCATGGGCGTGCGCAACTCATGACTCATTGTCGCGAGAAAGACACTTTTCGCCTGACTGGCCGCTTCTGCTTTGGCTTTTTCATCCTGAATAACAGCATTAATGACTTTGAGATCATTCACACGTACTTTCGCGACCAAAACAATCATCACCATCAGCAACAGTAAATACAGCAAGGCATTGATGGCATTCAAATCGCGGTAAGCCATCTGCATCTCGCTAATTTGCATTTCAGCTTGTTCGACAAAATCAACACGCTCTTCAGACAATAACAAACGATGTAATTGTGCTTGTTCCGGACTGTACACAAGCATCTCATCCACCATGGGGGGAATGTTATTCATCGTCATTGGATCTACAGACTGGCGATGTTCGTGCTGCACGCTGATATCGACTAAATCCGTCAGTTGCAGTGTGAGCCCCAGCGTCGCGGTATAAAATGTCTCTGAGATCTGTGCTAAAACTCCCGGATAGAGGATATCCGGTATCATACCGTCATCATTGCGTTGGAAACGAGTCACCGCCACTTCCACTGCTTCTAAGTCCGCCATCAGTTTTGCGGCAGGAAATGGACTTTGATGGGAAGCTAAAATCACTTCATCCCGCAGGTGAATAATATGATGTCCCAGTTCGGTCAAACGCAATAAATAGGTTTCTAATTGTCGATTCTGTAGATACCCGTACAACGCGCTTGAAAATAACACCAGCGACAATGAAAGAAATACCACGCTATAACGCCTAATCTTGCTATTTTTCACCGTTATACCCCGCCACTTGCACCAGGCTTTCTACTTTTATCCCTCACCTTACACAGCATAAATGTGTGGTGCTTACTATTAATGTAGGTGCATAAAAAGGCTTGAGCCAAATTTAATTGCCTGATTAAGAAGCTCACCTTTCATGACATTGTTGGTATGACGTGGCGTCATGAATGCAAGATGAAGTGTCGAAAATGAAGACAAAAACCGGTAGAGACCTACCATGAAAAAAGACCTGACAAATTTACTCTGTCAGGTCTTCAATATGCTTAACGGTGATAGGTAACGGGAATAGATAGCGCGAAATGTATTGCGCGGAATAGATAGCACGAAGAAAAAGTTAACTATGGGTACTGTTAGAAAGATGGTGACGTCGCCATGGGTGTCACCCGCTCAAAAAACAGTGTGACCTGACCGACTTTGAAGCCAAACTTGGTCATTTCCGCCTGATTGAACATACGCTTATCATCTTGCAAATACATCCAATCATTAAAATGAATATCATAGGTACTATCACCAACAGGCACGCGCAACACGTATTGCCAATTCAACGCATTACCTACGACTTTTCCTGAGGCTTGGCCCACAACATCTCCCGCCTCACCAATGAAATGACCATTACCCATTGCGGTGATCACCCATACACGACGCTGCTTTTCGCCGTCATCAAAAATAAAGTCTTCTTCCAATGTCAGCTGATCGCCCTGTACCGTCCCTTTTATAGCGACTTCAAAGCGACGGGTTTGTTTACCACTGCGATCTTGCAGCATACCCCAAGCTTTCACTTCGCCATCAAAATACTGGAACAGATCCAGCTTAGGTGTCGCGTTTTGATAATCATCAATAGAAACCGAGCAACCAAATAAACTCATTCCCAACATACTGACTATGCACCATTTGATGAATCGCAATAAAGAAGGTCGAAACGAGGGCGTTGTTGCCTTCCCCCTCATGCGCTTCGCTGTGTTCTGTTGTAAGTCCATCTCGTCATTCCTTTCTTATGCTTTATGTGTGCACTTCGATTTGAGTGCTTTGACTAAACAGGTTTACTTCGCGTCCAGTCGTCATGCTTTGAGCGCAGCATTAACGCATACCAATAAGTTGTTGGCGGATTTGCGGGTAAGAAGTATTGGGTGACAACCAAATATGCAGGAATGATTGAGACATTTCCCTGTCCTGAACAACGCCGATTTGACGATTATCACGGTAAAAACGTCCTTGGTCATTTTGCAGCACGTAGATAAGACGATCGCCTTTTTTCACATCAGGCCAAATCTGGCTCAACGTTCGCAGCCATTTGTCCCGTTTCGCTTTGCTAATGCCTAAGTGTTGCCATTGATCGTCGGTTGCTTCAATCAGATCGTCTTTATCAATGTTACGGCGATATTTGATCACAAGCGCCAAATCATGATCTTGGCTGAGATACCGACCACTCGGTGAACGTAACTCCGAATCATAGATGACCCACGGCCCCCATTTTAAGGTGGCGTCACCCACCGCCGGCCACGATTGCCAGGAAGAGGTCACTGAACTGGCTTTGGCAGGGAGTGCAAGCACACTGAGTAGTACAAGCAATGACAGGGTTAACATTGCATGGCGGGATGCCACCGACTTATTCATGGTGTGTGTGATGGATGTGAACATGGTATAGCCTCCGGGAAAACTGCTCTGTCAGCCAAATCAGCAATGCTCCTAACACCGTCCAAGTCACCAGCAAGATGCTGAGCGTGATCCCCGCACCATAAGGCCACGCTACAGCATCCAGCCGGTATCCTGCCAGGTAACTCAAGGTGCCACCAATGCTGAATACAATCAGCACCAGCGCCTTGGGGTACCCAAGAACCGTGTCACGAACAACCCACACAAACGAGCTAAATCCTACCCAAAGCACCATTAGCCAAATCGGAATGATGTTCATTGTATCAAAGGCAAAAATGCCTAAGTGCAACCAAAGGCTATCCGATGCAATCCCGAGCAAGCCTGCCGTCAGTCCAAAGACGGCAGCGCCTTGATAGCGCCACCAGCACAGAAGAATCAGCGGAATAGTCAGCAACAGCGTTTGATTTTGCCCCATCACGGCAAGTAACCAGAATAAATTGAAGGCAAGGCCAATAAGCACAAACTCTCTCATCTTCATCATTACCTCCCACTCCGTCTGCTTGCTGTATTTGTTGGTTAATGGCTTGTTCGTTAATGATTAGTTGATTAACGATTCGCTGTATCAACGCTGTCTAAAAGGCACCAACTCATTCCCGCCATCCGTGACGGCTCGCTAGCAACTGCACGGTACTGATACTGCGCTCTCTGAAGCCACCTTCACAGTAGCAGAAGTAAAAGCGCCACATACGAATGAATCGCTCATCCAGCCCAAACGTTGCCATTTGCTCAATCTGCGCATCAAACCTTTGATGCCAATCTGCCAACGTTTTTGCGTAATCCATACCGATGTCTTTAATGTCTCGTACCACAAAATCACTGTGCTCTGTGAGTTGCGCTGACAACACCGACACCGATGGCAGAAATCCCCCAGGGAAGATGTACTTCTGAATGAAATCGACCCCGTTGCTGTAGCTTTCATAACGCTGGTCGGCAATGGTGATGGCCTGAATCGCAAACAGCCCGTCTGGCTTAAGTAACGACTGACATTGTTTGATGTACTTCGTTAGGTACTCTTTCCCGACCGCTTCAATCATCTCTATGGAAACAATCTTGTCGTACTGGCCGGTCAGGTCACGGTAGTCTTCCAATAACAGAGTGATCTTGTCTGTCAGCCCTTCTTCTTCAATACGCGCTTTTGCCCAGGCATGTTGCGCATTTGAAATGGTGGTAGTGGTCACACGGCAACCATAATGCTTTGCTGCATGAATGGCCATTGCCCCCCAACCGGTACCAATCTCTAACAGGTGATCCGACGGTTGTAATTTCAGTTGTCGGCACAATCTGTCCATCTTGTTGATTTGCGCCTGTTCTAACGTCGTATTCGGTGCATCGTAAATGCCGGCAGAATACAGCATGTTTGTGTCTAGAAAGGTACGGTAGAAATCATTGCCAAGATCATAATGCGCAAGAATATTTTTCTTTGCCGAGGCTTTATCATTACGGCGAGAACGATGGAGCCATTTATCACGAATGCGAGACATCCAGCTGACTTTGGCTTCAATCTTATCGAGTATCGGTAAATTACGTGCGATGACTCGTACCACTTGCGTCAAATCCGGGGAATCCCACCAACCATCAATGTACGCTTCAGCCGCTGCAATACTGCCGCCACGCAATACACGTTGATAAAAACCCAAGTTATTAACCACGATGTGGGCTTGCAGAGACGCGTGCTGATCACCAAACTGATGCGTCTCCCCATTATTCTCTGTCAGGGTAATGCTCACCCCGCTCAATTGATTCAAAATGCCGAAAATAACCTTTTTGGCAACATTGTCAGCAACGGTGACATCGAGGGTCATTTCATTTGTTTCACTTTTGAGCATTGGAAATCCTCATCTTTTTCTTGTTTTACAGGGCAATACCGCTGCATATCATTAAGAAATGGGGTGATCTTAAGAAACCGGATGGTCGTAAAACGGCGCCTTTTTCAGCCATAATTTCAGCGCCTGCCAATAAATGCCTATCACGACCTTCAGTGTTTGAATCGGCGTCTTGGCCAATAAGCGCCATAGCACACCCGTCGTAAAAGGCTGTCGTTTCATTGCCATGGTGGCATCAAGGACTTTGCGATCATCCGCTTGATCATGAATATCTAAATGCACCAACAGCTGTTTCAGCGGTTCCTTCAATTGCCATTGGTAATACTGTGACATCGGGTTAAATGGCGAGACGTGAAATTGCTTCTCTTCCCGCCACTGTGCGGTTTGCCAATCATCCGTTGCGGGCAGTGCGTAATAATGACGCTCATTCCACGGGGTATTACTCACCTCCACCAGCACTGACTTCCAGACACCCTGTTCGTCATAGAGGTAAAACAGATTGATGGGACTGAAATAGACCCCGGCATAGCGGATCTGCGACAGCATCATCACGCGGCCTTCCACTCGCTCACCGGTCAACGCTTCGGCTTTGTCGATAATGGCCTGTTTCAGTGCCTGTGCGTCTCGCATGCGATCGCTTTTACTTCGATCACTTTTTCGATGATCGTGCTGATCGCTTTCGACGGGCTCGGAAGGCGCACGCAAATAGTCTGTCAATTTGACCCGAGCAAATTGATACCAATAACGCCCAAAACCAAAAACGTTACGTTCCAGTTGATCCAGTTCATCAAGATCGATAAACGGCATAAACATCGGGTAATTGAATTCATGAGTCATGGGCGCAAAACGCCGATGCCTGACGGTCCCTACATACAATGCGCTATTCATCTCAACCTTCCTCTTCACCAATGACATCCTCAAACCATTACAACTTGTCTGCTGGCTTCATGGCAGCAATGTGCGGCTGAGTTTCTGGGTCTGATGTTGATGACGGCGTTTGCGATGACGCTGGATATTCCCCAGCTAAACGTTCGATACCAGCGACCACATCCAAGGCACTTTTCACCCCGTCTTCATGGAAACCGTTGTACCAATAGGCGCCGCAATACCATGTCTGCTGCTGACCATTCACTAAATGACGAGACTGTTGCGCGTGCAAACTGGTGGTACTGAACACTGGGTGATCGTAAACAAAGCGACGCAGGATTTTGTCGGGCTGAATGCTTTCGGACTGATTGAGCGTGACGCAAAACGTTTCTGGCGCGTCAATACCCTGCAGAATATTCATGTTGTAGGTCAAACTGGCGAGTTTGTGATCCCGTTGGCCGTCAGTGTCTTTGCCAAGGTGGTAATTCCACGCGGCCCACGCGGCTTTGCGCTCAGGCAATAAACGGGCATCGGTATGCAGGATGACTTCATTGGACTGATAAGCCAAATCCGCCAACACGCGGGATTCATCGTCAGAGGGATCGGCCAGCATATCCAACGCTTGATTACTGTGACTGGCAAAAATCACCTGATCGTACACCTCGGACTGACCACACGCGGTGACAATCACTTTGCCATCCACACGGCGCACTTCATCCACCGGCGAAGAAAGACGAATGCGATCTTCAAATGGCTTCACCAAGCGTTTGACATATTCGCGGGAGCCACCGGGAATGACATACCATTGCGGGCGGTTAGCAATATCCAGCAAACCGTGATTACGGAAGAAGCGGACGAAAAAGCCCAATGGGAATCCTCTCATATCAGACAGTGTCGAGGACCAGATGGCGGCTCCCATTGGTAAAATATAGTTTTCGCAAAAATACGCATTGAAACGATGCGCAGTGAGGAATTCCCCTAGAGTACGCGATGTCTCTTCTTCAAGATCAACCTGACGAGCTAATTTGTTAAAGCGCAGAATATCGGCGATAAAGCGATAAAAGGTCGGATTCAGTAGATTACGTTTCTGTGCAAACAGCGTAGCGAGGCTGTGCCCGTTATATTCCAACCCGTTTGTATCGTTATGAACGCTGAAACTCATTTCGGTGGGTTGCCCGTCTACCCCGATCTCCGTGAGCAGTTTTTCAAAATTCGGATAAGTCCGATCATTGAAAACAATGAACCCGGTATCAATGGCGTACTCTCCACTGTCCACAGATACATCGACAGTTGCGATATGACCACCAATGTAATCATTGGCCTCGTACACGGTAATATCATGTGAAGGCGATAAATAATGTGCGCAGGTCAGGCTGGAAATACCTGTCCCGATAATGGCTATTTTCATGCGGATTTCCTTGTCATTCTTTTTACTACCCACAATTGCATCGGCAGCGGTAATAATGCGATGGACTTTAAAAACAGACTGAATGTCAGCGGAAAATGAATTTCACGCTTTTTGGCAGCGATCCCTGCCTGAATCTTCTCCGATGCAAACGCCACAGGAACGCGCATCGGCATGGGAAAATCGTTCTTATCGGTAAGCGGTGTTTCTACAAATCCAGGGCTGACCAGTGACACCGTCACACCTTGGGGTTCAAGATCCAAGGCCAATGTATTCGCCAGGTAAGCAATGGCTGCCTTAGAGGCCCCATAGGCTTCAGCGCGAGGCAATGGCACATAAGAAGCCGTCGAGCCCATCAAGACAAGATGTGTCATCGAGTCAAACTGTGTTTGCAGGGCTTGAATACAATGCAGCGTGCCAAATACATTCACCTCAAATACACGACGGAATAAGTCGGTATCAATTTCACCGTGCTCAATGTATTCACACGTCCCTGCGTTTAAGATGATCAATGCCGGCACCACGGGTAAGGCCTGAAGCGCAGCTTGGGTCTCGGCCAGATCCGTCATATCAAACTGAACGGTTTGAATATTCTGATGCGCATTCGCTAATTGGGCGAGACGTTCGGCGTTCTGCCCGCAAGCGAACACGGTCCAGCCTTGTTCGGCATAGTCGAGCGCCAACTGCCGTCCGATCCCTGAACTGGCGCCGGTGATCAGCACATTTTTTGGTAACACAACTTTCGCTGCATGCACTGACGCATTTTCTGCCGGATGATCGGAATGCTGCTCGGTTTGATTGACCATCTACCTTCCCCCCTCGTCACAAACTGGCTTTAATGTGGCGAACAATCGGGCCCATTAATGGCACGCCTTCGTAAATCATTTCACCCATATCAAAGTAGTCGCGGTGACCAATCACTTTTCCGTCACTAAAAGCCAATCGTGAACAGCCATTCACTTGGCGCTGCTGACCCTTAGCGATTTTCGGGTGACTGAACAACATGGTCCATTGCACGTAAGCGACCTGACCTTCGGTGATCGTTTCATGGATCTGAAACTCGCAATGTGTGACCGACTGAAATAAACGCGCAAAATACTGTGTAAGCTGTTCGATCCCTTCAACACGGTGGGCGGGATCCTCAAACACCACATTCTGGTGATAAAGATCCGCGAGGATCGATAGGTTATCCTTTCCCAGTGCCTGATAGGTGCGCACAAAGTCGTCAGTGATCTGTGTCGTCTCCGATCTTTCCATCATCGTCTTCCCTTATGTGGCGGTATCTTGATGCATCTCTTTTGCGGTTTTGAATATATCGATGGCCCGCACCCGTGCCTGTTTGTGATCTACAATCGGAAGCGGGTAATCCAGCAACACATTCCCTTGAACAGCCTCTGGCCAAGCGTGTGGCTGGTGGATGTATTTATCCGGCACGTCTTGTAACTCATGCACCCATGTACGGATAAATTCCCCTTTTGGATCAACCTTTTCCCCTTGCGTGGTGGGATTAAACACGCGGAAATACGGCTGTGCATCAGTCCCCGTCGATGATGCCCATTGCCAGCCACCATTATTAGACGCGAGATCCCCGTCAATCAGGTGGCGACTGAACCACTGCTCGCCGACTTGCCAGTGAATGAGCAAATCTTTAGTGAGGAAACTGGCGGTGATCATGCGTAATCGGTTATGCATCCAACCGGTGTGAAGCAACTGACGCATTGCCGCATCCACAATCGGAAAGCCGGTTCGACCTTGCTGCCAGGCCGCCAGTAAGGCTTCATCCGATAGCCAAGGCAAACGACGACTCCACGGTTGAAACGGTTGATTACGGCTAATGGCCGGAAAAGCCACCATCAAATGGCGATAAAACTCACGCCAAATGATCTCATTCAGCCAACAGAACGGCCCTTGTTTATCTTCCACGATGCCATCGGGGAAAAATGGCTGTAATGCCGCAATACATTGTCGTGGTGACAACATGCCCGTTGCCAGATACGGCGATAGACGACTGGTACCATCGATAGACGGCGTATCTCTGTCTTCGTGGTAATCGCGCACCTTGTCTTCACAGAACATCAGCAAGCGCTGGCGGATTGCCTCTTCATCCACCGGCCATGCCATGCTGTCGACGGTGGGATAAGTCAGTGTCAGCAAGCCTTCCAATGTAAGCGGCGAAACAGGATTAACAGAACTTGAATGATCAGAAACAGATTGTTTGGGTTCGATGCGCGGCAAAGGGGCTTGATCTTTTTGACGATAAACCTTTATCCACTCCCGGCGGAACGGAGTAAACACCTTATAAGGATCGCCCTTTTGGGTTAACACATCACCGGGGGGGATCACACACTGATCATCAAATGCACTGAATTTGATCTGATTATTCAGCAAACACTGCCCGACGTGGTGATCACGTTGAATTTCGTTCCACTCGTACTGTTTATTGCAGTACACATGATCAATCTGCTGTTCGTTAGCAAAAGACAGAATGGCGTCAGGCACTGCGTCGAAATCCGCCACTTCAATCACTGACAGTGGGATCCCTAACGCCGCCAGTTGCTCGCTCAGTACCACTAAGCGACGACGAATAAAATCAATTTGAATGGGCGCGACATGGTGTTCATGCCATTGCATGGGGGTCGCAATAAATATTGCATGCACCTCATCACTGCGTGAACAAGCAGAGGACAAGGCGGTGTTATCGACGGTACGTAAGTCCGCACGAAACCACATGAGTCCTTTGCGTTTATGTCGGTTCATCATGCCACTCCCGTATCTCCGGATGGATTGAAGTAATACTGCCCGATAGCTGCAACGTACACTCGGATTCATCAACCAGCTGTTTTAACTGGCTGACTGTTTGTCTGTCTAACTTGTTATCACCATCAATAAAGACATCTCGGCTATCCCAGGTTTTCATCAGCGCCACCAGCGGTGTTAATTTACCCGTTAAGGACGTCAGAAGCGTGACGTTGTAACCTGAATTCGCCAATTGCGCCGCCTTGAGCCATACCCGGTAAGCCGGTACCGCATCGAAACTCAACAACAGGCACGGCTTTTTGTTTCGCTTGCGATGGCCGGCTACCAATGACAGGCAGCGCTCTCTCAACATGCTATGCCACAATGTCACTTGAACATTGGCTAGTGGGTTTTCTGCACTATTGACCGTCTGCTCCACTAAATGCGCAATCTGTTTTTCAAACAGCTCGAGTGGATATTCTTTCATGATCAAGTTGAGCTGTTTATCTAACGTATTCGCATCCAAGCGGTGCAAGGCACTCAGCAAACTCTCTGCCGCTTGCTGGCTGTCACTGCCCGCTTGTTGTTCCACCAGTTCAAAGGCGTTATCCCCGTCCAGTAAAGGACGCACTTTGCCAATGGCGACGCCTTTTTCCAGCCAGCCAAGAATCGTATGAATCTTATTGATGTCATCTTGGCTGTATAAGCGATGGCCTTTCTCGGTCCGCATCGGATTCAATAATCCGTAACGGCGTTGCCATGCTCGCAACGTCACCGCGTTAACCCCTGTCATCTCAGAGACATCTTTGATGGCATAGAATGCGTCGGTGCTGTTGTTTGTATCAAAGTCCATAGCGCAGTTTTAACTCCTCGGGGTATGGGTCAATAAAAGTCTGAATTTGCAGATACGGATCCGGGTATTCACGCATGTAATGCTTGATCATGGTGAGCGGTACCAATAATGGCTGATTGCCTTCTTTGTAACTGAGGATCAACGCATTCAGCTCTTGCTTTTGTTCTTTGGTCAGTGACCGTTTGAAATACCCTTGCAGGTGCATCAAAACATTGGTTTTGTTTTTGCGGCTGGCACGCTCTTTAATGGCGTCCATAAATTGCTGACGATACACCTGATAAAACTCATCAAGATCCCAGTCTTTAATGTTGGCGACCAAAGGCCCCATGCTTTTATAGGCTTTGGGGGAATGCGCCATCAGCACGAGTTTGTAGCGAGAGTGAAATTTCACGAAGGCATCAATCGACAAGTTGTCACGTACGCTCTTATAAAAATCATTGAGCGCAAAGACACGGAAAACGAAGTTCTCACGCAGAACGGGATCATTCAAACGACCATCTTCTTCGATGGGTAGCCACGGCATTTTAGCCATCAGCGTTTTGGTGTAGATACCGACAGCGCCACCCGGCACGGTATTGTTGTTGGCAATGTGCAGCTTGACGCGCTCCATGCCACAGGTCGGTGATTTTGCACACACCACGTAACCACACAGATCATCAAACTGACTGATTTTCTTCTCTGCAAAGGCAATCATTTTATCCGTATGGTCAATCTCGTGGTTCTTGGTATCAACAAGACGCTCTTCACCACTGGGTAATTGCAGCAATCGAATCGCAGGACGAGGCACAGGCATACCGATACCCACTTCCGGACACACTGGCTTGAAATGCATGTACTGAGCCAGTTCATCAATCACAAAACGATTTTGCTTATGACCGCCGTCAAAGCGGACCTTGTCACCTAAAACACAAGCACTGATTCCTACGTTAATCGTCATATCCCACCCCTGCATGTTGTACAAAACATGTATCTTGTACAACTTAAGTTAGCGTATGGGATCACTTTGTACAAATATTTTTTTTGTACAACCTCTCAAAAACACAAAAAGGGAGCATGGCGCTCCCCTTTGACTTGCATAGCTTTGTTTTTAAACATAGTGAGATAAATACGTTCAAATATTCATCCCAACCTGTTTGATCTCTTCACTCATTTGTCAGGTTACTGACACACTGGCTACTGACACTTAGACACCATAATTTGTTCAGGCTCGCCAAGATCACTGAATGTTAAGCTCCACACATACTTACCCGCTTCCGGCAACGTTACGGCGGTGTCTTTACCGTAACCACCCGCTGTCAGCGACTTTGCGGTACCCGGTTTCAGTGCCATACCATCAGCGGTAAACTGTGGGCTCCAATCTTTCGTGGCGTATTGCATCTTGTAGGCGCCCGCTTTTTCATCGACAACCACTTGATACAAGTTGCTGCCATTGTGCTTGCCTTTGTATTGATACGCGCGCTGCGGCTTTTGCTTCCAACCAGCATCGGCAAAATCGCCGACCACGTACAAGGTTTCTGCTACCGGACCAATGCCTTCAACGGTTGGGGTATCACATTGGGCCATGATCCCTTCACCTACTAGCGATACCGAGGCAGCAGATTGCGCCATCACACCCGCCGCTGTCGGGGTGTCAATCTTGAGGAAACGTGCGCCGAAACCTGTTAATGGAATCGCATACTCCCCATTATTTGGCATAAAACGCTCGTTCGTTAACAAATCAATCAGCACACCTTGTGAACCAATCGCTTTGCCCTTCAAGGTGACTGACTCCGCGTTATCGGTCGTGCTCACCAAATACAACAGCGCTTCATTGTCTGCCTGTTTATGGTCTACGTATACCGTCTCTGTCGCCATCACATTGGTACGTTCCCCTTGTGATAACGCAGGATGTTGCTGACGCAGTAACATCAATGAAGACACATAGCCTTTCAACTCAGATTGCTGTTCATTCAGTGACACCGTCACGCCATCTATTTTCGCACTGGTGCGGGCCACGTGGTCATCACACAAGCCAATCACGGCACAATCTTCTTTGATTTTTTGTGCAAATCCATCCACCTGAACGCCAATTTCTTCACCGTAATACAAGGTAATTGGGCCGGTATACGCTGCTAAGAAAGACATCGCCGCTTTATGACGCTGCCAGTATTGAGGTTGTTCTGGTGACGCAATACCGCCACGTTGCAGCAGATCCCCAAAGCGTACCACATCATGGTTGCCCAACATCAAATTCGGCTTGGCGTGATCCGGATACTGACTGTGCAGTGACATGCCGTCATTCAACCATTCGCCGCCTTTCCGGCTGACACCACTTTCGTTAACCGCAAAGGTTTCAACCACTCGGAAACGCATCGGGAAATCAAAGGCCGAGCACAACGCCGGATCGCCTTCTTTGCCGTAACCGGTTTCTGTGATGTAACGTTCGTTATTCCAAATCTCAGCCACCATGTAACCCAAAGGATGGACGGTCTCCCCTTTGTTATTCACATAAGTCACGGACTGTGACGCTTCATCAACGCTCTGACGAATCGCTTTCCATGCATCGGTCGGCACTTGGTAGGCTTGATCTAAACGCCAGCCATCAATCTTTAACTCTTTCACCCAGTAACTGGCGACTTCTTCGTAAAACGCCAGGCTCTCTGGGTAGCTGACCGGGTTATTTTCACCGACAGGCAGTCTACCTTGTGGTGATGGCACCACATTGCCTTTGTGATGACCGAATACCCCATCAAAGAAGACATACAAGCCTTTCGCGTGTGCCTGTTCCACCAGCTCACGGGCTTGCTCTAGCGTGCCAAAGCGAGGATCTATCTTGAAATAGTCACTGGCAAAGTAGCCCGTAGCATCAAGTCTGTCCGCCCAATGGTCTTGCCCCTCAACCGGAATAGATTCAAAAATCGGTGTTAGCCAAATGGCATTGACGCCCAGCGATTGAATGTAATCCAGCGAGTCAATGATCCCTTGCAGATCGCCCTTGTGATGGCTGGTGCCGTAGCCGGTGCCATGACCGACCTGTTTATCGCCATCCACAAAGCTTTCCACCATGATCTGGTAGATACGCAGATCATCAGCCTTGGCTGTCATCTGGCTATCACAGGCATAAACCGTGGCGCTAAGTGGTGCCGTACTGGTATTGACTGCGTTTTCTATTGTTGAATCTGAGGCACTACAAGCCGTTAATGAAGCTACGATGGCTAAAGCGATAAGCGAGCGTTGATTCCGTTTCACAATGTCGATCTCCGAATCTAGAGGGGCCAGAATATGAGGTTCTGTCTATAAGTTTTTGTATGTCATTTCCCTATGTAGGATCCCCTCCATTATTCATACGCCGTACGCATGAAAACCCTCCTAACGATTTACAAACAGGGCGTAGATAAGGGGCGTAGACACAGGCGTAGTCGTCTAACGCATCAAAACAGAAAAATAAGCGTTATTTCAGCCAGTTTCGCCCCCTACAAAATGAGACCAAGCGCTATTCTGTGCCGCTGTTTAGCAATAACGATGGAAGCATTCTGTTAGCCCTTTCATGCTTTTCATCTTCATGATTCACCAACTGCTATATTTGTGCTGCTACGAGCAAATTCGACGATTTCTTTCTTTGCTGAGCAAAATGACGTACTCAACACCGCACAAGAAATCTACAACTGACCGATTCCAATAAAAGAATGTTATTTCACCGGTTCTTTCCGCTGGTACAATGGGATCTCATACCAATGGGTATTTTTGAGGTAAATGAAATGCAACATGATCAATTTGAAGCTTTGGTTAAATCTTTGTGTGAAAAGAGCACCCTGCCAGAAGTGCTAGATGCACTGAAAGCCTGTGATGATGCAGAAGTTGCTGAAGCCGCAGTCTCTCTGACAGGTCAATTTAATCTTGCAGAAATTGACGGTGAACAGCGTATCTACCACATCTCGATGGAAGAAAACGAGAGCGGCGAAGAAGAGGAATACGCCGAGTGGATCATGAACGTGGGTGATGATGTGATCAAGTTTGTTGCTTGGTTCTTCTTTGCCATGTTCGATATGAAGCAAAAAGACGTCTACCAAGCTGCGGGCCGTACTTACCAGCAGCCAAAGCGTAAGTAATTCTACAAAAAGCGGATCACGTCATTCTCAATCACGTTGTCCGCTTTTTTGTTTCTGCTCTCATTCCTGCTCTCATCGCTTCAATTCCCTTCGCCTATCAGCAGAATGCACCGTGCTTGCTTATACTTTTTAAGCTGAATATCTGAATGATAAGGTGGCCTTATGACATCCGTTCGTTTGCATTACGGTACTTTGTTTAACTGCGCCTTGTTTAACAGTGCCCTGTTTCTTTGTGCGCTTCTGTCTGCTTTTCATTCTCTGGCCGCTACTGCCGATTCGCATCCCAATTCGCACCAAAACGTAAAAGGTCCACTGTTAAGCAGCCAATTGTTCATGCAGTTGCCGAATCATTTCAACTCCCCCGCCAGTGCCGACATGGATGCGCAAGGCAACATCTACTTCTCCTCGCCTAACTTTCACAATAATTTACTCGCCCAGTCCGGCAAACCGGCGGAGTGGCCCGCCATTGGAAAAATCACACCTGATAATGCGCTCTCTACCTGGTACACCTTCAGCGTGAATGATGCCCCAAAAATCACCCAACAAGTCGCACCGATGGGCATTGCATGGGGCCCCGATGGCAATCTCTATGTGGCGGATATGCAGATGTGGTTTGAAGGCGGTGTCGGGCAATCGCGCATACTCCGCATTAATGTCGAAGATGGCAAAGCCGTTGATGTCGATGTCGTGGTGAAAGGCCTGATGTTTCCCAATGCCTTAGTTTGGCGCGGTAATACCCTGTTTGTGACAGATACGGTATTAGCGACACAAGCCAAGGAATATACCGTCAGTGGCTTGTATGCATTTGATCTTAATGAACTAACAGCCACTCAACCTGTGACGGTGTCACGATATAGACATGGACAACCTCGTGATCCCCATCTGTTTGAGCGGTTCGTAACAGACGGGACACTGAGTTTTGGTGCCAATGGATTAACGATTGATGATCGCGGCAATCTGTATACCGGTATCATGGAAGACGGGACGGTGCATAAAACGGTCTTGAGTCATGACAACCATAATTTAGGCACGACAGTGTTTGCGCAAGGTATGACAGCGACCGATGGTATGAAGTGGGATAAGGCAACGAACGCCATTTACATTACCGATCTGTTTGAAAATGCGGTGTACCGTATTGATATGCATGGCCATCTCACCTTACTGGCTCGCAATGGTGACACTGACGGCAGAAATGGTGAACTGGATGCACCATCCGAAGTGATTATCCGGGGTAATGAGATCATTGTGATGAATTTTGATGCCGTCTTTAGAGATGTCATGATGACCAATACCAAAACGTCCACCCCGTTTACGTTATCAGTGATCACCTTACCGGCTGATCAAACCTCACTGTCCAGACCGGAATCTAATCCCAAAGCGAAACCTTGACCCAAGCCCTGACCCGAGCCTTGATCTTACTTAACCTTAGCGCTGCAATAACGATCCTAAACACACTAAAAAAACGGTTCAGGTGTTCTTATACAAGCACCTGAACCTGTCATTATAAGCGGTATTAGTTACGAGGCTTTTGCTAATTCATTAGCGCCAAATCGATGCGTTTTAGCTTGTCGTCACAGGCGCGCCAGCTTTACTGCGTGACAGCGTAACCATAAACGCTGTGATACCGCAAAATATCAGTGACACTCCCAGATCTTGAAGGTTACCAGCCAGCATTAAACCTACACCAATCATTAGGTAATACATCAACCCCAATATAGCCCCTGCACTGCCAGCTTGCTTGGCATAAGCGGTCAGCGCACGGCTGAGTACATTCGGAATGGCTAAACCAAACGCAATCACGACCAGCATCATAGGTAATAGCATCAAGGGTACCGTATTGAACAGTCGCATACCCTCGGTCGCAAATACACCGATGGCGCCCACCAGCAAGAGTACAGATGCACCACCCAAAATAGTCTGGATCGCAATTTGTCGCGACAGCAGCCAGCGATTCAGGTAACTGCCGACAAGCGTACTGACACCTAATACCACACCACTGTAACCAAATTGTTCGGCATCCAATCCCATAGAAGCAAACACAAACGGTCCTAATTGGTAATAGCTGAACAACGCAATGTTATACAGTGCAACAAGCCCTGCGGATCGCCAGATGTGCGGATCGTTGAGCATTCGCTTTCCCAGAGACATTAATTGCACGGGTTGTTTTTCGGTTTGTGTCTCTGGCAGCAAGGTGGCATTACACAACCACAGTCCCGCAGCCATGAAAAGCAGCGTCGCAAACACGAATGTATAACCGCCCGCATCCACCAGTTGCCCGCCTAAGAACAACCCCACGACCGGACTAATGGCAATCCCCATGCCCATTAAACTAAAGACTTTTGCCAAGCTTTCTCCGCTGTACGTATCGCGCAGCATGGTTTGTGTTACCACAGAGCCCACCGCAATACCGAAAGCACTGGCAGCACGGGCCAACATGATCACGGTGAAACTGTCAGTACACATGGCAACCGCTGCCGCAGCGGCATACAGAGCAAGCCCGACTAGCATGGTGGGGCGACGCCCCCATTTATCGGCAGCAATACCCCACACCACCACACCCAAGGCAAACGCCAGAAAGTAAACCGATAAGGTTTGTGCCGCCTGGGTATCACTAACAGCAAAGGTATCAGCCAAATTCCCCAATGCGGGGCTATATATTGTTTCGACAATTTGCGGAAACATTAGCATGACCAGCATTAGCCACATTGACGGTGCCTTTCTCATCTTTGTTTTATTTCTCATTTTGATTCTCGCTTCAATCAATTTGTTACTTGGCGAGCAGTGTAAATGACGTTACGATTTACCCATTAACAACATAAAGACCAAAAACATCAAAAATCGGACAACTTGGATTTCCCCATGGCTTTTATTGATGAAAACACCCGCTTTGACGCTGATACCATTGATGCGCATGTCGTCGGCATCGCAGCAGAAGTCGGCCAACATGATTCCGGCATGCATCAGCACACCAAAGGCCAATTGCTGTATGCCCCGCAAGGCTGTATGCGTTTTGCGTTCGATAACAGCCTGTGTGTTTTGCCGCCAACCAAAGCCGTGTGGATCCCACCGCATACCCCACACCGCGCGACCATGACTAACGTTGTGGCATATCGTTCGCTCTATTTCTCCTGTGATGATTTTGAGGCGTGTCCGACAGAGATTGTGATGGTGGAAGTGAGTGATTTGCTCAAAGCGTTAATCAACACCATGGCACTGTGGCCGTGGGATAAACCCAAGGAGGAAATGGCACTGACCACGGCGCTGTTTTGGGAGTGTTTCCATGGAGCACGGCGCGAGCAGTTTCAGTTGCCTTTACCAAGAAGTTCACGGTTTGATGTATTCTGCCAACTGATGATGAAAGAAGACTTTCTGCCGCCGTTACTGTCTAAGCTCACAGATTATGTCGGTGCGAGCACAAAAACGATAACACGACAGTTTAAAACAGAAACGGGAATGAGTTATCAGGACTGGCGACAGCAATGGCGACTACTCAAAGCCATCGAATTGCTGTCACAACAACGCCCCGTCTGTGAGGTGGCGCATGCGTTAGATTTTTCTTCCGACAGCGCCTTTATTGCGTTTTTCAAACAGCATACCGGACAGACACCCCGGCAATTCATTCATGGCTAATGATACATAGCTCTATCGGTATTAAATCTATCAGCACCGGAGCGAACCGCGACCTCGTTATCCAAATAAGCGTTTGCGGTATTCTCTGGGTGAACAGCCATGATACTGGCGAAAACGGTGGGTGAAATTAAACGGATCTTGATAGCCCAAACGCAAAGCCACCATGCCAACGGTCCACTCGCGGTTATGTAACAAGTCGACCGCTTTTTCCATCCGCAACTCGATGAGCTTTTGTTGTGTTGAGCATTGATAGAGTTGTTTAGTGATGCGGTTTAGCTGTTCGGTACTCAGGTAACATTGCTTGGCGATCCCTTTCACCGTCCAGTTTAAATGGAGCTGGGATTCAATCTCATTAAACACGCTCTGCACGCGCAACGCTGAGTTTGACGGGGCCAGTGAGGCCGAACCCATCAGTAATCGTGACAATTCACTGGCAAAGAGTTTCCGATAACTGGAACGCCCGCCAATCTCGCTATGTAGCAAATTCATCACTGACCAAACGAGTTCACAAACCCGCGATTGTTCTACCCGCTGTCCGTTGAGTGTTAACGGATGCCACTTCTCCGTCGGTTGCAATAACACCCACGCCATCTTCCAACTTTTGCCCGCTTCTTTCAGTTCAAAACGAAACGGCTTTCCCATCGGTAACACCGTCAACGTATGCGGGCTTAAATTATATTCGCGCTCAGCGGTGGTCAGTTTGCCCATCCCTTCCAGGGTAAATAACAAGGTGTGATGATAGGTTTGCACCCGCTCTATTTCATAACCTTCCGCCAAGTCAGCCAATCCCGCCATGAAAAATTCATTGTCGATCAATTCCGGCAAATCAGACTGTGTCAGAAAGCGTTCCTTGCACGCTTCTGCCAGATAGACCACTTCCTGCCACTGGGTACGCTGCGCAGGAAGCGCTGAACCCATCATGACAGATCCGCACAGGTTTTCTGATTTTTCTAACATGTCGCTTCTATCCCTGCTTCGTTATAGTTGCCCGCATAATCAGTAAGCGTTTCAACCCTTTTTTCTGCACATTGTTCTGATCTGTAGGTAATCATGACCACAACACCAAACACACATACCGCATTACCTGTCGGGCTATTTTCCCGCGTGGCGAAGCTGGCTTTTCCTGTTGCTATTCAAAGTGCATTGGTCGCTATTCTTGCGCTCGCCGATGTCTTGATGGTCAGTGATTTTGGTCAGGCCGCGACCGCGTCTGTCGGCATCGCCTCTAAATGGCATTTTGTAGCCATTATGATCATGGCCGGTCTTGCCTCCGCAAACGGCGTACTTGTCTCTCAATACTGGGGCAAGAATGACAAAGTGCACGCTAAAACCGTGACCGTGCAAGCGATGAAATTCGGCGCCGCCATCATGGTACCCGTGACCTTTATCATTACGTTTTTCGCACCACAAATCATGCAGCTACAAACCAATGATTTTCAAGTGATTGAGCAAGGTGCGCAATACCTGTGGTACAGTTTTCCTGTTCTAATCTTGACCCATATCATTATTACAACGGAATCTAGCCTGCGTTCCAGTGGCGATGCGTTACTACCCTTGATTCTGGGTGCTATCACCATTGCCATTAATATTGCCCTGAACTTCCTGTTGATCAAAGGCGGCTTAGGCATTCCAGCGATGGGCGTGGCCGGTGCAGCATTGGCAACCACCATTGCACGTTTTGCACAGGTGATCATGATGTGGGCAGTCTTGGCATATCGTCAGCATTGGCTACTGACCAGCCGTGCGATTCCACGTCACCAGACACTGTGGATGACTTACCGTAAACTGGCGATCCCTCATTCATTGAATGCCATGTTATGGGCACTGGGTACCCTGACTTACCAAGTGATCTTTGGGCACATGGGGACAACAGAACTGGCGGTATTTAGCATGATCGGGCCGTTTGAGTCCCTACTTTACGCGGTATTCATGGGTATTTCTGTGGCCTGCTCGGTATTGATTGGTCAGTCACTGGGTCGTGATGAGTTTGATGTGGCACAGGCGATGACGAAATTTTTCATCAAGTTTGTCATTATCATCGGTATTGGTGTGGGCTTCTGCCTGTACATCAACCACACCTATGTGCTGGCACTGTTAAATTTGGATACACCGCAGTACCTGCCGTATGCCCAACCGGCCATGATGGTGATGTCTGTGGGTATCAGCTTCCGTATGCTGAACATGATCATCATTAACGGTATTTTACGTACGGGCGGTGAGAACTTGTTCTGCCTACGTATGGACTTCATCGCGATGTGGATGATTGGTATTCCGCTAACAGCTTACGGTGCCTTTATCGGTGAATGGAGCTTCGGTGCGGTCTACCTAACGATGCTGGCAGAAGAAGTGGTGAAATTATCACTGTGCTTCAATCGCTACTTAAAGCAACGTTGGCTGAACAACCTAACCGTACAGGCGCAACCGGCAATCTAATCCGCAAAGCCAGATACAAATAAAGATCATAGAGAACACGAACAGGCGGCTTGATAACATCAGGTCGCCTTATTTTTTAGCTGTCCTCTATGCTTTGTCTTTAATCGCTAAGTAAAAGCCCACATCGCCGACATGGGTGTCCACATCATAACTGTGGTACAACTCAAAGCTGGGGCGATCATCGACCTGTAATCCCAGTGATTTGACCGATTTTTTCAGTGATATCCAAAAGTCTTTGTATTCACTTTTGCTTCTGACTATTTTCCGTATCACCCAATATTTGCCCGCTGGCAATAGCTGCACCTGTACATCACCGCCAGAGGTCGTTTCCATGGGTACGGTCAAACACAAATCCGTTCTGCATTGTTCCGGGGGAACAAAGTCCGGATCATCATGATAAATAAATAAACACTGCGTGTTTTGAATGCCCCGCTCGATGGCCCATTGGTAAAGATGATCTAACGCCGACTCATAATTTTCGCCATATGGCCCGGTAACGCTGACATAGGCCAGTTTCTTTTCAGCTATGACTTCGCTCTTCATCAATACACCCAATACTTAAACGCGAGCAGCCGTACTTAAAAGCAAGCACCCGGCCAGCATTAAACCACTACACTTATACCGTACCTTTAACACACCGACACACAACACAGTGACACTGTCACTAAGGGTAGACTATGTTTGAGTGGCTGAAGAACATGTTCAACGGAAAAAACGATCCGGCAGATAATCTGGTGGATCAAAGTCAAGAAGACTTAACCGTTGATGACGATATGACAAACAAATACGCCAAAGGCAGTCCGGCAGACAATGAGTTAGATGGCAGAGAAAGCCATAACGATGATGACGGCGATTAACGGATTCTCTTTGACTTCCATTCATTCGGTCCTCCATTCATCCCGCCTCAGGGTTTGAATGAGGACCTGAATGGGAGTCTGAGTAAAAGGGAATAGACCTCACTCCCTTCACACCTAACGTAATGCCACTTCTGCGTACATTCAGCGCCATGTATAATGATGGCCTCTTTGATTTCTTTGTATGACACGCACCACATGGCCAAATCTAAACCTGTCGTGAGTATGGAAACCTATGGCATTCACTCCACGTGGGATGCTGAATCCAAACACTTACCGAAAATTCAAACCTTCACTACGGATATTCCCGCCGAGATCGACATTGAGTTTGGCTTTACGGTGAATATCAAAAAAGCGCGCGGCGAAAAGATCCGTTACTGCATCTACCACCCCGGCATTTTGGATGACAACGGTGATGAACTTGATCCTTTCGATGGCGAACTGCATGTGCGTACCAATGACTGGGATTTTTATCTTGGTGATACGATCTGGGCGCCGATCAGCGATAAAATTGGCGACTGGCGAATGACATTGGAACTCAACGGCAAGGTGGTGGCTGAAAAGACCTTCAATGTGTATGAACGTAATGAAGGGGAATTTTGGAAACGCCGGGGTTTTTAACGTTTCTCGATGAAATGCGACGCAAAAAAATACCCAAGCACACACGCGCTTGGGTATATCATTAAACAGCAAACAAATAGCCATTAACCGCAGGCTTATTTTTCAGCTTTCTTCGCCATTGATGCAGGACATGCTGTAGAGGTGATCGCAAGTTTTGGCTTAATCTGCTCAGCTTTGCTGTCGTTCCCGATACTGTGTACAGAAATGGAAATAGAACGACCACAATATGTGCCAATACCGATTGTTGTCGCCTTACCAACACTCAGATTGTTATCAATAAATACCGTATTTTCATTGTCAGTGATAGAAAGCTGAATGCTGTTTGAACTATCGTCTGCCACTGAAAATTTATCACCGCCCAAAATACCCACAACACCGATACCGTTTTCTGGAATATACAGGTGGATCACCGAACTTTGTGCTTCGTTTTCAGTAATTTCATACGGCCCTGCCAACTTCACCACATCCGGTAATGTTGGGATCACGTTTGCAGATGCAAATGATGGAATAAGAGCCAGTGCTAGTAATAGTTTTTTCATTTTTTACTCCTAAAATCAGCATATTAATCGGCTCACCTTTACACTGTCCATCATTTGGAATCAATATCACATAATTTTGCTTTTAAGTGCGCATTTAAAAACCAAATTACTGTTTTTATTATCTTTTTAATGCAACACGGTGATATGCATGTACTTACCCGTCCCCACTGTATTTTTCATATCGACCCGATCTTCCCATCTCATGAGAAACCATCGACCCAAATAAGAAAAATGGGCTGATTTTTTATTACTTTCATCACAATTTTATTCAACTCGAAAGGATATGTGGCCGTAAACAAATCCACATTCTTTATATCCTGCCACCATAAAGGCTATCTAACAGACGATTTCCCCTTGCCCGCCCAAAGATCACGCAATATACCGCCATTTCCCAAAATGTAGGAATGCATGGTTTTCATACACAAAAAATACCCGTACATTCAAAGCGTAAATAGGTAGTTAATCAGTTATTACACCCTTTTCTCTCCACATAAATCGATTGACTATCTGCTAACAACACACAAACACAACATACGCAAGCAATGCAAAAACATGCACCTTAACCGCGATAAACACCATATTTATCCAGTTACACAGGTGATTGACCACCTCAACTCGATTCTAAGAGGTGAATGCATTAACAATCTTATTAAATTCAGATAGATCAGGACAGGAAGTATGAAAGGACTAACTCTATTGGCAGGCGTTATTGCTGCCACACTATCATTCTCACATAGTGAAAATGCAGTCGCTTCTGAACAATTCATTACCATCGGTACTGGTGGCCAGACAGGCGTTTATTATGTTGCTGGTCAGTCAATCTGCCGTTTTGTTAACCGTGGTGCTGACAGCCACGGCATCAAATGTAATGCCCCAGCCAGTGGCGGCGGTGTCGCTAACGTCAACGGTATCCGCAGTGGTGAATACAACTTCGGTGTCATGCAATCCGATCACCAATACAAAGCCCTTTATGGCCAAGCACCGTTTAATACCCAAGGTGAAATGGCAGACATTCGTTCTGTGTTCTCTCTGCAAAGCGAAATCTTCACCATCCTTGCG
Organism: Photobacterium aphoticum; assembly: GCF_001029435.1. Taxonomy (GTDB): domain Bacteria; phylum Pseudomonadota; class Gammaproteobacteria; order Enterobacterales; family Vibrionaceae; genus Photobacterium; species Photobacterium aphoticum. The sequence goes on along the minus strand of NZ_LDOV01000010.1, from coordinate 441,523 downwards.
CGCAAAGATGCCAAGATCTCTGACTTCGACAGTCTGAAAGGCAAGCGCGTTAACATCGGTAACCCTGGTTCTGGTCAGCGCGATACATTCGAGCAGCTTATTGATGCAAAAAAGTGGAACCACGATGTGTTCGCTCTGGTTTCTGATCTGAAACCCGCAGAACAAGCGTCAGCCATGACAGATAACAACATCGATGCGATGAGCTACTTCGTCGGTCACCCAAATGGTGCCATTCAGGAAGCAACAACAACGGTTGATGCGGTATTCGTACCTGTTACCGGTGACATCATTGATGCGCTTGTGGCTGAAAAACCGTACTTCACCAAAGCAGAAATTCCGGGTGGCATGTACCGTGGCAACCCTGACCCAGTCCCATCATTGGGCGGTAAAGCAGTGCTCTCTACACACGCCAATACGGATCCAGAACTGGTTTATCAGTTAGTGAAATCGGTATTCGATAACCTTGACCGCTTTAAGCGCCTTCACCCTGCTTTCGCCTCATTAGATGAAAAAGCCATGATCGCCGATGGCCTTACCGCACCACTGCATGACGGTGCAATGCGATATTACAAGGAGCGCGGCTGGCTATAACGCCCACTCAATAACATTGCGGTACAAGCAAGTGCTGTGTATGCAGCACTTGCCTTTGATTGAGATAATATAATGAATACACATACCACCCAGACATCTGACGCGATGTCGAGTGAAGAGCTGATCGCGCAAGATGTTGGTGCTCGACTGCCTTCTGGCCTGATGGCCACCGTCATTACTGCGTTGGCCCTCGCTTGGTCACTTTTCCAACTTTGGATCGCCTCTCCACTGCCTTTTATCATCGGTTTCGGCGTCATGAACGACACGGAAACCCGTGCGATCCATTTGGCTTTTGCTTTGCTATTGGCATTCTTTGTTTTCCCTGCACGCAAAACGTCTCCGCGCGATCGCGTACCACACTTTGATCTTTTATTGGGCTTGGTGTCTGCTGCCTCTGCACTGTACTTGTTTGTTTTCTATAATGAACTGGCACAACGCCCTGGTAACCTGACTACTGCAGATTTCATCACCGCCTGTATCGGTATTCCTCTGTTGTTAGAAGCGGCGCGCCGTGTATTAGGCCCTGCTCTACCGATTATCGCGACCCTATTTTTAGTCTATAGCATCGCCGGCCCTTGGATGCCGGGGCTCTTATCACACCGTGGTGTACCGCTACCTGCATTGGCCAACCACCAGTGGATCACCACTGAAGGGGTGTTCGGCATCGCACTTGGCGTGTCCACCAGTTTCGTTTTCTTGTTTGTGCTGTTTGGCGCATTGTTGGAACGTGCCGGCGCAGGCCATTACTTTATCCAACTGGCCTTCAGCATGTTGGGACACTTACGGGGTGGCCCAGCCAAAGCAGCCGTGGTTGCTTCCGGCTTAACCGGTCTGATTTCAGGCTCATCCATTGCAAACGTGGTGACCACCGGTACCTTTACCATTCCAATGATGCGCAAAGTCGGCTTCAGTGCGGAAAAAGCCGGTGCCGTTGAAGTGGCGTCTTCGGTTAATGGTCAAATCATGCCGCCGGTCATGGGCGCGGCGGCATTTTTGATGGTGGAATACGTGGGCATCCCTTATGTGGAGATCATCAAACACGCGTTCCTACCGGCTGCGATTTCCTATATCTCACTGCTGTATATCGTACACCTTGAAGCACTCAAGCTAGGCATGCAGCCACTGGCGGTATCCGTTTCTCGCCCATGGTTGGTGCGTTTAATGGGCTTTGCCTTTGGTGCTGCGTTAATCAGTGGGTTGTCATTGGCTGTATATTACGGCTTGGGTTGGCTGAAGCCCCTAATGGGTGATCATACTCTGTTAGGCATCGGTATCTTGCTGGCAGTCACGTATATTGGCTTATTGAAAGTGGCTGCAATGAACGAGCCACTGCCAAGCGAAGAAGAGACCGACCTTAACACCTTGCCATCAACCCGTGCGGTGTTGCTATCTGGCTTGCATTACCTGCTACCGGTTATCGTACTGGTGTGGTGTTTGATGGTAGAGCGTCTTTCTCCAGGGCTCTCGGCTTTCTGGGGCAGCGTGATTTTGGTGGTTATTGTGATCACACAACGTCCACTACTGAACTGGCTGCGTACAGATGGTAAACATGACTACGGCACGGTACAGGAAGGCTTGATTGATCTGCGTGAAGGCTTGATCGCCGGTGCACGTAACATGATCGGTATCGGTATTGCGACAGCAACGGCGGGCGTGATTGTGGGTGCCGTATCACAAACCGGTGTGGGTCTGGTTTTAGCTGACTTAGTCGAAATGCTGTCTATGGGCAATTTGATGCTCATGTTACTGCTGACTGCCCTATTGAGCCTGATTTTGGGGATGGGCCTGCCAACCACCGCCAACTACATTGTGGTATCAAGTTTGCTGGCACCGGTTATCGTGGTACTGGGTCAACAGCAAGGCTTGATTGTCCCATTGATTGCCGTACACCTGTTCGTGTTCTATTTCGGCATCATGGCGGATGTAACACCACCGGTAGGCCTTGCCTCGTTTGCCGCTGCCGCCGTTTCTAAAGGTGACCCGATTAAAACCGGTTTAACGGCGTTTTATTACAGCTTACGTACGGCCGCATTGCCATTCCTGTTCATCTTCAACACCGATCTGTTATTGATTGATGTGGATTTTGCACACGGCGTGCTGATCTTTGTGGTGGCAACCATTGCGATGCTGATTTTCGCTGCGGCGACACAAGGCTACTTCCTGACCCGTAACCGCTGGTACGAAACAATCCTGCTGTTATTGGTGGCCTTCACCTTGTTCCGCCCAGGCTTCTGGCAAGATCAAATCAGTGATCCATACCGTTATGTCTCACCGACCTCATTGAGCGAAGAGCTGAATACACTGAATGAAGGCGATATGCTGCGCATGCGAATCAAAGGCGAAGATGCCGTCGGTGTCATGCGTGAGTTCTCCGTACTCTTTGAAGTACCAGATGGCAAAAACGGTGAAGCGAAGCAGCTAGCTTTGGGTATTGAAACCTATCAGGACAGCGATAAAACACTGATTGATATCGTGCATTTCTCTAGTCCAGCAGAGAAAGCCGGTTTGATGTTTGATCAGGAAATTGTGGAGTTACGCATTCCTGCCCAACGCAGTGCCAAAGAATGGTTCTGGATCCCTGCCATTGGTTTGTTTGGCTTAGTGGTACTGCTGCAGCGTCGACGTATCAAGCAGGATACGCAACCACTGTCGCCACAACCGGCATAAAGGACGTCATCATTTATCAGAAAGGAGCCCAGAAAGGAGACAATGTGCTCCTTTCTTTTTTCTTTTTTCTTTTTTCTTTTTTCTTTTTTCTTTTTTCCAACCATCTGCTGAACATCTGTACGGCCTTTTCAAGTTCGATTCCCCCTCTCTATGCTTGCATCCAGATCCTGGCATCAAATCAACGGTACCCTGACGGGAATTTCACACACTCACGTACAGCCTTTGCCATTTCTGGTGCATAATAAGGGCACGCAATAGCAACAACCATCACACCCAAGGAGAATGCATGGGGCCTTTGATGCTTGATGTATCCGGTTATGAACTGGATGCCGAAGATCGTGAGATTATTCAACACCCGACTGTTGGCGGTATTATCTTTTTTGCGCGCAATTACCATGACCGCAAACAGCTCCGCGCCTTAACCCAATCCATTCGCGAGGCTGCAAAACGCCCAATCCTGATCACGGTCGATCAAGAAGGTGGCCGAGTACAACGTTTTCGTGATGAGTTCACATTGCTGCCACCACCCAAAGCTTTTGCAAGCAGCCCAGATGGCCTTTCTCTGGCACATGAAGGTGGTTGGCTGATGGCAGCAGAATTGCTAGCAATGGATATCGACTTAAGCTTCGCCCCTGTGCTGGATCTGGGCTTTGACTGTAAAGCTATTGGTGATCGAGCTTTCTCTGATGATCCCCAGCAGGTGATTCAGTATGCCAGCCAATTCATCAAAGGGATGAAAAAAGCAGGCATGGCCGCAACCGGTAAACACTTCCCTGGACATGGCGGCGTAATTGCTGACTCGCACTTGGAAACGCCTGTCGATCCGCGCGACAATATCAAGCAACATGATATGACCGTATTCAAAGCCTTGGTTGAGCAAGGCCTGCTGGATGCCATGATGCCTGCCCACGTGATCTTTGAGCACTACAATGAAAAACCGGCCAGCGGCTCAGAGTACTGGTTAAAGCAAGTACTGCGCAAAGACATGCAGTTCAATGGCGCCATTTTCTCCGACGACTTGAACATGAAAGGCGCAGATGTATTAGGCAGCTACAGTGAACGCGCTATCGCCGCCCAACAAGCAGGCTGTGACATGGTGCTGCTGTGTAATAACCGTGAAGGTGCCATTCAGGCGCTGGATGGTTTACCACAAACGCAGGTACCTAAGCTGACCGCGCTATGTAAAAAGCCGACTGGTGAATACCGTGATTTGGTGAATACCCGTCTGTGGCAGGAAACAGAACAACGCATTACCCGCCTGACGCAAGAATGGCGTGAGAAAAACGCGTAACAGCGAGATCGCGTAACGGGTTAAAACCATTGTCGCTAGTAAGCCATAAAAAAGCCCTGCATTGCAGGGCTTTCGTTTATCTGGAGACCATGGATTTACAGTAATACGCAAAGTCACGGAAGGCCATGGGTTTACCAAAATAAAAGCCTTGCTGTAAGGTGACGCCACGGGCCGCCAAGTAACTGGATTGCTCGAACGTCTCAACCCCTTCTGCAATCATTTCCATCCCTGCTTCCTTACCAAACGCAATGATCGAATCTAACAAGGATAACTTAATGTCTGAGGTGCCGATTGTCTCAACAAACATTTTGTCGATTTTCAAGCTGCGAATGTTAAGTTGCTGAATGTAGCTAAAACCACCATAACCGGTACCCGCATCATCCAATTTAACGTCAATCCCGCAATCACGCAGCTGCTCAATCACATCCGATGCCATGGTTAAATTGGTAAAGCGTTTGCGTTCGGTGACTTCAAAGGCAATCTGGCTTGGCGCAATTTTGGTGGTATGCAGCAGTGCTAAAGACTTCTGCATGATATCCATGCTTTCCAGCTGATCAGGCACCACATTGATACTCATCACCTGCTGCGTTAAATGCCAGTTCAACTTGCCAATATCACGCACTGCTTTTCTCAGCAGTTGATCGGTAATTGGAAAAATCTGGCCACTCTTTTCCACATAAGGAATAAATTCCATCGGTGAAATCGTATCGCCACCCGCGCGTACCCAACGGGCCAGCATCTCACAGCCATACAAGGAGTTATTCGAGACATCCACAATCGGCTGGTAAAATGGCACAAACTCATCTCGTTCCAGCCCTTGCTCAATCAAGGCATGCAGTGATAAACGACGGCTCAAGAACAAACGGTAAAGCACTAAACATAAGCCCCCTGTCACAGTACCCAATAAAAACAGAGGCAACCAGAAGTCATGTTTGTATTGCTCTAGCAACTTCGGATTAACGAAGGCATTCAAGCGTAAGCCATTGGCAATCTTGGTGCTGAACAACGGTGACTGCGATAACAAAGACGCATCCCCGCGCCAAAAGGCAACGGTTAAATTTTCTTCCGACGATAAAGACGTTAATACACAGTCACCACAATATTTGTTTCGTAACCCTTCTGTTGCCAAGGGTTCCATATAGACATTCAATCCTCCTTTGTCAGTCTGCTGCTCCACCACCATGATTTGCTGAGAAAATCGCGGCTCTGTCGCGACCCACAATGAAATATCATCCGTTAAGTGGCTGATCAGCGGCACCCTATTGTCCTGATTATTTGCTCCATCAAAACTGGTACACGTTGTACCGTCAGGTAACGACAACGTCATTCGACGTATTTGATAGTCATTGTAAGTAATATGTTTAAGTTGATGTTTATCATACGCACTACAATCAAACAGTAACTGCTCCCGCAAGGCGTTCATCATTGCAGGGTAATCATTAATTTGATCAGCATAATGCTTGAGTAAACGGCGAGAGTCATTTTCAATTAAATACGACAAATAACGTTCTGAAACAAAGCCATTTGTGAAAGAGAGTGAAAACGAAAATGCCAATACCAGTAGAAAAGCGGGAAGATAAAAGTGGGTCGTACATTTCCGGAAAAATGTACTGTTATATTCAATAAAAACGTCTTGCTTCAACTGCATTGCGATCAATCTTGCCTATTCGACATGCCTATCCATAGAAGATGTTACTCCGTTTATCCTGTATAAAAGCGCTAATGATGAATCCTTACGCAGTATTCAGTACAAAACAGCACAATAACAATAGGCATAAATTCGAGCATTAACAAGAATTTATAAGATCAATCAGGCGACCTGGATCACGCCATGAAATAAAAAAGCCAACATCTTTTGAAAGCGTCAAAAAATTGAACAAAAACGGAGGGTTAGCGGTAGGAGTGATAAGCAGATGGAGACAAAAAAGGCGCCTTAGGCGCCTTCAATTAAAGAGAGTCACGAGAGTAATCAATGTCTTTCGTGCACTTCTTCTCTTTGAAAATCACGTACACGGCACCAATTATGAATGCGATAACCAGAATTGTTTCCATCACTGTCTTAACCCTCAGTAAATTATCTATGCTAGCTCGGCGACACCTGCCACCTAACGGTTCATGGGTCTAAAAAATGCCTCTGGAAACAACATGCGGTAGTACAAAATTTGTATTTATCTAGAAGCAATTTTTAGACGCTGGTTAAGATAACCCACAATACTGTTAATTGCACCCGCAAGTTATCAAAATGTGATTAACCGCGAAACTTACTTGTTGCACGTTACTTTCTCTCTCATCGAGCAATAAAAAAGGGCGTCTCCGCCCTTTTCACTGTGTTACCTATCACCTACCCGTTACAACCAACGGGCCTGACCGGTAAAGCTCACTGATAACCAGGTATCCCCCAGTTCTTCAGCCAATGCTTCCCACAGCACCTGGCGAATGTGATCCTGACGTTTGGTCGTCCAGAAATCATCATCACGCACGAGAATGTTAACCTCAAGATCGTACTGGCGACCTGTTTTGGCAAAATGATGGGTGTAATCTTCAAAATGATATTGTTTTGAAAGCTTTGCAATTACACGATCCACATTTTCTTGTGCATCATCCTGCGGCGCGACCAATAATACCTCTTTAAGGTTACGGCGTAACACAGTAATTGGCAAGACAAGCGCTGCCAATGACAAGGTAGATACCAGAATCGGGTCCACGTAGCGGTTCCATTGTGAGTAGCCCATGTCATCCAAAATCATGACAACCACAAAGCCCACCAAAATGGCCGCACTCAAAATACCGTCAATTAACCATTCTTGTGAATCGACCCGAACCAACTCTGACTGCTCACTTTTGGCAATGTAGGTTTCGGTAAAATAGATCGCAAAACAGCAGAAGGTCGATAACACCGCGTAAACCAGAGCGTGCTCCAGCACAATCTCATGGCCACCACTAGCAATGGTTTGCACACCATTGATAAAAGCGAAAATACAAGTCATCAAGATGAGCAAGCCATTGACCACGTTGATTAGCGGTTCAATGTGCGCATATCCGAATTGAAAGTATTGATCATCGGGTTTAGACACTAAGTAAGCGGTATACAGGCTTAATCCTGTCATCCCCATACTCAGTAAAGAGAACATGCCGTCGAGAAGAATAGCGTTGGATCCGACATACAATCCATAGCCAATACCAAGGCTAGACAGCAACACCGTGCCAGCTAGCGACATTTTAAGCGCCAAACGCTCCTTACTAATTTTACGGCTAGTAGCCATAAATACCTCCATAGTTGAATTAAACACGAAATAAGTTTTTTAAATCATAGCATTCCGCCTTTGCTCCTGCGCAATTCAGCGGAGGAAAACAGGTATGCAATGACTATAGTACTATCACAATTAAAGAATTGTGATCAAGCTGTGAACGTTTTTCATCAGGTGTAAACTGCAGGATATACCCAGATTATCAGGCAGATAGAACCGGCACACATATCGGATAAACCGTAGATTGAGGGTCAAAAAGCCCCACTGAAGGGTGTGAGTTACATCACACTACGTTGTAAGCTGCAGGCATATTAGCAAAAAATGGCGCAGAAAACACGCGTTCTCTCTCGCTTTTGTAGACAAGGTAGACGACAACATCGCTACCGCGCACGTTGCAATTCGATGCGCTCTATATCATTGAAAAAAGTAATTATTTTTGCCCTGGTCACACTGTACTCAAAATCCGCCCCATCACAAAAGTCCGTATTCGATTGTAGCTCTGGGCTTTTCAGCCAGATGAACTGACAAGTAGCATGCACTTCACAGGCGAGATTACGTTCTGTTTGTAATTTATCCCAATGGGTAGAAAAATGCTGTAAGGCAAAATCGAGTTGTGCATAATTTTCCTGACTCAACTCATCACGCAATGTTTTCAGCTCTTCCTGGCGTTCCACCATAAATGCATTAAATGGCCCCGCTAAGGGAGACTCCGTGACAACGTAACACTCATCTTCTATGAATTTTATTTTTTGCTCAGCAAGGCTGTCCGTATTGGCCTGTGAGGTGCAAGCGGATGCAAACATCATCATGGTTATATAGCTGTACCGCTTCATCGATCCATTTTTCATCGGAACTTCACTCGCCTTGTCTACCCCATTCAATTGCATTAAGTATGTGTGAAAGCCAAAGCGAGCAACGGCTATTCACTGGCTTTCTCAACAGTGAGGCAAATTTCCCACATTGCATGCATACTGATGTGTATCATTCCAAGCGGTATTATTGAGTAGATTATCAAGGTGTACCGATTTCTTTACTGTTTACTGGCATATCACCCGCTGCGAATGTTAACAAACTGATTACACTTAATACTATTGAGCTGTGCCAACCCCTTTTCACTGTATTCTTATCGCGTTCCACTGGCTCAGCCTGATTTTGCTGTCCGCCTCTTTAGAGGCAGCAACAGAAGGAGCTCACGATGAATGTACAAGCTATGCCGATGCATCGCTTCATCGATCATCACGGTCAACTCGTTCGCCCGCTTCCACCGTGGGCATCGTTGTCTTTATTAGCCGCTTGCTATCAAGATATGGTGTTAACACGCACCTACGACAATAAAGCGGTTGCACTGCAACGTACCGGTAAACTCGGCACCTACCCTTCCCACTTAGGCTCAGAAGCCATGGGCATCGCCATTGGGCGAGCGTTACAGCCCAGCGATGTGTTTATTCCTTATTACCGCGATCTGCCTGCAATGTGGGCACGTGGTATCCCCCTCGAGAAAAACCTGCAGTATTGGGGCGGTGACGAACGTGGCAGTGACTTTTCCCCCGATGAAGGCCATTGCCGTGATCTGCCATTTTGTGTCCCCATCGCCACCCAGTGCACCCATGCGGTCGGTGTTGCCGCAGCATTAAAAATTCAGGGCAATCATCAAGCTGCCTTGGTCACTTGTGGGGATGGCGCCACATCAAAAGGCGATTTTCTGGAATCACTTAACTGCGCGGGCGCATGGAACATTCCGCTGGTGTTTGTGATCAATAACAACCAATGGGCCATCTCAGTACCGCGCAGTATTCAGTCGGGCGCTGAGTGGCTGTCAGACAAAGCCAAAGGTGCGGGCATCGAAGGGATCACTGTCGACGGTAATGATCTCGTAGCAATGTATGATGTGGTATTACACGCCTTAGACAAAGCACGAAAAGGTAAAGGCGCGACATTGATTGAAGCGATCAGTTATCGACTCAGTGATCATACGACCGCCGATGATGCCTCCCGCTATCGCACCGACGATGAACTGCAAGATGCGTGGCGCTATGAGCCTATTGCTCGTCTCAAACAATTTCTTGAAGCACAAGAAGCGTGGTCTGACACCGATGAAGAACGCTTGCAACAACGCAGCAAAGAGGTTGTGGAACAAGCGGTACAGCATTATCAAGCATTAACGCCTCAGCCTCCAGAGTCCGGCTTTGATTATTTATACAGCCAACCTGATGCTGATCTCCTCCGCCAACGGGATACCGTGATCAACAAAGCCCTGCGCATGCAGGCTAAGCAGACCCGTTCTGAACAAGCTCCCCATTCTGAGTCGGGTTCTAAGGAAGATGTCACACAAGGAGGCAAGCATGAATGAACTGACGCTATTAGAAGCGGTGAACCTTGCCCTGCATCATGAAATGGCTGACAACACAGACGTCATTGTCATGGGCGAAGATGTGGGGGATAACGGCGGGGTCTTTCGGGCAACAGTCGGCTTGAAAGAGAAATTCGGCTGCAAACGCGTGATTGATTCGCCTCTGGCTGAAGCGTTAATTGCCGGTGTCGCGGTCGGTATGGCCAGCCAAGGATTACGCCCGGTGGCCGAGTTCCAGTTTCAGGGCTTTGTCTTTCCGGCGATGGAGCACATCATGTGCCATGCCGCCCGTATGCGTAACCGTACACGAGGGCGACTGACCTGCCCCGCCGTTTTTCGTGCCCCGTTTGGTGGCGGTATTCATGCACCGGAGCACCATTCTGAAAGTAATGAAGCCTTGTTTGCTCATATTCCGGGGCTGAAAGTCGTGATTCCTTCCTCACCACAACGGGCATACGGTTTACTGCTGGCCGCGATTCGCAGTGATGATCCGGTGATGTTCTTTGAACCTAAACGTATCTATCGCACAGTAAAATCCACCGTCATCGATAACGGTGAAGCCTTGCCGCTCGATACGTGTTTTACCTTGCGTAAAGGACGCGATCTCACCTTGGTGACTTGGGGCGCGTGCGTCGTGGAATCGTTACAGGCTGCTGCGACCCTGTCCCAACAAGGCATTGAAGCGGAAGTCATTGATTTAGCCACCATCAAGCCACTCGACATGCGCACCATTCTGGCCTCGCTCGAAAAAACGGGGCGTTTATTGATTGTGCATGAAGCCAGTCAAACCTGTGGTGTTGGGGCGGAAATTCTGGCCCGTGTCGCAGAGAACGCCCTGTGTTTGCTGAAAGCACCACCCAAGCGGGTGACCGGGATGGATACGATCATGCCGTATTACCGTAATGAAGACTATTTCATGATTCAGGCGGATGACATAACACAAGCCGCCCGTTCGCTGGTGGAGGGCTGGCTATGAAGACATTTGTTTTACCCGATCTCGGTGAAGGTTTGGCGGAGTCAGAGATTATTCAATGGCATGTCAATATTGGCGATATGGTCGAGACTGATCAGGTGATACTCACCGTTGAAACAGCCAAAGCCACCGTTGAAATTCCCGCGCCCTACAGCGGCACCGTTGTAAACCGCTATGGGCAAGCTGGCGATATCATCAGCATTGGTCAGCCACTGATTGATATTTCTGCTGATGCGGTGACCACAGAAAAAACACTCTCTAGCCCCTCTGGTAGCCAAGTACAGGCACAAACAGAGAGTTCAACCGCAAAGAAAAGCGCCGATGCGGCCACTGTGGTTGGCAATGTGTCTCAGGAAACGCAACAAGTGAATGTGGACGAGTTCTGGATTGGCCAACACGGGTCACACACCTCTGACGATCCTCACACCTCAAGTCGCCCCCTTTCTGCCTTGCCCTCAGCCAGACAACTTGCACAAAAATTAGGGGTCAACCTCTCACTGATCGAAGGCTCTGGACCAGAAGGCGTCATTGTCGATAAAGATGTGTATGCCGCCTGTGATGAACAATTACCGGGCACAGAAGTACTAAAAGGTGCACGCCGTACCATGGTTGACACCATGCGAACAGCCCACCAACAAATTGCCGCCGTCACACTGACCGAAGAAGCCAGTCTCTACCATTGGTCAGACGAAGAAGACATTACCTGCCGATTAGTCAAAGCGATTGTGTTTGCCTGCCAGCAAGAACCCGCCCTGAATGCGTGGTTTGATGCCGACACCATGACCCGCTGCGTGCATACAGATGTGAACATTGGGATTGCCGTCGATAGTAAACACGGCTTGTATGTCCCTGTATTACGCCATGCCGACAGTTACAATAACCAAGGGATACGCAAATGGCTTAATCGTACGGTAGAAGAGATCAGAAACCGCAAAATTGGTCGGGAACAATTTCAACACGCGACCATTACGCTGTCTAATTTCGGAGCGATTGCGGGTCTCTATGCCACACCAGTTGTGACACCGCCACAAGTCGCCATTGTGGGAGTGGGACGCATTAATGAAAAGCTCACGCTGATCGACAATACCCCGACCCTGATCAATACCCTGCCTCTTTCCATGACCTTTGACCACCGCGCCTGTACCGGCGGGGAAGCGGCTCGCTTTATGAAAGCCTTAGTACAACACCTTGAGCAAGAATAACGCGCTATTTCACGGTGAATAAAAACAAAAATGCCAGTCATCAGACTGGCATTTTTATTAGAGAGAGATGGCGTAACCCCACATCCCCCATTGACCTTTATATCTTGCTATTAATCTTCAGCAGCAGGATCGACAGGTTTTTTCTTCTTAGGAATGAATACGTTGTCACCCACAGCCATATTATCGTAGAAACGCTTATCCATACGCTTCTTCTGCTGTGGTGCTGCTGCCACTTTCTTCTCAACCGGTTTCTTCGCAACAGGTTTCTTCTTCACGAATTTCTTCTTCGGTGCTGGTTTCAGGCCTTTAAACTTGCCTTCCAGTCCTTCGATCGTGCTGAACTCAATCGTCTGCTGCAAAAAGGCTTCTACGTTCTTGAAGCTCTTCCAGTCTTTAGGGCCAACCAGTGAAATCGCATCACCTTTGTTACCCGCACGACCGGTACGACCGATACGGTGCACGTACTCTTCCGCATGTTTTGGCATATCGAAGTTGATCACGTGTGTCACTTTGTCAATGTCCAGACCACGTGAAGCCACGTCGGTTGTTACCAGGATCTTGTGACAATCACGCTCAAACTGGCTCATGATGTTGTTACGCTGAACCTGATTCAACTCACCGCTTAGCGCTACCGCTTTCATCTTACGCTCGTTCAACTCTTTCGTCAGACGCTCGGTATCAGAACGGGTCGCTGTAAAGATGATCAACTGGTTGTAGTCTTCTGTTTCCAGAATCTTATCCAGCAGCGCTTGTTTGTGATCCAAGTGGTCACACAAGAAGAAACGCTGAGTAATGTCAGAGTGCTGCTCTGCAGAGTGACCAATAGAAATACGCTTTGGCGCATCCAGCATATCAGACGCAATGCTAACAACATCAGCGTGATCCAACGTTGCTGAGAACATCAGTGTTTGACGACGACGGTGGTTAGCGGCTTCGTGAATACGGCGCAGTTGTGCTTCAAAGCCCAGATCAAGCATACGGTCTGCCTCATCCAGAATCAGCATTTCCAGACCATCAAGGTGCGTGCTGCGGTGCTCAAGGTGGTCAGCCAGACGACCTGGGGTTGCCACAACGAACATTGGGTCGTTACGCAGTGCTTTCACCTGATCGTTAAAGTTTTCACCACCCACGATCAGTGCTGCATCGTAAGGAGTGCCCGCATTCAGTGGACGCAAATGCGCAAATACCTGCTTCGCCAATTCACGGGTAGGCGTCAGGATCAATACGCGTGGGTCGCGGCGCGTGAATGGTTTGCTACGGTACATACGCTGCATCGCAGGTAACAGGAACGCAAGAGTTTTACCAGAGCCCGTTTTCGACGATGCCAACACATCCTTGCCCATGATCGCGACAGGAATAGCGGTTTGTTGAATTTCCGTTGGTTTATTGAACGCCAGGTGATTCAGTTTCTGAAGCAGGCGCTGGTCTAATCCAAGATCTTTAAATTGCAAAATGGTGCTCCGGTCATATTGCTCTGTGCGAGCAGAAAGTATTCAGTCATAACCCTGCGTGAGCCGAGTCACACAGTTCTAAATTTGGTTAGCAGAAAATTATACCACATTTCTTATGACGCACACGCCATACCTGCTGTTTTCCTAAAATTTCATACCACTAGCGTGTCTGGCAGATTTTCATCATTCGCGATGGATAGCGCTTCACTCAAATGTCACTGCCGCCTACTTTTTCCTCTTACATTATTTTGCGAGTGACCTTCCGCTTTCACCGTAAACCCCAGATTAGGGTTTACGGCGCAATAAAACAGTGTATTATTGGTTTTAAGCATTCACTCACACACGTTCACAAACGTACTTTTATAAAAAGCGATGTGACGGTAAGCACCACATGATTGAGGACCCACAACATGGATACGTATAAGCCCTTTACTGCCCTGCCACTCTTTCTTGCCGCATTGGTCGGCAGCGTGATTGTCTGGTCTGGGATCAATCCTGCCTTTTTTGAAGTGTGGGTTGCTGAAATCATTCCGGTCGCTTTGGTGTATCTTGGTTTAGTCGTCACACACCGTCGTTTTACTTTTTCCAATACCGCCTACGTCATGATGTCGATGTGGTTGTTGATGCACAGCGTTGGCGCACATTACACCTTTGCCAATGTGCCGTTTGAGTGGTTTAACGATTTAGTCGGCTCTGACCGTAACCATTTTGACCGTATCGCTCACTACTCGATTGGCTTTTATGCCTTCCCTATTGCGGAATACATGGTACGCAAAAACCACGCTAAGCCTGTCGTAGCTTCACTGTTCGCCTTGTTTTCCATCATGTCGATTGCGGCGGCATATGAGATCATTGAATGGTGGTACGCAGTATTAGCGGGCGGTGACGCAGGAATTGAGTTTTTAGGTAGCCAAGGTGACATTTGGGATGCACAAAAAGACATGTTGGCGGATACCCTTGGCGCGATAACCAGCCTGGTGATTTTTGGAATAATAAAACCCTACTCACGGCCTCACGCTGCACAGTCAAGAACCGCCTAAGACAGAAAGACAAAGAGACAAAGAGACAAAGAGACAAAGAGACAAACATAAAAAAGCCCAAGCAAGAATAACGTGCTTGGGCTTTTGCTTTTCTATACGCTCGATCTATGCGTTAGATAAAAGCGCGAGAATTACAGATCCGGATAACCGGTTGGGTTCGCAGACTGCCAACGCCAAGTATCTGCCGTCATGTCTTCGATAGTTCGCGTTGCTTCCCAATGCAGTTCCGCTTTCGCTTTTGCCGGATCAGCCCAACACTCCGCAATATCACCCGGACGACGCGGTGCAATTTGGTATGCTACGTCAACACCAGCCGCTTTCGAGAAGGCGTCAACCATTTGCAACACGCTGAAACCGTTGCCTGTACCCAGGTTATAAATGTGCAGACCCGCTTCACGGCCTTTGTGCGTCAGTGCCGCCAAGTGACCATCCGCCAAATCCAACACATGGATATAGTCACGTACACCCGTGCCATCTACTGTTGGGTAATCATCACCAAATACTGACAAGAATTCACGGCGACCTACGGCCACTTGTGAAATGAACGGCATCAGATTGTTTGGAATACCTTGTGGATCTTCACCCATCTCACCGGACTGGTGAGAACCAACCGGGTTGAAGTAGCGTAGCAGCGTGATGCTCATTTCAGGGTGTGCATGCTGAATGTCAGTCAGACACTCTTCCACCATCAGCTTACTGCGGCCGTATGGGTTAGTGGCGCTGGTTGGGAAGTCTTCCGTGATTGGCACAGACGCTGGATCGCCGTATACCGTTGCCGACGAGCTGAAGATCAGGCTGTTTACGCCAGCAGCACGCATCGCTTCAACCAATACCAAGGTACCGTGTACGTTGTTATCGTAATATTCCAACGGCTTGGCGACTGACTCACCCACCGCTTTCAAACCTGCGAAGTGGATAACAGCATCCACTGGGTTTTCTGCCAGTACTCGGTCTAGAAATGCACGGTCACGAATGTCACCTTCAAAAAATGCAGGGCACACGCCAGTCAACTTCTCAATGCGCGCCAGCACAGACTTCTTACTGTTGTATAGATTATCAACAATGATTGGCGTCATACCTGCTTCAATCATTTGTACGCAAGTGTGGCTGCCAATGTAGCCCATACCACCCGTTACTAGAACACGCATGTGTGTCTCCCTGTTAGCAATTAGTTATTCACATCATTGAATATGATTATATACCCTCAACATTCAGTTTGAGAATGCTAAACGGGTCAATCGTGTGGCAAAACTACCATTCTCTTTGAGTGAAATCATGTGCTTTCTGCCAGATACGCCTTTCTCATGGCATTGATGCTTACTTCGTCATCAATCAGCCAAACCATGGGTGTTATCATGACTTCGATATGCAGGCGATTTTCATTCCATCCTGTGGTCAACGACGAGTTATTACACATCTATTTGAGCCTAATTTGTCTCTCACCCAACAATAAAACACTGTATAATATTGAGTAATATTCACAGGGAGATCACGCATGACCGTACTGCACCACTTACTGTCACATTCACTCACATATCGCCACTTTTCATGGCTTCGTTATGGGCTATTCATTTTATCCGTTCTGGCGCTATCGGGTTGCGAATTAGTCACTTGGAAAGCCAATCATGACCGTGACCAATTAATTGCAGCGGGCTATGAAGAACATTACCTGCCTTTAGAGGACGGTGGCAAAATGCGTTATTGGGTAGGTGGTACAGGGAAACCTTTGTTACTGCTGCATGGCTTCGGGGGATCGGCCATTTCAACATGGAAAAGTGAAATGCTGGATCTGAACAAAGACTATAAAGTTATCGCGCCGGATTTGGCGTGGTTTGGTGACTCTTACAGCCAAGGTAACGCCAACCTCACCACACAGACCAATGCGGTTTGGCATTTAATGGATACCTTAGGTATCGAAAAATTCAACGTAGCCGGCATTTCTTACGGCGGTTTTGTTACCTACGACCTAATGACGCAACCTGAACGCATCGAGAAAAGTATCATCATCGCCAGCCCGGGTCCGCTATTCAGTGATGATGACCTATCAGCACTGTGTCAGCGTGCAGGCGTTGATAAACCGGAACATTTGTTTGTACCTGAAAATGGGCAGGAAGTGCGCCGTTTATTTAATCACGTTTTCTTTACACCTAAGCGCATGCCAGATTTCGTGGCCGATCAAATTTATGACAGTTATTTTTCATCATACAAAAAGCAAAAAACCGCTTTAATCCAATCACTTGTTGATGACAGAAGCCGAATTTCAACTTACCCAACTCGCGAGTTACCGCCGACCATGCTGATTTGGGGTGACAACGATCAAATTTTCCCGCTCGAAAGTGGCATTGCTCTGAGTAAACACCTTCAGGCACCGATGGTTGTGATCCCGAATACCGGTCATGGCGTCACCAATGAACAACCTGATTTGGTCACACAGTTAGTGAAATCATACTTACAATAATGGCAATAACACGAGACAGTTCTCACTACTGACAATTACATATTTTTCATCAAAAAATTAGACATACCTATCCCTCTGAATTAAGCTTACCCGGCCAATGCATACCGTTTCGCATTGGCTGGATTTGCTTTACCTAGGGACAACCTACCATGACAATGGTTTTCAAGAGCCACCAGCTCCAGTCAAACAATAACGCTTACATCGAACTCAGCCGTGAAACCCTTCACCATCAGCTTTCAGTCCTCTTTCCGTTAACCGGATTGATCAGTCTCATCATCGCCTTCTCACATTTTGTCTCTGACAGTCACGTTCTGTTTCTTGAACTGGCTCTCGGTGGTGCTGCGCTCTCTTTTCTGTTGTCACTCTGTAATAAGCGCCACCTGAATCCCTATGTGTTGATTTGGATTTTCATTTTATTTACCTCAGCCACCTGTTTGTTTGGTTTTTATAACGATGCAACCAGTTTGGTCAGCAATACCATGGCGCTCACTATTCCCTTACTCTGTTTTTTTGCCCTAAAACACCAACCTGCATGGTGGTACAGCTCCCTGTTTGGTTTGGTGTATATCGCTATCAGTGCCGATGAATTAGGTCAAAAACACCTGCAAATTAATGAAGCGCTACAAAACATCAGTGCTTATGGCATGGTATTGGTGATGGCCTATTTACTTGCCCAACACCGTAACGAGGCCATCCGTCGGGTGAAGAAAATCGCTACGTCTGATTTTTTAACGGACTTGCCGAACCGTAAAGGTATTGAGGCCGTGTACTATCAGGAAGCATACCGAGCAAACCGCTACCTGAAAGATCTCACCTTGGTACTTGTTGATATCGATGGCCTGAAAGACATCAATGACCGTTACGGATTAGCGGTAGGCGACCAAGTACTAATGATGCTTTCGGCTTGCCTGAAAGACTATGCGCGCCAAGGCGATCACATTGCCCGTATTGGCGGTGCTGAGTTTTGTTTGTTATTACCAGAAACGTCGCTGCATGACGCCGAAACCTTTGCCATGTCACTAAAAAAACACGTGGCTAATTGCCAATTGGCGCTCGATTCTGGGGTGAATATCAGTGTCACCGTCAGCATTGGCTTAACCGCTGTTGAGTTTCAGGATTTCAGTTTGGACTACATCAAAGCTGACAGTGCCTTAGAGCGCGCCAAAAATTGGGGCCGAGATCAGATTGCTATCGGATAATCAACACGATACGGTAATGTGATAGAGAATGGCTTAGCGTGATGCGATATCGACTAAATTAACAAGATCGATGAGACAGACGAGATCGATGAAATAAACGAGATCGCGCTAAGCCCCCACACATATAAGCATTCACAGTGAAATGCCGCTAAGCCGAAGAAGGGAAATAACCGCATGACAACGAAAACCCTGTGTCAATGGAAATGCTTTTCTGTCGAATCCGCCCAACACACCCTGCCCGATGGCCGTGATGTTGAATTCACGACCGTGAAACACCCTGGCGCTGTCATTATTGTCCCAATGACTGAACACGGCGAATTTGTGATGGTGCATCAGTATCGCCCAGCCATTAACGATTGGATCCTGGAATTCCCCGCCGGCACGCTAGAAGACAAAGAAAACATTCAGGCGTGTGCCCAGCGTGAATTAGCTGAAGAAGTACAGATGCAAGCGCAAACGTGGCAACATCTTGGCGAACTATTCCCGGTACCCGGCTTTTGTGATGAAGTGCAGCACGTGTATTTAGCCAAAGATTTATCCGCCTGTGACGGCGAGTTAGACGAAGATGAAATCATTGATGTCGTTACGCTGCCTGTTCATGAATTTCTTGCTAAAGTCGCCAGTAATGAGATTAAAGATGCTAAGACACTGGCGACCTTTTTGAAAGTGCAAGCGATGGGGCTATTAAAGAACTAGCGCTGTGTATCTACTTATCTGTGCATCTTTATATAGCAGCGCTGGCTCCCTACCCCAGTACAACGTTGGCTTCACTGCCATAATACGTAAACCGAACCCAAAACAGAGGCGCCGGTTTTTCTGTTAGCGTAAGTTTGTTAGGAAACATGTCTTCGCAGTGAATTCTCATCGCAATTTCCCGTTAACTGTGGCATCGTTCGCCACAGCTAACGTTCATATGATCCCTCGAGGTTTACATGCTAGACAAAATCTTTCCATACCTGAATAAATTCGCGTCTATCATGGCGATGCTGATGTTTGTCATCGGTGGTGGACTGGCGCTATTTGTCTTGTTTTTTGGCTGATATTCCTTTGCTGAAATCCGCCGCCTTTACATCCGCATACCGCCGTCGATTTCTAAGACCCTGCCGGTAAAATAATCATTTTCCAGAATGTATTTTACCGCATGGGCGATCTCACTCGCTTCACCGATCCGCCCTAACGGAATCATCTTTTTCAACCGCTCAATTGCTTCAGGCTTTAATTGCTTCGCCATGGCAGTTTCCACCACCCCAGGGGCAATAGCTGCGGCACGAATACCGTATCGCGCTAACTCTTTCGCCCACCCAACGGCCATCGTCGCCACGGCGGCTTTAGAGGCGGCATAATTGGTTTGGCCGATATTCCCGGCACGAGCCACGCTGGATATATTGATGATCACCCCTTGGCAACCTAACGCAATCATAGTCGCCGCCGCTTCCCGTCCACATAAAAACGTCCCGCCCACATTCACGGCCATCACCGTATTGAACTGCTCCAGCGACATTTTCTGCATCACAGTCGTATTCTGATCCTCAGGATGCTTATCAGGCTTAACCAGTAAACCATCGCGAAGCACACCAGCATTGTTGATCACCCCATTGAGTTGCCCAAAATCTGCTTTAATCGCAGCGAACACATCTTCAACGGCGGCTTCTTGGGTGATATCCACACAATAGGTCAACGCCTTGGCACTGAGCATATGGCACTGGCGCTGTGTTTCTTGCAACCCTTGTTCATTCACATCAAGCAAGGCAAGATCGGCTCCGGCCTGTGCCAGTGTGATAGCCATCATTTGCCCCAGCCCTTGCCCTGCGCCAGTAATGGCAATCGTGCAGTTCTTTATCTCCATTTTCCGCTCCTTCTTATGAGCTTTTTTCCCAAGATCGCGCTGTCAGGCGTCATCACGCTGACGATAAAACGCAAACAAGCTGGAAAAGTCTTTTTCGCTGTACCCATTCGCTAAATGGAAGGCGTACAAGTTACGTGCAAGCGTGCCCATCGGAATGGGTGACTCACTGCTTGTGGCCGCTTCCAGTCCTAACCCTAAATCTTTGAGCATTAACTTCGCCATAAACCCAGGCTGATACTGATTAGCAGCCGGTACATTAGGCATGACCCCCGGACACGGGTTATACAATTCCAACGCCCAATTGCGCCCTGAACTTTGCAGCATGATGTCAGACAGCACCTGTGGGTCGAGACCGTTATCTATCCCTAAACTTAACGCTTCGCACGTACCGGACATGATGATACCGAGCAGCAGGTTATTACAGATTTTCGCCATCTGCCCGTCTCCGGCCTTCCCTGCATGAAAGATGTTCTTCCCCATGGCACTCAATACGGATTTCGCTTGATTAAAGCCCTCATCCGTACCGCCCACAATGAAGGTTAACGTGCCAGCTTGTGCCCCCGCGACGCCGCCTGATACGGGCGCATCAACAAATGAAAAGCCCTGTTTATCCGCTTCTGATGCCACCAGCCGCGCGGAGTCAGGATCAATGGTGGAGGAATCAATAAATCGTGTATTAGGCGCGACCATTTTGAGCAATCCAACACCGCCATCATGATCCCCCAAATAGACCTCACGCACATGTTTGCCTGCCGGTAACATGGTGATCACCCAGTCCACTTCATTAACGACAGCTTCCAAACTCGATGCAACGAATGCACCTTCAGAAGCCAACGCGCCGGATGCCTCCGTGTTGAGATCAAACACATTTACTTGATGGCCGGCGGCAAGCAGGTTTTTCGCCATAGGATTGCCCATATTACCGAGTCCAATAAACGCAATTTTCATGGTTAATCTCCTATCTATGAATGAACCGACCTGTTCGGGTTGTACAGCGATGACCTGTTGTCTGGTTTAATGCATCTGGTTTAATGCAAGTAAAATTGCTCACCGAGCGTATGTAACGGGTGTTCATAATCGGCCCATAACGGCGTAAACAGCTGATCAATCACATCGTCATCCACTTTCGTCACATCCGCATACTGCCAAGCTGGCTGGCCGGTTTTCTCAATGAGTCGTGCCCGCACACCTTCGTAAAACTCCCCTAAATCACCACAACGAACAGACAGGGTTAATTCCATACGAAAACAATCCGCTAAAGATTCATTATGAAACTGGGTTAATTGGCGATAACAGATATGGGCCGTAATGGGACTACCTTCGCGCAATGCTGTTTGCGCTTGGCTCAACCATTTATCGGATTGCGGGGCATGAGCAATACGCGGAAGTGCATCAATACGCTGGCAAATGCTCGCCAGTGAACCAGAATGGCAAGCGGCTTGAATTGCCGGTAAATAGGGCAGCATTTGTATTTCGGGATACGCATCAATGGCGCTTTCCCCTAAGCTGGAGAGCACCTGATCAACGGTGCTAAATATCGATACGTCTAACCATTGTGCCTGTTGCAAAGCACTGAATAGCGCCTCGCGCTGATTCGTCAGCAAGATGTGATCAGTCATTGATAACGCCAGCGCATCGGTTGCATTCACCATCGCGCCAGTAAGGCCGAGGAACATACCGACACCCGGCGGTAACTGATTCAAAAACCACGTCCCCCCTACATCGGGATAGAGCCCGATATTGATTTCGGGCATTGCCAAACGGCTGTCGGGTGTGGTGATGCGATGACTGGCTCCCATGTAGAGCCCCATGCCACCGCCCATGACAATCCCGCCGCCCCACACAATAATGGGTTTGGGATAGGTATGTATGAGGTAGTCAGTTTGATACTCCAGCGTGAAATAATCCGTCAGATACTGCATGGCTTTGAGTGCCGCTTCATGCCGCAAGCTCGGTTCCTGTCCAACCTGTGTGCTGTCAGCCTGTTCTGCCTCTTGCACCACCTCGCGCGCTTGATGCATTTGCAGATACATGGCACGAACATCGCCTCCGGCACAGAAGGCTTTCTCACCGACCGCATGGATCACTACACAGGCCACAGTGTCGTCATCTTGCCAATGCGCTAACGCCTCATGCAGTTGTGCCAACATGTCATAGGTTAAGGCGTTTAATGAGGCGGGGTTATCCAGCTCTGCCACGCCGATGTGAAACCCTTCTGTACTTGGTAATACCTGAATATTTACTTGTCCCGTCATCGGCATTTCCCCTTAACTTATCATTGGCTGGTGCTATCTCAATGCGAATGCGTTGCTCTGTCTGCGCGGTTACTGATTTTTCCACTTTGGTGGACGTTTTTCTAAAAAAGCATTGACCCCTTCCGTTTGATCCTCGGTATCAAACAGCTTCACAAAACTTTCCCGCTCTTTCATTAATCCTTGCTGGATCGGTGCTGTGCGCCCGTGTTGAATGAGCTGTTTGCACGCTGCAACAGAAGACGGCGACTGCTGAGCCACCGCGTTAGCCATCGCCATGGCGACACGATAGCTCTCTGTGGAAGCCACCACTTCTTCCACCAATTTGATAGACAAGGCTTGTGACGCGGTCACTTGCTCACCACACAAAATCATCCGCTTTGCCCAACCTTCCCCCACCAGCCAAGTCAGGTTTTGCGTGCCGCCAGCACACGGTAATAACCCAACTTTCGGTTCGGGCAACGCTAAAACGGCGTGTGCTTCTGCAATACGAATATCACACGCTAATGCCACCTCTAAACCTCCGCCCATCGCATAGCCATTGATGGCTGCAATCGACACACCGCGAAACTGGCTCAAGGTTTCAAACGCCTCACCAAAGGCATTGGCCATATCAATCGCTATAGCTTTATCGCCACTGGCGAACAACTTGAGATCGGCGCCGGCAGAAAAAAACTTCTCCCCTTGTCCGGTCAAAATCAGGGCATAAATGTGTTTGTTCGCATTTAAGGATTCCACGGTGTCGCGCAACAACCGCAAGCTGTCTACTGTCCAGGTATTGGCGGGGGGATTATTCATGGTCAGCACTGCCACATGATCATGAATCGTCAGCTGTATCGGGCTTGGATTGTTCATAGCCACTCCTCACAATGGATATATCAAGGCTTATTCGGTTTATGCGTTCTATGCAAATAAGCACGGAGAAAAAATCAGCCCTTAAAGTAAAGCACTGCCTTCAGAAAGCACCCGACGAGCAATGATCAAACGCATGATCTCATTCGTCCCCTCTAAGATTTGATGCACCCGCACATCTCGAAAATAACGCTCTAACGGGTATTCTTTGATATAGCCATAACCGCCGTGCAACTGTAGCGCTTGATCGCACAACTTAAACCCGATATCCGTGGCAAAGCGTTTCGCCATCGCGCAGTAAGCCGTGGCTTCAGGATGGCCTTGATCCAATTGAAACGCGGCATAACGTACCATCTGTCTCGCCGCCACCAACTCGGTCGTCATGTCGGCCAACGTAAATTGCACGGTTTGAAACTGCGACAAAGACTGGCCGAACTGTTTGCGTTCCGTGACATACTGCGTCGCTTGATTCAGGGCCTGCTGAGCGGTACCAATTGAACACGTTGCGATATTGATCCGACCGCCATCCAGCCCTTTCATGGCAAAATGAAAGCCTTCACCTTCATCACCTAAGCGATTCGCCTCTGGGATCACCACATTATCGAACGTGATTGTCCGTGTAGGCTGACTGTTCCATCCCATCTTCGGCTCTTTGCGTCCGTAACTGATCCCCTCGGCATCAGCAGGGACAATAAAAGCCGTGATGCCTTTGTCTTTTTTCTTGTCATCCTGGCACCGCGCCATCACCAGTAATACATCTGTCGCGCCAGCACCGGAAATAAACACTTTGGCACCATTGATGCGATAGTTGCCCCCCTCTCGCCGTGCAGAGGTGGTTAACGAAGCGGCATCCGATCCCGCATTGGGTTCTGTCAAACAGTAAGATGCCAGCCATTCACCGGTCAGCAGGCGCGGACAAAAGGCTGCTTTGGCACTCTCCGTTGCAAAGCTGGCAATCATCCAACTGACCATGTTGTGAATCGTCATGAATGCGGTGGTCGAGGTACAGCCCATGGCGAGTTGTTCAAACACCAGCGAGGCATCCAAACGGGATAAACCAAGCCCACCCTCAGATTGCGGGACATATAAACTCAGAAAACCCATTTCTCCGGCTTCACGCAGCACATCCTTGGGGAAGTGTTGATTGGCATCCCATTCAGCCGCATGCGGAGCAAGTTTGTCTTGTGCAAATTGTTCAGCAACCTGGATGAAGGCGCGTTGATCATCTGTCAGGCTAAAGTCCATCGCGATTCCCTCTTCTATCTGTACGTGCATCGAACGCGGTATCATCTTCAATCGATAATGCAATCATCAACCTAGTGTGACCTATCGTAGGTGAATAGTCGTATTCGGCGCATTAGATGCTGCATCACCTCGCTCTTCATCACCCGATGACGAGTCGGATGACATCACTTGGCTGTTCGTGCCGTCTGGAATCGACTCATCAAACCATCGCGCGGTTACCGTCTTGGTTTCGGTATAAAAACGTACCGCTTGTTTACCGTAAGCGTGCAAATCCCCATAGAAACTGCCCCGCCAGCCGGTAAAAGAGAAAAACGGTAACGGCACAGGGATCGGCACATTTATACCGACTTGCCCGACTTGCACTTGATGCTGATATTTTCGCGCAGCGGCACCGCTGGCCGTGAAAATAGACGTACCGTTACCATAGGGATTGGCATTGACCAGTGCGATAGCCTCATCCAATGAATCCACCGCCACACACACTAAGACTGGGCCGAAAATTTCCTGCTGATAAATCGCCATGTCGGGCGTGACATGGGTGAACAATGTGGGCCCAAACCAATGACCGTTAGGCACGCCTTCAACCGTACACTCACGGCCATCCAGTTCACACACAGCACCGGCTTCAATACCGCTTTCCACCAAGGCAGTAACACGCTGTTTGGCTTGCGCACTGATCAATGGCCCAAATCCCGCTTTCTCGTCATCCCATACGCCAGGCGTGAGTTTGGCCATCGCCGCTTTTAATTCAGGGATAAGGGCATTTGCTTGGCCGACCAATACCGCGACAGAGATAGCCATACAGCGCTGGCCTGCGGCCCCGACAGCTGAACCGGCCAAATGATTCACCACCTGACCCATATCGGCATCTGGCATCACCACCATGTGGTTTTTTGCCCCCGCAAAGGCTTGCACCCGTTTACCGTGATCGGTGCCAGTTTGATAAATGGCTTTCGCCACAGGTGCGGAGCCCACGAATGACACCGCGCGAATATCGGGATGGGTCAGCAATTGCTGGGCTTGATCCTGTGTCCCATGCACAACCTGCAACACCCCTTTGGGTGCCCCCGCCTGCGAGAACAGTTCGGCCAATCTAATCGCCGTTAATGGCACTTGCTCTGAGGGCTTCAGCACAAACGTATTCCCGGCGGCAACGGCCATAGGAAACATCCATAACGGGATCATGGCTGGAAAATTAAATGGCGTGATCCCCGCACACACGCCCAGTGGCTGAATCAATGAATACGTGTCGATATCGCTGGCGACATTTTCGACCGTTTCTCCCATCATCAAACTAGCAATATTGGCGGCTTGCTCCACCACCTCAATGCCCCGCCATACATCCCCTTTGGCATCGGCCAAGGTTTTGCCGGTTTCACTGGAAAGCAATGCCGCGAGTTCATCATGGTGCGCTTTCAGGAGTTGCTGATAGCTCAACATTAAACGGGCACGATCCGGTACAGGGACATCACGCCAGCACTCAAAGGTCGCTTTCGCATCGGCAATCGCAGCGGTAATTTCTTGTTCTGTCGCAAGCGGTACATGAGCAATGGCCTGATTAGTGGCCGGATTGGTCACCGGCAGTGTTTCTTTGCTGGCTGAGACTTGGCACGCCCCATTAATGTACAGCGGCAAAACAGGCGCAGAGGTGGAAGAATTCGTAAAAGCAAAAAACGTAGATGGATTGGAGTCAGACATCTTTGCCTCCCAATGTATTCAGTTCAATACCTGTCAGCGAGATTATTGAGGTACGGTTCCTACCGGCACTTCAATCGCAATGGCGGTGGCTTCCCCCCCACCAATACAGCATGCGGCAATTCCTCTTAATGGCAGAGAGGACTGAGAGGATTGCTGCTGCAAACGGCGGAGTTGGTGGATCAGCGTCACGATGATTCTGGCCCCACTGGCACCAATCGGATGGCCCAGCGCACAGGCTCCCCCACAAACGTTGACCTTTTCTGCATCCAACGCCAAAGCATCAACCGCTATCTGAGTTACGACCGCAAACGCTTCATTGATTTCCCATAAATCGACACTGTCAGCCGACCAATCTAACTGGGACAAGAGTGTTTGAATGGCAAAAACAGGGGCAATCGTGAATTCGCTGGGGGCACGGGCATGGCTGGCATGACTGCGAATGATCGCTAGCGGCTGTAACCCTTTCGCTTTGGCCATGTCCGCATCCACCAGCACCAAGGCGGCTGCGCCATCTGAAATCGCACTGGAATTGGCCGCCGTGACAGTGCCATCAGCGGAAAAAGCAGGTTTTAAGCGGGAAATTTTTTGTGTGTCGACTTCTTGCGGGTGTTCATCTTGGGCGATGTTTAAGGTGTCATGGCGATGTGAGACACAGACCGATGAAATTTCATCATGAAACCAATCCTGCGCCTGTGCCTGTTGAGCGCGCTTGACCGATTGAATGGCCCAGTCATCCATCGCTTCTCGGCTGTAACCTTTCTCATCGGCGATCTGCTGGGCATACACCCCCATCAAATTGCCTTCATAGGCATCCAACAAGCCATCTATAAACATATGATCATGCAAGACCGCATTACCCAGTCGCTGCCCTGAGCGCGCTTGCGTTTGCAGATGAGGCGCATTGGTCATGCTTTCCATGCCCCCTGACACGACTGCGGTTTGCGTCCCCGCAATAATGCTGTCGACCCCCATCATCACGGCTTTCATGCCCGAACCACACACTTTATTGATGGTGGTACATGGCACCGATTCTGGAAGTTTGGCTCCTAGGGCCGCTTGTCGAGCCGGCGCCTGCCCACACCCGGCAGACAGCACATTGCCCATGAACACTTCACCAATATCATCCGGAGAAAAGGTGGCGGTGTCGCCCGCAGACGGAACATTGAATACGTTGAAGCACCCGGCAATCGCTTGACTGCCTAATTGCGGTGCGGTGAGTGACGATAGCTCGCCCAGAAAACTGCCAATCGGTGTGCGATTTGCCGCAATCACCCAAACCTCTTTGCGCATATTTCGTCCCCCGTCATGAACTTGACGTTTACGTAAGCATAGCACTAACATTTACGTAAACGTTAAGAAACAAAATAAACACATCAGCAAGTCCTGTTCAGGGCGATATCGAGCGGTTAACGCCGTGCTATTCCGTGACGTTTTGCTGTACGTCACCACTGAATCTAGGGGGATCGCCTGGTGGATAGTTATAAGATCAGCGAACTGGCCAAAGAGTTTGATATCACGACGCGCAGCATCCGTTTTTACGAAGATGTCGGCTTACTCCAGCCAGAAAGAAGCGGCAGCATGCGTGTTTACCACCGTCGCGATAAAGTCCGATTAAAGCTGATTTTACGCGGTAAACGTCTGGGCTTTTCTCTGGCTGAAATCCGTGAACTGTTCGAGTTATATGACACCCAGCAGAGCCAAACCCAACTCAATAAAATGCTGGCTATTATTGATGCCAAACAAGCGGTACTGCAACGCCAGCTTGAAGACATCAATGTCGTCATGAATGAGCTCCACCTTGCTCGACAGCGTTGCCAGCAAGCCCTCGGGCAGTAACCGTCTTAATACGTCAATTTTGACAGGGGTAACCGTATGACAGATCCCTTCACACCACTCAATTTTGGTTTAGGCGACACCCTCAATTTACTTCGTGAACATGTTAATGGCTTCGCCAGCGACACCATTGCACCGTTGGCTGCCGAGATCGATGCCAGTAACCAGTTTCCGCTGCACCTGTGGCCCAAACTGGGCGAAATGGGTTTACTCGGCGTCACGGTGGATGAAGCCTACGGCGGTGCCAACATGGGGTATCTTGCCCATGTGATTGCCATGGAAGAAATCAGTCGCGCATCGGCGTCTGTCGGACTCAGTTACGGCGCGCATTCCAACTTATGTGTGAACCAAATCTATCGCCACGGCACAGAGGAACAAAAGCAGACTTACCTGCCGCCGTTGATTCAGGGCACCCATGTTGGCGCGTTGGCGATGAGCGAACCGCAAGCTGGCTCCGATGTGGTCAATATGCAGTTACGCGCTCGCCTTGAAGGCGATGTATTCATCCTGAACGGCAATAAGATGTGGATCACCAACGGGCCGGAAGCTGACACGCTCGTTGTGTACGCCAAGACCGATCCGGATGAAGGGGCGCATGGGATCTCTGCCTTTATTGTTGAGCGCGGCTTTCGTGGTTTTCGTACTGCCCAAAAGCTCGACAAACTCGGCATGCGCGGGTCAAGCACCTGCGAATTAGTGTTTGAGAACTGTGAGGTACCGGCGGCGAATCTGCTTGGTCCCCTGAACCACGGTGTCGAAGTGCTGATGAGCGGGTTGGATTACGAACGCGTGGTACTGGCAGCGGGACCACTGGGGATCATGCGCGCCTGTTTGGATCTCGTGCTGCCTTATATTCACGACCGCAAACAGTTTGGCCGCGCCATCGGGGAATTTCAGTTAGTACAAGCCAAAGTCGCAGATATGTATACCCGCACCAATGCTGCCCGCGCCTATGTATACACAGTCGCGGCAGCCTGTGATCGCGGTGAAGCCACACGTAAAGATGCTGCTGGTGTCATCCTGTTTGCCGCTGAACTGGCCACCCAAATGGCGTTAGACGCAATCCAGTTACTGGGCGGAAATGGGTATATCAATGAATTTGCTGCGGGTCGGTTATTACGGGATGCCAAATTGTACGAAATTGGTGCCGGCACCTCTGAAATCCGCCGCATGCTGATTGGTCGTGAGCTATTTAAAGAATCTGAATAATCACTGGCGCTTTCATTGCACTTTTTGCTGCACTTTTAACTGCATGTTGAAGTTCACTTTTCACGGCGCTTTAACCGCATAAGGGATGAGGGACAGCCTATGACCATAATTCAAACCGCCATTGATCCAAGTGACGCGTTTTATCAGTCCAATCATCAGAATATGTCTGCATTGGTTGATCAGCTTCATACGCACATCGCCACCCTACAA
Source organism: Photobacterium aphoticum (assembly GCF_001029435.1). Classification (GTDB taxonomy): domain Bacteria; phylum Pseudomonadota; class Gammaproteobacteria; order Enterobacterales; family Vibrionaceae; genus Photobacterium; species Photobacterium aphoticum. Next base: position 411,908 of record NZ_LDOV01000010.1, on the reverse strand, counting down.
GCCGGTGGCGGTGCGGCCGCTATCGATAAACAACGCAAAAAAGGCAAATACCCGGTGCGCCAACGTATTGCCCTGCTGTTGGATCCTAATACCCCCTTTCTGGAAATTGGCCAATTTGCGGCGTGGAAAGTGTATGAGGACAATATCCCTTGTGCGGGGGTTGTCGCGGGGGTCGGCCAAATCAATGGCGTGTACTGCATGATTGTTGCCAACGATCCCGCCGTCAAAGGCGGTACCTATTACCCACTGACTGTGAAAAAGCACTTACGCGCACAAGAGATTGCTGAGCGTTGTCATCTGCCCTGCCTCTATTTGGTGGATTCCGGCGGCGCTAATCTGCCCCACCAAGCCGAGGTATTTCCCGACCGGGATCATTTTGGCCGTATCTTTTACAACCAGGCCAGAATGTCCGCCAAAGGCATTCCCCAAATTGCTGTCGTCATGGGCTCCTGCACAGCGGGTGGCGCGTATGTGCCCGCCATGGCAGATGTCTCCATCATCATCAAAGAACAAGGCACTATTTTCCTTGCCGGCCCACCACTGGTAAAAGCGGCCACCGGCGAAGTGGTGACAGCAGAAGCCCTCGGCGGCGCTTATGTGCATTGTAAAACCTCCGGCGTGGCGGATTACTTTGCCCAAAATGAAGACCATGCCATTGAGTTAGCACGTCAGGCGGTGTCGAGTTGTAGTATTGATCAGTCCATAGCCAAACCCACTGCACCTACCACCACCGCGCCTACAAATAGCCTTGAACCCCGTTACCCCGCTGATGAACTGCTGGGGATTGTCGGTACGGATCTGCGTATGCCGGTCAATATTCGCGAGGTCATTGCCCGCATTGTGGACGATTCAGCGTTTGATGAATTCAAAGCCATGTACGGCAGCTCTCTCGTGTGTGGTTTTGCATCGATTGGTGGCCATCTGGTCGGTATTATTGGCAATAATGGCATCTTGTTTTCAGAATCTGCCCAGAAAGGTGCGCACTTTATTGAGATCTGCTGCAAGCGAAAAATCCCACTCGTCTTTTTGCAAAACATCACGGGATTTATGGTTGGCAGCAAATACGAAGCCGAAGGCATTGCCAAGCACGGTGCCAAAATGGTCATGGCCGTCGCATGTGCGGAAGTGCCGAAATTTACCGTGATTATTGGTGGCTCTTACGGGGCGGGTAATTATGGCATGTGTGGTCGCGCCTACAGCCCGACCATGATGTGGATGTGGCCCAATGCCCGCATTTCCGTGATGGGTGGCGAACAGGCAGCAGGGGTACTGGCACAAGTGACCCGTGAAAACAAAGCCAAGAACGGAGAACCTTGGAGCCAAGAAGAGGAAGAAGCCTTCAAACAGCCGATCCGTGATGTGTACGACGAACAAGGGTCACCGTATTACGCCAGCGCCCGACTTTGGGATGATGGCATTATAGATCCCCGAGAGACCCGTACCGTGTTACGCCAGGCATTGGATGCCACTCAACATGCGCCTATTGTCGACACCACCTTTGGTATTTTCAGGATGTAGCAGTAACTGAATGTAGGAAGTGACTATGCCATCGATCTCTGTGACAACAGGAAAGACTTCGGATGCTAATGGTACTGATGCACACATTCGGTGTGACATTGATGATCGCGGTGTTGCCACGCTGACATTAGACAGGCCAGATAAACACAACGCTTTCAATGCACAGACGATCAACCAATTACTGGTGACGCTCAAACAGCTGAAAGGCATGATCGTCCCTGACGATGGTACGCCCCCACTTCGGGTATTGCTGTTACAAGCGTCAGGTAAACATTTCAGTGCCGGTGCGGATCTGAGTTGGATGCAGAGTATGGTATCCGCCACGCAAGAAGAGAATTATCAAGATGCCCTGCAGTTGGCAGCGCTACTGCATACCTTAGACACCTTTCCCGTCCCGACAGTGGCGCGGGTACAAGGCAATGCCTATGGTGGCGCGATTGGTTTATTGTGTTGTTGCGACGTGGTTTTAGCCACCGCCTCTGCCCAGTGCTGCTTAAGTGAAGTCAAAATAGGATTAGCCCCGGCAACTATTTCCCCTTATGTCTGCCGGGTGATGGGCCAGCGTCATGCGCGACGATTCATGCTGACCGCAGAACCCATTGATAGTGAACTGGCGCTGACCACTTCCCTTTTTCACCGTGTGCTGCCCGACGAAGCATCTTTAGATATCGCCATTCAAGACACTATTGCGCACCTGCTGCGAAACAGCCCGGATGCTATGCAGATCAGTAAGTCGCTCTGCCACCTGTGTGACAGCACACCGCTTTCAGAGGCATTACGGCAGGAAACTGCACGCATCATCGCTGCGGTTCGCGCCTCACCACAAGGGCAAGAAGGCTTAAACGCATTCCTGAATAAACGTGTGCCACATTGGCAAAACAAGCCTTATCGCAATGATACGTCGGAAGATAACAACAAAGCCAATGAACAAAACAATCATAAGGACATGGACGATGAGTAACCGACAGCACAGTTCGCACTTCATCAATGGCACACATGCCTCTATTGAAGCATTACAACAATGCTTGCCTGATAAAGTTACTTTGTATGAAGTGGGCGCACGTGATGGGCTTCAAAACGAATCTCAAGTCAGCACACAAGAGAAAATCGCCTTCATCAATGCCCTCTCAAAAACCGGATTAACCCATATTGAAGCGGGAGCATTTGTCTCATCCCGACGCGTACCGCAAATGTCTGATTCCATTGCCGTGATTCAAACCATCGACCGACACCCTACAGTGACTTATTCAGCCCTCACACCCAACGTACGTGGGTTTGAACTAGCGCTGGCAGGCCATGCCGATGAGGTGGCGATCTTTGCCTCGGCATCTGAAGGGTTCAGCCAACACAACATTCACTGCTCTATTGCTGAAAGCCTTGACCGTTTCGCGCCTGTTATCTCGCTGGCACGCCTGCATCATATTCCCGTGCGCGGGTATTTATCCTGCGTAATAGATTGTCCCTATGACGGTCCGACATCACCAACACAAGTGGCGACCATCGCCAAACAACTTTATGACATGGGGTGCTACGAAGTATCGTTAGGCGATACCATAGGCACAGGTACGCCCCTTAAAGTAGGTCAAATGCTGGATGCCGTGTTACAACAACTCCCCAAACACGTCTTAGCCGTGCATTTCCACAATACCTGGGGGCAAGCGCTGCCCAATATTTACCAAGCATTACTCATGGGGATCACCACCATCGACAGCAGCGTCGCCGGTTTAGGCGGATGCCCATATGCCCCCGGGGCCAGCGGCAATGTGGCAACTGAAGATGTGGTGTATTTGTGTCATCAGTTAGGAATTGAAACGGGTGTAAGCCTACCTTTATTGGCCGAAGCGGGATGGCACATTTGCCAAGCGTTAAATATTCGCCCCCGCTCTCATGTCTCTTTAGCGTTGAAGGCTCAATTAAAAAATAAGAGGTAAAGAGATAACAAGAAAGAATTGGCCAATAATTAGCAGGCAAAAAAAGAACCTGAAACAACAGGCTCTCTGGAGGTGGCTTTGACGATAAAGGGACTAGTCCCAGTCCGTCCGTAAGCAGCGCTGTTCGGCTTCCAGTTCATTCACCACTCGCCACAGTTTTCGCTCACGCTCTTGCATCTTCTCACGTCCTTGATAACCCGCTTCAATGCTCAATCGATCTTCTGGACCAATATAGTGTTCCGCATGGTCGTGAAACAATACGCGAAACTCTTCCATTGTGGGTAAACGGTTATGGTTATCCTCAAAGGTTTCAAAGATCAATTTTACTTTGTCTGACACGTCACGCTTAATACCGTCGAAATCTACACTGTCCATGATTACACTCCAGTTCACTTGGCGAGGCTGTCTTGTTTTCAATACAATTAGAGTGTAGTTGAGCTTTATATTACTTTCCTCCTTACGGGGAGAACAATGTGTTTCATATTGTGATAAAACCTATCTTTCTGTTTTAACAAACAAACCCTAAAGATTTCTGACGTGTCTTATTCTCATTACACGTATCACGATTCAAATTTTGGAATGAGATCTCACTTTTCTCATTCTCACGCGAAAGATATTTTCAATAACGCCAACTTCTATACTTAGCAGTACTACCCTTGCTGTATTCAATCAACTGAAGGAGTGTGGATGTTTCTGTTTTTTCATCGGTTCCTTCGTTGCCCATGTGCCGTCTATGTGCTGTTTCTTACTTCTGTCTCCGTTATCATTAGCGGAAACAGTCATGCCTCTGAACCACAAAGCACCTCACCAACACAACAGCCAACAACTGCGCCTTCATCCTATGATGCCTATCTTTATGACACGAACTTCAATGGGGACAGACTGGCTGATGACGAGGATGAGGAAGACGCAGACTTTCAGGAATGGATTGATGAGACGCAAGATTCTATCTCAGATACGATTCACTATTACGGCACCAGTTTTGATCATTTCATCGCAAAGAAAGACGATGAAAAACCGATGAAGAATCGCAGTTATCTCAAAATTAAGTTCAAACCCAGATACAGCCATCGCGAGTATTTTAGCGGCGATGCCAGCGTTAAACTCAAACTCGACCTGCCCCATACTAAAAAGAATTGGAAACTGATTTTAGAAACCGATCCGGATGATTTTGACCGCTTAGAAGACAAACAACGCGGGATCAGTGATAACAGTGACAGCAGTTTATCCGGCGCTGTGGGTGGGGTTCGCTTGCAAGGCCGTCAATGGGGCAGCTGGAAAACCAACTTTGATGTGGGTCTGAAAATCAAACTGCCTCTCGACCCTTTTACCCGTGCCGATCTACGTCGCGTTGATCGCCTCAGTGAAACCTGGACCAGTCGCATTAAACAGGAAATTTTCTATTACCACTCCAAAGGACCTGGGGCGATCACCTCGTTTAATTTTTATTTTGCTAACCCGCAAGACCCGCTTACGATCCTCAAGCTCAGCTCCAGCGCACAATACTTAGATACCGATAACAATTGGGAATTTGTACAACAGGCGGAAATTTTTGATCGTCTCGATGCCAATAATCTGATGCAGTATTCGATTGGTGTGAGTGCCGATTCAAGACCTAACTACTCCATCACCAATGCATGGGTGTCCGTATCGTGGAAACACCGCTTATACAAAGATTGGCTCTATATGACCGTCACACCGGAGTTGGATTTTCAGGATGAGTTTGATTACAGAATCAACCCCGGCATCATGTTTGAATTTGAGATGTTCTTCACCACCGAAGGCGGAATCGATCGCTTAGCGCGCAAAATCCCGCTCCCTGACTAATCGCAGTAATCAGTGAGATACCGCCCCAGCACTCGCCTTTACCAATTCGTACTCTTGTTCAGGCGTCAACCATTCTGCATGGATGTCGTCAGGAATGCGATGTCCGTTTTCTGACAACCATGCCGCATACCGTGAAACACTGTGGCTAAAATCCGTTACCGTAAAGCCATGTGCGCGGGCTTTGCTGTTGTCGATATTCATATACGACGCCTCAGTACTTCCCTTCACGCGATACAATGGCAACTCTCGAAAACTCAGACCAGCCTCTGCAATTTTTTCACTTGCCACCCATTGTCCATGCGACATATTCAGTAATTGCACAAAACGTAGCCAAGATACTTTTTCTCCTGCCAGGTTAAAATCCCCCACCCATCGATTCTGGATCACTTTCATCATAAACGCTGCTATATCCATCACGTCCACCACCTGCAAATGATCATCCCCTCGCCCCGGAAGTAATGGCGTTCCTGTTCCCTGTGCTCGTAAGAGCCAATAGGCAAGACGGCCCGAACAATCATGCGGACCAATAATCACCTGCGGCCGCAAGATGGTGGCACGCAATGGAAACAAGGAGCGAACAATCTGCTCTGATGTCGCCTTTAACGGTCCATAGGTGTGGTTATCAATGTGCGTAATGGTCTCATCGATAGGAGAATAAGTCGGGCTCTTTTCCGTTATAGCCACATGATGTGGCGTTGGGGGTTCGAAGGCCTTCACCGCACTGATATAGATATAATGCGCCACACGTTCACGTAGCAAGGTGGCGGTTTGACGAACATGTATAGGCAAATAGCCGCTCATATCAATGCACACATCCCAGCGTCCATTTCCTAATGACTGCGCAACCGCAAGCGGGTCATGGCGATCTGCAATTCGGCGTTCAACGGATTGGGGTAACTCATTCGGTGTATCACCTCGAACACACACCGTCACCGAATATCCCCTCGCTAAACACTGCATCACGACCGACTGACCAAGAAAACCGGTTCCCCCTAAAATCAGAATGCTTAAGGGTGACTTGCGATAACTCAATTTCATTCCATGACCCGACTGATAATTTGGATGCAGGAATGACAGGTAAAGCCCAAAGACTCACACAATTTAATGGACGCAATGTTGTCTGCATTGGTTCGATACCGAATCACGCGTTGTCTTTTCTCCGTCGCCATAATAAGAGACGACAACAAAATCTTGCCCACTCCCAGACCTCGATATTTTGGTTGGACCAAAATAGATAAAGCTTCAAACGGTTCAAAGCCACAATACGATGCCAGCATTGCCGCCGTTTCACCATTAATGATGACAGCATAAAAATATTCACTATCAATATCAAAATCCGCTTTATGAATGTCATCTTCAGATGCATTCGAGATAAAAGCCTCAATGTTGGCACGATGCTCTGAGTTCGATAGTTCCCACTCTACAACCTGATATTTTTCCCTGTCAGGATACAAGCAAATAGAAAAGCGCTGTGATTCAGAGAGATAGTAATCACGATCATTTATCGCCAGTTCTGCATCGACCAATGCCGACAAACTCAGCAACGATGGCTCTTGCGCACGTACCGCTGTTTCTATTTCATCTTGAAAAGCAGCCTCAACACACAACAACGTTAACGTGGATGACTGATAAATAAAGGCAATATCTTCTTCATCTTTATTTCGCCATGCAGACACCGGTGCCAACACAAAAGACTCGGAGGGGAATGTCATATCAAACCGTTGCAACCAAGACTGATCAATAACTTGATACAATGTCCTTTCATCCATACTAGTGCTTCCTTGCTCCCCATTGCTGGTTAGCGTCTCGAATCGTTAATCCAAACGTAGCTTTAAATGTGCGGCTTAAATGGGCACTGTCCGCAAACCCTGCGTTGTGCGCTGCTTGTGTGGCATTACTGCCTCGTCGAATTTGTCCGATTGCCAACAACAAACGCCGCCATAGCACATAAGATCGCCACGTTATGCCCATTTGTTCTCTAAACACATGAAGGAACCGACTTTTTGACAACCCCACCGATTTAGCCACGGCGTCCACCAGCAACTTATCCTCAAATTCCTCAGACGCTGAAGAAAAAAAGAACTGCTGCAAATAAACCAAGGCCGCTTGTACCCGTTTATCCAACCGAGCGGAATCGAACACAGTGTGACGCTGCGATGTTTCTGAAAGGACTACTTGTGAAACCGCACCTTCTCGGCCGGTCATATCTATAACCGCTCTTTCCAAATCCGTTACGTCGACCATTGACAGATGCTGGAGCAGTAGCTGCTCGAACAATCTCTGCACACCTAACGCCGACAATATCGGGGCGAGCATCTTGGATAAAACATCGAAAGCCGGTTCAGGATCATCTAACGTTGAAAGCGAGCCTTGATAGAACGGTACCTCATCTAACGCCATATAAGGCCTGCCAGCCAATCGCGCCGTCAGCGCATGCCCTAACGCTGAATGTGGTTCAATTAACAGTATCCAACCTTGATCCATCGTAAGTTGATGCGGAATACGGGAGGCGATAACGGCAACGGCTTCACACGGTGTGCCGTCAACAGTCAAAGACGCCGCAGATTCAGGCCACACAAGCTGTATCGCATTATGGCGATGGACGACATTTTCTTGAATGCAGCCATACACAACCACCAGCCCTGGCTGGGTATGAAAATACGTTTTCATTGTTGCTCCCTTCATGGACTTACTGTGTCACTTCATGCCATACACCGCCGCACATCATTACATAATCGTAACATAACGACATATTGCGACCTGCTGGCAATTCAGTGCCCAAACAGAGACTGCGAGCAGGTACAAAAAAACTCGGCATGCATAACACACACCGAGTCAACATTTGTCACGATATTGGCAATGCGCTTCTGGTAAAGCGCTTTTAGTAATGATGCAGACACAACATCAACATCTGACTATTCGATATACGCCGCCAACTTCCGTATCGCCGTCGTCAATGCCTCTGGCGAGCCCACAATCTCAGCCGGATTTTCCTGACTCAACTCTGCCTCATCGCCGTAGCCCCACAACACCCCAATCGCACGCAATCCATTATTGTGTGCGGCAATCAGATCCACATTACGATCACCTATCATAATGGCTCGGGCGTCTATGTCTCCCTGATGCAATAACGCTGATAACTGTTGGGTTTTCTGAACGCCAATTTCACCGCCATTCACGAACTGAAAATACGGCAACAAATCAAACCGAGCCAAAATCATCTCGGCAAAATCTCTGCGCTTTGATGTACACACAGCCAATGGATAGTGCTCAGCCAATGCTTTAATCACCTCTACCATACCGTCATACAGGGTGTTTTCCGCATACCCTTCTGTTGCATAGCGATCTCGGTATGTCGCAACCAGCGACGCAACCAATACGGGATCATCACTTTTCACCAACGTCTGAAACGTCAAATCCAATGGAGGACCGATGTATCGGCTGATTTCAGCTTCATCTCTTGTCGGGTATCCATGTGCTTTCAACGCGTGATTCATACAGCGAACAATTCCGACTTTGGGATCGCTAATCGTCCCGTCGAGATCAAAAATGATAACGGGTTGCTGGGTGAATGGTTTTGAGGAGGATCGAGATATGGGCATATTTGCCATGCTTGCTCCTTGCATATGCTGTCTTTTGTGTTTTACTCGATATTGACTATCTACAATATCGTTCAAACCGTCATTCAGTCTCCAAACGGATCGCGAGTATCAACATGTCTTTATGCTGAATGCCATTTTCAATAATGGGCTCCGGGTAATTATCCAAAAAGTGATCCTTTAAGATATCCACCACCCGAAACCCCACGCGTTGATAGTACGTCAATTGGTACCCGAAAGTGCCGGTCCCTAATTCAACCTGAGTGACACCCTGCAGCTTTAATTGCTCAAGAGTAAATCGTAATAATGCGGTACCAATGCCCCGCCCTTGCTGCTCTGGCCACACCGACACATTCATGATTTCGACTTTCGTCCCTTTGTTCATCACCACACAAACGCCACAAACCGTTTCTCCCTCTAATGCAGCAAAGCACTGTGACACTTCAAGATAACGGGCTACAGAGGCTTCTGAGGGATCGGCTTCCAGCAGTAGTGCCATGGGCACGTGATCAGCCGGGATAATTTGGTAAATAAGAGAGGATTGCAGTGAGGAGGACACGGAGGATTTCCTATTCATCAATAAGGCTAAATCGCAGTTTAACACAGACATTTTCAGGCTTTGCACTTTAATACCCTTACGCTTACATCGTCTTGCTTTAGCGCGAATAGCAACAAAAAAGCCGAGTTCACACTCGGCTTTATATGCGTCACTGAATAGCAATCATTTTGCTATGCGGCTGTGTACGTGACAATTCATTATATTCATAGTGATCGTCAATTAGGCGACTTTGCTTTTGCTATCGGCTTTCTCATCGGCATCAAAAAACTCATCATGCAATGCACAAATCGCGCCTTGGTATTCGTTATCACTCACCACAAATTGTACGTTCACGTTACGCATGGATGAATGCAGCGCCAATGGTGTGATATCCGCTTTCATCAACGACAATACCCCTTGTGCCAAGGCCTTATTGGTATCGATTTGCGAACCGATCACTGAGATCAGTGCCACCATGCGCCCTTTTACTTCTGCACTCGGGTATTTCTTTTCTGCGCGGTACTGAACCTTTTTCAAGCTCTCCGGGTTACCGCCAAGATAGTAGGTCATCGAGTTAGCATTCATCTCTTTACCAATCAGGCTAACGCGCTCGTCGGTAATGATCTCCATAAGCTCATAGCTGACATTATCCACTTTGCCGACAATGGCCTGATCAAACAGGTGCAAAGCGAACACTTTCTCTTTACCGGCAATGATTTCAACTTTGTTCGTGCTTGGCTGGTAGGTGCTGGCAATCACCGTCCCTTTATGTTCCGGCTCAAAAGTGTTCTTAATGTGCAATTCAATACCGCTTTCACGCAAACCTGCAGCGGCATTCGGGTGAATAGCTTCCATCCCCAAACTTGCCAGCTGATCGGCAACGTCGTAGTTCGTCATGCCAATAGGTAGCACTTTATCTACCCCGACCATACGCGGATCAGCAGAGCTTAGGTGGTACTCTTTGTGAATAATGGCCACATCCGCGTTGGTAATAGAAGCAATGCGGCTGAAGGTAATTTCACTGTAGCCACGATCGTAGGTCGACATCAGGCCTTTTTTACACGACGCATAGCCCGTCACAATCGGCAATTCTTTGCTGACATCAATATCTGCAAAGGCGTCACGAATATTGTCATCCAGCAGCTGGGTCTTTTCATCATTCCAGCCTGACAGATCGACAAAACGTGCATTTAACCCGACATTTTTCAGCTTCAATGCAGTGTTATAGGCACTGTGTGCTTCACCAATGGAGGATAAAAACTCACGGACTTGCGGCAAATAATGGCGCAGAGAAAACTGACCGTACTGACAAGTTTCAAGAATATTAGAAATACAGTTTTTTGCTTCAGCAATACGGGACTGAATGAATTTATCTGCACGAATACGGTTCATGGAGTCCGCAAAAATATTTTCATTCATCAACAGCATGCGCTGTTCCACATACGCCAGTGCGTTTTCCCAATGCTCATCGCGTTTTGCGATCAATTGGTACACACCCGGCTTACCGGTTTTTTTACACTCAAGGAGCGCATCCGTCATACCACCGTACGCTGACACCACAAATACGCGGTTATAACGATCTTCTGGGGCAGGACGAAGCATAATATTTTCAAGTACAGCATCAAATGCTGTCATGGAGGTACCGCCGATTTTCTCTACGGTATAAGTCATAAGAAGGCCTTCGCTGTGTATCTATAAATTCAAAGAAGAAAAGGATTCGTGAGTGCCTCAGCCCTCACGAACCTATTGATGAATGACGCGTTGTTAATGACGCGATTAATCAACTAACGGATAAACACCGTTCTCATCGTGGACTTCCGCCCCCGTAATCGGCGGGTTAAAGACACACGCCATTACCATTTCTTTGTCTTTATAGGCACGGAGGTAGTGCTCATCATGTTTATCAAGGATGTACAGCGTCCCCGGTTTAATCGGATAGGTTTCACCGCCTACCACTTCAATTTCCCCTTCGCCGCTCATGCAATATACGGACTCTAAGTGGTTTTTGTAGTGAATGTGCGTCTCTGTGCCTTCAAAGATAGTCGTGATGTGGAAAGAGAACCCCATCTTGTCATCTTTCAACAACATGCGAACACTTTCCCATGTATCTGATGCCACACGACGCTCGCTTTGGCGACACTCCTCTAATGTACGTACGATCATGATTATTCCTTTAATTAAGACGCTTGCTTAAATTGTTTTTCTGCAATGGCTTCTACTGAACCTTCAAAAATGTTCAGCCCCTGCTCCAACTCTGCATCCGTGATAGTCAGTGGGCAGAAGAATTTCACTACTTCATCATTCGGGCCGGCAGTTTCAATGATCATGCCATTGGCGAAACAGGTTTTTGCAATAGCAGCCGCAATATCACCACTTTGACATTCAATCCCGATCATCATGCCGCGCCCTTTTTCTTGCACAAACAGATCCGGGTACTTCGCCAAGTTACGCTGTAACACCTCGCTCACTTTGCTCGAGCTACGCTGAATATGCGTTTCAAACTGCGCGTCTGACCAATAGATTTCCAACGCTTTGGCCGCTGTCACGAAGGCATGATTGTTACCACGGAACGTGCCGTTATGTTCGCCTGGCTTCCAAATATCCAGTTCAGGTTTCAGCAGGACGACCGCCATAGGTAGGCCATAGCCTCCGATAGATTTCGACAGGGTCACCATATCCGGTTCAATACCCGATGGTTCAAAACTGAAGAACGTGCCGGTACGACCACACCCAGCTTGGATGTCATCCACAATCAGCAAAATATCATGGGCTTTACAGAGAGCACTTAGGCGTTGCAGCCATGCATTGGAAGCCACATTCAGGCCCCCCTCACCCTGTACCGTTTCCAACAGTACCGCTGCAGGCTTATCGATACCGCCAGAATTGTCGGACAGTAAGGTTTCAAACAGCGCGAGACCATCTACGCCTGCATAGCCTTCATAAGGAATGCGCGTAACGTTAGTTAAGGTGGCGCCAGCACCCTGACGATGGTGTTGGTTGCCTGTTGCTGCTAGTGCGCCAGCGGTACAACCGTGGAAACCATTGGTGAACGCCACAATGGTGCTACGATTTTTAACCTTTCTGGCCAATTTCAGTGCCGCCTCAACGGCATTGGTGCCGGTAGGCCCGGTAAACTGCACTTTGTAATCAAGCTTTCTTGGCGCAAGAATGTAGTCATTCAATGCATGAAGAAAGTCAGCTTTTGCATTGGAGTGCATGTCCAAACCATGTGTAATACCATCGGCAGCAATGTAGTCGAGTAACGCTTCTTTCAATACTGGATTATTGTGTCCGTAATTTAACGAACCGGCTCCAGCAAGGAAATCCAAGTATCTTTCGCCTTCTGCGGTTTCAAGCCAGCAACCTTTCGCGGTTTGAAACACAACAGGGAAACTATTCGAGTATGAACGTACTTTAGATTCTTGCTTCTTGAAAATATCCATGTTGAGTCCGTTATCATTCCTATTTACTGAGAGTGTTTGAGCGTAATGCGATACAAATATTCCGTATCGTGCTTGCCCTTGAAGTGGGCTTGCTCATCCAAAAATGTCGTCACCACACCTTGTTGTCCGTGTGCGGCATCCATTTTTTTGAACAGTGCCCAAGAGGCTTCGTTGTCTTCTGTGATGGTCGTTTCAATCACTTTCACGTTATGGCGTTGCATTCGCCCAACCAGCGCATCTAGCATGGAGAATGCCAATCCTTTTCCGCGAGAATGGGGAGCGACAGCCACTTGCCAAACGAATAACACATGGGGTTCATCCGGCTTTCTGTATGCAGAAATAAAGCCAGCGAGCGTATCGTTGTATTCGGCAAGAATGCACGTTTTACTGAAGTGAGAAGACTGGAGAAAATTACAATATGACGAGTTCGTATCTAAAGGGGGGCAATTGGCGATCAAGGTAAAAATATCGTCACCATCGTCAATAGAGGGTTCACGAAAATGCCACGTTGCCTGTGGATGCTTTTCAATGTTTGATGGCATCAGCTGTTTGGCAGAAGTGCTCATATATCGACACATATCCTTTGAGTTATAATGAATTCGCACTCTTATTATCCCCACAAGGCAGCGACAAAAATCAAATATTTGACGCCAAACCCCTTAATTTTGCGATCAAGATCACACTTTTAGCTCAGTTAGGTTAATAAAAAATAGTTTGAACACTAATTTATTTTGCGCATATTTTGTGACACTGTAATGAACAATGCCGTCATTTTTTGCAGCACACTCTCAGGTATCTTCACCGATAAACAACGAGGAAAACCTGCCTTTCAAACAAAAAAATGGCATAAAAAAACGCGCAGTGGATAATCACACTGCGCGTCTTGAAGATTCTTCTGCTTAGGGAAAAATTGCTGTCATTAATACGATATTCCCCTGAAGAATTTGAATATCTCCATTGCTGCATTTACGCAAAGAAAACGTCAACTTTTCGGTAAACCCAATTGCGTTGCTATATCTTCAATATAAGCCTCGGCTAACGCACTGAACGCAAGCTCAGAACCATCAAATGTATTTGACTGTAAGGTGTACTCTTTTTGGGTGATCTTGCCAATTTTGACGGATTTTTTACTGCTGTACTCTAAAGGAAAATGTTTAGGCGCGAGGAACAAACGGTAATTGGTTCCGTCATTTTCAAAAATCACCGACACTACAATGCCACTGGCAGCTGGATTTTTTGCTATCACGCGGCTAAGAAACTGCGGTTCATTTAATCCTATATCACTGTTGCGATACGCTTGAACATTCACCCCTTTCGCTTTTAATTGATCATGCACTTCCTGTGCGAACATATGACCGGCACTGGCTAACATACTTTGTGCTTTATCATCATCAAAGCGTGTCATCATGCCATCACCGTAAGCGATAAACACACTCTGTACCGCCGCATTGTCTGAGGCGCTCGACGCGACGGCCTGCGTCTTGGTTTGTGTCTTGGTTTGCGTCTGGAGTTGCGTTTGGGGTTGTGGTATCGATGTTATTCCATCATTTTCCGACGCTATCGCCAATGGCGGACAAAATACCAAGCTGGATAACAGCAACACACCCACTTTAATGCCTGCGCGCATATCCTTGCACACATTCACACGCGTACCCATCCATCTGTTATACATGTTGTTCCTTTCTCATCATGCTACGCGGTTCTGCCACGTTCGTACCAGCCACGTTTAAGGGGGAATGATATAGCGATAAATTATAGCGACAGTTACTTGCCGGTGGTTCTCTGTGACCAGCTTATCTCTGTGAGATCACTCGAAATTTCTTGATAGAACACAATTGCTGTTAGCATCCATACAACTAAACACACCGTCTGCCTTTCGGTTAATCAGACCAGCACATGGCGTGGTGTACAGAAATCGGCTTACATACCCCGTAAAATCAAGCGCATTGTACGAGGCAAGTTGTTTGTTCCATATTGTATGTATGTGAAAAGCCGCTTCTTTGCCTGCTACATGTTTTTCATCATCAAACACTATTCTTCTCTCAGTTCGTGATAGAATTCACGTTATGTCGTTAGCTATAGCAGTTAACCATCACATGATTTCATTCAACTGAGACTTTCCATGCCATTCTCTACCCTTGGTCTGAGCGATCCAATCTTAAAAGCCATCGCTGAATTAGGTTACCAATCTCCTACGCCGATTCAGGAAAAAGCCATTCCTGTTGCATTAACCGGCAAAAACCTGATTGCAGCTGCGCAAACCGGTACCGGTAAAACGGCGAGCTTTACGCTACCTATCCTTGAAATGCTAAGCAAAGGCGAAACACAGCGTAAAAAGCGTGTTCGCGCACTGGTATTGGTGCCAACCCGTGAACTGGCGGTTCAGGTCGCAGACAATGTCGAGCAATACAGCAAGTACATTGGCCTGACATCACTGGCGGTATACGGTGGTGTGGACGACAAGCCACAGAGACAGCGCCTGATTGAAGGTGTCGATATTCTGGTAGCCACACCGGGCCGTTTGTTGGATCTGCACAGCCAAAAAGCCGTGTACTTTGAAGAAATTGAAGTACTGGTGCTGGATGAAGCCGACCGCATGCTAGACATGGGCTTTATTGAAAAGATCAATGACATTGTTGAACGCTTGCCGCTTGATCGTCAGAACATGCTGTTCTCAGCCACTTTGTCTCGTCAGGTGCGTGAACTGGCTAAAACGGCCGTGCATAATCCGGTTGAGATCTCGGTAACCAAAGACGACAGTGCCAAGCCAAACATTGACCAGTGGCTGACTACCGTTGATAAAGACAAGAAATCAGCCCTTCTGAGCCACCTGATCAATGAAAATCAGTGGGATCAGGCGTTGATCTTCATTGAAACCAAACACGGTGCCGCGAAGTTGGTGTCTCAGTTGGAAAAACGCGGCATTGTGGCAGAAGCGATCCACAGCGGACGCAGCCAAGATGCACGTGCCAAAGTATTGGATGATTTCAAAAAAGGCACGTTAAAGTACCTCGTAGCCACCGGTGTCGCTGCACGTGGTATCGACATTGACGAACTAAGCCGCGTTATCAACTACGATTTGCCGTTCCCTGCCGATGAATATGTACACCGCATTGGTCGTACCGGCCGTGCTGGCGCATCCGGTGAAGCGATTTCTTTGGTCTCTAAAGATGACTTCAAAAACCTGTGCATGATTGAATCCCGTCTGGGCCATTTAATCGTACGTAAAGAGATTGAAGGCTTTGCGCCGAAAAAACCAGTACCGGTTTCCATCCTTAACTACGTACCGAAGAATCGTCGTCCGGAGAATCAAGATCGCCCTGCGCGCAATAATCGCAACGACAACGCACGTTCAGAGCATCGTGGTGAGAAAAAACGCACAGAAGGTCAGGCAGAAAACCGTCGCCCAGCGCGTCGTAAAAAACCAGCCTCTCGCAATGGCAACGGCGCACAAAACCGCCCGGTAAAAGCTCAATCGGATAAATAAACCCGAAGCCAATAAGTCGGCCGCCCTGTAAGCGTAAAAAACATAATGAGGTAAATCGTTCACTGTGCGATTTGCCTCATTTCTCGCCAGAAATATGGCATCGTACTCTCTGCCCACTCATCCGATGTCAGCACCACTGTGTACATCTCTCTGCCTTCATCTGCGTCCATTTATCCACGATAGCTTTTCAGCATTTTTCCTTGTTTTTATAAAATAAGTGACAGAAAAGCGGGCCATTCTTTTACACAAAAAACCGTCGTTCTTCCTGATTTAATAGTAGAGCTCGTCCACTTCCCCTACTCTCAACTGCATATAGAAAACATGTAAAACAGTCAAAATTGTATATTTTACATGTAATTACCTCTGTTATATTTGTTCGTTTATTTGCTTTACATCGCAAAAACCTCATCGTATTGAGGGATTTGTTACTTCGATTTGTTCAACATGGTATGTTGCTGATAAAGGCGTCATTTGTTTGACATCTCTTTGAATGTTACTGAAGCAATGCACGCAGTAACACAGAGAATGCATCGAAATTCGGCCTTATTTGACACATTTATACACAATTGATAATAATACGTTTTGAGCATTATGTGATGTTGATCATATTCCACAAATGGAATATCAACTATTTTATTCAGGCGATAATAAGCAATTAATCACTTATTATCCTCTGGGATACGGACACATAGCTAAGATGAGAGAAACCATGGATCAGGCAGAAAGTTTGCGCGAAATTTTTGAAAAACAAGCATCGAAGAAAAGACTTGAGGATTGTCAGGAGCAAGTACGTCAGGCAATCAGAACCGGTGATAACACCGATCTCGATATGCTGATGATGCAACTTGAGCGCGCTCACATCGAATTTGAAGAAACCCTTAATTCCTATTCATGAGTTAGGCATCATGCATGATAAAACACTGGTACCCTTGATTCACACCGCCCACGCCAATGCTTTTATCACACTGATTAAACACTTTGAGCATGACATCTATCCTCTGCTCAAAGCGGCTGGGTTGCCAAGTAACATTCTTCGGCAGCCTTATGAATTTGTCTCGACCACCCCAATTCAACACTTGCTGGCGCTGATGGCCGAGCAGGCCGACCCGTATCACTATGGCATGATTCTGCGCCATGAGATTAAAACGTTTTTCATACCCAAAGTGCTACAACGCCTCCACCATGTAACGACCATTGAAGATGCCCTGCAGCAACTCACGGTCACCATTAAGCATGAATCCCCCTCAACACAGATCAGTATTCATCGCTTTAATGATATGCCCTGGCTTTGCCGACAAAAACCCAAAGACGATACGGCAGGATTTCACTGGGCCGAGATATTTTCTGTTTTGTTTATTATTGAGCTTATCCGCACATTGACCCGCAGTGACTGGCTACCCAGCCAAATTGCACTGCAATCGCATGGCGCTGATGAGCTGGCAATTATTCTGGATAATAAAGATATCTCGTTTTACACCGATCGCAGTATCGCGGCTGTCGCCCTGACCGACGCTATCATGGCCATGCCCTACCCCACATCGGCCCAATTCAGTCCCATTGAACACTCAGCGGATGCGCCGGCTGCAATGAGTTATATCGAGTCCATTCAACACGCACTTCGTCCGTATCTTGTCAAGCAAACCCTCACCATTGAAGAAGCCGCGCAAATTTTGGAGACCACGCCACGCACATTACAACGTCGACTGGCGAGTGCAAATACCAGTTTCCGTCAACTCAAAGAAAGCTTCCTACTGGAAACTGCCTGCCGCTTAATGGAAAACGAACAATATTCTTTAACGACCATCGCGTATGAAATTGGCTATGCTAATCTCGCCCACTTTTCACGCGCGTTTAAAAAAATGACAGGGTTTTCACCTAAGCACTATCGCCAACGTTACCTTTCTTCCTGATCCCTCTTTAATTTACCAGCAATCATTCCGTTTAATTTCAAATACCTATTGTTTTTGAGCGCCATTTTGAACGCCCTTCTGAACGCTGTATTCTCTAAATGTATGTAATTGGTTTATTCCAAATGAATTTAGATAATGACTGACCTCAAAGTTTTTTCATTCAACATGTATTTCAGATGTCATTAACTTGTTTTTTTGAACTAACATCACATATTATCGCTAATGACATAACTATAAATTGCATATGCGCAAAGCGCCTTCGTATATACCCAAAGGAAATAACAAGGAAGCTATACACTCAATGACAACCTATCCACGAATAGAACGCGATCGTGATCATCATTTTGCTGGCCTATTTGGCACATTAATTCACGATCACTACAAGCCGCTTTATGCCGACGAAAATGTATGCGACATTCTCGGCATTGATAGTGTTGATGACATTCTGAATCTCCCCAGTCTCCTTCCCTTATTTTTTGGGCTTCACCCTTCTGATGCAGAACAACGCTATCACGATATACTAAATGGCAAGACTCCCTCTTCAATTTATACCTATCGTATAACCAAACCTTCTGGTGCTATCGCCCACATACTGGCTGCAGAGTCGCTTACCTACCGTCAATCAACCCCTGTTGTACAAATGACAATGATTGATATTACTGAAAAGTACAATCAATATAGTCAGCTAGAGAAAACGGCGTATGTGGATGTGCTCTCCGGCCTCACCAACCGGAATGGCTTCGATGTTATTCTCCATCAACAAAGTCTGAAAGCGACACAAGAATCTAGCGCTCTTTCTTGTCTATTTATCGATTTGGATGACTTTAAACTCATTAATGACTGCTATGGGCATCAGACAGGTGATGCTGTCATCAGACAGTTTGCTGATTGCTGTAAACACAGCATACGTAAAAGTGATTTTATTGGTCGCTGGGGCGGCGAAGAGTTCCTCATTCTATTACCCCGCACTAACGAACATTTTGCCAAGATTTTAGCCGAACGGCTGCGTTGGCGGATCAGTAAATTACGCATACCGACCTCTGAAGGCATGATTACACTGACCATCAGTGTGGGCATCCGCACTCAAAATAATAGCGATATTTCACTTAGCCAGTTATTAGAAGACGCTGATTTAGCGCTCAGCTATGCCAAGCGCCAAGGTAAAAATCAGGTGATGACATTCAGTGAAACCGCATCATTGACCGAAGAGGCCTTTACAATCAGTTTTATGTCTTAATATTGTCTCTCTTTACGACCTGTCCGTAGTGGCGTGAATTGGTAAAAACGCCATATCCGTCGATCATATGATTTCTCTCGTCAACAGCATTCTGTTATTTCACCGAGAGGTTATATGAAGCAGTTCTGGTCTAAAGTTAAATATTTTCTTACTACCCCATGGGGTAAAGCTTACTTAGTCTTTATCACCCTGACAAAGCTCTACATTGTCTATCAATGGGCATTGGCACACGTGAAAGATTTTGGTGGGCAGGCATTAGCCTGGATCGGCGTTGCAACTCATCACGGTGAAGCATTTTGTGCCGTATTATTCACGGTGGTATGTGGTTATTACACCCTTAAAGCCATTGTGAATATCTTTAAAAGCAAGCCCAAGGTGGCCGCGTCAACCTAACGCGAATGCGCTAAGCCCAACGCTTATCAACAATGCCGCATCAGCAAAGATCAAAAAAGGGAGCACTTGGCTCCCTTTCTTTTGTCATGCAACAGCCTAATCCCGTTAGCTCACGTGAAATTAACTGTCATGGTTGCGGCTCATGGCATCTTTGGTAGAAGACACCACATCCTGCCAAAATTCGCTAACCTGCTCACGGTTAAGCCAATCCGGCTTGAATTGAAATTCACTCCAATTACTCAATTGATGCCATGTATCCTGCCAAGGAGGACTTTGCATGTACAACACCACAATCAAGGCACACTGTAAGGCACTGATAAACGGATTACGGGGTGAGAAGACTTTCAGCGCCGTTCCAAACGACAATTTCAATCGTCGGTTGGCTAAATCTACGCTGTATAGCTCATCCAATAATAAATGCACGATGCCACCGTAAAACACAAACAAGCCGGACAGCCAGGCGGTTTTGTCGCTATACCCCAATAAATATAATAACCAGACGGTAAATAGACCGAATAAAACGACAAAGGCCAACGAATGGCAACAGCCTCGGTGTACTGTGAATTTTTCTAACGTTGCTTTAAAGTTATATCGAATCGTTAAATAACAAAACGTGCCATAAACCATTAATTCCAGCATGGAAACCATGCGGTATATATGCCCGACAAAACTGAAGGTGATCAACCCTCCGAATATTCGAAACAAGGTTTGCATCGAGGTTGAATTGTCAGAATCGATGTCCGGCAACAGCCCACCAATGGTACCCAGCAGCATCAGCCACAATGCCGTGATCGGCACCACATGGCCCGCAGACAGTAAGGCGGTGGCCGCAATACTGCTGGTAAGTGCGGCTGTTCCAAGATGTGTATTGAAATTAGCCACTATAATCACATACTATGCGCACGCATCACCCTCACCAATTTGGCTTTACTTGACTATCAGTCTAGTCAAACGGTGTATGCACACGTCTCATTAACTGGATAAATAAACAGTATTATGTATTAATCGCTTTTAACTTCAATAAAAATTGCAGTTTTAATGCCTATTTCAAATTAAATGTCGCTTTTTTGATCGCTTTTTACGGTTTTCTGACAAAAGCCCGCTCGCCTCTATTCATTTGTCGCCAACAGTCGTTGATAGAAAGCCAGATCCAACCACCGATCAAATTTATACCCCGCCTGTTTAATGATGCCTGACTCCTGAAATCCAAATGTTTGGTGCAGACGTAAACTGGCGATATTTTCTAAATCAATCGCGCCAATCATAGTGTGATAGCCCTGATGTTCCGCCAACGTAATGATGGTTTTCATTAACTCTTTACCGACGCCCTTGCCACGGTATTTCGCATCCAGGTAAATACTGTTTTCCACCGTGAACTGAAAAGCCGGTTGCTCTCGAAAGCGGCCGTAAGTAGCGAATCCCATCAGTGTCCCATCGTGATCAAATGCCCCCACCACCGGGTAATCCCCCCGTGTTTTCACCTCAAACCAGCGTTCCATCACCTCCATCGTGCGGGGTTCGTATTCGTATAGCGCCGTGGTATGGGCAATCGCCTCATTAAAAATCGCTAACATAGCTTCAGCGTGATCAGAAAACGTGCAGTAGCGAATATGCATGGTAAAACTTCCCTGTGGAATCAGAAATGGCCTTCACATTACCCTACTTTTGCCCGCAGACAAACGCCAATTACATCCGCTGTATGGCTTATCAGACAGCCTTCATTCATGCGCATTGGGTATACTCAATAGAACGCCTGAATCATACGGATACACTCATGGAAGCTGAGCAGCTCGAAATTCTTCACTTTATCAGTCAATATCCGCCTTTTGCTGATCTCCCTGAAGAAACGCTCCACCACATTACCATGCACATTGAAGTCGCCTACTACCGGGCAGATCACATGATCCTCAAGACCGGCGACAGTATTCATGATCTCTATATGATCCGCAGTGGTGCGGTTGAAATCTATCGCCGCAAAGGCGAACTGTATAATCGCATTGATGCGGGCGATCTTTTTGGCCAGATGGGCTTGCTGATGAACAACAAAGTCCGTATGCCAGCCCGCGCGATTGAAGACACGCTGGTCTACTGCATTCCCGAAAGCATCTTCAATCAGCTCTGTGATGAATTTGACAGCTTTGCCGATTTCGTCGAAGTCGAAGACAGCGCACGCTTACGCAATGTGGTATCTACCCATGCGGAAGAAAACGATTTAACCACCTCGAAAGTGCGCACTCTGCTGTCACGCGATCCCATTACCATCAGCAAAGATGCACCTATTCAGGATGCTGCAATGTTAATGGCGGAAGAGAATATCTCAGCCCTGCTTATCGTTAATCCGGAACTCGATGGCGAGGATGAAGACAGTGAGCCTCTGGTTGGGATCATTACCGATCGTGATCTCTGCTCGCGAGTATTGGCGCAAGGCTTAGACACCAACTTGCCCGTCTCTGAAGTGATGAGTGCAGATCTAATTTCACTTGATCACAACGCCTACGTATTTGAAGCCATGCTCACCATGCTGCGCTATAACGTACACCACCTGCCTGTACTACAAAACAAACAACCCATTGGCATGATTGGCCTGACCGATATTGTCCGCTATGAATCGCAAAACAGCTTGTTGATTGTCAGTACTATTTTCCAGCAACAAACACTGGAAGAGTTACAACTGGTCAGTGAGCAGGTGAAGTACTGCTTTGTACGTATGGTCAATGAGGATGCAAACGCCCATATGGTAGGCAGTGCCATGTCCGTAATTGGACGCAGCTTCAAACAACGTTTGGCTGAACTGGCTGAAGAGCAACTGGGGCCCCCTCCTATTCCGTACTGCCTGCTTGCCATGGGTTCCATGGCACGAGATGAACAGCTCATCGTGACTGATCAGGATAATGCGCTGATTCTGGATGACAGCTACGATGAAGCGCTCCATGGGGAATACTTCGATAAATTGGCCACTTTCATTTGTGACGGGTTAGCGGCATGCGGCTACAGCTACTGTGACGGTGATGTGATGGCGACCAATCCGGAGTGGCGCAAAACGCGTACCCAGTGGGAAGACTGTTTTGCCAACTGGATTGATGAACCCAAGCCGCAAGCGTTACTGAATAGCTCTATCTTCTTTGATCTGGCTGGCGTTTATGGTCGCGTGAAATGGGCCGAACAGCTCAATAGTTTCATCGTGCGCCGCGCCCGTAAAAATAACCGTTTTCTGGCCTGTCTGGCGCGTAATGCCATTAGCCGAACGCCACCGTTGGGCTTTTTCAAAGATTTTGTAATGGAACAAGATGGGCGCCATAAAAACTCCATTAACTTAAAACGTCGTGGCACCGCCCCACTGGCCGATTTGATCCGCGTGCATGCGCTGGCCGTAGGTTCACGTTCGCAAAACTCGTTTGAACGGTTAGATGATGTGATTGAGGCGGGTATTTTACCCAAAGGACGCGGACAAGATTTACGCGATGCCATGGAATTGATTTACATGGTGCGTATTCGCCATCAGGCATTGGATATTGAGGCAGACATCGAAGCGGATAACAGCATTGAGCCAGAGAATATGTCTGACTTTGAGCGCCGAAACCTGAAGGCTGCGTTTCAAATTCTCAGCAATGCGCAGAATTTCATTAAATTTCGCTATCAGGGAGGACGTCTTTAATGTCACACCTTCACTCAGGGAAGTCCATGCCGCGCCCAGATAAGCCGCGTCTACAGCTTAATACACGTGCAACGCCCAACTGGCCAACCTTTTTCCAAACCTTGCTGGAAACCGCGCAAGACGATCGTATTCGGCGCTATTATCAAACGCCCGTTGCCAGTGGTGATACGCCACTCAGCGAGGTGGAGTTTGTGGCACTCGACTTTGAAACCACCGGATTGAATCCACTAAAAGATGAAATCATCAGCATCGGTTTGGTGCCCTTCACGTTGTCACGCATTCGCTGCCGTGAATCCGCGCATTGGATCATTAATCCAAATCGCCCGTTAAGTGAGGAATCGGTCGTGATTCATGGCATCACCGATTCCGAAGTGGAAAATGCCCCTGATTTATTGAATATCCTTGGTCAGGTGCTCAACGCGCTGGCAGGAAAAATTGTGGTGGTACATTACCAACATATTGAACGCAGCTTCATGAATCAGGCGCTGTTAAGCCGTTTGGATGAAGGGATACATTTCCCGCTGATCGATACCATGGCGATAGAATCTGCCGTACAGCAACGAGATTGCGGCGGCTGGTTAAACCGATTACGTGGGATCCGTCCCGGCTCAGTTCGTCTTGCCAAAGCTCGTCAACGCTATGGCTTGCCTGTTTATCAGCCCCACCACGCTCTGACCGATGCCTTGGCAACAGCGGAATTATTACAAGCTCAGATTGCTTATCATTTCTCGCCGGATACGCCCCTCGATACGATTTGGTTATAACGCAAACAAAAAAATCCCTCTTCAAAACGAAGAGGGATTTTCTCTGTTACTCAAAAGACGCTTTACCCGCCGGCATTTGATGTTGTCTTAAGCCATAGCTAGCAGCCTTGCGAAAGCATCCTCACGATTTTACGCAAATTTCTCTCGAATACTCTCGGTGCGTAATCCCATTACCAAGCTGATACACATCAACAGCAAGATAAACACGAATGGCAAGGCTGTTGAAATCACCCCGGCCTGCAAGGCTTCTATCGCCTGTGTACCACCAACATAAAGCAGTACAGCCGCAACCGCACCTTCCATCGTCGCCCAGAACACACGTTGCAGAATCGGTGACTCAATTTTACCGCCCGCCGTAATGTTATCGATCACCAATGAGCCTGAATCTGAAGACGTAATGAAGAAGATCATCACCAGCAAAATCGCCACAACAGACAAGAATGAGCTCAATGGCAGAGATTCAAACATCTCAAACATTGCCAGAGGAACAGACGTTAAGCCCTCCTTACCCAGCACACCGACACCATTGATCACCTGATCAATCGCCTGACCACCAAACACCGACATCCATACGGTGGTAACCAATGTTGGCACAATCAATACCGCAATCAAAAACTCACGGATGGTACGGCCCTTAGACACACGGGCAATAAACATACCGACAAATGGCGACCATGAAATCCACCATGCCCAGTAGAATACCGTCCAGCCATGCAGCCATGCCTGATCTTCTCGGCCATGTGGATTACTCAGGGCGAAGAAATTTTTGGCGTAACCCGCAATCGTGGTCGGAATGGTGCCCATCGAAATGGCGAAACCCACAGCCGCAACAAAGACCAACAACGCCAATGCCACCAGCATGTTCAAGTTACTCAGTAACTTCACCCCGCCATCAATGCCTCGCGCAACAGAAATAACCGCGAGCAGCGTCACTACAATAATGACAATGACTTGCAGACCAATACCGCCAGACATATGGAATACGTGGTTAATACCACTGGCGGCTTGTTGTGCCCCTAAGCCCAATGAGGTCGCCAAACCAAACATGGTGGCTAACACGGCAAAGATATCAATGATATGACCAGGCCAACCCCAAACACGGTCGCCCAACAGCGGATAGAAGATAGAACGGATAGACAGCGGCAAGCCTTTGTTATACGCAAAGAAGGCTAACGACAATGCAACCACACCGTAGATGGCCCAAGGGTGCAACCCCCAGTGATACATGGTTGCGCCCATCGCTAATTCACGCGCTTCCGGCGTATATGGCGTCACATTCAATGGCGTTTCATACCAGCCAGTGTAGTAAGCAACAGGCTCAGCCACACTCCAGAACATCAGGCCAATCCCCATACCGGCTGCGAACAACATCGCCAGCCACGACATGCGAGAATAGTCCGGTTGCGCCTCTGTTCCACCAATACGAATTTTACCGTACGGTGAAACCACTAACACCAAACAGAACAACACAAAAATGTTACCCGCCCAAAGGAACAGCGAGTCAAAACTATTGATAATGCTATTTTTGATACCGTCTAGTGCCGTTTTCGCCGTGGTTGGATCGCTGACCAAGGCAAGCACCAAAAATAGCACAATCAAACCGGCACTGGTGCCAAACACGGGGTTATGAACATCAAACCCCCACTTCTGAATGTTATCCTGTCCGACTGTATAGTCGGTATTATCAATACTGTATTTGTCTATTTTACTCATTATGTCATCCCACTTGATAACGAGTTAACGTAAAAACACACCTAAAAAGTCATTCTCAAAATGCTCTCATCGCTGCCATTTCCCTGCCAACCAGATGATGCTTCTACCCTACACTCGAGCAAGTATATTTAGCCCTGTAATCAATTAAAAACTGCACAGATCAAACCATTTCAACGGTGCAAATGTCAAGTTTCGCCATAAATCAACATAAAACGTTCAACAAATAGACGCGATTCACGCTAAATTGTGCAATTTGCAATCACAAAGGAAACAATAAATATTTCGTGAACGAAACATTATTTACCTGAGCTCATGCTTGTTATACGCAACACTTTCAGTGTTAAACGTTAATTGTAGTCCATCCCACATGTTCGCTTTCTCGTGATGGAGGCACCGATTTTGCCCCAGACTGACGCGAACTGATCACATGACACCATCAGCAAGATAAAAGGAGAAAAATAGAGAGCGTTGATATGGTTTTGGCGGCGTGCAGCGCAGTACGGTAAAAACAGGTGACACGGTCACAGAAGGTAATGGGTGATGTAGGTAGAGGTTGTTAGTAATAGGGCCGCTGATGGGGAAATAAGTAGTAGGAAGGAAATAATTGATGATTGGCGGACACACCTGCCCGCCTGTTTGTTCTGTGCTTCAGTGTTTAGCGCATAAACGCCGCCTGCTCAAACGCAATACCCAAACGGGTAAAACGATCATGCGGGTCTTGATAATGCGGGTTCTGAGGCTGATAAAATTCGGCGGGCATGTTTTCTACCCAACCGTTTTTCTTCAACGCATTCCACTCTTCCCGCGACACAATCACATAATGTAAAGCGTCATCTAAAAGATCCTGAATCGCCTCTACCGTGAGTTCGTCATCACGCACTAAGGCTTTCAATCGCCCCACTAACACACTCAATGGCAACCATAACTCACGTACACATTGCTTTTTGTCCGTACACGCTTTCGCACTGTGTGAATGAGGGGCGAACTGGAAAATTTGTCCCCAATCAGGCTTACCTTGCCGAGTAATCAAGCCATGTCGGTAACAATAATAGGCTTCGAAATACTGACGTAACGAATGATAACGTTCTGCATAAGCTTCTAAGTAAATGTGTTGGAGTTCGAGGTTGGCGTTAAAATCATTCATACGTACATTCTTAAACGGTTGATGGCAAACAGCAAATGCCATTCACTCTCGGTAGCCAACGACAAACCACCGGCTTCCTTTTGTGGAGCGAACATTACCACATCTTCCTTTTCTTCCCTAGCCACTGTATTCATGACGCAGACCAGCGCCTCGTACATCTTGCTTGATGTACCGAAGATCTGTGTCCGAACGAAAAAAGCGGGTGCCATGAAATTAATTAGGGTGCGAGCAGGTCTACATAAACACATTATTTTGATGGTCTTTTTTTGCTGGCTTTCTGTTTGAGAAAGTATAGCGACGCAACAAGGAGGAATGGCGATGCCCATTATTCGTTCAAATCGATGGTCACTGAAAGAAAGTGAAGCTACGCCGGAATCGGTATACAAAGCACGCCGCGACATTCTCAAAAAGTTGGGTATTGCTGTGGTGGGGATGCCATTAGCCACACCAGCCAGCGCCAGTATTTTTGATGCTTTTACCGGTAAAAAAGAACCCGAGGTGGATAACCGCCGTACACTGCAAACCCGCAGTTCCAGTTATTCAAATTCGTCATTATCCCTGACGCCAGAAGATAAAATCCTTAAATACAATAACTTCTATGAATTCGGGACCGATAAATCCGATCCCGCAGAGCGTGCCAAACACTTTCAGACGGATCCGTGGAAGGTGAATGTCGATGGATTGGTCAGAAACCCGCTGACACTGGATTACGATGACATCTTCAAACGCTTCCCGTTAGAAGAGCGCATCTACCGCTTGCGCTGTGTGGAAGCATGGTCAATGAATGTGCCTTGGATTGGCTTTCCGCTTGCCGCCCTGTTACGCCAGGCTTCCCCTAACAGCGATGCGAAATACGTTGCCTTTGAAACCCTGTACGATCCAAAACAAATGCCCGGCCAAGCCAATCGCCGTATTGGCGGCGGTATAGATTACCCGTATGTAGAAGGTCTGCGGTTAGATGAAGCAATGCATCCACTGACGTTGTTAGCGGTTGGGTTATACGGTAAGAACCTTGCCCCACAAAATGGTGCACCGATACGCTTAGTGGTGCCGTGGAAGTATGGCTTTAAGAGTATTAAATCCATCGTCAAAATCAGCCTGACTCGCAGCCAGCCACCTACAACCTGGAACATTCTGGCGCCTAACGAATACGGTTTTTATGCCAATGTGAATCCGAAGGTTGACCATCCGCGTTGGAGCCAAGCCAGCGAGCGTTTTATCGGGGAAGGCAGCTTGTTCAGTAGCCGTCGTCAGCCAACAAAAATGTTCAATGGTTACGCCAGTGATGTCGCACAGCTGTATAAGGGTATGGATCTCACTCGCAACTATTAACCAGTTGAGGCTGGCGTTTACCCGCTAATCCAGACAAATCACAAGCATGATGGTAACGATGTAAGGAATCACCTATGGCGCTATCACCTACACAGCATTCACCTGTTCCGCAATCATCATCACAATCGCCCCGGGCAAAAGCGGCGCCGTCACCTACTAAAAACTCAGGAGCGGCTGCTTCTCGCCGATCGCCATTTCGTCTGCAACCTCGTCATGTGTTTTGGCTGAAAGTTGTCATCCATGTGGTTTCTTTAGGTTTCTTTGCTCAAATGGTGTGGCTGACCGTCTCGGGTGGGTTTGGGGCCGACCCCATTCAGGGCTTACATCACTTTACCGGTAAAGCAGCGTTGAATACCTTGCTGCTCACCTTGGTCATTTCCCCCGTCGCTAAGGCATTAAAACAAGGCATGCTGATGAAGGTGCGCCGTTTAGTCGGCTTATACAGTTTCTTCTGGGCGGTGCTGCATGTGATGGGCTATCTCGTGCTTGATCTGAACCTGAACTGGTCACTGCTTGCCAGTGAAATTGTGTCTCGTCCTTATCTGTCATTAGGTGCTGTCAGTTGGTTCATCTTACTGGCACTCACCCTGACCTCTTTTTCTGCCATTCAACAAAAAATGGGGAAAACGTGGCAGAAGCTACACAACTGGGTATATCTGGCGGTCTTGTTAGCCCCTATCCACTACTACTGGTCAGTGAAATCTGGCTTGTTGGAACCGGCTCTCTATATCGCCGCCAGTCTTGCTTTATTGGCCTTACGATACCGGACCTTGAGTCGAGGATTGTCGTTATTCACAGCAAGGCGACGCACTTCACAACGTTAAGATCACTAATTGATGGAAATAAGCTAGAAGAACGCTGTTTTTCTGATACGATAGCGACGCGTATATTGACTCACTCTGCATCCTTCTGGACGCTGACAATGTACTGATATCATTCATATAAATAGCTTTGTTTTCGAGCGGCAGAAAGGCGTGTTTGTCTACTCTGTCCTTCGTGGTGTGGCGAGACATCCGTGGTTTCTGACTTTCTATCAACCAGTATCGAGCAATTCCAATCCGATTGTATGCAACTGTGCGAGCAACATTACCCCACAGTGCACAATCGTGGTATGCGTGAAAACCACCTCGGCAAAGCATTATGCCGTCGCATTCTTCACACCCTCTCAGATGCGAATATCCAAGCCACGATCACCCAATGTCAAAATGAAGATAAGCTCTCGCAACCTGTCTTTCATATTCAAACAAGCTCCTTTTCTGTCTGGGTGATTGCGCACCGTCTATTGAGTGCCAACTTGGCCCGTCGTCAGGCATTGATCAATACGATCAAAGAAACCAAAGAACGCTTAACCGGTGATCATCCTCACCACTTGGTTTTAGTTGCCGATCACTGGTTTGATCGCAGTAAAGCCAGCAAAGAAATTCCAGCCTGGTGGTTAGGGCAATTACCTCGCAATGCCGTTGACTACCTCAATGATGGGATCCGTCTGCAAGCGGTTGAAATCGGTCTGCCTGAACAATTGGCGGCGCTATCACTGACTGAAGGCCACCACGCCCTGCACCATCCATTGCGTCGTGATAATCATCAAAAAACCGTATATAAGTACATTTTGCTGACATCACACTATGTGCTTTAAAAAAGCGACATTAGCAATTTAACCGTCACAATTCCCGCTTGTTCGACATCACACAATTTTTCCTATTCTTATTACTTTTTATGCATACAGCCCATATGCAAACGTTTAACTGGCGATAAAAACATCGTCCCTGCCAATACATCAACGCATTAGAGTGACTTTAATCACAGTTCGTACATCACAATTACAATACTGATTTTCAATGCTTCGCCTTTAGGTATTATCTGCGCCATTCAATCGATGTCGAGTAGTACCTCCATGTTCAAGAAAACCCTTCTTGCTGTTTCTTTGGCAGCAGCAACCCTTTCTAGCGCTTCTGCATTTGCGGTTGAAAACGTTGATCTGCTAATCAAAAACGCAACTGTCCTGACCATGAATGCCGATAAAACGGTATATGACAATGGCCTGGTTGCTATCAAAGAAAACAAAATCTTTGCTGTCACTGACGGCACGGATCTTAAAGAATACAAAGCAGAAAAAACCATCGATGCTGACGGCGACATTGTGATGCCGGGTCTGATCAATACACACACTCACGTTTCCATGACGGTATTCCGTTCAATGGCGGATGACGTGCCAGATCGCCTACATCGTTACATTTTCCCGCTTGAAAGCAAGCTGGTATCTCGTGACATGGTGCGCATTGGTGCCCAGCTGGGTAACGTGGAAATGGTAAAAGGTGGTGTAACCACTTACGCCGACATGTACTACTTTGAAGACGAAGTGGCGAAAACCGTTGATAAGATCGGCATGCGAGCCGTCTTAGGTGAAACTGTCATTAAATTCCCGGTAGCGGATGCAGCCAACGCTGACGAAGGCATCAAGTACGCCGTGAACTTTATTGAAGAGTATAAAGATCACCCACGTATTACGCCGGCTTTTGCCCCGCATGCGCCGTACACTAACACCACTGAAACGCTGAAGAAAATCACTGAGCTATCACTGAAATATGATGTGCCGGTAATGATTCACCTAGCAGAATCTGAGCGAGAAAACCAAGTCATCGCAGAACGCAGTGGCGGCAAATCACCGGTTGAATACATGGCGGACATCGGCGCACTGACGCCTAACCTTGTGGGCGCACATGTAATCAACGTTGATGACGAAGACATCGCACTACTGAAGAAGCACGATGTGGGTGTAGCGCACAACATGAGCGCTAACATCAAGTCAGCAAAAGGTGTCTCTCCTGCCCTGAAGATGTTTGATGACGGTCTACGTATCGGTCTGGGTACCGATGGTCCAATGTCTGGTAACACTATCAGCACAATGGATGAATTCAACCAGGTAGCGAAAGTCCACAAACTGGTGAACAAAGACCGTGCAGCAATGCCTCCGGTAAAAGTGATCGAAATGGCAACTATCGGTGCGGCACGTGCCCTGCACATGGAAGACACCATTGGCTCACTGGAAAAAGGCAAATTGGCTGACATCATCGTCGTCGATACTAAAGCGCCAAACATGGTACCGGTCTACAACCCATACTCAGCGCTGGTTTACTCGGCTTACGCGACAAACGTGAAGCACACTATCGTTGACGGTAAAGTGCTGATGGAAGATCGCAACATGCTGACTGTTGATGAAAAAGCGATCCATGACGAAGCGTTGGCATTTGCTGACAAAGTACGTCAAACCGTTGTAGAAAGCGGTGAAGTTGTACAGTAATTCTCGCTATCACTGAGATAACAAAAAAGCCGCTCACTGAGCGGCTTTTCTATTTGATTTCTTTTTGCCTTTCTCTTGGCACTGACCCATCTTGACCATTGACCAATGTGTATCCGCAACAAAAATCCTATTCAATCACAAGGCTCATCAAGCCGCCATTGAATAGGACTCTCGTCCTGCGTGTTTCCCCTTACGTTGAAAACTGCCCTTACCTTTTTTCGATTTCACTACGCGCATACGAAATACCGCGCTGGTCACCACCGCTTTTAAGGCATTATCACGGATCACTCCTCGGCCGTGATCGGTTTCATTATTACGATTTTGACTCTCGGTTAACGGCATATCGCACAGTGATTGATGTTTCCGTTTTTTACTCATCATTTATCTCTCTATGATTGAAATGAATGCCTCTCGCTGAGACATCGCAATACTAACAAATTTTTGCTGGATTTTTAATCATCCAGTAACACGTTAGGCAACGTTTTTGCATCCGCCTATATCTGCTTCTCAGATGATTACACTATTGCTTAGGAGATGGTACAGTGAAATGGCTGTTATACAAATCCAAAAATCGCAACACGATCTCTCGCGCAATGACGGTTTCACTGTTTGTCAGAAACACCATGCCCGTTTGCGTATAGCGATTAAACAGCATTTCAGTACGGATGCCGCGTACCCATCCGCCATGGTGGACAAATCCGCTGATTTCTTTGTAATCAAAGGTACGCCAGCCCAACCCGTAATACACGTTACTCAATTTGGCGCGATATCGGTATTGGTTAGCCCGAATATGGGGCTTGTGCATGATCTCAAGTAAATCCGGATTTAACACGGTTGGATAATGGCCAAACTGCGCCAGCATCCATTGCGCTAAATCCTGAGCGCTGGCATTCACCCCGGCAGCGGCGGGAACACGGTAGTAATAAGGAGCAGGTTTCACCGCTGCCCAGCCAGATTTCACTCGGACATGCGGTGTCACTTTATTCGGTGTCTTTTTAAATTGCTCCAAACCGTAAGAAGCATGCTGCATGTTCAGCGGCACAAACATTTGCTCCCGCACGAAGGTGGCAAAATCCATTCCGGCAGCCAGCGTTAACATGTCTGCCGCCAAGTTATAGACAATATTCTGATAGCCATAACATTTTCCAGGATCACAGACAAACTTCACCCTTGGTAGCATTTTGAGGATTCGACCATAACGCACATTATCTTCCAGCAGATCAGAATACGCTTGAGGCACTAAACCCGTGGTATGTGATAACAAATGGCGTAAGGTAATGTTCTTACCTAAATCAATATCACTGAAGGTGATCTCATCGAGATACGGTACCACATGGGTATCCCACTCGATGACCCCTTGATCCACCAAAATGGAGACCGCCGCAGAGGCAAAGGTTTTTGAAATCGACGCCAATGGAAAGACGGTGGCGGAGTTTACTTTTTCACTACCGCCCACTTTCGTGACACCGTAACCACGAAGCAGACGAATATCTCCATTGATAATGACAGCCAAAGACGCCCCAGGCAGTCCGCCTTTCACCGCTTTTTTAACGTACTGATCGAGATTGATGGCGATCTCGTCATGTTCTGCCGCTGAAGCCGAGGACACCATCATGCTCACCCCCAACACCAACCCAGCCACTGGTATACACCAGCGTTTCTGACATACTCTCATCGCTTTAATCCAATCAACGGCCTATGCACAGCACCGGATGCCGCCCCGTAAACTCATTCATGCAGCGGTCAGGCAGCACTGGGTATTCTGCGTTATACAAACATGCATTAAAGGTAGCGGTTGGTATGGTGGCTTCTATCTCTCAATTGAGAATCGGTGTCACGTATCATTGACGGGATCGGGGGTTACGTCATCACGGTAAGAATAAAATAATATTACATTGCACTTTTTCGCCCATAAATAATAATAAAATTCGGCTATTCTTTATTGGGCGAACACATTATGAATAGTGTATTATTGATTTTAAGATTTATGGATAAAACAGTTTAAGCTTACATATGTTCGCTAAAACTATTCGCATTTACAGGTCGTTCTCTCAGACTTAAATGCAGTACAAGTGTAAGCTTAAATAGCAGTTTTGATGCTTTATAATCCGATTTGGTTGTGTTTAAATGAACGACTAGTATTTTTACACTAATTCCAAAAATAACACCAAACCACTGTTTATAAAGAAGTTTTACACAAGCACAGTTGCATCATAGATGCTTTGCGGCACATTTTTTCTTTTCATCTTCGTATTTGCCGCTACAATACATCGCCTTGTTCCAACTTCGGGCAGTCTTTAATAAGGGGTTGAGTCATGAAAGTTGTCGAATTTCTTAAACAAACACGTACAGGCCTTTCTTTACATGCGTTTGAGATGAAAGACATTCTCTCTCCTACTTTGCGTCAGCATTGGCTAGGCTTTAAGAATAAAGCCAATCATTCTTTGCCAGCTGCATTTATTTCCAACAAAGTGACTGCCTCGAATGATGATGTCGTACAACCATTAGAAAAAGTTGAAGAAAAAGTGTCTGCACCTATCACGATGAAACCAGAAGCTGAAAAGCTTTACCACGAACTGACAGCAACACTCGGTGAAGTTATTCACACCGGTGATTGGTTGGTTGTGGATCAACCACGTATCAATAAGTTTGCGGATGTTACCGAAGATCATCAATGGATTCACACCGATCCTGAACGTGCGACAGAAGAATCCCCTTTTAAAACCACTATCGCGCACGGTTTCTTGACCCTGTCTCTACTGTCAGTACTGACTGATAGTGTTGATCCGGAAAAACAAAAGTTCCCGACAGCAAAAATGACGGTGAACATGGGCTTCAACCAAATCCGTTTCCCGTACCCAGTGAAATCGGACAACCGTATTCGTGCGACAACGACGATCAAGTCTGTGACGCCAGTAAAACGTGGTCTTGAGATTGTGCAGGAATTGACTGTACAAATCGAAGGCGTACGTCGCCCAGGTTGTGTGGCTGAATCCGTGATCCAACTGCACTTCTAATGTGAAGATCAACAACTGAACAACGGCACACACTTTCGCCGTTTGTCCTTCACTGATAAGCCAAATACGAAGCCAGAAACGTCCCTACCGTTTCTGGCTTTATTTTTCCTGTTATCACTGCCTCTCTTCTTTTTGTCTTTCTCTTCCCCCTCTCTTCTTCAACGGTTAATCGCGTGAAATAAAATAAATTATTAAGAAGAAATGTTTCACGATATGAAGATCTAACATTGAATATTTTTGTAGCATTTATCACCAGTTAGTTTATGATGCGCCACCCTCAATATTTCAGCGATTTTTTAAGCAAATATGTCCACCAACGCCCTGTATACCGATCTGTCTGGTTATTACGATCTTATGTGTGCGGATATCGATTATCAGGCTCAAAGCCACTGTATTCGTCGCCTTCACCAGATTTTCGGTAACGATGGAAAGACACACCTTGATCTTGCTTGTGGCACTGGTCCACATGTGCGTCATTTCATTGATTTTGGCTACCAAAGTAATGGTCTGGATCTGAATCAGCCAATGCTTGACCGTGCGGCCGTACGCTGCCCTGAAGCTGAATTTTCGTTACAAAATATGAGCGAGTTCTCTGTCTCTGAGCCGCTCGATTTGATTACCTGTTTTCTTTACTCCATCCACTACAACGATGGCATTGAAAACCTGAAGAAATGTATTGAAAGCGTACACCGCTCATTGAAAGACGGTGGCATTTTCTGTTTCAACGTGGTGGATAAAGACAAGATCTCGAACGAGCTGTTTGTTAAACACAATGCCAAGTTTGATGATGATACATTCTCTTTCCGTTCGGGCTGGGATTACTCCGGTGAAGGTGAACGTCAGCTACTGAAGTTGTGCATTGAAAAAACAACCGATGGCGAGACACAAATCTGGCACGATGAGCACCCAATGGTGGCGGTGAACTACATGACCATGATTGAACTGCTGAAACCTTACTTTGAGGTCCACATGTTCGAGCATGATTATGAAAAACTCATTCCTTGGAACGAGAAATCCGGTAACGCGATTTTTGCTTGTGTAAAAATCTAACTCTCGCCAGTACAGCATAAATACAAACGCCCTGCTTATGACAGGGCGTTTCTTTTTCTATCAGCAAAATCTCTGAGGCGATATCACGGCTCTGTGCTGTCGCCGTTATTCCATGGTTGGCATCACGAAGCTACTGGTATGCTGCTCTAAGCGCACACTGGCAGGCCAACGGCTGGTCACCGTCTTCATACGGGTGTAGAAACGGACCCCGTCGTTACCATGCACATTCAATGGACCAAAGATAGAACGCTTCCAGCCACCAAAGCTGTGGAAGGCCATCGGTACGGGGATTGGCACGTTAATACCCACCATGCCCGCTAACACATCCTCGCTGAACTGACGCGCCGTCTCGCCATCGCGGGTAAAGATCGCCGTACCATTACCATATTCATGGCGGTTGATCAGGTCCAGCCCGGTCTGGTAATCAGGCACACGCACGACAGACAATACGGGGCCAAAAATTTCTTCTTTGTAGATGGTCATTTCTGGCGACACATTATCAAACAGCGTTGGCCCCACGAAATAGCCGTTTTCATGCCCTTCAATGCGGAAATCACGACCATCAATCAATAGCGAGGCACCTTGCTCTTTACCACTCTGAATGTAGTCACAAATCTTCGCTTTATGTGCCGCAGAAATCACCGGACCCATGTCATTTTCACGGCCATCCACAATCCCCGGGCCAATATGCATCTTGCCGATTTGCTCCGTCACTTTGTCGATAATCGCATCGGCGGTTTCATCTCCCACCGCAACCACCACTGACAGCGCCATACAACGCTCACCAGCAGCACCATAGGCAGCCCCCATAATCGCATTCGTCGCCATGTCTAAATCGGCATCTGGCATCAGAATACAATGGTTCTTCGCGCCCCCCAGTGCCTGACAACGCTTGCCATGGGCGGAAGCTGTGCTGTAAATGTATTCTGCAATTGGCGTTGAACCCACAAAGCTGACCGCTTGTACACGGTGATCGGTCAGTAATACATCCACCGCTTCTTTATCGCCGTTCACCACATTGAATACGCCATCTGGCAAACCAGCTTCTTTGAGCAGTTCTGCCAGTGCGATACCCAATGAAGGATCTTTCTCTGACGGTTTCAACACAAAGGTATTACCGGTTGCCAAGGCGATTGGGAACATCCACATCGGCACCATGGCAGGGAAGTTAAAAGGCGTAATACCCGCACACACGCCCAATGGCTGCATTAATGAATGGCTGTCGACACCGCCCCCTACATTGGCCGAATGCTCGCCTTTTTGCAGGTGAGGAATACCGCAGGCAAACTCCACCACTTCCAGACCACGGGTCACTTCGCCGATCGCATCGGAATACACTTTACCGTGCTCGTTGGAAATGAGGCGCGCCAGTTTGTCCATGTTCGCCTCCAACAGGGCTTTGAACTTGAACATGACACGGGCACGGCGTAACGGCGAGGTTTTCGCCCAAGCCGGAAAAGCATGATGTGCTGCAGTAATGGCTTCGGCCGTTTCAGCCGCCGAACTCAACACGACCTGACGAGTTTGTTCACCGGTAGCCGGATTAAACACAGGCGCAAAACGCTGGCTATGACTTTCACTGCATTGACCATTGATAAAATTCTGAATCGTTTCCATTGTGTGTTCCTCAAAATACATCGATAAATCTGTCTGTGTTCACCGGGGCTTACTGCTCGGTTGCTAGTTCGGGCTGATTCGGTTGAAGCGCTTTCGATGCCTGTACCTGAGATGTCAGTGCATTGCACTCCCCACGCGCTCGCCACAAGGCAATCAGGTTGTGGTAATTGGCTTTGATCTGGTGGATCAACGCAGCATCATCGAGGGTGTTGGCAAGCCACTCACGAGAAGGCTGACCAAATATCGTGCGCCCTACCGCAAACCCTTTCACAATCGGCTGGTTCGCTGCCGCTCGGAAACCGGCTTTTAATTCCGATTCTGGCGCGTCGAGCCCTAGCAACACCACACCGCGACAATGGCTATCTTGCGTTTCAATCAATGCCGCGACGGTCTGCCAGGTCTCTGCAGCCAGCGGCGGTAATTTCCACCAATCCGGCTTCACGCCCAGTGCATAGAATCTTTCGAGCGCCTGCACATACAGCGCATCGGTGCGTGGCATATCAGCCGGTAAAATCACTTCCAACAGTAATTCATGACCGGTTTTGCAACAGGCCTGATAAATCTCCATGACCTTGTTCTCTTGCTCAATGCGCAACACGTCTTGATCGTCAGGGTGATAGAACACCAAACATTTCACGACGTGCTCAAGCGGCCAATCAATCAACTGTGAACCAATGTTCCCGTGCTCAAGCGCCAGTGGTCGCGATCCTGGCAGCTCCACCGGACGACCAATCCACCAGCCTTGCCCAGTGACGGCATTAAGCACATCCTGACCAAATCGGCTGTCACACAGCAAACCGGCTTTGCCTTGCAGATTGGCTTCTGCTGCCACTTCCTGACTGGCTTGGAAAATCAGCTGTTTCAGTTGTTTAATCCGCGCTTCATCGGCACCGACTTCACGCGCCATATCGACAAACTGCATACGGTGGTCAAAGGCCAGCACACACAACTCATCCCATGTTTTGTCACGCGTTGTCACACGGTGTAAATGATTCAAATGTGTATCCTGATCCGGACGGGGCACCTCGTGGGCACGCTTCAAGTAATCGTCCAGTTCAGCTTTGGTTGGCATCGCTGGTGCACAACCATGACGAGATACCACTAACGCGCCACACGCATTGGCATAGGTACAAGCCTTCTCCCAACCTTCCCCATTCAAGTAGCCGCGTAACAGGCCAGACATGAAAGCGTCACCCGCCCCCAGCACATTAAGGACATCTACCCTTACGCCTTTTACCGTAATGCCTTCATCCAAGGTTTCTGGAATAGCATCGGGGAATACCGAACACCCTAACGGCCCACGCTTGCACACAAATTCGGCCTGGCTGACACCACGTATCGCCTTGAGGGCTTCAATGGTGTCGGTCGAACCACCAGCAATGTGAAACTCTTCTTCAGTGCCGACAATCAAGTCAAACAAGCCCATCACTTCTTGCAATTGCTCTGTCACTTGCTGTGACTCAATAAAGCGAGTCTCACCATCACCTAAGGTGGTTAATCCCCACAGTACCGGGCGGTAATCAATATCAATCGCAGTTTTTACCCCATGTTTACGGGCATAACGCAATGCCGTCAGTACAGCGTCACGAGTATGCGGATGTGAAAGGTGCGTACCGGTGATCGCCAAGCAACGCGCCGAGGCAATGTAGTCTTCATCAATATCACTGGCCGTGATCGCCATGTCTGCACAGTTGTCACGGTAGAAGATCAACGGGAAGGTTTCCTGATCTTTGATCCCAAGAATCACCAGCGCAGTTAAACGATCTTTATCGGTGATCAAGTGGCTGGTATCCACGCCCACACGCTGCAGTTCTTCGCGCACAAAGCGCCCCATGTGCTCGTCACCTACCCGCGCTAACATGGACGACTTCAAGCCTTGTCGGGCCGTGCCGTATGCTACGTTGCCGGATGATCCGCCCAAATATTTGGCGAAGGTACCCATGTCTTCCAAACGCGCCCCGATTTGTTGACCGTAAAGATCAACCGCGACACGCCCCATACAAATAAGATCGAACTGCTTACTCTCCGTATTCATCGCTCTCACTCCTTGCCAGGAACCCCTGTTCACCGGCCGCAATCAAATGACTCTGTGTGATGAGGCATGATGTGTATCGGACATATCGCTTCAACGGACTGTGACTTTGTTGGTGCCGTCTTACGCGTTCTGTCCTGCCTCACTGCTTGAACTCATCATATGAAACGTACATTTCACTATCAAGCGTTTTTGAAACACAGCGGTGATTCTGTGATCTTGGCTTCATTTTAACCACAGTGAGAATGAAATACCCAAAGACGATACAATGAAAAATATTTTCCAGAATTTAATGTTGTTATTTCATATTTCCCTCAATAACGAAAAACATCCTCAAAATAGTCGAAAAATCTTACTCATCAAGTATTAAATTCAATAAAAACAACAAATTGAATATTTACCCAATCATACGACTGTCATTTAGTGAGATCGTGGTAACAATTTACAACATTATGTTCAACTAAATGTGGTTATTATTTAAACATCGCCATATAGTTTTACTCATCCAATTTGGAATATTTAATTCAACCATTAAATGATCATTTAAGAGTGAAACGAACATTTCAATATATGCAATAAATAACAACATACGTTTATATCAAAATAAACGTTTCATATGGTGCTGTTAGAAAAACAGACCTTACCAATGAGGAGGCTATTATGCCGTTAGCTATTCAGCGATTGACTGCGCAACTTCCCACACTCTCTCGACAGACACTGACCAACCTGACCAAGAACGTAAAAAAACGACTAAAAACTTGGCTTTTTGCACCTGTACTTGTCTTATTAACCGCCTGTGGTGGCGACAGTGCAGACAGTGATGTCACCCGTATTGGTGTCGCGATCCCCAACTTCGATGACACCTTTATGGTGTATATGAAAGATTCGATGGATAACTACGCCAAGCAATTCGATGGCAACGTTGAACTCACCTTTGTCGATGCAAAAGAAGACACCGCGAAACAACTCGGGCAAATTCAAAACTTCATCGTTCAGCAAATGGACGCCATTATCTTGGTGCCGGTTAATACCGATGCCACCCTGCCAATGACCGAACAAATAAGAAAAGCCGGCATTGAACTCGTCTTCCTTAATCGCCGCCCTTCCCAAATTCCTGATGGCGTCTTTTATGTCGGTTCAGAAGAAATTAAATTCGGTGAAACTCAAGCGCAATTTGCTGCCAGTGCCATTCAAGGCGGTAATGTTGGTATTTTGATGGGCATGCTGACACAAGAAGCGGCCATTATGCGCACCAAAGGGGTGGAAGACTTCTTCGCCGGCAAAGAAAACTTTAACGTCATCCGCAAGCAAACCGGCCTGTGGCAACGCGCACAGGGCATGATGGTAATGGAAAACTGGCTTAACTCCGGTGACAAAATCGATGTGGTGATCGCCAATAATGATGACATGGCCTTGGGTGCCATTCAGGCACTTCAAGCCGCAGGCAAACTGAAAGACACCATTGTGGTTGGCGTGGATGCAACACCGGATGGCTTGATGGCCATTGAAAATGGCAGCCTCACTGCAACGGTATTCCAAGACGGTGGCGGTCAGGCAAGAGGCGCAATTGATGCCGCCATGAATGCCGTACAAGGCAAGCCGTTTGAAAAAGTCACCTGGATCCCAGCGGAACTGGTCACCAAAGATAACTTAGCAACGTTCAAAGCCAAACAAAGCTAAGCCAATCTTCCTCGCAATAAGAACCTAAAGCGAAATCGACGGCCTAAACCGGTTCTGTTACCCGCTCAATCACTATGGGTAACAGAGCCCTCTGTTGGAGCAACAGGAATGAACGACGTACTGCTTGAGATGCGCGGCATTACCAAAACCTTTCCGGGTGTCATCGCTCTCGATAATGTGCAATTAACCCTACGCAAAGGGCGCGTTATGGCCCTGATGGGTGAAAACGGCGCCGGAAAATCCACCTTAATGAAAGTGCTGTTTGGCATTTATCAACGTGACGCGGGCACCATTGTTTATCAAGGTGAGCATGTCAGTTTTAATGGCGCTAAAGAAGCACTGGAAAACGGCATCTCTATGATCCACCAAGAGCTCTCCCCCATTTTACATCGGAGTATTGCCGAAAATATCTGGCTTGGCCGCGAGCCAGTCAAAGGGCCATTACAGCTGATTGATCACGATAAAATGTACCGTGATACCGAAGAGCTGTTACAACGCCTGAATCTGAACCTCAATCCGCGCACCCAGATGCACGAATTAACAGTGGCCACCATGCAAATGGTAGAAATTGCCAAAGCGATTTCTTATCACTCCAAAATCATCATCATGGATGAACCGACATCAGCACTGACCGACAAAGAAGTGACCCACCTGTTTGAGATCATCGAGATGCTCAAATCCAAAGGGGTCGCCATTGTTTATATCAGCCACAAAATGGCCGAGATATTCCAGATTTGTGATGATATTACGGTGTTCCGTGATGGCTGCTATATCGGTGAGCGCGAAGCCCAATACACCAATAATGATGAATTGGTGCAAATGATGGTCGGCCGCGATTTGGGCGATGTATTCCCTCCCCCTACCGCAAAACCGGGCAAGGTTCGCCTGGAAGTGAAAAATCTGACAGTAGAAGGCGCATTCTCTGATATCAGTTTCAAATTGCATGAAGGAGAAATTCTGGGCATTGCCGGACTGGTGGGCGCAGGCCGCACCGAGTTGATTGAAACCTTATTTGGAGTTCGTCACAAAGACGCCGGCGAAATCTGGATTAACGGCAATAATGTGGAGATCCACACCCCACAGGATGCCATTAAACACAAGATGGCGTTTCTCACCGAAGATCGCCGCCAATCGGGTCTTTATTTGATGTTGGACATCTTCGCCAACACCTCAATTGCCCACTTGGATGCCTACCGCAATAAAGTCGTCAATGTCTTGGATGTTCGCCGTATGCGCAAAGACAGTGAAACCCACTGTCAGAAGCTAAAAGTAAAAACGCCCAATATGCATGAGGCCATCGATAACCTCAGTGGCGGCAACCAGCAAAAAGTATTGCTGGCCCGCTGGATGCTCACCAAGCCGGATATTCTCTTTCTTGATGAACCAACACGCGGCATCGATGTGGGGGCAAAATCAGAAATCTACAAACTCATGCGACTGCTGACCGGCATGGGGAAAAGCTTGGTGATGATCTCCTCTGAATTACCCGAAGTGATCGGGATGAGTGACCGCATATTAATCATGCACGAAGGCCAATTAAAAGGAATGATGACCGGCACGGAAGCCACTCAAGAAGACATTATGTCTATTGCGCTAAATTAAGAGAGCCAAATTAAAAAAGACAAGTTAAAAGAGATAAATTTATAACGCTGAATTAACGCACTGAATCAATACACACCGTTAATTCATACATGAATGATTACCCTCTTGTACTTCTTATGACGTCACCGTCAGGGAATACCATGCAGTAATTTTATCAAGGATAGTTGTTATGATTGCAAAAATAATTAAAGCAGCATCAGATGAAAAATCCCCCAGTAATGCATCGCGATTTATTTCAAAATACGCCATCTATTTTGTGTTTGTCGCCATGTGTATTGTCATGTCCGTGTTGTCGCCGGTCTTTCTTACCGTCGCCAACTTATTAAACGT
This sequence comes from Photobacterium aphoticum, assembly GCF_001029435.1. Lineage (GTDB taxonomy): Bacteria > Pseudomonadota > Gammaproteobacteria > Enterobacterales > Vibrionaceae > Photobacterium > Photobacterium aphoticum. The sequence continues at coordinate 368,788 of NZ_LDOV01000010.1, read as the reverse complement.
CGTGACACAAATGGCCAGTATTGGCCTGTTAGCGCTGGGGGTGACCATCATCATTATTACCCGTGGTATTGACCTGTCCTCTGGCTCCGTATTAGCCGTCGCCGCCGTGGTGTCAGCCAGTATGGCGCAAAGTCTCGACTGGGGCATGCGCATGTACCCTAACCTTGGCGAACTACCGGTGATCATTCCTATTTTGGCCGCCCTGGCTGTCGGGGCTGTTTGTGGTCTGATTAACGGAGCCTTAATTGCCTATACCGGTATTCCGCCCTTTATTGCCACACTCGGTATGATGATCATTGCCCGTGGTGCGGCATTATTGTACTCAGACGGTCGCCCTGTCAGTAGCTTAATTGATTCTTACCAGTGGATTGGGCAAGGCAGCGTTTTAAGCATCCCTGTCCCGGTGATTATCTTTATTGTAATGGCAATTATTTCTTATATTTTGCTGAACTACACCCGCTTTGGTAAATATGCTTATGCCATTGGTGGGAATGAAACCGCCGCCTATGTATCGGGTATTAACGTCAATAAATATAAAGTCCTGATTTATACTTACGGGGGGCTTCTTGCCGGTATTGCCGCCCTTATCCTTGCTGCGCGTATTAACTCTGGTCAGCCGGGTTTAGGGGTCTCTTATGAGCTGGATGCTATTGCCGCCGCTACCGTTGGGGGCGTCTCCCACGCAGGCGGGATCGGTACCATTCAGGGGACCATTATCGGCACCATGATCATGGGGGTACTGCAAAATGGTCTGGATTTGCTGAACGTCTCTGCCTATTGGCAGCAAATCGTAAAAGGCCTGGTGATTGTTGTGGCGGTGATCTTCGATATGCGCCGTCAGAGGAAGAGCCAGTAGCGCGATGTCATGCGTTAACCTCTTAATCCATTAACGCATCAATACACAAAACCGGCGTTATATGGGATAAACACAGCAAGCCACATATTTCTCACAATATGTGGCTTTTTAGTATGATAAAAACGAAATTCATTGCGAAATATTCATTCCATACGTGACCATAAATCCAACATTTTGAAAATATCATTTCAGCCACATCAAGAAAGTATTACACTAGGCGTAGCCAATTATCAGGCCAGTAGAACGTTTTCAGGGAGTGTCACATGACTGTCGCCAATAATCTTACCGAATTACAGGATCAGATCCGTACCCGTTATGGCGAACTGAGCAATCGTCTGCAACAAGTCGCCCGCTATGTGCTGGATAACACCCACAGCGTCGCATTTGATACCGTTGCCGTGATTGCCAGTCAGGCCGAAGTGCCGCCCTCTACCCTGATCCGCTTTGCCAGTGCGTTTGGCTTCAGCGGCTTCAACGACATGAAACAGCTGTTTCGTCAAAATCTCGTGGAAGAAACCACCAGCTACACAGAGCGTGCCCGCCTGTTTAAAACCCTCGATACAGAAACGGCCTCGCCGGAAAAACCTGCCCATATTTTGCAAGAGTTTGCCCGCGCCAACGCACAAGCGATGAGTCAACTTGCCGCCCAAACGCCTGAAGACAAGCTGGAAGCTGCCGTCGAGATGCTCAGCCAAGCCGACAGTATTTACCTGATTGGTTTGCGCCGTTCTTTCAGCGTCGCCTCTTACTTAACCTATGCCCTGCGTCACTTAGAGCGCCGTGCCTTTTTAATTGATGGCCTTGGGGGGATGTTTAAAGAGCAACTGAGCATGATTGGACCGAATGATGTGGTGGTCTCCATCAGCTTCAGCCCGTATGCAGAAGAAACCGTGACCTTGAGTGAAGTGGCCGCCAAAGCGGGTGCAAAACAGATTGTTATTACCGATAGTCAGGTCAGCCCGCTGGCCAGCTTCAGCGATGTGTGTTTCGTGGTGAAAGAAGCGCAAGTGGATGCTTTCCGCTCTCAGTCTGCATCATTATGTTTAGCGCAAACACTGGCCGTCTCTCTAGCCTACAAAAATAATGGCGAATCAAACGCAGCAACGACATATTGAGCGCGAACCCGAAGAGATTAAGTACGGTTATCTGGTTCTAAGATGACTACTCATAGATAACCGTTCATAAAGGACACAAAAAAGCCTCGTCATGACGAGGCTTTCTTTTTATTTCAACGCGTCAGCGTATCACAGCATCACGGTTTTACCCGTCTTCATCGATTCAATCGCCGCATCGGCCAACATCAGGGCATATTCGCCGTCTGCGCCCGTACAGTTTGGTGTTTGACCATTCAGTACGTCAACAAAGTGTTGCCATTCAGCCACATACGCAGCCTGATAACGTTCCAGGAAGAAGTGCTGAGGTTTCGCCGCCACACAGCCCGTTTCGCCCCAATGTTCCACCAAGTTTTCTTTCATATTGCTCGCTTTCAACAAGCCTTTTGAACCATGCAGTTCTATACGCTGGTCGTAGCCATAACCAGAACGACGGCTGTTATGGATGGTCGCCATTGCGCCTGATGGGAAGTTCATCACCAATACCGACGTATCAATATCGCCCGCTTCACCAATGGCCGGATCCACCATGCAGCTGCCTTGCGCGGTAATAGAGACAGGGTTTTCACCAATGATAAAGCGCGCCATGTCCAAATCATGAATGGTCATGTCACGGAACATACCGCCAGACACTTTGCTGTATTCAGCCGGTGGTGGTGTTGGATCGCGAGAGATGATCATCAAGGATTCAGCCTGACCGACAACACCTGCATTTAGTTGATCTTTCACGGCGCGGAATTGCGGATCAAAACGGCGGTTGAATCCCACCACCATCGGCACTTGGTATTTATTCACAGCAGCAAGACAGTCACGCACGCGGCTAAGATCCAAGTCGATCGGTTTTTCACAGAAGATCACTTTGCCGTGTTGCGCAGCCAATTCAATCAGGTTGGCATGGGTGTCGGTTGCCGAACAGATACACACCGCATGCACGTTAGGATCGGTCAATGCCTCATCAACGGTTTGAATCACTGCATTGTATTTTGTTGCTAGCTTTTGCGCCCCTTCCACATACGGGTCAATCACGGAATACACACACGTTTCTGGATGACTGGCAATATTCACAGCATGCACTTGACCAATCCTACCAACGCCGAATAACGCAATATTGAACATGACTTGCTCCTTAGTCTAAATGAAGACGTACACGTGATGTGTACGGTGTACCCGCAATTCCAAAGGCGTATAAATCGTGCAGCAAACGCAGCGTTTAAACGCCCTATCTCGTTGACTTACAATGATGATTTACCAAAATTTTATAGGCATGGAATTATCATTTCAAAGCATTAATGAAACAAATGGTTCATTCTGTGGAGGCGATAACAACTCACTCATTACGCTAGAATCAGCATAAAAGTTGGCATGTTTTGTGGTTAATTCCTTGTCTATTTTCGCGGACAAAAATGGGATAAAAAACCATTTTGGTAGGCATTTCAAACAAACTATTTAAAAGTGTCGAATAGCTAAAGCGAGGAACAAAAAAAGAGGCCGTAAAAACAGCCTCTTTCTCATGACAAAGCACAGAATAGATTACGATGCGGTTGGACGCGGATAAAAGCGTTTAAGCAAGAACGGGCCGCCACGATAAATAAACAACGCCAACAAGATCATGATACAGCCTGAGACTTTATGCATTGGCATTAGCTCGGCATACCACAATACGCTCAGGACCACCGTCCATACCGGCTCTAAAATCATGATCACAGCCGCATTGGCCGGCGTACTGTGTTTTTGCCCGGCGGTTTGCATCACATAGCGGATACTGGTTGCCACTAACATGCTGAGTGTAAACCATCCCCAAATTTCCATGCTGATGGTTTCCGGCCAGGTTTCAAATAGCAGTGAAACTGTTAACCCCACACACCCAGTCACAAACAACTGCAATGCGGTCAACAACAGTGTTGGCATGCGACGCGCAAACTGGCTGTTCACATTAAAATGAATCGCCAACATCACGGCAGCCGCCAAGAACCAACCTTGACTCGGAGAAAATTGCCATTGCGCCACGCCACCGAGCGACAACATCGCTAAGCCCGCAAAGGCCACCGGTAATGCCAACCAGAAAATGCGTGGCGGTTTGATTTTAAACAGCGGCCATGCCACCAGCGGGACAAAGAGCATCGACAAACTCATGATGAATGCGCCCTCGCCCAAGGTCGGGGTAATCGACATGGCATAAATCCACATCAACAACGCGGAACCCAGTAGTAAACCGGCACTCATCGCCTTACCAATATCGACTTTTGCCACTTCTCGGAACTTGCCAAAACAAAACGGTAAAAGGAAAAAGGATGCCATGACAAAGCGCAAGCCGATAAAACCGAAAGGCGGTAACCCTTGGATCGCCTCTTTAGAGAAAACCCAGCCTCCTGCGGCCAGAATCGTGGTACCAATAAGAATGAAATCAGCGCGGCGTTCTAGTTGCATATGTTACCGCTCCTAAAGCAAGAAGGAGGCATAACGCCTCCACAAGTTCTGTTCAATGCATCAATCCAAATACGATACCCGAGCAAACAAGTGCCCGGGTATTAACGGTTTTTCCTTACTTCACTAATGCACGCATTCCTTGCAGCATTTGCTCAGCGAGGGTGTAATGATCTTCTTCCCAAAGCTGATCATTAAGAAACTCACCGGAGCAGAAGCCATCATATCCTGTTTCTAAAATTGCGCTAGCCCACTCTGGTAACGGAATATCCCCTTCGCCTAAACGATAACCACGTAAAGCGCGCTCATTCGGCCATGCTTCACCTACCGCAGGGCGTTTACCGTCAGAGAAATGCACGTTGAAAATACGTTCTTTTTCCACTTTTGCCACTTGTTCTGGCGTCGCGCCACGGCATGCCCACAAATGCCAGGTATCTAAAACATAACCAAAGTTATCACGCCCTACGGCATCATGCAGACGGTGGTAATCATCTAAGCTGGCAATCGGTGTCCAAGCCGCACCTTCGTATTGGAAGCGAATACCGTACTCGCGGCCAATATCGGCAATGTTACGAATGTTCGCTGCGGTCAGACGAATATTTTCTTCTACAGATAAACCATTCAGCCCTTCAAACGCATTAAGCTGAATGGTCGGCGCACCAATTTCTTTCGCCACACGACACAGTATTTCCGTTTGCTCAAACACGCGTTTTTGATCGTCTTTCGTCGTGGCCTCCACGCCGCCGATAATATCGATGGCAGAAGGTACAATGCCTGCCGCCTGCAAACGTTCATTCAACATTTGTGCGGTATAACCGGCTTCCAAATAACGCCATAATTTATCGGTATGTACTTCTAAACCCTCATAACCCGTTTCTTTGGCTAAGCGGATATCAGAGAGAATATTACTGTAAAGCGAACACATTCCATGCAGAGCAAAACGCATAATCTATCCTTAACGACACGCACGGTGTCATCACATAGTGAGAAGTACAGACGCCACCATAGTGGCGCCTACAGATAAGAAAATAAGACGTTACGAGAAATTCAAAGACTGAATTTATTGGACTGACGATGAATTCGGCAGTGCGTTATTTCACTTCTTGGCACATCAGGCTGACGGCCAAGGTTTGTGCTAAATACATGGAGCTACTTAACGAACGGAAACCCATGACTTCCCCTTCTTTCACTTCAAAGCACACTTCCATTTTATTGCCTTGCGCCATCATTTGATCGTCTGTGATAGCCACAATCGGCACGCCTTTGTTATGGGCAATATCAATCAGTTCACTGGTTTCTGGCGCATACGGGCTGTATGTGACCGTCACTAACACATCTTTCTCGGTCATACGACGTGTCATGGGGGTCAGCATGCCACCGTGATCGTCCAGCAACACCACGTTGTTATCCGACTTCATCAAGGCATACCACAGATAGAAAGCAACCGGATACGCGCGGCGCATGCCCTGAATATAAATCGTGTCTGCATTTTCCAGCAGTGACATGGCCCGCTCCAGTTTTTGCGGTGACACTGTCATTTGTAACTCTTCCATGGCTTCGACGTTGGCATGACCAAAGTCCTGGAAAATCGCCATGGCTGACGTTTGGCTCACGTTCTCTTTGGCGCGTGCTTTGCGAACACGCTCTTTATAATCACGCGGACGATTCAAGCATTGATCACGAAAAATCGCCTGCATCGAACTGTAGCCGGAATACCCCATCGTGTTGGCAAAACGGCTGAGTGTCGATAACGGCACATTCGCTTGTTCTGCCGTGCTTGCCATTGTTTCTACTGCCACCAGCATGGGCTGCGCCATGACAAAATCGGCCACTTGTTGAAGGCGCTGACTCAGGCCATCGTAACGTTTCACTATCAGTTCACGTAACGTGTCCAGATCAGCCGGCACTTTTTCTTCAACTTCCATCATTTGCCGCCCCTCTCTCTAAAGCAACACTTACAATATACCCAAGTTATCTCACTTTACCGCCACAGGGCGTTTATTTATTAAGGTAACTTTTTTCAAGCTTTCTTTTATTCAAGCTTTTTTTATTCAAAATCACTTGGGTATACCGCCCTTCAAGCAGTAGTAACACTTGAAGGGCGAGTATTCTATGACAATAACTGGAAGTTGCGAATTGCTTCTTGCTTCACATGCGGCATCGCTTTTTTCATGAAATAGATACGGTCAAATTTCTCTGGCTCGTTATTCATGTAATCGCGCAAGTTGTGACCAAGTGCCTGACGCAAACAGGTCCCGATATTGAATTTCGATACGCGGGTTTGTTTCAGCAGTTGCATATCTTCATCGCGAATACCACTGGAACCGTGAATCACAAGTGGTAAAGACACTTCATGAGCAATCTGATCCAGCAAGCCAAAATCGATGGTACACGTTGGCTCCGTCAGGCGGTGTACGTTACCCACTGAAATCGCCACACAGTCTGCGCCACTTTCGTTCGCATAACGTGCTGCATCTTCCGGTGTGGTGTAGATAGATTTAATGTGGTCACGACCTTCATCATAAGGTACCGAACCAATCTCACCCTCTACAGACGCACCCAGTGCATGCGCCACATCCGCCACTTTACGGGTACGAGCGATATTTTCTTCCAGCGGTAGCTGAGAGCCATCAAACATCACAGAGCTAAAACCGGCTTTCAGTGCACGGAACACAATCTCTTCTTCGTACGTGTGATCCAGGTGCAAACACACAGGTACACTGCTTTCACGGGCCAGTTGCAAGAACATCGCTGCCGCCGTTTCCACACCGAAGAAATCCACCACATCTTTGTTACACGCCAGAATCACGGCTTTGCCCACTTCTTCTGCCGCTTCCACAACTGCTTTGGCATCTTCATAACCAAACACGTTGAAGCAAGGGACGGCATACTGTGACGCCGCAGCGTCAGGCAATAAATCCTTTAGGTTAACAAGCATAACTCACTTCCTTATTTGAACTTGGCAATCATATCCTTGATGCCTGGAATGGTGTGCACTTGGTACTCGTGGTGCGGGTCAAAGTGCTGAACTAACGACTTAGACGTTTTACCCACAATGATAGTGAAGTAGTACATCTCGTAGCCTGGTGCTGCCACGCTTGGGTGGTAGCCTTTATCAATCGCAATCACTGAGCCTGTGCGTACATGATAAACCGGGCCGAAATCGTCTTCGTGTTCATACAAGAACTGCGCACCGAAACCGAAGTCTGGGTTAAAGCGGAACTGGTACACTTCCTCATAAAGTGTTTCTTTGCTGCCGTCTTCTTTCACGCGATCTTCATCGTGCTTGTGAGGAGGGAAACCTGACCAACCGCCTGCGCCTACTGTGAATAGTTCGCTCACTAACAAACGGCCACGCTTGTCTGCGTTTGACTGACCCAATACGTGTTTGATTTTACGGTGTGTTTTGGTTTCGTCTGAACCGTACTGAACGATATCGACTTCTTCCTGACGCGAGCAGAATGGCTCCAGCGACTCTTCAAAGCGACCACCGGCAATCATGATGTCAGCGCGGTCACTCACACATTCGATTTCTGCGGTGTAGCCCAGTGGCACGTAAACAGATTCAGGGTTGCCTTCCCATACCGATTTACGCTGACCGATGTTGTCGAACACCACGGTGTTGTCGTCTTTGGTGACTTTGATCGAACAGGTACCGCCACCCAGTACAATCACCGTTTCGTAGCCTTCTACAAAATGCGTGTGTGATTCACCCTGGTTTAAGTACACCTGATTGAAATAACACAATGGTGTCACTTCATCGTTGGCATCGATAATAGGTTGGTTTTTATTATCAAATGGAGGGATATGCTTACCCATGTTACTTTCTCCTCACTGCCCTGCCTTTCTTGTCTTGAGTAGCCAGTCCAGCGCTTAAAATGATTGAATAGTCGTTGTTGTCGTTAGGGTCATCATGAGAATAAAAAAACCGGGCCTCGATGGTATGTATGTCACTTCTAAACGTGTTAGCGGCTAATACTGGCCCGGTCGGACCTAAAATCCTTTAATCACACCCTGTTATCGTTAGATAAATGAATTAAAGGCTTTGCTCTCTGGTCTCAATAAAATCGAATAACTGCTCTTTGGTGGGCATCGCTTCGGTGCAGCTGTTGCCACTCACGTTGATGGCGGCAGCCGCTGAGCCGTGCTTCACGCCATCTTCCAGTTCGCCACCGTTCACCAGTGTCCAAATCAAGCCGCCGGCAAAAGAGTCACCTGAACCGAATGGCTTCTGTACGTCCACGCGGAAGATACCTTGCTGGAACTTGTAACCATCACGGCAGTACACTTTAGAGCCGAACTCACCGGCTTTGATCACCACCACTTGCGTGTTTTCATGAAGGAAACGGGCAGCCGTGGCATCGTCATCTTTATTGCCCGGGGCCAGTACGGTTTCCATCATGTCGAATTCTTCACGGTTACCAATCACGATGTCTGACAGACCGGCGGCAATCCCGTAGTAAATGGAAGCATCCACATCGGTGCGCCAGGAGTACGGACGGTAGTCCACATCCAACACCACCAGTGTGTTGCTGCGACGTGCATGCTGCATCGCCAGAATCGTTGCTTCACGGCTTGGGCTTTCAGACAGCGCCGTACCGGTTACCACCAACACTTTGCTGTTGGCGATGTATTCTGCGCTCACCTGCTCTGGTTTCAGTGTCAGGTCAGAGGCTTTGTTACGGTAAATCAGTACCGTACAGTCGCTTGGTTTCATCTCAGTAAACGCCACCGACGTGCGAGAACCTGAGTTGTCTGTCATCATGCCATCCAGGTTGATACCCTGACCTGACATGTATTGTTTAACGTAACCACCGAATGCATCATCAGCCACACAACCAATAAACCCGACTTTACCGCCCAGTCTGTTGATAGCGACGGCAATATTGGCTGCCGACCCGCCGACGAACTTGTTAAACCCAGTGATGTCAGCCATGTCCGTGTTGGATTCACGGGCGTAGAGATCCACGCCCGCGCGACCTAACACGATGGCATCCAGCTTACGATCTTGCTGAAGTGCAATCTTTGTCATGGTAAGGTCCTATTACTTGTACTGTACCCATGCTGAGTTCTGGTCAGCAGACTCAACACATTTCTCACACAAACGTACCCCTTCGATCCCTGCATCAATGCCTGGGAACCAAATGTTCGCAAGTGCTTCCTGGTCGTCACGGTTTGCTGCGTCGAAGGCCAGTGCGAAACGGTGGTAAAGGTTTGCCCAAGACTCGAAGTAACCTTCTGCGTGGCCACCGCCAACACGGTTTGACGCAACACCGGCTGCATCTTGATGCAAGTAGCCCATGCCACGCTCAAGAATACGTGCCGCTTCGCCCTGCACTTCGTAACGCAATTGGTTAGGCTGCTCATCCCACCATTCGATAGACGCTTTAGAGCCTACGATGCGGATCTTCTGCTGGTGCATAGAGCCTGCGTTAACCGCTGATGCCCAAAGTGTGCCAACTGCACCGCCTTTGAATTCCATCATTACGTGTGCGTTATCTTCTAGCGGCGTACGAGACTTAATGAAGCTCTGGCGCATACAAGACAGACGGTCGATTTCAAGATCTGTCATCACTTCGCATAGGTAGAATGCGTGAGTACCGATATCACCCAGTACATACGTTGGGCCTGATACCTGTGGGCTTACACGCCACTTCAGACCTGGGTCATTCTTTTCGTATTCTTCGTTGTGGAAGCCGTGTGCGAACTGCATGTTGATAACACGGATTTCACCCAAGTCACCACGCTTCACCATTTCGCGTGCCTGCTGCACCATTGGGAAGCCTGAGTAACCGTACATCACGCCGATTACGCGGTTTTTCTGTGCGGCCAATACTTTCAGCTCTTCCGCTTCTTCAGTGGTGAACGTGATTGGTTTTTCACATACCACGTGTAGGTTCGCTTCTAGCGCGGCTTTACAGATTTCGTAGTGTGTTGAGTTTGGTGTGGCGATAGAAACTGCCTGGATACCGTCTTCACGCTGCGCTTCTGCTTCAAACATTTCTTTGTAGTTGCTGTAGCAACGGTCAGCCGCTAGGCCAAGGTTGGTACCGAAATCACGGCAACGTTCTGGATCAAGGTCGAAGGCACCAGCAACTAGCTTGAACAGACCATCGCGTTGAGCCGCGTTACGGTGTGAGTAACCGATCTGGCTGCCACGGCCACCGCCGACCATTGCCCAGCGGATTGGTTGTTCAAAATGGCGTTCTTCATTAAACATAGCTTTGCTCCTTGGCAGGTATCCCGGTGGGATGCGTTGTAGGGTGTACCGACATACCTGCACTGATTATTGGATAAGTAATTCGTTATTCTTTATTGACGCAGTTCAGCGTCAAATGAGGTTCATTGGTCGGGTTATACACCGCGACGCTGGTGTGCACGGCCTTCTTCCCAGTCAGCGACTTTCGCTGCGGTATGTTCGTTGCGCGTCACTTCAGGCAGACCCACTTCCCACCAGCAATCACACTTCGACCATGCCATTGGGGATACTGGGTCGATGTCGACAACAATCACGTACGTACGGTCAGCTTCTTTCGCACGGGCGAAGGCAGCGTCGAACTGGTCAATAGAGGTCAGCTTCTCACTGATCGCGCCTTGTGCTTCTGCGTGTTTCGCGAAGTCAACGCGTGCCAGTTCACCTGCTGGACGGCGGCAGTCAGACAACAAGTTGTTGAACGACTCGTTACCGGTGTTGTTCTGTAGTTTGTTGATAACCGCGAAACCACCGTTGTCACATACCACCACAATCATCTTGTGGCCAGTCAGAACAGATGAGTAGATGTCAGAGTTCTGGATCATGTAAGAGCCGTCACCCACTAGCACCACCACATCGTGATCCGGATTAGCGATTTTCGCACCCCAGCCACCAGCGATTTCGTAGCCCATGCAAGAGAAACCGAACTCGATATCGAACTTACCGATTTGGTAGTTCTGCCAGTTCATGGCTAGCTCTGCAGGTAGACCACCTGCTGCGGTCAGTACGGTGTCGCCCGGTTCCATGGAAACGTTCAACTTACCGATCACTTCTGCGTAAGAAGACGTGCCTGGTAGTAGGTCACCTTCTTGTGGGTGGGTACGACGCTGAACCAGCGCTTTCCACTCGTCAGCTTGTTCTTTCGCTGTGTCTGCCCACTCTTGGCCTGAACGCCAGTCACCCAACAGTGCAGACAACTTAGTCATACAAGTGCGTGCATCGCCCAGTACTGGGTAAGACATGTGTTTCACCGCGTCGAATTTCGCCACGTTGATGCTGATCAGCTTCATGTCTGGGTTGCGGAATACAGACCAAGAACCGGTGGTGAAGTCTTGTAGACGCGTACCGATTGCCAGTACCACATCCGCATGGCCTGCCATGTAGTTCGCTGAATCTGAACCCGTTACCCCGATAGGACCGGCGTTCAGTGGGTTGTCTTGTAGCATGGTGGCACGACCGGCAATGGTCTCTACCACTGGGATATTGTGTTTCGCTGCAAATGCCGCTAGCTCATCGGTGGCTTCTGAGTAATGCACACCGCCGCCTGAAATGATCAGTGGACGTTCTGCTTTCTCTAGGATGGCTTTCGCTTCTTCCAGCACAACCATTTCTGGCTCAGGACGACGAATGCGGTGTACTTTCTCTGCAAAGAACACTTCAGGGTAGTCATACGCGACGCCTTGAATGTCTTGTGGCAGACCGATGAACACAGGACCACAGGTTGCCGGATCAAGCATGGTGTCTAGGGCTTGTGGCAAGGTGTGCATCAACTGTGTTGGAGAAACGATACGATCCCAGTAACGCGTTAATGGCTTGAACGTGTCATTACAGGTGACTGATGGATCTTCGAAGTTTTCAGGCTGCTGGAGTACAGGATCCGGCAAGCGGCTCACGTAAGCATCACCTGAAATCAGTAATAGAGGCAGACGGTTTGTGTGCGCGATACCCGCAGCCGTCACCATGTTTGTGGCACCAGGACCGATAGAGCTGGTGGCGATACCAATGCGCTGACGCTTGTTGGCTTTAGCGTAGGCAATTGCCGCTGTCGCCATCGACTGTTCGTTCTGTCCGCGCCATGTCGGGATCTTGTCTTCAATATTTTTCAGCTGCTGACCAAAACATGTTACGTTGCCGTGGCCAAAAATAGCGAACGCGGCACCGAATAGTTGTTCTTTTTTACCATTAATTTCAATCATTTGTGCTGCAAGGTACTTTGCAAACGCTTCAGCAACAGTCAGGCGTACAGTATTCATTGTCTTCCTCGATCTCGATACCTGAAAAATGTGGCATCTCCGCCCTGGCAATCAATTAATCCATGCTGAGATTTAGCCAGTGAATGGGGAGCACGCACACTCCCCATCGGCAGAACGTTAGTGATTACAGGCCGTATTTCTCTGCGTAACCTGTGATGTTTGCATACGCTGTTTTCGCGTAAGTCAGAGGGTTTGCTTTTGCAGGATCCTGCTCAGCTTCAACCAATAGCCAACCTTTGTAGTCGCGCTCTTTCAGTGCTGCGAATACGTCGTCGTAGTCCACATCACCGGTACCTGGGACAGTGAACACACCGTCTAGTACTGCGTTAAGGAAAGATTTGTCTGCGTCACGTGCCGCTTTCATTACGTCTAGACGTAGGTCTTTAAAGTGCATGTGGCCGATACGGTGACCCCAACGCTTGATCATTGTTACTGGGTTACCGCCGCCGTAAGTGATGTGGCCAGTGTCCAGTGTTAGGTGTACTGCATCGCCAGTCAGTTCCATCAGTAGGTTGATGTCGTCTTCTGTTTCAACGATGGTGCCCACGTGGTGGTGGAAAGACAGCTTGATACCGTGCTCATTCAGTAGGTAAGTCGCTACTGTTGTTAGCTTTTCACAGTATGTTTTCCACTCATCCATAGTCAGGATTACGCGAGAAGAAAGCGGCTTAGTGATGTCACCGTGAACCGTGTTGCTCACTTCACCAAATACCATTGCAGAACAACCTGCTGCTTTTAGTAGTTTGATGTGATCCTGCATAGCTGCGATTTCTTCTTCAGCAGTCAGCGTCATTAGGTTGCCGCTGTACCAGCCAGACGCAAGTACCAGGCCGTGTTTTGCTAGTAGAGGGATCAACACTTCTGGTTCACGTGGGTATTTAGTGCCTAGCTCAGTACCGGTAAAGCCCGCTTCTGCCATTTCGCTTAGACAGGTTTCCAATGGAATATCACCGCCAAGTTCTGGCATGTCGTCGTTAGTCCAAGTTAGTGGGCTGATACCATATTTCACGTTGCTCATTTTTATTCTCCATCGAATTGAATTTTTTATTTAAGGCGATAAACGATGATTTTTCGCAGGCCACCTCGTCATTCCCTGTTGGTATCGACGCGGTATGCTTTTTAATCTTCACCATTTGCTTCACTGGAAATCACTATAACCGAAAAAATCAGAATGAAAAATATTTTTCACCAGAGAAAAAGGTGTGCAACAAACTGCATTGAAATGAAAAAAAGCCAGTGCTGACGCGGGTTTCAAGGCTTTTATGAGCAAGATCACAATTGAAATAAACACATTAAAATCAATAAGTTACCTCCATTTTGAAAAATGGAAAATATTTACCAAAAGTTGATTGATGTATCATTTTCGAACAAATCCTCATTTCACCCGTAGCCGAAAGCCACCCCATGCCATATGATGCATCCATCGCCAAGTGAAAAAATATTTTCAAAGCAAAAATATATCAGTAATAAATAAAGGCGAATAACCAATAACCGATACTCATACCCTACAATCATGGACGTATCGGACAGCTACCCAACTCAAACTTATTCGATGGTTGAGTAAGAGACGGGGATCTCATCAAGGAGTAGAACATGTCACCCACCACTGCGGCTTCGGCCAGTAAACACAATTTCGCGTACATTATTAGGATTTGTTGTATTGCGGCGTTAGGCGGTATCTTATTAGGCTACGATACAGCGGTAATTTCCGGGGCCATTGGTCCAATTCGAGATTACTTTAATCTGAACCCGGCACAGACCGGTTGGGCCGTTTCCAGTGTTGTACTAGGTAGTATTCTCGGTGCGGTCAGCGCCGGTTGGGTTGCCCTAAAATATGGGCGTCGAAATGCCCTCTTTATTGCTGCTATCCTCTTCATTATTTCTGCTATCGGCTCTGCGCTTGCAACCACCTTCACCTTCTATACCGTTCTTCGTATCGTTGGTGGTGTCGCAGTAGGCTTGGCCTGTGTGGTTTCACCCATGTACATGTCTGAAGTCGCCCCTAAAGACTTCCGTGGCCGTGCCGTGAGTATGTTCCAACAATCTGCAGTAATCGGTCAGACAGGTGTTTTCTACGTTAACTACTTGATTGCTAAAGGGATGTCTGAAGCTTGGCTGGTTGATATGGGCTGGCGCTGGATGTTAGGTTCAGAAATGGTCCCTGCTGCACTCTTTGCTGCCTTACTTTTCTTTATCCCTGAATCACCACGTTGGTTGGTACTGAAAGGTAAGCTAGACAAAGCCAAAGAAACCTTGTCTCAAATCTCTAACCCTGAACACGCAGACCGCGTTATCAAAGACATTCAAGACTCACTGGTTGATGCCCGTTCAGCAAACGGCAAGAGCAAGATCAGCCTACGTTCACCACTGTTGTTCTCTATCCTGGTTATCGGTACGTTCGTTGCAGCCGCTCAGCAGCTGACCGGTATCAACGTTATCATGTACTACACACCAGAAATCCTGAAACCAATTACGGGTTCTACTGAAAACGCTCTGTTCCAGACTACCTTCGTAGGTATCGTGTTCATCGGTGGTAACGCCTTAGGTATGTACCTGATTGATAAAGTGGGCCGTCTGCCACTGATGAAATGGGGTACGCTGGGCTGTGCACTGGGTATGATGATTGTGGGCTACGTGCTTTACACTCAAACAACAGGTTACGCTGCCCTATTCGCACTGTGCTTGTACGTAGTGTCTTACGCAACGTCTTGGGGTTGTGCATGTTGGACCATGATTTCAGAAATCTTCCCGAACAGCATTCGCTCTCGTGCAATGGCTATCGCGGTAGGTGCACAGTGGTTCACTGGCTTCCTGGTCACTCAGTTCTTCCCAATGCTAAACGAAAATGCTTACCTGAAAGAAAACTTCAACGGTGCATTTAGCTTCTGGGTATTCGCTGCACTGTCCCTGATTTGTATGGTGATTGTGGTGAAATATGTTCCTGAAACGAAAGGTGTCAGCCTTGAGAAGATGGAAGAAACCATGGCGAAAAAACTGGGCAAACAGTACCCAGAACCTGCAGCAGAGCCTGCACCGGTTAAAGCCAACGCTTAATAGGATGTAACCGCAAAAGGAGCAGGTTTATTGAAAAATAGACCTGCTTTTTTTATTCCCCCCCCCTTTGATGCCAAATCAATACACCAGCACCACATACTGAACGTTAAAAGGACACCACCATGCTCGATAAAATGGCTTTTTTTGTTTATGTCATCCGTACCGGCTCTATTTCTGCTGCGGCGCGCCGCTTTAATATTTCTGTCTCGGCCGGTAGCCGCTGGTTGCAAGATCTGGAAGACTCCTTTGGCTTAACCCTTTGCCGCCGCACTAATCGCCGTTTAACCGCCACACCTGCCGGGCAAAAGTTGATGGATGACTTTTCGCCGATGGTCGACAGCGCCGAGCAGCTCTGCCGTACTTTGCAAGATTTTCAACAGCACGACAAAGGTCACCTGAATATTGCGTGCACACCGGTCTTTGCCAACCACTACCTGATGGCAAAAATCAGTGCGTATTTAATAGAAAACCCCAACGTCACCTTTAATGTGAATGTGACCCCTTGGGCCTTGGATCACAGCAGCGAGGCCGATTTAATCATCAGTGCCAACGCGTGCTATCAAGGCTATCAGGAAAAAGATCTGCACTTAGTACGCCGCGAACTGATGCAAAGCCCGTTTATTCCAGTCGCCTCCCCTGCGTATTTATACCGCCGCTCCGCCCCCAGCATTCCGACCGACTTGGCGCAGCACCAGTGTTTATTTGCCACCACCTTAACGGGCAGTAATGATTGGATTTTTGAAAAAAACGGTGAAACACAAATGATTAAGGTGCCAAAATCACTGGAAGTTAATGACAGTGATTTACTGCTGCAAAGTGCTATTCAAGGGGCAGGCATTGCCTATTTGCCTGCGTTCATTGCAGAACCGGCACTGGCCGAACACCGTTTGGAGCGGGTACTGGACGACTATGAAACCAGCATTTGGAGTTTGAATTTGTATTATCACCCGCCAACAAAAGCCTCTGCGGTAGCAAGCCATTTTAAAAGCTTCCTGCTAGAGAATTAGTATGCGTAGCAATAGATAGAAAATCTTGAGCAGAGTGACAGAGTTCGCGAGGATAAAAACATAATGAAAAAGCTGGATGAAAAACGAAAATTATTTTTCATCCACTTTCCTTTCTCTTCTCATGCTCTTTTCATGGGCCTTTTCATCTTGCTTTTCAAAACCAGCGCCAGAACCATCAATCAAAACTCACCGGCAGATAAAAATCCAATTCAAACACCTCTTCCTGATTGAGAAAATGATTACGGTGATAGTGAACATAAGCCGGAATAGCGCGCTGTTTAAAGCCGGATGTTGGCAGCCATTGCTCCAGAATCATGCTGAGTTGTGGCAACAATTCCCCATAACTGCCCGTTAAACGAAACACGGCATGTAACCCACCGGGAATCACCATCTGATTCACCACACTGCGGCGCTGAACAGGACGATCAATCGCCACACAAGCCACATAGCGGCACTTTTCCATCTCCACCCATGCTGGATTAGAGTGATGCAGACCAAACTGCACCGAAAAATCCCGTTGTTCCGCTTCTGCCCACGCTTTTAGCACTAACCATGCATGGCGAATAGAGCGGTTATAGCCGCGATGGCGCACGTACGCGGCTAAACGTTCTGGCGCTTCGATGATGGTAGGCACAGGCAAGCAATGACTGGCGACACGCTGATATGCGGCCGCAATTTCGGGATCTTTCAGATAGGGTTTTTCCGCACTGTGGCGGGTCGGATTTCGCCATTCGCCAGGCGACATATTGAACGTTGCTTTAAAAGCGCGGCTGAATGACGAAACCGATTGAAATCCGCATTTGTTGGCAATATCTACCACAGAAGCATGGCCATCAAACATTAACTGATTGGCCGCATATTCCATACGTACCCGCCGAATATATTGATGGATGGACTCGCCCACCACAGCTTTGAAAATACGGTGAAAATGTTGCTCTGAATACGCCGCTACATCGGCTAACGCTTTGGCAGGTAGCGGTTGCGTAATGTCTTTATGAATATAAAACAACACGTCATTGACGCGAGAAATGTGCTGCTGAGCCTGTTTATCCATACGTTTTCATCCCTGTTTACCCTCATTTCCATTCAGACACGATGCCACAGCTATCCTACATTCTCGCCGTATCGCAATGCCGACGCGTAAAATCGCATAAACGGACATGTTTTAGAGCATAAATGGACAACTTATTTTTGACAATTCAATTGTATTATCAATGCCAATAACAATTAGATTGAACAGGCACAGCATATGGAAATCTCAGACTCACTCAAGCGCATCCCTTCTTCGTACATCCGTGAAATATTGGCCGCTGCCAGCGACAAAAATGTCATTTCACTGGCCGGTGGCTTACCGGATGAAAAAACCTTTCCAATTGATTTGATGACGCCAACCTTGGCTGAGCTTTCCTGCATGCCGAATGTTTTCCAATATGGAGCAACGGCAGGTTACGGCCCGTTGATTGACTACCTCACTACCCGCTTTCAGTTACCGGAATCACACAGCGTGATGATCACCACTGGCTCGCAGCAAGGTTTGGATCTGATTGCCCGTGCTTATATCAACCCGGGTGATGTAGTGGTCATGGAAGCCCCAAGCTATTTGGGAGCAATGCAAGTGTTCGGTTTGGTGCAGGCGAACATCGTGACGGTGTCACAGAATGAATCCGGCCCAGACTTAGATGAACTGGAACAGTGCTTTAAAACCCATTCCCCAAAAATGTTTTATGCGGTGCCTGACTTCCATAACCCAACGGGCGTATGTTGGTCGCTGGCAACCCGCCAGCATGTGGCAGCGTTATGTATTGAATACAAAGTAGCGTTTATTGAAGATGCCCCCTACCGCGAGCTGCGTTTTACCGGCGAAGCCTTACCTTTCGTGTCTGATTTCTGCCCGAATGATTCCATCCTGCTACGCTCCTTTTCCAAAATTGCCTCACCCGGTTTACGCTTGGGTGCAGTGAGTGGCAAAAGCGAATTTATTGCGCCATTGATCAAGGTTAAACAAGGGGCAGATTTGCACTCCAGCGTGCCAATGCAAGCCCTACTGTTAGGGTTACTGCAGCACGAGGATTTTCCGCTGCACATGGAAAACATTCGTTCCCTGTACCAAACCCGTTATCAGGTATTGTTTTCTGCGCTGGAAAAACAGTTGCCGGAAAATTGCACCGCACACGCGGTTGATGGCGGGATGTTTGTGTGGGTAGAACTGCCACCGTGCGACACCTTTGCGCTGGCTAAAACACTGCTGGCCAATGGCGTGGCCGTTGTCCCTAGCCCGGTCTTTTACCCGCAGCCTGACCAAGCCCGTGCTGCGCTGCGCCTGAACTTCACCAACGCGACAGAAGAAGCACTTGAAGAAGCGGTAAGCCGTTTGGCACAGGGGCTTAACCAAGTAATTTAACCCGTTTCAGAGTCATAAGATAAGCAAAGAGGAAATACGCTGGCAATGGCGGTTTCCTCTGGCTTATTTTCGCACGCCTCACCTTCTGCACTACTTCCTTAACAACTCACCCTGTTCGCAGCAACTCTTCTTGTTTCCTAACAACGCTTCCTGCGCAATGTAAGTGCCTAACAGGCGCGTAAACATAAAACACCGTAAGCCATACCGCTCACAATGGCGTAAAACTGTGCCCAAATCATCGTCGTATATACTCTGTAGAACAGTTGCGTATTCAAGGTGTCACTATGTTAGTAGAGCGGTTAGAAGAGCGACTATACGATTATTACCTCCCCGGCTATTCACTCGCCCACAGTGAATTTGAAAGACAACGCCTTTGGGAGCAAGCCTGTCCGGAAACGATTTATCAACTCAATGCAGAACTCCAATTACTGCGCGGAGAAGGTGCAGACAAACTTTCCTTCACACGCCCCCAGCGCAACATGTCTACGTCTCTGAACCAATGCCCTAACTTACTCACTCTGGATATTGCCCACTGGCATCAGCAACAACCTTGGTCAGTTTCCCCCCACCTCATTCACTCAGATCCAAGCAACGCACACAGCTCCAATAGCCCAACATCACGCATGATGTCCGCCGTGCCGCCCCACTATATCAATCTGTATGACGGAGAACCGATTCGCCTGTTTTATCACTCTTATTTTGTCTACGGCCAGTTTTACAGCGCGCTCCATTATATTTTGCAACATGCCAAACAGGCGCTGGAGACATGGGTTGCCACTCGCTATCCGTACGATCTTTTAAAAGACCTGCACCCAGAGCAATTCGACTCGCTGCACGATCATGACGCACTGAAAACCTATTTCCATCATCAGTACGCGGAGTGGGTCACCGAGCAATATCTCAATGCCATGTTCACGTTAAATGAACACTTAAACCTGCAAACCGCAGCGACCTATATCATCGAATATACCGATCAAAACGGCTGCCCATGCGTGGACTTTATTTGTAAAAACAACACCGCCCTCAGCATGGTTCGCCCCAGCCATTTTGTGGAAGACATGCAGCAGATGGCTAACTCTGCACAGTATTTGGATTTTGAAGTGCAACAATTAGCGGCCGAAATTGAAAAACACTGCCGTGAACAGGGTTGGTGAGCAGGAACTAGAAACTAAAAATAAGGCAAGCCAATGTTATCCATTAAACAACTGACTTATGCCCTTGCTGTGGCCAAGACACTGCATTTCAGAAAAGCCGCAGAATTGTGCCATGTGCGGCAATCCACGCTCAGTGCCGGGATCAGTGAACTGGAAAAGCAGTTAGGCATTAAGATTTTTGAAAGGGACAACAAAAAAGTCTTAGTGACACCGCTCGGTCAGGAGGTATTAGACAAAGCCAGCAACATCATGCTGGAACTGGATGACATGGCACATTTGGACCACAGTTGCGGCAAGCCCTTTTGCTTCCCTCTGTCCATCGGCATGATCCCCACCATTGCGCCCTATCTGCTGCCCAAACTGTTACCGGCACTGAAAACCCAATACCCCGACGCAAAAATCGACATTGTTGAGGAGCAATCTCAGGCACTGGTGGAAATGGTGCACAGCGGGGAAATTGATGCTGCCGTGTTAGCGATGCCTTTTCCCAGTGATGGACTGTTGAACTTAGAGTTTTGGCAGGAGGATTTCTATTGGGTCGCACTGGAAGGCCAACCCCATACCGATCAGCAGGAAATCACATCCGACGAACTGCGCCATGCCCATTTAATGTTGCTCAAAGAAGGCCACTGTCTAAAGGATCACATTCTTGATGCCTGCCGCCTGTCTGAACAGGCCACCCAACAGGAGTACCGCGCCACCAGCTTAAACACGCTCATTCAAATGGTGATGAACGACATGGGCACAACGTTGATCCCGGAAATGGCACTGGAACAATTGGTGACGCACTACCCTGTACTCTCTGCCGTGCACCTCAATGAACCCGGCCCGCACCGTAAAATTGCCTTTGTCTTTCGCCCCAATTATGCAGACATCTCCAGCTTGGAAGTGCTGGCAGATATTGCAAAACAATCACTCAATCAAACCTAATACACTCATATACAAGGGATATTTTGTTTCCCATTCTGAATATTATGGCGAAGATTGATTAATCAATTTTTCCGAACATCATTATCATTTTTATCATTTTTACAAATCACCATATCTATCCAATACTTCTGTTAGCAAACTTCAGGGGTCAGCAACGACTCGCTGAGGCTCATTCACCTAGCATCATGTACGCGTGTATTTTCATATCCAATAACCATAAGCACTTGTAGTTCGCAAGCACTGGAGAGTTATCATGGCAAATGACAATGCGCATTCATCCGGCGGCAAATGCCCGGTAATGCACGGTTCAATGACGACCAACGATCGCAGTGAAAAAGACTGGTGGCCGAAGTCACTCAACCTCGACATACTGCATCAGCACGACACCAAAACCAATCCGATGGCAGGCGATTTCAACTACCAAGAAGAAGTCAAAAAGCTCGATTTTGCCGCCTTAAAACAAGATCTCATTGCATTAATGACAGACAGCCAAGACTGGTGGCCTGCTGACTGGGGCCATTACGGCGGCTTGATGATCCGAATGTCCTGGCATGCCGCAGGGACCTATCGAACCGCTGACGGCCGAGGCGGCGCAGGGACCGGTAACTTACGTTTCGCCCCCCTCAACTCCTGGCCTGATAACACCAACCTCGACAAAGCCAGACGCATCCTTTGGCCGATCAAAAAGAAATACGGCAACCAACTGAGCTGGGCCGATCTTATCGCTTATGCCGGCACCATGGCATATGAATCGATGGGACTGAAAACCTTTGGCTTTGGTTTTGGCCGCGAAGACATTTGGCACCCAGAAAAAGACATCTACTGGGGTTCAGAAAAAGAATGGCTCGCCCCTTCCAGCAACCCGAACAGCCGTTATTCCGGCGGACGTGATCTCGCTAACCCACTAGCAGCCGTGATGATGGGGCTGATTTACGTAAACCCTGAAGGGGTGGATGGCCAACCAGATCCTCTCAAAACCGCTCATGATGTGCGTACTACCTTTGCCCGCATGGCGATGAATGACGAAGAAACGGTGGCACTGACCGCCGGTGGTCATACCGTAGGTAAAGCACACGGTAACGGGGATGCCGGCAACTTAGGCCCTGAACCAGAAGGCGGTGAACTGCATGATCAAGCCCTTGGCTGGTTAAACAAAAAGACTCGAGGCGTGGGTAATAACGCTGTGACCAGTGGCCTTGAAGGGGCATGGACGACGGAACCGACTAAGTGGGATAACGGTTATTTCCACTTACTGTTGGGTTATGAATGGGAACTGAAGAAAAGTCCAGCAGGTGCATGGCAATGGGAGCCGGTCAACATCAAAGAGGAAGACAAACCGGTTGATGCGGAAAATCCTAACGTGCGTCATAACCCGATCATGACCGATGCAGATATGGCGATGAAGATGGATCCGGAATACCGCAAGATCTCGGAACGTTTCTATCAAGATCCTGACTACCTCGCTGAAACCTTTGCCCGCGCATGGTTCAAACTAACCCACCGTGATATGGGCCCTAAAGCCCGTTATATTGGCCCCGATGTGCCGCAAGAAGATCTGATCTGGCAAGATCCGGTCCCACAAGGCAACAGCCAATATGATGTAGATGGCGTGAAAGCCAAGATTGCTGCCAGTGGCCTGTCTGTCAGTGACATGGTCTCTACCGCTTGGGACAGCGCACGCACCTTCCGCCATTCTGACAAACGCGGCGGTGCCAACGGGGCACGCATTCGCTTAGCGCCACAAAAAGACTGGGCAGGTAACGAGCCGGATCGTCTGTCTCGCGTACTGAGCGTCTTGGAAGGGATTGCCAATGACAGCGGCGCCAGCCTTGCGGATATCATCGTATTGGCCGGTAACGTCGGCGTCGAGCAGGCCGCCAACGCTGCAGGCGTGAATGTGAGTATACCTTTCTCGCCAGGTCGAGGAGACGCTACCCAAGACATGACTGACGTGGAATCGTTTGAGGTGTTGGAGCCATTGCATGACGGCTTCAGAAACTGGCTGAAACAGAACTACGTGGTCACGCCAGAAGAGATGTTGTTGGATCGCGCCCAATTGATGGGATTAACCGCTGCTGAAATGACGGTACTTGTCGGCGGCATGCGTGTACTGGGAACCAACCACGGCGGCACCGCACACGGCGTGTTTACCGATCGCGTTGGCCAGCTCACCAACGACTTCTTCATTAACTTAACCGACATGAACTACACATGGGATCCGGTCGGCGCCAACGAGTATGAAATTCGCAGCCGCCAAACCGGTGAAGCGAAATGGACGGCCACCCGCGCGGATTTAGTGTTTGGCTCTAACTCTATCCTACGCGCCTACGCGGAACTGTATGCGCAGGATGATAACCACGTGAAGTTCGTGAATGACTTCGTCGCCGCATGGGCGAAAGTCATGCATGCGGATCGTTTCTGAGACAGCAGTGAGCGCACAATGATCTAGCGTTTTGTCCCTGTACTGAATGACTCGGTGCAGGGACTTAATTGCTGATATGCGTAAATGACAAGCCCACCCGCCATGATAAAGTCCGAGCTTTAACCCGATTCTAATATACAACCAATATAAGTGATGCGGTTTGAGGCTGTATCTTCAATTCAAACTGAAACTGACTAAGATTCAATACATTGAATCTAGTGATAGATAACGAGCTATAGAGCATTCATCAGTAGCTCACTACTGATGAATGTTACTTTACTCTACTTTGTCAACTGAAACATGTGGACATTTTGCTTCTGGCTGTGCGAAACCCATTTCTGTAAAGTAGTGTAGCCGGGAGCAGAGACCTCAACATGGTAATTTCCTAAGGCTAACATCATACCCTCCTGATACCTAGGTTTGATATTCAACACTCGAATTTTTGCGGTGTTTACATTAGTGCGAACCGTAAATGGAACTTCAATTAAGTGACCATGCTTTTTCACCGCTTCACGCTGCTCATTGATCGCCGTTTTGTTCAGGTTATCCTTCTCGTGAGATACGCTTGGTGAAATCATCGAGTACACCTGTTTATCCAATGCATCGATCGTCGTCATCAACGTTTTTTCAAACAAAGAGAATAGACCAAAATTCGTTTCAAACGCATTTCCGACAGGTTGAATCACTGGTTGAGTGTGCAACACCCATGTCAGAAATGTTGAACCAACCGGTGATACCATCTTATCGATTTCAGATAAGAAATAGCCAGTGGTTGTATTTTCATCGGTAAATTTGGACTTACCTAAGACAACAGGAACAATGAATATCGCCGCGATAATCAACAAACCAACTCCCTGCTCAATCCTCTTTGCTTTAATCTTCTCACTTGGTGTAATCACGCCCAAGTTTTCATCGTTATAACTAAGTAACTTCCAGAACTTAAATGGCAATTTCAGGAAAGTAACTAGAACAAGTAACAAAGAGATAGACATCGAAATTGGCGGTACAATGATAGAACGCAATGCATTCTTACCGTCTTCTGCCATAGGTGCGCCATCTTCAAACTGACTGACTGCGGACTCCATATAGTTCAACCAGTAATCGCGTTCACGGTTAATGTTTACCATGATAACATTGTTATAGAACGCTTTATTATTCCAGGTTGTCAACATTGGCTCTACGTAGAAACGCTCGCCCATCTGCGCTTTAATTTGGTCTTGGATGTCACTGTGACGCTGGAAACTCGCAAAGTTAAGTCCAGGCTTCATCTCCATGCCACGCTTATCCATCTCCGCCTTCCAACGGCGATTTGCTTCGTTCAAAATTTTGGTATTAACCGCATTTTTAAAGACAGTGATCTGCTTTAGGGACCATGTTTTCGGCAACGTTAGCCCGTCTTTTGCCACACGAGATCTCACTTTTTGTGCGGTTACTTTGTTATGACGAAACTCAGTGAGAGTCGCAATACCCATTGGGTAACCCGTTTCACGTTCAAACTGGCCCTGCATTAACCCCAAAATTTTGGGTGTGTAATCACTAACATGCCGAGAAAAAACCATTTTTTCTTCTACTTTACCACCATCGCCTGCCGCAATTTCGATACCAGCCAACAGTGCCGAAATACCCAACGTCATGATACTTTCTTTAACCGTTGTGGTTCCCTTTTCACGGCTTTCTTTTACCAGCCAGAAATCCAATTCACGATAAGGTAAACCATATTTTTTAAGGCTTTTCTTGTAATTCGCTTCGTTATTGTTAATACAGCGAGTAAAACGGCTTTCTGACTGATTATAACGATCAATGCATCGATTTCGCTCTTCAAAATTCGCGTAAATCTTTGGTGCAAGTTCCTGTGCTCTCGCCTCTGCACGAACCAAATAAGCTTTCTCGGCTCTCTGATAGTCATTCCAACCTTTCAAAACTTGGGTTTCAACTTCACCCCATGCCTTGTTGGCTTCTTTGGTACGGCCATTTACCGCGCTATAATATTTGTTGTTCGCTTTTTCGTATTCTTTCCATGCACCGTTAACTTGGGTGCGCATTTCTTGATACTGCGCATAGTGACCATCAAACTCGCTGCCTGCACGGTTGATCAGATAACGTTCAACAATCATCCCTTTTTGCTTATCTACACTATCGAGAAACGCTTCATTACTGTAAATAAGCCCGCCCATCAATGCCAAAAAAGTCATTTCAGAAGGTGTTGTCGCATGGTCCGCTTCGTAAGGAATACCTTCAATTTGAAGCGCGTTATGCGCCAAACTCGAGCGAAGTAAAGACGAAAAAAACGCATCTTTACGCTGTTCCGCCGACGAAGGCTCAACAATAAAGTGGTCGACCAACCACTTTTGACCAAAGAAGACGGTAGGCCAAGCAATAACAGCGATGAGAACAATCGAAAGGATCGCAGTGCTCGTGCGCTTCGCAACGCCCTTTACAACCAGTAAATCGATGAGCAGTAATGTCACACCAATACCAGAAATGGTTCTACCAAAAAGCTCCGCAAGGTGAAGTGTTTCGGGAGAAAGACCCGCACCACCAGCGACTTCTACGAGTCTAGCGTTGAATATAACTTCAGGAATTAAGTAGATTAGCGAGCAGGCAAAAAGCAATACCGCTAACCAGCGCGGTTTAGGTTGGTTCATACTGGCTTATTTCCTAATCAGGCAAATTGATAATAATGGGTTCAACGAGCACATCCATTTCTACATCTTTGATAATCACTTCTGTGAATCGCTGACGTTTGGAGTTGGCACGAGGTGCGACTGTTTCCTTCGCATAAATCGAACGAACCTGCTGCTTGTATGACAAATAATGGTTATCTGCCATGTAGATTTTTTGCAGCTCAAGCTGAGAGAAATCGGCATCGTTTGGTAGTTTGGCAATCATTTGACCAAGAACGGTGCTTGCACGATACTCACCTTTATTCGTTACCAACTCTGGTTCCATACTTATGCAGGTAGCAAACTTGGTGCTATCGACTATCACTGTATCAGGTAGCGGCCTACCTCTTTTAGCAAGGTATGCCAAACGTTCACGGTGGTATTCATCACTGTTGATGGTGTACGTCGCCAGTTTCAAGCCCTGTTCACGCGCCCGTTGCTCGATCGTGGGATGACGCTCAAAGCTGCGGATATCAACATATAGCCCACTGTTTGGACCTAGTTTCTGTCTTACTTCAGCAGCGGAAAGCTTTGCGTCATTTTTATAGCGGCGACGGGAGTAATCGTCCGCTAAATCGATATAACGGCGATTTCGCTGATACAAAACATCACTTTTCACCGCGCGTCGTAAATCACGTTTTGCAATTTCAATTGATTGAGGATCGGGATCCCAAAGATACGCCATCATGGCATTCGGGTTGATTTTGCGCAGGTACTCAAGATGCTCTATCTCCATGGAGCTGAAATAGTAGCTACCTTCTTCCAACTGCCACCTTACGATGTTGTTCAGGTATCTCAGGTCATCATGGCTTGGGTCACCCTTGATCTCGATGTTTAACGTCTGACCGGGTATCGCATTACTCCATGTGTTAATCATGCCTGATGCAAAAATCGGAGATTCCTCGGTAAGGTTTCCTTCGGTATCTCGCACACGGTTTTTAATCCAATCGGAATTGGACATCGTTGAAATGCGATAGCGCTTGCCATCCCACCGACCGACTGCTTTGCCCGTATACGCATCATGATACGCAACCCAACTGCCATCGCGGTTTGCTTGCACATCCAGCTCCGCTTCTTCATACCCATTCAAAATGGCTCCTTCCAACGAAGAAACCGAGTTTTCTGTATGCCGGAAATCCCCACGGTGTGCCGAGACATTCACAGGACAATTTTGGTCAAAGAAGCCGATGTCGCCACCCAATGTCAGATACAGGTTCCTATCTGCCAATGCCTGCTGAATATCAATCAACTCTTCTTCACTATGCTCTAGGTTACGTCCTAACTTGCCTTCGGCATCATTTGGGAAATGACTCAAGGCTCTAACAGGATCGTGTGCTAACGTAACGCTACTGCCTCCGGCACAGCCCGCTAGCGTCGCCCCAATCAGGGCGACGTAAATTATTTGTCGTATTAACATCGTGTCTTAAATAGGTCTAATGTGGGTATCAATAGTGCTAAGACAATGCTCAGTATCCGGCTGGTGAGTGTTATACTCCGTTTCCATCACCAAGCCTTTTCTTTCCGCCTTATCTCTTTCCGTATCTGTCTGTTGAAGCGTTTCGTGCAATTCATCGTACCTGTCTTGACATTCATAGCTTTGCAATAGCTCTGACATCAGGCTATTGAACAAACTTTGCTTCTCTACGGTACTCTCAAGGTGCTTCGTTAAATCGGTGTGCAGACTTTCTTGGCTATTTTGCAATTCACGGATATACCGTTGACTTACGCGTTGTGCCGCCTGATCACGCCAAACACTATGGATATTCGCAAGCGAGTCCCCATAGTTGGCGAGGTGACGAGCTAAGCCATCCAGATCATCTTGTTGGTCATCTCTAAGTTTCTGGTAGTACGGTGGGTCAAAACTTGGCATGCTCTTCCTTACTTCTGTGCCAATGGCATATCAAAGGCCTGCAGCAATTCTGTTTTACGCTCTAGGCTTCCACGAAGCAGATAACCGTGGGATTCAACATCATCACGTTGGAAATCAATTCTACGGATATGCTCTCTCTCGGTGTCGTTACAGTGATTAAGCGTAGAGAGTGATTGCGACAACGAATCCACAAGTTGTGTCCATGCTTCTAGCGTTGAATCCATTTCATCGAGGATTTCAGACATCGTATTAAGTGCATCACGCTCTTCGTTAAAACGATTAAGCGCACCTTGTGCGCGGTCGGTTTGCTCATTAGTGAGTTCAACTGCTTCTTTCGCATTAGCAACAGCGCAATTACTACCGGAAACTTGTTCAATCGCTCTATCAAAGTTAGCTCGT
Source organism: Photobacterium aphoticum (assembly GCF_001029435.1). Lineage (GTDB taxonomy): Bacteria > Pseudomonadota > Gammaproteobacteria > Enterobacterales > Vibrionaceae > Photobacterium > Photobacterium aphoticum. The sequence goes on along the minus strand of NZ_LDOV01000010.1, from coordinate 340,270 downwards.
GCTGTCGCTTCAGCTTCTTGAGCCCGATGATATTCGACCATGCAAGAATCAACGGCTCTTTTAGCCGACATTACTGCGGCCCTTTCGGCTGAAGTATCAGCATACACTCGCTTAGTGCCTGTCACATTTCCATCGCTATCGTAAGTATTGACGATAGTATACTGCTGCTTCTTTATCTCTAGTGCCGTTACAGCTGCGCGAAGTTCCGCTTCTGCTTGCGCAAGTGCACTCGCCGCACACTGTAGGTCACGAACTGTCGTACTCCATTGGATTTCCGCTGCATTTCTCCATGCAATAGCTTTCTTTAACTGGTTTTCCCAATTATTGAGTTTATCGGCTGCAGCCCTCTCTAGGTCATGCGAAAAGTTCAGACGGTTTTCACCATTTTCACGCTTCAACTGGTTGACACGTTGCGTTTTCAGTAACGTTTCACGCAACTGGCGGCTTAGCTTTTCGCGTTCACGAAGGCGCTCTTCGTTGGCACTTAAGTCAACGGCCGCGCGTTCCGTGTGCTCTAATGCAACATAATGCATCTGATGGATGCCATCGATGTACTGCTGGAAAAAGTAAAGGCATTGCTCGGTGTGATAGTTAAGCTCTTGGAACTGACTAATCAGCAAAATGGGGATCATGCATTTACCTCTTCTGCTGCTTGATTATCGGCTGAAGAAGATACTTGTTCATCGTCACGCAGGTGCGAGTTTCGTAACAAATCAATGCTATCTTCAAGCGCACTCTTCCAACCAGCAAGTTGCAAGTATTGCGATTCTGCTTCATCTGCGCCATAGCCTAAATAACACTCTCTTAACCCATTCCACCGGCTCTGAACATCAACAAAGCTATCCTGAAGTGTTTTTTCCAACACATTTAACTCAGCTAACATTTCATCCATTAGCTGCTTATCGCCAACATGTTTAGTCGTCATTGAGGTATCTCCTTAATAACACCAAACGATGATTAAGCGGTTCAGAGATATTTGGAATCAATGTATTAAGTTGCGCCAAATCTTCGTTGAACTCGCTAATATACGGCGCAATTTCGCGCCGTTTATCAGGAGTCATTAGATCGAGCTGTTGTTCGACTAGTTCAAACCATTGAAGCTGTCGCTTAAACAGTACTTCTCTGAATTCTTCCAAACTGTCGATGTAGTGCTTCATCTGCACTTCAACGTCATCTAGAGACATTGTAAATTATCTCCACATTGCATAACGTTCGTTCAAGACGGCAATATCTGACTGATACTTGTCCATATCGCGATAGCAGTATGGTTTGAAGTGCAGCGGACGGCTTTGCATCTGGTCGATATACAGAGCATTGATTGGCTCTTTACCTTCCAGTTGCAACTGTGCGGCATGGCGCATTTTCAGCAAGGCAAAGCTGTCATCTTCCGACATTTGCAACGCGACTTTGTGGCGGAAGCTTTCAATATCGTTACGACCCAAGACTTTCTGCAATGCACGCATGCTATCTACTGCCAAAATCACATGAATGCCCAGTTCAGACCCACTTTCTAAAAGCGTGACGAGTTTTGCTGTCGCGGCGGACGGCTCACTGACACCAAATCGACCAGCTTGCATTTGAAGCTCAGTCGCACGTTGAACTTCGTTTAGCACAACAAATAAAGACGGCTGGTCAGCCACATCGTCTTCGTCCAATTGTCGACGTCGCTCAAATTCAACAATAAGCTGATCAAGAGCTTCATCAAACTCACTGCCTTTTTCGATGATTTCCACATTAGAGTTCGGCATTGCACTCGCCGCCATCACGCCATACCAAGGTGAACCTTTGACGCTGCGGTCGTACACCACTGCGTGCATGCTTTCATTGCGGAAGTTGAGGGGAAGTTGCGCGACGAAATAGCCCAGCATACCCAAACGGGCTTCGTTGCTATCACCCACAATCAGTAAATGTTCGTGCGGTCGACGACGCAAAATAGTGCGCGCATGGCCGTGAATATTGAGTTCCTGCCCCATCCAAAATACCGATGGTGATTCAATTGGGTACCACTCTTTCTCACCCAAGCCTTGCTGATAAGCTTCTCTAGATGCAAAATCCAGCCATTCAGATTGGCTTGGACGCATTGTTTTTCCGATAAGCGCGTTAAGCTGCGAGTTAGCCAGAATTTCAGGCTGACCCGAACCATCAAGCAAAATAGCGCGTTTTGGTGCCGACAGCGATGCAGCTTCTTGCCATTGCTCTGACAGGTAATCAATTAATCCAACGCGCGTGTCGTTATCTAGGAAGGCTACGCGACCCGCTACGTTGCGTTCATCATCACCTGCGCCATCATTTACAACTGCCTGACCTGGTTCTTTACACGCACGAAGAAGACGCTTGCCGTTGTGACCAAACTCTTGAAGTGCAGTAACATCTGCCGCCGTCATTTTCATACCCACACGTAGGTGGATGTTACCGAAGATATGCTGTTGCTTTTGCATACCAGGCACACCAAAGCGCTGAGAGCCCACAAACATATGAATACCAGCACTTCGCGCTTGAGCGGCCAATTTGTACATCAGTTCAGAGCCTACGCCATCGCGATCGTCTTCAAAGAGAACTTGATACTCATCCACGATAAGCATGACACGGGGTAGCTTACCGTTTGGTGAGCCCGCATCACGATAGCCAGTAAAGTTGGTAACACCCAAGGATTGGAACATTTCATTGCGACGTTCCATTTCTTCAACCAGCTCAGCAACTACACTCCGTGCAAGCTGTGGAGAGGTTTTTAATGACACTACTTTGGCGTGAGGCAGTTTAGGGTACGACTGGAATTCAACACCCTGCTTGCCATCAATCAAATAGAACTGAAGTTCTTCCGGCGAGTATCGGCATGCTAAGCCCATAATGAAGGCATGGTATAAGTAAGACTTACCCGCACCTGTTGTCGCACCCAACATACCATGCGCCGAGTTACGACCATCCTTACTCTCACCAAACCAGATTTCCAGATCATTACGTTTTGAGCCTGAGCCACCAATAGATGATCGAAGTTCGCGAGTCGCATCACCTAACCATAAGCTTTGCGTATCCACCACATCACTAAATGCTAATTTTCGCTCTTGCGGTTTGGCTTTAGAAAGGCTGTCAAAAAAAGCTTCGATGGTTTCATCTTCTATGGCGTACCCCGACCACGTTTGAATAAAACGATTCTCATCATGCTCAACTGAAAAATCAACGCACGATTTAAACATATTCAATGATGTGCCATTGGGATAGTTCTGCTCACAATCTAAATGCAAGAAAACGTATTTACCGGTATCGGTTGCATTATTAGCAATCGATGCCAACAATTCGATTGCACGACGGTCGTAACCACTCGGGAAGTTTGCCGCAACGATAAACTCAAACCGCTCGTTACTGCGAATGTTTTCATCCACATCTTGTAGCCGCTTGGTGGATTGATCTAAATACGTTTGTCTAATACGTAAAGAATCGTCTTCGATCTCTTCAAGCACACGAGATATGTCCTTTTCAATCAATCGCTTATGCGGGATGTTCTTTTGATACAAAAAGGTACGGCCACTATTTGCAGGATCAAGTAGACAATACTGACTCGTGTATGGCAGGTGCGCATTCAACCTCAGCACTATATTATGAAGAGCGTCAATCTTGTCATTGCTTTCACTCGATGCCAATACAAAGCAATTCGCTGTATCCATAAAAGGCAGGAAAGCAGGTAATTCAATATCGTTACCATTAGGTAGTTTGAAGTCGTGGAAACCCACTAGGATTTGATCAGGAATTAATTGCTCTTCAAATGTGTATTTTTTCCAGTCAACATTATTCAAATCTTGATGCAGTGCTGGATGAAGCTGTGCAAGAAGTTCAGAGATCTCATTACTTAATTTGGTTTGTTTTAGCTTCGCTTGCTCAAAATGCGGTTCAAAACGCGCTGGCAATGTCTGCGCACAAACTTCTGCACTAGCCAGCAGATTCTCATACGCTTGTTCGCAATGTACTTTCTCTTGCTTGTATGCATTTTGCGCATTTTGTGCAGCCTCTTTGACGCCTTCAAGCGTTGTTGTTGAACCACTCGCAATTAGTTCTTTTTCAGCTTCCTCAAACGCCTTTTTCTCTAGTTGCTTACGCTCTTTAACCATGTCACCAAGTGAAGTCATACTATTATCTCATCTGCAAACTAATAAACGCAGCCACTGCAACAATAAACAGCGATGTATAAAGCAATTTGTTTTTCAATGCTTTCTTACGCTTAAATGCCAGTTCCTTAGCTTCTTTTTCACGTTCTTCCGCCTCTCGCTTAAGCTTTTGTTGCATTGAATAAATTTCTTTCACTTTATTCTTAACGGCAACATCTGCATCAACCATTGCGCTCTGTTTATCTTTCAGTGCCACTGCAGCTTGTAAGAAATGAGCTTTTGCAGTCTCATATTGAGTTTGCTGTGAGTCAGGCTCAATCAAACCTTGGTGGTTAACAAGATTTTGAACATCAAATAAGCTGTTTTTAGCTACAACAGGAATCTCATTCTCAATAATTCGGTCGCTAATATTTACAGCTTCATTTTTACAACGTTGAAGTCGTGCTTGATGTTGTTCTAGTCCGGCTTTGATCTTTTCGATTTCAGCCGCTTCTTGCTTTGATGACTGAACAGACTCCACTAATGTATCAATGAGCTCATTAAGCTCTTTGACCGTGCGGGTTTGATTCAAAATTATCTTCCTTGCAATGCAAAATGGGCGGGGATTTATCAAATTTTTTCGAGCCACGGCAAATTAATGCATAAACCAATTTATCGCAATTTTTTTTCACGTAAACGTATGAAATTTTTGATTAAAGAAACCTTTTCACAGTAAGTCTAATATCGATGATGATTAGCACTGACATAGGTAATAATCGTGCAAATTCCCCTTAAGCATATAAACCAAAGATACCATCCTCCAAAGGAATTCATCCAATCGTGTTAGTGCTTAACCACCACCTATTAGTTGACACTTTCTGTTTACACCTCTACCTCCCCACGCCAATAAACATAAGCAATCAGTTTATTATCGAAGAGCTCTCTTTCTATCGCTTCGCTACTACCACATATAAATGATATTTCTTATCAAACTTTAATTCTGTTGGTTGCGAAATTTGACAGATGGCCCGTGCAAAAGCTCATAACTAAAAAATCAAGCTAAGCGAAAACCGTACTAACATAAAAAAGGCTTGAGCAATGAAGAACACCACTCAAGCCAACACACTACGCATAAGACTCGGAGAGTCACTAAATATGAACCGCGACACCTTCAATGAAGAGCTTGGTGCCAGAGACAAACAAAAAGAAATAACACAAGCGATACACCCATACCTGACTGACGCGATGAAGCAGCCATACCCCCATGTACACCCCGACTGGCGCCAATGGCATGAGCATCAGCGCAGTCAGTAAGTTGGTACGATCAAACTCACCCAGTAAGGTATACGGGATCAATTTGAACAGGTTGATAATGGCAAACAACACCGCCATCGTGGCGATAAGTGTGACCTTTTCAAGTTTCAACGGTAACAAGTAGATACTGGCAGGACCTCCACCGGCATGGATGGCAGTACTTGAAAAACCGCCTAGCCCACTCCACCACCAGGCACTGATGCCGCCGGGCTTTTTCGGTGCAGGATCGCCCTGCTGAAACAGATACTGCACACAAAAGAGCAGTGATAATCCTCCAATGAGTAATTTCAGGCCGGCTTCTGGCGTCACGCTAAGAAACACGCCCGCCAGAAAAACCCCTAACAATGAACCCGGCAACATTTGTTTTAGGATGGAATACTCCGCATTCTGATAATGCTGCTTCACCGCAAACGCATCCATTACGCAGAGGATCGGCAGCAAAATCGCTGCCGCTTGCGTGGGGGACACCACCATGGCCATTAACGGCACAGCAATGATCCCCAACGCGCCTCCTAATCCTCCTTTACCGATCCCGTAGATCAACACAGCAGGGATCGCCATGATATAAAACCAAGGGTCACTGACCACCATGATGATTACACACCGCAGTCAGACAGATAGGTTCTGCTCTTAGCCAGATCCTGCTTCACGGTCTCGATTGCCGAAACAGGATGTTCCTGCTCAACCACCAGCCAGCCTTGGTAGTTCATCTCTTTCAACAGACGCCAAATCTCGTTCAGCTTAATGCTGCCCTGCCCGAGCGGACGCGTCAGTGACTGGCTGTAAGCCTGATGGATCCCGCAGCGATCACGGCGAACCTGATGCAATTGCTGCGCATCAATGTCTTTAACATGCACATGCTCTAAACGGTTAGCGTAGCGGCGTAGCATCACTTCTGGCTGCATACCGTCGATGTAGAGATGACCGACATCCAAACACAATCCCAACTTATTGGCCGGAATGGCATTCATCACAGCGGCAATCTCATCTTCAAACGCGACATAGCCCCCAGAGCTTGGGTGTAACAGCACACGGATCCCCTGCTGTTCAGCCAGCGCTACCACTTCTAAAATGGTAGCAATCATCGCAGCCATGCTTTCACGGTTCAGACGCGGTGCAATCACACTTTGCCCGACATACGCATCACGCACGGTATTCTTGGCATCCATGATCAGTAGCTTGTCGACCCCAATAGCAACGAGTCGTCGCACTTCTTTTTCCGCTTTTTCCACAATTCGCTGACGTGCAGACGGATCACTGAACGCTTCATGTAAGTTACCCGCACACGCCCGCAAACCACGCACTCGCAAAGCACTTTTCAGCAACTCAGGATCATCGGGGAAATACCCGATCGGCCCCAGTTCGATACCTTCGTACCCCGCTTCACGCGCTTCCACTAAAATCCGCCCCCAGCTTGGATTCACACTGAGTTCAGACGGTTCCACTCCCCAGCAACAAGGGGCACAAGCTACCTTCATATTCATGACTACATCCTTAAATCAATCAACTTCAAATATGGTGAGGTTCACCGCTAGGGTTACAGCGTTAAACCGTTATCAATTAAAAACTGGCGACTTTGCATGATGTCTTGCAGCGTGGTATCGGCATGGCGAGGATCGCGCTCTTGCTCGATGGTGATCCAGCCGTGATAGCCAATTTGCGATAATGCGGCCATGACCTGCTGATAATCGATGGCCCCTTGCCCAATCGGACACATCACGCCGTCTGCACACGCCTGCCAAAATCCCACCTGCTGGGTAATTGCAGCTTCAAGGCGTTGTTTATTCACATCTTTAAAGTGCACGTATTCTAAACGGTCGGCATAATCAATCAGGCTTTGTGCCGGATCCATGCCGGCATAATATAAATGGCCGGTATCCAGACAGAGGCCGATGTCGTCTACGGGTAAATCTGCTAATAAACGATCGAGTTCATCCTGATATTCGATATACCCACCAGCATGAGGATGCACCACCGCGCGAATATTATGCTGCGCCGCAATGGCGCTGATCTGGCGGATGGTATCCATCATGTGCGACCAGCGTTGATCATCGAGGCGAGGCGCTAATGCCGAATTCCCCGCACACTGGCTTCGGATGTCATTCACGCAATCAATCACCACCAAACGCTCGCAGCCAATTTGTTCCAGCAAACCACACAAGCGTTTGGTTTTATGAATAATTTCTTGATAAGCATGCGGCTCTGACAGAGGTTCAAACAACGTCCCCGCGCACACTTCTAATTCTTTCAGGTAGAGCGCCGTATTGATCATATCGGCATCTAATGGGAAAAAGCCAAACGGCCCTAACTCTGTTCCGAAATACCCGGCCTTGCGGGTTTCCGACAATACAGTGATCCAATCTGGGTTATGCGGGTTATCTGTTGATTCAACGCCCCAGCAACAAGGCGCGCAAGCAAGTATATAACTCATGGTATTTCCCCTTTCTTAATTGAAAGTGCAATTAAATGACTGATCTGCTCGTACTGCGGCAATACACCAAGAGTAAGCCTGAAAAAGAAAACAGAGCGTGATTTACCCCTCATCCTATTTTTGCATTTACGCAAATCTGATTTGAAAGTTTGGCTATAACACTTCCTCAAACAGAATCCGTAGACTGAATGCAACTTCGTTAACTTGTTACAGGATGTAGTATGGAATCCGTATATATCGTTGCCGCTAAGCGCACTCCAATTGGCAATTTCAATGGCGCTCTTGCCCCAGTCTCTGCACCACAACTGGGTGCCACCGCAATCAAAGCCGCACTTAACCAGTGTGAGCTGTCGCCAGACTTAATTGATGAGGTGATTGCAGGGAACGTGCTGAGTGCTGGCATTGGCATGGGCCCGGGTCGTCAGGCGGCGATTCTGGCAGGCATCCCTGAAACGGTACCGGCTTACACCCTGAACATGATTTGTGGCAGTGGCATGAAAACCGTGATGGACGCTGTCAGCCATATTCGTGCCGGTGAAGCCGACATCATTGTGGCGTGCGGGATGGAAAGCATGTCTCAGGCACCTTTCATTTCCTCTAACCAATTGCGTCAAGGCGTGAAAATGGGTCATCAAATGTTTGAAGACTCCATCATCAAAGACGGCCTGACCGATGTGTTTAATCAGTACCACATGGGGATCACGGCTGAAAATATTGCGGAACTGCACGGTATCAGCCGTGAAGCCCAAGATGCCTTTGCGCTGGCAAGCCAACAAAAAGCGGTTGCAGCCATGCAAGCCCACGGCTTCAAAGACGAAATTGAACCAGTAAACGTCGATTTCCGTCGTCAGCAATACACGGTTGAGTTGGATGAATACCCGAAAGCCGATGCCACATTAGAAAAACTGCAAGCACTGCGCCCTGCCTTCAATAAAGACGGGACGGTCACGGCGGGTAATGCCTCCGGTATCAATGATGGCGCATCAGCATTGATTTTGGCCTCTGCGGCAGCCGTTAAACGCCATAACTTACGCCCATTGGCAGAAATCGTTGCCTGTGGTCAGGCTGGCGTATCACCAAAAGTGATGGGGCTTGGGCCTGTACCGGCTATCGCCAATGCATTGGAAATAACCAACCTCGCCCTGCAAGACATCACGTGTCTGGAATTGAATGAAGCCTTTGCCGCACAAGCATTGGGCGTGATGAAAGGATTATGTGAACAACACGATGTGGATCCAGAATGGCTTGCCGCGCACACCAATTTCAATGGTGGTGCTATTGCCCTTGGTCACCCGTTGGGGGCATCAGGAAACCGCATTTTGACCAGTTTGATTTATGAGATGCACCGCGCTGAACATACCTTTGGCCTAGCCTCCCTGTGTATTGGGGGTGGCATGGGTACCGCCGTGATTCTTCGTCGTTGCGATGCAGCATAAAAGGAGTATTGACTATGAAAAAAATGATTACTGCCCAAGACATCGCTGGGCTACTTCGTGATGACATGACCATTATGATCGGCGGCTTCATGGCAACCGGTGCCCCAGAAGGGCTTATCGACATCATTTTGGAATCTGGGGTGAAAAACCTGACGTTGATCAGCACCGATACCGGCACCCCTGAAACCGGATCTGGCCGCCTGATCCGCGCAAAACGTATTCGTAAACTGTTTGCGTCGCACATTGGTACCAACCCTGAAACGGGCGCACTGATGAACAGCGGCGAACTGGAAGTGGAATTGGTCCCACAAGGCACACTGGCAGAGCGCATTCGTGCAGGCGGCGCGGGCTTAGGTGGCGTACTGACACCGACCGGCCTTGGCACCATGGTGGCGGAAGGCAAACAAGTCATCAACATTGATGGCAAAGACTTCCTGTTAGAAAAACCGTTGCGTGCAGATTTGGCCTTCATCCGTGGTTCGATTGTCGACCACAAAGGCAACGTGTTCTACAAGCGCACCACGCAAAACTTTAACCCAATGATGGCAACGGCAGCAGACATTGTTGTCGTCGAAGCAGAAAAACTGGTCAATACCGGTGACATTGAACCGGAATGCGTCCACACCCCTGGCCTATTCGTGAATCACATCTATCAAGGAGCGTAATCATGGCTATTATTCGAGACAAAAACGTTATTCGTCGCATGATCGCTTGGCGTGTGGCACAAGAACTGAAAGATGGCGACGTCGTTAACTTGGGTATCGGCCTGCCCTCTCTGGTAGCGAATGAAACCAGCAGCGACATTGAGATTTTACTGCAATCAGAAAATGGCCTGATCGGCATCGGTGCTATGGCGACCGAAGAAAACCGCGACCCTGATTTGGTGAATGCGGGTGGTCAGCCTATCACGGCAATTACGGGTGCGTGCTACTTCAACAGTGCAGATTCCTTCACCATCATCCGTGGTGGCCATGTGGATGTGACTGTACTGGGTGCGCTACAGGTTGACCAGCACGGTAATCTGGCGAACTGGATCATCCCTGGCAAAATGGTACCAGGCATGGGCGGCGCGATGGATCTCGTGGTGGGGGCAAAGAAAGTGATTGTTGCCATGGAGCACACAGTCAAAGGCCAGCCAAAACTGCTGAAAGAATGTAATTTGCCACTGACCGCTGCCAATCAAGTGGATTTGATTATTACGGAGTTTGGCGTGATTGAAATCACTCCTGAAGGCATGATGCTGACAGAATTGGCACCGGGCGTAACTCTAGATGAGATTCAAGCGGCCACTGAAGCAGAACTGATCATTTCGCCAAACCTGACGGCAATGGCTGTCCCAGCGGATCTGTACCCAGCCAGTACAGCTGCCTAACAAGCGCCATTGCTGTGACAACACAGCGAAAGCGTGAAACGAACGTGTTATCGAAAAACAAGCTACATCGTAAAAAAAGCGCTGCTCCATCAGACAGCAGCGCACTCCGAACTAACCTACCTTTTGGTTTCCTTTCAGCCGGTTGAGTGACCCTCTCCGGCTGCTTTTTTATCGTTTCGCTTTAATTTATGTGTCGTGGTTTATACACGATCTTATCTATTCACGGGTAAGTCACGACTAAATCGTAAGTCGATCTGCGGGCATCGTGACGCATAACTGGACATTTCCGTGTTACGAATAAGCACGACATCCATCCAGTTCATATGAAAAAATATATGGCAAGATGGGTTGCAAAATCGCTATCTCTGGCAACGATTCATAAATATGATGAGGAAATATTGGCGGCTTTATGAGCAAACAAAAATGACACCCGAAGGTGTCACTATACGTGCTGAGTCTTTATCTCATTGGTTACGCTGGGTAACCGCAGGAATTGCTAAGGGAACGTTTGATATTTCGATAACGACCACACAGTGCGTTAAATGATCTGACACCATGGGATGTTTAGATAAATATTCTATATTTATCTAATCTAACTCAACAGCTAAAGAGAAAATGTCATAGGACATTTATGTCTAAAGGTAAACTAACTAATTATCTCAAATATACCTCCATACTCAACACTGATAATGCGCAAGATCACACTGGTTTAAATTTCAAATAGCTTTTATTATGTCATAACAGTAAAGTAATTATAAATATCATTCCTTATACATTTTTGTGACTAAGGTTTTTCAATAGATAACTAAGGATTAAAAGTGAAAAACGTCAATTATGAGGCCCCTATAAAATTTTTATTTTATCTTCACGAACAAGGGTATTTTTCAAAATCAATAGATAAAAAGGTGAAATCAAACCTCATACATGCTATCGCTATATTAAAGAGTAATAATTCACGCGAAGATGATTTGCTTGGATTTAATTCATTGTATTCAAATTATTGTTCGAATGAAAAAATAAAAGTTGATATTATTAGTTACTTTAACTATCTAATATCCATATCCCCTTTTAAAAATGAAACTATTGTGTTAGATGATATATCATATTTCGATGATTTAATAAATTCATATAAGTTGTCGATTTGGTTACATAATTACAAAATAGATGATATAAGTAGGGTAGCCTCAGAGTTAAATAAATATTTGAATAGTCCTTATACTTCAAATGATAAATCCGAACCTCATATTGATAAGTTTTTGTACTTTAGTTGTGAAAAGTACCACCAAACAACAAAGCACCTATTTGGTTCCTCATTAAGATGCCATCCAATGCGTTGGTCTGATTTCTCATCTCCCTTGAAAGAAGATGTATTTTTTAATACTACGTACTTAAGTTATAAGAAACGATTAAAAAAATCACTCAAGACCAATTTGAATAATATTATTGGACGTTTATACATCCTAAATGGCTATGACTTTACAAAGAAATCAAAAAAAGATTACTTCACTTTACTTAATGGCACATGTAAATCAGACACTGATTTTTTTAAAAAATATATTTTTAACATTTGCTTAGTCAGAGATTATAAGCTTCTATGTGAATTTATTGAAATAAACCCCGTTGATTATAGTGATAATGATATTAAACTAATACTCTCATCTTATAAAGAGTTAGCAAAGTCTGTTGGTCCGTATTCAAGAAAATTTTTTGGTAAAGTTTGCCTTAGTTGGTACAGAGATTTTAATTTGAGTGAAAATGGGTTTGATAAAATTAAAAGAATCGCTATTGAAGAAAAGAAATGTATTAAATTACAGCAAGCTGAAATGAGAAAAATGAGAAAGGGTATAGAAAGATTAGAACTAGGAGAGGACCTAAAAATACTACTTAGCCTAGATTGTGAATTTGATGACTAATTTGGTTGCATTTCAGGCCAGAAAGGTAACGAATACTTTACAATATGAATTGTACGAAAATCCATCATAGCAAACACGTTTCTGGACAGAAGCCATTTGGGCAACCTGATTCTGTATTATTCATCCCTAATCCAACGGCTTTATCATTCTGAGCCACCAGCTTTACCTTAGCTTATTGAACTTCACCTTGGTTAAATGCATGCCCTAACCCCCTTCCATTCACACTGGCTGTGCTGAACCCTACCTTGTGTTTGAATGCGACTCGTCGAGCATGTTAAGACGATTCATCGTTAACCATGCGTGTCAGGGCAACGATTCATATTGAAAAAACCTCTTCGCCTCATTCTTTAGGCATAAAAAAACCAGTGACGGGCACTGGTTTTTGATCGATCTCATCTCGGAAAGAATGGCTGTCAATTCACTCGAATCAAACGGCTTTTTCTACTTTAGGGATCAGCGCGTTAGACACTTCAATTGGTAGCTTTTGTAGAACATAACCACCTGGTGCGGCTTCACGAACAGGATACTGCTCGCTGCCTGCCTGGCGTGGTTCAACGGCTTCCGCCTCTTCAAACCCGGCTAACCAGTTGTTCCAGTGTCCCCACCATGAACCTTCCTCACGCTTGGCACCTTTTAGCCATGCTTCTGGGTCTGCCACATTCTTATCGTTTGTCCAGAAACCATATTTGTTTTTCGCAGGATGGTTCACGATACCTGCAATATGGCCTGATTCGCCCAATACGAATGTAGATTTCCCGCTCAGAGTCTTCGCACCACGGTACGTACCCTGCCACAAGGCAATGTGATCTTCTTGAGTAGAGATAAAGTAGGTTGGGATCTTGATCTTAGACAGATCAATATACACACCATTAATCTTGTACCCTTTCGGATCAATCAAACGGTTTTCCAGGTAGAACTGACGCAGCAAAGTGCTGTGACACGCTACGGCTACGTTTGTACTGTCGCCATTCCAATACAACAAATCAAAATCAATCGGGCTGTTACCCTTCAGATAGTTGTTGATGTAGTAGTTCCAGTACAGGCTGTTTTCACGCAGCAAGCTGAATGTCACGCTCAGTGAGCGGCCATCCATGTACCCTTTGGCTTCATTCTGCGCTTCAATGGCCGAAATGATCGGATCATTGATGTACGCACCAATTTCACCCGGCTGAGAGAAGTCCAAAATAGTCGTGAAGAACGTCGCTGACTTAATACGGCTACGCATACGCTTCGCGGAATAGTACGCCAGAGCAATCGCCAACAGCGTACCGCCGATGCAGTAACCCGCCGCATTGATTTGCTTCTCGCCTGTGACTTCTTCCACAACATCAACGGCTTTTACAACACCGTCTACCACGTAATCATCAAAGTCGATGTCAAACATGCTGGCATCAGGATTACGCCAAGACATCATAAATACGGTGTGACCCTGCTCTACCAGCCAGCGCACCATTGAGTTCTTCTCACGAAGATCCAGAATGTAGTATTTATTGATAAACGGCGGCACGATCAGCAGTGGCGTCGCGTTAACTTTCTCTGTGACTGGCTTGTATTGAATCAACTCAAAGAGATGGTTTTTGTAAATCACATCCCCTGGAGTGTTCGCTACGTTTTCACCAAGATGGAAGGCACCGTCGTTGGTCATACGGATTTTCAATACATCCGCACTCGACTGCATGTCTTGCTGTAGCAACTCCATCCCTTTCACCAAGTTCTGGCCGTTACTTTCCATCGTTAACTTCGCCAACTCAGGGTTGGTGGTAACAAAGTTGGTTGGTGATAAGGCGTTAATGGCTTGTCGAGAGAAGAAACTCAAACGCTCTTTGGCGTTCTCATCAATGCCATCAATACAGTCGATGGTTTCTTTCATCTTATTGCTAAAAAGCAAATAAGACTGTTTGATATAACTGTAAAACGCTTCATTGTCCCAAGCTGGGTCCATGAAGCGTTTATCATCTTTTTCAGGCTTAATGACTTCATTGCCGCCACCATTATTCATGGCGACACTTTGCCAAATCTTAAATTGATTATCCCACCAGTCCATTTGCACTTTAGCAAGAACAGCTGGCTGCGCTGCCGCTTTTTCTAATAGCTTTGAGGTGTCCTCAAGGCTCAGTTCATTAAGCGCTTTATTTAAGGGACTGTTGATGGCTGCCTTGCCGGAATCCAACTCCTTCCACCACATTTGGTTCATTTCGTGGAGCTTGGCAAAGTAGTCCGAAAAGAAGTTATGGTTCATTACAATGACCTCTATATTAGGACTAATAAAGCCGCCCCAAGGCTGGGGCGGCTATGTGGTCATTTAACTTAAGCTGGCGTCGCTTGTTTTACGTTCTCAGCCACTAGCTCTTCAACTTCTGTTTTGAAGCTTTGAGCAACAGCAGTGAACTTGTTGCTGTCGTCAATCAGTTGCTGAGATAGCTTAGTCAACGTTTCAAGCTGCTGGCTGTTGAACTCAGCAAATGACTGTACGTCTTTTACTTCGCTCACGGCTTTCAACTGAGATAGACCTAGGTCTGTGTAAGCACGTACCGCAGCCAATTGAAGCTCAGTTAGCTCTTCAACATTTTTAGTGAAAAGCTTGTTGAATTTCACGTATGGTGCAAGTGATTTTTCAGTCTGCTCAGAGAAAGACTTGAACATTTCCGTATACATAACTTTTTTCCTTAGTAGTAAGTAATATTACGCGTGCCTGTTTTCAACATTCAGGCACAATACCGATGAAATTAAACACGTTTTAATACAACTGCTGTACCCATACCGCCACCTACACACAAGGTCGCGAGGCCATGCTCTGTACCACGGCGGCGCATTTCATGAAGGAGGCTAACCAGAATACGGTTACCTGATGCACCCAGCGGGTGACCCAGGGCAATCGCGCCACCGTTCACGTTTGAACGCTCCGCAATATCTTCAACTTTTACATTCAGTTCGTCGGCCAGCTCGTGCAGTACGCCCAAAGCTTGACCCGCAAACGCTTCGTTAAATTCAAATAGACCAACTTCGTCTAGTTTCAGGTTGGCTTTATCCAGCGCTTTAATGACAGCAGGAACAGGACCTAAGCCCATCACTTCCGGTGCTACACCCGCTTGTGCATAGCTTTCAACTTCTGCCAGCGGCGTCAGGCCATATTTGGCCACAGCAGCTTCTGATGCCACGATGATGGCACTTGCACCGTCATTGATGCCTGATGCATTACCGGCCGTTACCGAGCCACCCTCACGCTTAAACGCCGGGCGAAGTTTCGCCAGACCTTCAATGCTTGCATCCGCTTTTGGATATTCGTCTGTATCCACCACTTTCGTTTCACGACGAGAAACCACTTCAACCGGTGCGATTTCATCAACAAACTTACCTTGCTCAATCGCCGCGACCGCTTTTTGCTGGCTCGCCAGGGCAAAGTTGTCTTGCTGCTCACGGGTTAGGCCGACTTTTTCGACCACGTTTTCTGCCGTCACGCCCATGTGGTAGTTATTGAAGACATCCGTCAAACCGTCAGAAATCAACAGGTCAGCCAGTTCCAGGTTACCCATTTTTTGACCATCACGAATTGCAGATGAAGCACAGAATGGAATTTGAGACATGTTTTCGGCGCCCGCCGCCACAACAAGGTCAGCATCGCCAGCTTTGATGTGCGCAGCCGCATCCATCACGGCTTTCATACCAGAGCCACACACCATGTTCAGGCTGTAGGCTGGTACTTCTTGAGGGATACCTGCATAGATAGCAGCTTGACGACCTGGGCCCATACCTTGGCCTGCGCCAACCACGTTACCCAGAATCACTTCGTCCAGGTTCGCCGGATCCAGTTTGGCATCGGCTAAGGCACCTTTAATGGCTACTGCTGCCAGTTGTGCCGCAGGCACGGATTTCAATGCACCGTTAAAGCTACCTAGAGGAGTACGTTTTGCAGCGACAATATACACTTTAGTCATGATGTTTTGCGTCCTTACAAGATCAATCAATCGTTTCTATTTTTAAGCTCAATTCAGTCACGTACAGGCATTAGTGCATGTACAAACCGCCGTTCACAGACAATGTTTCGCCCGTGATATAAGCCGCTGCGTCGCTTGCTAGGAATGTTACGGCTGCTGCCACTTCCGCTGGTGCAGCAAGACGTTTCATTGGAATTTCGGCTTTAATGCTATCAAGCACTTCTGGCTTGATGGCTTCAACCATTGGTGTCCCTGTGTATCCCGGTGCAATCGCATTAACGGTTACGCCAGAACGCGCACCTTCTGCTGCCAAGGCTTTGGTGAAACCAATCATGCCCGCTTTCGCCGCAGAATAGTTGGCCTGACCAAACTGGCCTTTCAGCCCGTTCACTGAAGAGATATTGATAATGCGCGCATTACCACGCTCACACATTGCAGCAAACAGAGGTTGCGTCACGTTAAACAAGCTGTTGAGGTTGGTGGTAATCACCTCATCCCATTGTTCTTTTGTCATACGCTTAAACGTTGTATCACGCGTAATACCTGCGTTATTTACTAGCACATCAATGTTACCTTCTTCCTGCAATAATGTTGCAAGCGCTTCCTGGCAGTATGCCGCGTCTGTAACATCCAGCGGGAAAAGACGAACCTGATCTTCTGAATAATTATTCTCTTTAAACCATTCTTTAGCTTTTGCTTCACCACTTGGGTAATACGTGGCAATAACACGATACCCAGCATCCACTAATCCTTTTGTGATTGATGAACCAATACCACCCTTCGCACCAGTTACTAATGCATTTTTACTCATCTCAGAAGACTCCATTTCATCGCGATAACGACATGACTTTCATTTTTCAACAGGTTATTGATACCTGAATCATAAAAGTCACTAACCAACCTGAACGTATATTCGTTCATTTGTTTCTTTTAATTGCATCCTAGCGAGCGATAAAGTCACTTAGGTGACTGTTACGTTTCACAAATATTATAAGAACACATGCACATATTAATATCAACACAAAGCATTCAAGGTCATACCAATATTCCTGCATAGAATCACATTTACATTTTGCAACATGCACAACATTCAAATGTGTCAATATTGTTGATTTTTATAAAGTGAGAATGGGTGAATTGGTTAATGCTTATAAATCATAGAGGTAGCGCAAAAAGTAAACAATTAAGCATAATCACAATAGGAGGGATTGGGGTATTTATCCGTGTTATTTAGGTGCAATATATTGCTATCAATGTTGCTAATAAAACGATGTTTCTTCCTCTTTTTCACTGCACATCAGCGATCAGGCGTCGTAGGCAATGTTGCAAAATGTGACATGGTAGACACAAATAGTTTTTCTCTATGTATGCGTAACTGTTGTCTTCGCCTAAAAAACAGCCAATCAAACACCCTTCACCACAAGAATGTGAACTAAACCCTTTTGAATAAGTCTGACAGTCCATATACCCAAGGTGACTCAAGCCGTGTGCTGTCGCACTATGATTGAGCATAGTTACGCTGTGCTTCATTCATCACTGATGCTCGCTTAGCACCCCTCCTTGAGATACGTTAGGTCTATTGTTTTCTTGACTGTTTCATTAAAGGACACATTCCATCCATGTTGACATCTACATTCCAACGCCTTCAGACATACCTGAATTCTCAGGTTATTGGTCAGCCTGATCTTGTTAAACAGTTAATGATTGCCTTACTGGCAGATGGTCACATCCTTGTTGAAGGGCCTCCGGGGTTAGCAAAAACCCGTGCTGTAAAAGTCTTGTCTGATTGTATTGAAGGACAGTTCCACCGTATTCAGTTCACGCCAGATCTCTTGCCGGCTGACTTAACCGGTACCGATATCTACCGCCCGGAAACCGGTGAATTTACCTTCCAGCCGGGGCCCATCTTTAACGCCCTACTACTGGCCGATGAAATTAACCGTGCACCGGCAAAAGTGCAGGCAGCGATGCTAGAAGCGATGGCAGAGAAACAAATCACGGCGGGTAAAAACACCTACCCACTGCCGGATCTGTTTTTGGTGATGGCGACCCAGAACCCGATTGAACAAGAAGGGACCTATCCGCTTCCTGAAGCGCAGCTAGACCGTTTCTTACTGCAACTCAATGTGGATTACCCGGATGCGGCCAGTGAGTTGGAAATTCTGCGCTTGAACCGAGGCGAAGCGTTGGGCGTCGCGCCGACAGAATCGGTACACATTACCCAGCAAGAGATTTTCACCGCCCGTAAAGAAGTGCTGACCATTCACATGGCGGAAGATGTGGAGCAATACATCATTCGTTTGGTCATGGCGACCCGTGAACCGAACCGTTACAGCGAACAATTAGCGGGTTGGCTACAAATGGGTGTCAGCCCTCGTGCCACATTGGCATTGGATCGCTGTGCGCGTGCCCATGCATGGTTGTGCGGTCGTGATTATGTCACGCCTGAAGATGTTCAACACATGGCGTACCCGGTACTGCGTCACCGCCTATTGCGCAGCTATGAAGCGCAAGCAGAAGGTATCGCAGCGGATACCATTATTGAACATCTGATTGCACAGGTAGCATGCGCATGACAACACAGACAACGATTCCAGCACTGCCTCTACACAGTGATGGCGTCAATTTGTGTCTGGCTGAGCTGTTGCAATACAAAAATCAATCCGTGCGCTGGCTACCGCCAGCGCAGAGTGTTTGGTCACAGCTTAATGGCCAGCATCAGAGTCGCCGTAAAGGTCGGGGCATGAACTTTTCCGAAGTGCGCCCTTATCAACCCGGGGACGATATTCGCGCTATTGATTGGCGCGTTACCGCCCGTACCGGTAAAACCCACACGAAATTGTTCACCGAAGAACGCGAACAACCGGTCATGCTGCTCATTGATCTCAATGCCAGCATGTGTTTCGGCTCTCAATTGATGCTCAAATCTGTGCAAGCGGCGCATTTTGCCAGTTTGCTCAGTTGGCTGGCGATCAGTGAAAAAGACCGTATCGGGGCTATTATCTATGACGGGCATACTTTGGTTGATTGTAAGCCTACGGGTCGTCAGCAAGGGCCATTGAACGTCATCAATGCCATGATTGCGGCTCACCAAGCCATCACAAACAACGAACAGGCATCACCTGTGGCGAGTTTACCGTTTGCCGATGCGCTCAAACACTTGCATCACCTCTGTCCTAAAGGCAGTGAAATTGTGATTTTGAGTGATTTTTATCAACTGAACGACGCCGATCAGCGCCGTTTAAGTCAGTTACGCCAGCATAACCGTATTCAATTTGTACAAGTGTATGACCCGCTGGAACAAGGACAAACGACCTTCAAAGGTGTCGAATACGTCACGGATAATGAACAGGCAACCTGGCTGGATTTCTCCTCATCCCGTACTCGTGACGGCCTGAATCAACAATACCAATCCCACCAACAGTTCTTGCATGCTTTCTGTAAACGTCTGGCGATCCCACTGCATTCGCTATCGGCTGCGCAGCCTCTGATGCAACAATTGGGTTTTGCGGGTGCACAAGGAGGCACACATGGCTGATGCAACCACAACCCCCGTATTGCCGCTGGCTGACATTCATCTGCCTGCTGCTCCGGGCTTATGGCCTTTAGCCTGGGGCTGGTGGGTATGCCTGGTGATCGCTGTGATTGCCGCTTTATTTTTGGGCTATTGGCTTTGGCGTCATCGTCAAAAAAATCGGGCACGCCGCGAAGCACTTCTGCAATTACAACGGCTCACGCAACCTAATCAGTTTGGTGAACTCAACCAACTGCTGCGCCAAATGGCGATGACCTACCGTTCACGTCAGCAAGTTGCTGGGTTAACGGGAGAAAAATGGCTATCGTTCCTTGATGCTCAGTTACCGATGAAACATACCGGTTTCATGGCGCTCTCTAGCGAATGGCAACAAGGGCTGTTTTCTCCGACACCACTGAGTGAAAAGCAATATGCAGCCTGCTTACAACAAGCCAAAGTGTGGATAAAAAAAGCACAGTTTGTACAGCATGAGCAGAATAAGTAGGACAATGTGTCATGTTTGAATTTACCTGGTTATGGGCGTTTGCCCTGCTGCCATTACCTTTCTTGGTCTATTTTCTCAGTAAACCGACCATTCAACCGGCAGCTATCCGCTTACCTAAATTGCCTGCCGGCCTTGGTCAACAACAGAAGAAAAGTCGCTGGCTAATAGGGTTGATGGCCGCCGCATGGATAGCACTGGTTGTCGCCTGTGCGCGACCTGTATGGTACGGCGATCCGATTGAAATCAGCCCTGAGCACCGCGATATGATGCTTGCAGTCGATTTATCCGGCTCAATGTCAATGGAAGACATGGTAACGACCAATGGCGATCACATTGACCGCCTCACGGCCGTTAAAAACGTTCTGCATGACTTTATTGGTGAACGTAAAGGGGATCGCCTCGGGTTAGTACTGTTTGCCAACCACGGTTATCTGCAAACCCCACTCACCTTTGACCGCAATACGGTACAACAGCAACTTGACCGTACGGTACTGGGGCTTATCGGCCAAAGTACCGCCATTGGTGAAGGTCTGGGTGTGGCAACAAAAACCTTCATCGACAGTGATGCGCCACAGCGCGTCATCATCTTGCTCAGTGATGGGGCCAATACGGCAGGTGTGATTGATCCCCTTGAGGCGGCTGAACTGGCACAGAAAAGCAATGTGACCATTTATACCGTCGGTGTCGGCGCAGAAGAGATGGAACAACGCACATTCTTCTCTACGCGCACGGTGAATCCGTCACAAGACTTGGATGAACATATGCTACGCCGCATTGCTGAAATGACTGGCGGCCAGTATTTCCGCGCCCGTAACCCACAAGAGCTAAAACAGATTTACGCAATGATTGACCAGTTGGAGCCCATCAATAACGCCCAACAAACCTGGCGTCCTCGTGAAGAATGGTTCCCGTATCCACTGGCCTTTGCGCTGTTACTGTCCATCGTTATTGTTATCGTGAGAAAACGTCATGGCTAGTTTCACATTTCTCTACCCTGCGTGGCTGTTTGCGCTATTGCCGCTCGCCATATTCTTACCTTGGCTACGACGGGGTCAGCACAAACAAGGGCTTATCGCCCCCCATTTGGCGGCAAAACTGGGTTTTCAACACAGCCAGAAAACCCAGCGTTTCCTGCCTGGATTGAGTGTATTGTGGTTATGCATGGTGATCGCCCTCGCTGGCCCAAGTTGGCAAAAAACCACACTACCCGCTTATAGCCTATCCAATGCCCGTGTACTGGTAATGGACATGTCACGGTCGATGTATGCGACCGACGTGACGCCTAACCGCCTTACTCAAGCGCGCTTTAAAGCAATGGATATGCTACCGGGCTGGAAAGAAGGCAGCACAGGATTGGTCGCGTATGCGGCTGATGGCTACACCATCAGTCCATTAACAGAAGACAGCAAAACACTGGCGAACCTTATCCCATCCCTATCACCGGAAATTATGCCGTTCCAAGGCAGTAATGCCGCAGCCGGGATTCAAGAAGCTATTCACTTGCTGAAACAAGCCGGTCACCTAAAAGGTGACATTATCCTGATCACCGATGGGCTCAATGATGAAGAATTAGCCAAAAGCCAAGCGGAATTAGCCAACACGGAATACCGCGTCTCTATTTTGGCGGTCGGCACACCTCAGGGCGCGCCAATTCGTCTGCCTGAAGGCAACTTGCTCACCGATCCGCAAGGTAACACGGTGGTCGACAAATTGGATATCGACAACTTGCTGCCGTTGACGCAATCAACGGGGGGCATCTTGCAATTGGCGCAAGGCACAAACAGTGATGTTGACCAAATTGTTGCTGCCACCAGCAAATCGAGCACAGATGCTGAAAAGGATAAGAAGAAGACACTGGAAGAGCGCATTAACAACGGCTTCTGGTTACTGCTACCCATTGTGGTATTGGCACTGTTTGGCTTTAAACGTGGCATTGTGTTAGCGCTACTTATCACGGTAATGCCGGTCGATATGGCGCATGCGGCCGATTGGAAAAAACCCTTCAGCAATGACGATACCGTGGGGTTTGAACTCTACGAAAAAGGGGAATTTGCAGAAGCAGCTAAGCACTTTACCTCCCCTACCTGGAAAGGTGCGGCCGAATACAAAGCGGGTGACTATGAACAGGCTATCGAAACCTTAAAGCCTCTGAAGGATGCGCAATCTCGCTATAACTTGGGGAATGCGTATGCCCAAAGCGGCCAATTAGAGGAAGCAGAAAAGTCCTATCGCTCTGTGCTGGATGCTCAACCTGAACACAAAGACGCCCAGAAGAACCTCAGCGTTGTTGAAGCGGCGAAAAAGCAGCAAGAACAGCAGAATCAGCAGAATCAGCAGAATCAGCAGAATCAGCAGAATCAGCAGAATCAAAATAACGCCGGCCAAAACCAGCAACAACAGCAAGGCGATAAGTCGTCCCAAAACCCGCAACAGGGACAGGACCAGCAATCACAGAATCAACAAGGACAAAATCAACAGAGCCAGAACCAGCAAGGACAAAACCAAAACGGTCAATCCTCATCGGGACAATCTCAGCAGCACCCGGGATCTCAAAGCAATAACGATCCTCAAGGTGAGCAAGGTTCACAACAGCAGCAGTCCCACAATCAAAAAGGACAGCAACAAGGGCAACAGCAGCCTTCAGGCGCTAACCCACAACATGCTGATAAAGGAAAGAGCGATCAGCAATCTCAATCAGGGACGGATGATGCGATGAAACAGCCACAACACGCATCTTCACAATCCGGACAAAAAGACGGACAAAAACAGGAAGAAAGTGACCAATCATCACACACTTCCGTGACCAAAATGTCCGACAACGAGAAAGGTGACGAGAATAAAGCGAATGCCTCTGCGGCGGCTGAAGGCGGTGACGGTAACAGTAACGCGTCAGCCAGTGATCCCGTTTTGAAAAAACTTGAGCAAGTACCCAATGATACGGCGGAGTTGATCCGTGCCCAGATTATTCTGCAGGCACGACAAAAAGATGCCCCTCAGGACACAGAGAATTCATGGTAATCAGACAATGACACGACTAAATACATTCCCATCATCACAAGCGACATGCTCTCGCTGGGGCTCCCCTGTTGTGGCCCTCATTGCATGCATGCTATTGCTTTTTTCTGCGGCGAGTCAGGCCGCTCAAGCCGTCGCCACCGTGTCGAAAAACATTGTTGGCGTCAATGAGGTCTTTCAATTGCAGGTCAGTATCGACGACAACGTCAATACCAATGCGCTGGATCTCTCCGTATTGGGCGATCACTTTAACTATGGATCACCACAGGTCAGCAGTGGCCAGAACTTCATCAACGGGGTGGTAAGCCGTAATACCACGTGGACAGTTGCACTTGCCGCCAAAGCCGTCGGTGATTTTACTATCCCGAGTTTTAAGATTGGTGCCACGCAGACGGATCCCATCACCATTAAGGTGTTGAAAACGGCCACTAACGGCGCTGCGGTCGACACAAAACCGAATATCGCGCTATCTGCGACATTAGATAAAGAGTCGGCCTACATTGGGGAAACCTTACGCTACACCGTCAGACTGCGCATTGGTGAGCAAATGAGTGATGCCTCACTACAAGGCCCTTCTGGTGATGGCTTGAACGTCAAACAGGTAGGCGATGATCGTCAATTCGAAAGCGTGATCAACGGCCGTCGCTACTTGATCATTACCCGTGATTACCAAATCACACCAAGCAAAGCAGGGAAAATCTTGCTGCGTGGTGCAACGTTCAACGGCACCTTAGTGAAAGGCAACCGTGGATTTGGTTCGACATTACGTATTCCGTTTGAAGAACAAACTGACGATCAAACTCTGATGGTGAAAGGCAAACCGGCCGACTACAAAGGGCTGTGGTTGCCAACCGAAGATTTACAACTGGATCAAGAATGGGAACCGACAACCTCAAGCTTGAAGGTCGGCGAGCCGATCACTCGCATCCTGACACTGCGCATCAAAAATGCAGAGCAAAGCAGTATGCCGAACATTACCCTCACCTACCCGTCTTCGGTACGTGTGTACGATGAAAAACCAGAATATGGCAGTGTTGACGACTACACGACCATGACACTTAAACAAGTGATCATTCCACGCGCAGAAGGCAAATTAACCTTACCGGCATTGTCGATTAACTGGTGGAATACCAATACGGCCAAACAACAAACCACGAAAGTGGACGGCTTGACTTTAGATATTCAACCGGGTGAAGCCAATGCCTCACTGGTTGTCGCGCCACAAACGCAGGCAACACCGGCCATCACAGCACCTGTGGCTCCTGCTGCTGAAGTCGCACCAGTCTCCCACGGCATTTGGCCTTGGATCAGTGGTATTTTCGCACTGCTAGCCGCAAGCTTTGCCGCATTATGGTGGCGCGAACGCACTCAGCGCATTGCACTGACTCATGCCTTAGCACAGCATGCGACGCCAACCATGCGAGTGTTACCAGACACAGACCCACTTCAGGGGATGATCAATGCCGTCGAGAACGATCAGGCTATTTTACTGCAGACGTATTTTCAGCAGTGGATCAAACAAAACCCTTCCCACCCTGATAGCGAAAATATCCGAACTCTTGTCGAAAATCAGATGAAAGCTCGATACTCATCGGATAAGAAAACTATCAATAAAGAGGAATTAAACGCATTAAAAACGTGCTTACAATCCCTCAAAAAACGTGATCTCAACACGGATAACAAGCAAAAAAGTGCCTTGGAACCGATGATTCCATAAGCATTTTATATGGTTACGATAAAAAACAAGCCCGCTTGATGCGGGCTTTTTTAACAACATTTTCTGCCAAAACACGCCTTCATTAACAAATATTCCTGCTATTTCTCTGTTACAGCAATAGGTTCCGTTTTTAGCGACATAAGATGTAAATAAAAAGTTTCCTAAAAGTTCATTAAATCAATAGTGGAAATATGCCGAAATTCCTGTTACAAAATGTGACGAAAGCAAAATTTAATGCTTCGACACATAATTAATAAAATATGCAGGATGTAACATGAATCAATCACAACCGTTCTTAGCCCGGGTTGCAAATGGTAGCCTCGTGATACAGATACTCATTGGTATTATCGCTGGTGTCCTTCTTGCAATGCTATCCCCCGCTTCGGCCATCAAAGTCGGGTTCCTTGGTAACCTCTTTGTTAGTGCGCTGAAAGCTGTCGCACCCATCCTTGTCTTCATTCTGGTCGCATCTTCGATCGCCAATCAGAAAAAAGGCACGCATACCAATATGAAACCAATCATTGTGCTGTACCTATTTGGTACATTGATGGCTTCATTCACCGCTGTTACGATGAGTTTTCTTTTCCCTACCACTCTGACTCTGGTAACCGGTGCAACTAACGCTGCGCCACCAGAAGGGATCAGTGAAGTCCTTAATACCCTACTTTTCCAAATCGTGGATAACCCTGTTCACGCGTTGATGAACGGTAACTTCATCGGTATTTTGGCCTGGGCCATTGCATTAGGTTTTGCGCTTCACCAAGCCAGTGATGCTACAAAACAAGTGTTCCATGACATGTCGAACGGTATCACGCTGATTGTTCGCTTTGTGATCCGCCTGGCACCTATCGGTATCTTCGGCTTGGTATCAAACACCTTTGCGGCAACCGGTTTTGATGCCCTGGTGGGTTACGCACACCTATTGGCGGTACTGCTAGGCTCAATGGCCATCATTGCCTTTGTGGTTAACCCAATCATCGTGTACGTGAAAACCAAAGAAAATCCATACCCACTGGTACTACGCTGTATCCGTGAAAGTGGTATTACAGCGTTCTTTACCCGTAGTTCTGCAGCAAACATTCCGGTGAACATGCAGTTATGTAAAGACTTGGATCTGCATGAAGATACGTATTCTGTGTCTATCCCACTGGGTGCGACCATCAACATGGCGGGTGCTGCGATCACCATTACAGTACTGACGTTGGCAGCGGTACACACCATGGGTATTGAAGTCGATATGGCAACAGCTATTTTGCTGAGTGTTGTGGCTGCGGTATCTGCTTGTGGTGCATCAGGTGTAGCCGGTGGTTCTCTACTACTGATCCCATTGGCGTCTAGCCTGTTCGGTATCCCGAACGAAGTGGCGATGCAAGTGGTTGCGGTTGGCTTCATCATCGGTGTGATTCAAGACTCTGCTGAAACGGCACTAAACAGTTCAACTGACGTTATCTTTACTGCTGCAGCCTGTAAGGCCGCTGAAGCAAAGATGCCAGCGGCAAATAAAGCCGCTATCAATGACGCAGATGTACACACGGCTTAAGCTACAGAGATAGCCAAAGCAACAACACAACATCACAACATCACAAAAAACATATAAAAAAAATCCAGCACCTCGGTGCTGGATTTTTTATTTGTCATGCGACTTTGTTTGCAAGCGTCTTAGAGTTTAGTCACTTCAAAGCTTGGTACAAACACTTCTACACGACGGTTTTGAGCGCGACCTTGCTCTGTATCGTTAGAAGCAACAGGCTCAAGTTCACCGCGTCCCTGTACCACGATACGGCTTTCAGCAATACCAACCTGCTTCGCAACGTAGCCCGCAACCACAGATGCACGTTCTTCAGACAACTTCTGGTTGTATTCAACAGAACCACGACTATCAGTATGACCGACAACGTACAGTTTCGTATCTGGGTAAGCTTGCAGCTGCTTCACAACAGGTTGCAGTAAGTTAATGTCTTCTTGTGTCAGCTTATTACTGTCGAAGGCAAACGGTAGGATAGCACCAACCGCTTCAATGGTGATGATTTCTGGTTGTGGCTGAGGTTCAGGCTCTGGCGTTGGCTCTGGCGCTTCCACAACAGGCATCGGTGCTGGTGCACCCCAATGGTAAACCAAGCTCAGACCGTAGAAGTGTACATCACTTTCACCTGGTTGCTGAGTGTCACCAATTTGGTTGTAGTATTGGTACTCAATGCGTGCTGATAAATCATCATTAAAGAAGTATTCCGCACCCACACCCGCTGTCGGCGCAATACCTGATTCATCGTTATTCGTTACGCTGTTATCAGCATCGTAGACAAAACCACCTGCTTTCGCGTAAATATCAAACTGTGGTAACACTTCATATGTGAACTTACCGACTAGGTCGATACCTTGCACTTCAAAGCCGTCATTAAGATAGTCAGCTTGGCCCAGGTAGGTGTAGCCAGCTTCAAGGCCAAACCATGAATTAACGTTGTAGCCGACAAACAGACCGCCGCCCCAATCGTCCTTATCCAGATCTTTGCCCTTCAACTCGCCATCGACGTTATCAAAGCTCGTTCCCCCTACGCGCGCACCCACGTACCACGGATTTTCAGTACCGGCTTGTACAGCACCAGAAATCAACAGTGCAAGCGGCAGGATCTTGAAGATTTTTTTCATAATTGTATATCCCTACTTTTTTTTACCACTACCGATTCATTTTTAGAACAACATGATTTTTTTGCGTCAATTTATTGGATAAAGATGACGTAAATCACATATTTGGCACATGATACACGACAAAAAAGTGACATCAACCCCAACTGGTAGCACTTAATTGCATATGGAGTGTTCAACTATTCTGAATATTCCTTATTTTTCAGAACGTAAACGTCAAAATAAAGTCAAATGACAAATTTTCATTTTGCATACAAAAAAAGCCTGCTGATCAGCAGGCTTTTATGTTGAATTTCATTAATTTAATTTGTCAGACCAACTTCATTGCATGACGAGGACTTCTGCAGAGGCATCTTCAATGGCCAAAAAGAGGTAATCAATATCCCCTCGTGGTGAGGTCATCGGATTCAACGTCACATTCTGATACATGAACGGTGCTTGCTGTGTAATCGGACGTACGTTACGGCATTTAAACAAATATGGCCGTTGACGCCAGGTCACAAACCCTCTGCATCCCAAATCAAATACTGGCTTCACTTTCAGCGCAAACCAATCTTGGGGAATTTCAGGAAACAACTCAAACAGGTTTTTACCGATCGCTTCATGCGCTTGTTTACCACTGTGGTGTGTCATAAAGCCATTCCACACATGCACGGTATAATCACGATCGATCACCACCAGGCCAACATCGACGTGTTGTACCATATCCACCATCCAGTGGAATTGTTCAAATTCTGCAGGTAATGACAGCATGTGATTACTCCTCATCCATCAAATATGACAACTTGTTATCTAACAATGGGAATGACTCATCCACAAACATCAGCAGTAAATCACACTTGATCGCCGTCCCTTCAATGCTATAGCTCACCTCAAACGTCATGGTGCGTCGCCAGTTGCTCTCTGTCTTTTCAATCATGTGATCAATCGACATATGCTGCCCCAGTACAACAGGATAACTTTGGAAAAACTTCACTTCCGCTTGCTGCCCGAGGCCTTTGAGGAAAGAGCCCACCAAAATGTTACTGACATCCATCAACAACTCTAATTCGGTATCGACCCCATCTATTACCGGGTAATTCATCAGCTTGATCAGATCTGCCACACTGGAATCACTGAGCAGTACCAGCGCTTCGCCTGCAATCCCCTCACCATTGAAACCTTGGCAGATCCCCGACATGTTGCTGTTGCTGGCCAAGTGACGCATGGTCATATGCAGTTCACTGACCTCAAAAATATTCACATTAGGCAAGGGCAAATGTACAAATACATTAAAATGACGCGCTAATGAGTCGGCGGCACGACCAATCGCCACATTCGCCACTTCCTGATACACGTCACGACGGCGCAATACCGGCGTTGAGGGGCGCGTCACAACGCTATCCAACGACAGGGGCTGAGGCGAAATCAGCGTTTTCAGCAATTGATGCAGTACGGCTTTATCAATTGGCTTTTTTAGAAACTCAATGGCCCCCAGGGCTTTAACGCGTGCTTGTGCTTGCGGCTGAATATCCCCGGAAACAACAATGGTTTTCACCGCAATGCCTTGCTGCTGCATCGATTCAAGCGTTTGATAACCATCCATTTCTGGCATGGTGAGATCTAAAAACAGAAGATCAAAATGGGCGTGCTGAAGATGTTGCAGGGCTTGTACCCCATTCTCAGCAAAGGTGATTTCAGGGGAAATGGATGATGGTAAAGCTCTCGCCATCTGCTTACGGGCTAACGCAGAATCATCACAAATCAAAATGGCGGTAGACATGGACTCTCTCACTGTGTGCGTTGCCTAAAGACGCTGCTCCACAAATATCATGGACCGGCCAGATATAAGTTGGATGGACAATATCTTGAAAACGCATCATTTTTTGCTTTTACCGTATAGTATCAGCAACATGCTTGACGGTCTTGAAGAATATGCCGTCCCTCCGTTTTTTTTCAAGTTGCATTGTGATCCTGTGCCAGTAAAATCAACGTATTCGATACCACTGTTTAATGACTCACTGACACAACTTATGAATGAATACAGCATTTCTGCACCTACCTCCCCGCATTCTCTTCGCGTTGGCATTATAGGCGGTGGTATTGCAGGCTCCACGATGGCGCTACAATTAGCGGAATTGGGCATTCACGTTGAGCTGTTTGAAGCTGGCACGAGTCTTGTTAATGGCCCGCCCATTTGTCACCTCCATGCTGGCGGCAACTTGTATCGTGAAATCTCTGATGAGCAATGTATCACCTTGCTGAAGCAATCCATTGATACGGTTAAAGTGTTCCCGCACACCGTTAACGTGCGCCCAACGGTGATTGCCGTTCCACAACACGACAGCAGTGATCCGGCCGCTTTACTCCCTCGTCTAAACACACTCCAAGCGATTTACCAGCAGTTGGTCAAAGACGATGCGACCAATGAAGTACTGGGTGATCCGCAGCATTACTTCAAGCTGTACGAACAGGAAGACATGGCACGCTTGGCACAGTGCGCGACGCCGGATGTACCGACCACGCTGGATGATTGGATGATCCCGGTTGCCAAGCAACTGAACCTCGACAGCTTTAAGTTCCCGCTCGTGCTGGTGCAAGAATTTGGCTGGAGTGTATTCCGATTGTCTGCGACGGCGCAGTTAGCGCTTTCCCGTATGCCCAATTGTGCCGTACATACGCACAGTAAAGTGACACACCTCCAACAGAATGCCGAGCAAACCTGGACGATTGAGTACCAGACGCAGCCCTCACCAGAGGCTGAACACCACACACACACCACACAAGTGGATTACCTGATCAACGCCTGTGGCTTCCAGACCGGTACTATTGATGACTTAGCGAAATTGTCTCGCGAGCGTCTTGTCGAATTTAAAGCCGCTTACGTGACTCATTGGGCGGAATGTGACGGTATTTGGCCGGAAGTGATTTTCCACGGTGAGCGCGGCACGCCAGATGGCATGGCACAACTGACGCCTTACCCTAATGGTTATTTCCAGTTACATGGCATGACAGAAGACATCACCCTGTTCAAGCAAGGACTGGTTTCAAGTACCGCTCAAAGCGCCCAACCACAGCTGCAAGACACGTTTATTCGTAAGATCCAACAAGGTTGGCCAAACGATGAAGCGACATTACGCTCAGAGCGCGCTATTACGCATATGTCTCGCTTTGTCCCTCACTATGCGTCTGCTACGGTGGGTGGCAAACCGTTATTTGGTGCTCAGCAAATCCCTGGGGGCGATGCCTCTCTGCGTGCAGCCGATATTTCGTTTGATGGTCAGCGTTATGCGCGAACCGAGATTGTGAAAGCCTCATCAGCCTTGTCTGCGGCACACAGCGTGGTCGACAAACTGATTGAAGAAGGACTGTTCACCTATCACGACAGTGAGCAAATGCAGGCACTAACCTTGCCTGTCACCCGCGCTGTCTCAGCCAATGATGTAGAAACCAAAGCCGTCGCATTGGCAGAAGAACGTCAGTACCCAATGGCATTGGCACAACCGTTCTCCTACCCCATCGCCTCGTAACGGCGCTGACTTCCATTCTTACCGATAAAAGACCGCCAGCCAGATCGTTTCCGTATCTGGCGCGGTCCAAAACACCTGATGGCGTTGATGCGCTGGAATATTGATATGATCCCCTTCATTCAATGTCACCTCGCGCATGCCTTCTTCAAACAAAATCCGCCCCTGTCCTTTCACTACCATCACCCACTCATGTTCTTCTTGGTCGTACCATTGATCTGTCGGCGTGGTGTGGCCTTTTGACACAATGCGCTCAATGCGCATTTGCGACGTGCTCACCAAATCTTCCATCAACTCTTCGGGCAGTGTGCCGGGAATGTTTGCAAACAAGTTCTTAATCATAATTTTCCTTATCGCGCCTTTTTTAGTTCTGTTTAGTCTACAGGCATAAAAAAGACGAGGCCGTAACCTCGTCTATCGATGTTAATACCGTGATGAATGATGCAAGCACTTATTTACCAGTGCTCTTTCGCATTCCACGTTTCGCGTAGGCCTTATTGTGGGCGTGGGATCTCAATATCAATCTTTTGATTCAAGGCTTCCAGTTCTTCCTGCAGCGCAGCCAATTGCGCTTCAGATTCATCCACCGCTTTTAACTTATCTTCATACTTATCGCAGTCTGCCTGCGACACCCAGTTCCAACTCGTGCCAGACTTGAATTCATCGCAAGGCTGCTTAAATTCCTTCGCGGTACGCTTGGCTTTGTTGACATCTGCTTCTGCTTGACTCACTTGTTTTTGCAAGCGTAACTGCTGCTGGTATAAAGCTTTGGAATTGTCCAACACCACTTTTTGTTTCTCAGCCGTGCTGGTCAGCTTCACGACTTGCGTATCCAGTTTTTTCTGCGTCACAATCATCGACTTTTGTTCTGTCTTCATGCTCGCTAACTGTTTCTCATAGTCCGCTTTTTGCGCCGCTAATGCCTCTTCAGACGCAAGTTTATTTTGCTCAATCTCCTCACGCAGGCGGGTGATTTCAGCACCAGCGGCTTGATCCAGTTGCTGAAATTTAGATTCCCACGATGCATTATGTGCCGACAAAACCTCGGTCTCTTTTGCCAGCATTGCCATGGCTTCATCACTGGGACGCTGCGCACCAAAATACCAGCCGGCAGAAGCAACAACGGCGCCTAATGCAATACCCGCAACTAATGAAACTTTCCAAGATGTCATATTCATATCCATAGCATACCCGTACTGTAAGAATAGATGCATCCTTACCCTACGTAATACCCTCCGAGAGGGATAAACAAGCGAAGTCGGTGTTATATCAAATTTGTTAGGCAAACAGTAGGAACGGTTGCATAACTTCATGGTTCACGTGATCTTTTTCACGCATTAACGGCGCAATACCTCGTACTCAAGACAGATGAAGTGCTAAGTCACCCGGCTTAATCCACCCCATTTTTCGCATGACTTCAGCAAAAAACAGTGTGAGTACGGCAGGCAGCACAAAATGCATCAGCAAAATGGCACTGTAGGTCGCTGAACTTGACCATCCTGCCGCATCCAGCGCCATCACGGTTTGGATCTGTCCGACAAAGCCCGAGGTGCCCATACCTGCACCGAGAGGGGTATTTTCCATTGCAAAAATCAGCGTTGATACCGGCCCTAAAATGGCAGAGGTCAAAATGGTTGGCAGCCAGATCTTGCGATTTTTAATGATATTTGGCATTTGCAGCATCGACGTGCCCAGTCCCTGTGCGACTAAGCCCGCCCAGCGGTTTTCACGAAAACTCATCACTGCAAAACCCACCATTTGTACGCAACAGCCCACTGTTGCAGCACCCGCCGCTAACCCATTTAAACTCAGCATAATGGCAATGGCCGCACTACTGATCGGTAATGTCAGCGCCATACCCATCAATACTGCCACCATCATCCCCATCAAGAACGGATGCAGTTGGGTAGCATACATGATCACATCACCCAGTGATGTCATGGCATTGCCAATATAGGGACCGATAAACGTGCCGACCGCCACACCAATAATGATCGTCACAGCAGGTGTCACCAAAATATCCACTTTGGTTTCATTAGCCACCAGCTTGCCACACTCGGTCGCGATAAGCGCAGCAACAAAGGCCCCCACCGGGCCACCTAATGCCGCACCTGCTGCCCCTACTGTGGTAACGGAAAACATCACCAACGCCGGTGCTTGCAACGCATAGGCCACTGCCACTGCAATGGCGGGGCCGGTCATGTCTTTCGCCAGCGGCCACAAGGTTTCAGTAAACAACGGAATATCGAACTTCACCCCCACAGTATTGAGGATGGAGCCAATCAATAACGAGGAAAATAGGCCGAGTGCCATATAACTCATGGCTTGGATGAAATACACCTTCGGTGACAAGGTGACATTTTTACGCTTTAGAAACGCGACAAAACCGGATTCTGTCCCTGATACATGTTGTGACTGCATTTTCTAACTTTTATTCATTGGTTGTGAGGAAACAGGATTTTATCCTATGCATGCCCGTCATTTCAAAGTCTGAATCCTGCTTAATTCTGGCTTTTTCGACACGCCACCCAATGCTCACCCAGCGCAAAATACGCATAAGATCACACAATATCCCTCTCGCTACGCATTCCCACACAGCATAAACCACAACGCATCACAAACTGCATGCGTCACCAATTATCGTGTTTTTACTCACCTTCGCACTGCGCAGTAGGGTCTGACAATATCGGCGCTGACTCAGCCACACATCTTACGGTGGCAAAGCGCACGGACGATTACTTACTACTGTCTTTTATTGCTACTGTGTTTGAGGTTCGGTTATGACGACATCGTTTATCACATCCCACCGCGTTTCTCTGATTGCAGCCACTGTCAGTTGGGCGCTCAGTCCTTTTTCTGGCCATGCCTCGACGCAATTTGAC
The DNA here is from genome assembly GCF_001029435.1 of Photobacterium aphoticum. Classification (GTDB taxonomy): domain Bacteria; phylum Pseudomonadota; class Gammaproteobacteria; order Enterobacterales; family Vibrionaceae; genus Photobacterium; species Photobacterium aphoticum. The sequence continues at coordinate 306,008 of NZ_LDOV01000010.1, read as the reverse complement.
CCGGCACACACGCCGACTGCTGTCATGAAAGCTACATCCATTCAAATTGAACACTGGCAAACTGAGCAAGACAGCGACCTCGATGCGTATTTCGCCAGCGAAAAACTTGACGGTATTCGGGCTATTTGGACGGGTGACAGACTTATTACCCGTCAAGGTAATCCGCTTTATCCGCCGGCATGGTTCACCGCCTCGCTTCCCTGCCACGTCACGGTTGAAGGTGAGCTCTGGCTTGGCCGAGGACAATTTCAGCATTTGAGCCACATTGTCTTGGATGACACCCCTAACGAGACACAATGGCGTAACGTGCGTTTTATGTTATTTGATGCCCCTTCAGCGGCGGGTACCTTTTCACAACGATTAGCCGTACTGAAACACATCACTCAACACGTTGACCCTGCTGTCGTAAAACTTATTGAGCAACGCACACTCACGGATGCTGACACGCTCGAAACCTGGCTGAAAAACATTGAGCGTAACGGGGGTGAAGGGATCATGCTGCACCGAAAAGACAATCCGTATTTCAATGGGCGCAGCGCAGGCGTACTAAAAGTGAAATCCTACCAAGATGATGAAGCCATTGTGACGGGGTACGAACCCGGAAAAGGGAAATACGCTGGTTTGATGGGTGCCGTGTGGGTCGTCACAGCGGATAATATTCGCTTTAAAATTGGCAGTGGTTTTCGGGACTATGACAGAGCCAACCCACCCGCTGTTGGCAGCATTATTCAGTACCGTTTCAACGGATACACGCAAAGCGGTAAACCGCGTTTTGCCCGTTATATTCGTCCTCGCCATAGTCCGGACAGCTAATTTCAAAATGAAAAGCTCGGCGGTTCTGTGAACTCTAAAACAGTTCTTAAAACACCTGACTCGCAGGGTTTCATTTCCGCCGCTATTTCCACTATTCTGGATAGCGCATCAAGCATAAAAAATGATGCTATTTTCTTCATTCAACCATCATGATTACGTTATTCATTTCCGGTTCACATTCGCGGCGTTACACTTAACACTATGAATATAAAAAGCACTTTTTTAACCGCATTTATCATGCTCTTCTGCGTGCTTCCTCAGGCCTTTGCCAATGTGCAACTGGAAATCGATGAAGATCATGATGACGTTATGTTGGCTGTCCAGCAGGGGCTTATTCAGCCCTATTCTGCGCTTCAGGCTGTGGTCAGCAAACAACTCCATGGACGGATCATCAAGGTAGAACTTGAAGAAGACGACGATGTGTGGATTTACGAGCTCAAGTTAATCGACCCAAACAACAACATCGTTCGTGTGGAATATGAAGCCAAAACCCTCACTATTCTCGAAATCAAAGGCCGTGGGCTAGAAAATATCATCAAGGTATCGCAATGAAAGTACTTGTCGTAGAAGACGAAATCGTACTGGGTGAACAGATTGTCGCCGGATTGGAAAACAATGGATGGGTTGCAGAACTGTCTTGTGACGGGATTGATGCCTTGTATCGTGCCACCTCTGAACCTTGGGATGCGATCATTCTCGATCTGGGCCTGCCTAAACTGGATGGCCTCACCGTGCTAAAAGGTATTCGTGATGAAAACGTCACCTGCCCGGTCATTATTTTGAGTGCACGAAACGAGTTAACCCAGCGCGTTGAAGGCCTAAACGCGGGTGCGGATGATTATCTGACCAAGCCTTTCCAGATGGTTGAATTGGTGGCTCGCCTGCGTGCACAGGTTCGCCGCTCGACAGGTAACACCTCTCCGGTGATCCAAGCCAGCGGCTTAAGTCTGGATACCCGCAGCTCTAAAGTGACCTACCAAGGGGAAAATGTCGACCTGACCGCGCTGGAGTTTAAAGTGCTGTCATACATGATGCACAACATCGGCAAAGTGATTTCCCGTACCGAATTGGTCGAGCACATTTATAAGCAAGACTTTGACCGTGACTCCAACACCATTGAAGTCTTCATCGGCCGAATTCGCCGCAAAATTGGTAGCGATGTGATTCAAACCGTTCGAGGGTTGGGATACCGTATCAATGGCAATTAACGCGTCTTCGCGCCCTGCCTTGCCAAGCCTTCGCAGCCGCCTGCTTATTGCTGCGGCTGTTTGGCTTTTAGGGACGACCCTGGCGGCGGGCTACCTGGTTCCCTCGTTCATCAAAAGCTATCTGGTAGAACAAGAAAAGCAGCAACTTTACTTGTATCTTGATGAGTTAACCGCGCTGACCGAAGTGAACAGCAGCGGCCAACTGCTAACGCCAAGCCCTCTCTCTAACCCGCGTTTCCAGCAGCCCTACAGTGGTCTGTACTGGACGATGAAAAACCATGAGACCGAGTTACGTTCGCGCTCTCTGTGGGACACACGCATCACAGGGAATACCAAGAAAGGCTTTAAAGGCCCGAATAAGCAATCATTGTTGGTGGTAGAACGCCAGTTTCGTTTGCCCGAAGCCGATGAACCGATTGAATTGGTGATTGCCGCTAATCAGGATCGCTTACTGGAAACCTTACAGAAACTGACCCACAGTTTATGGTTTATTTTGGCGATGTCTGCGGGCGGGACATTACTGCTGATTTGGTTACAGGTCTCTTGGTCATTGCTGCCACTCAAAGGCTTGCAAAAGAAGCTCAAGCTCGTGCGTGATGGGGAACTCTCTGAACTTACGGGTACGTATCCGGCTGAAATCCGTCCGGTGGTGGATGACTTAAATGCCCTGCTCTTCCATTATCAGGAATTACTTGAGCGAGCTCGTCAGCATGCCGGTAACTTATCACATGCCCTGAAAACCCCGATTGCGGTGCTCAACAATGAAGTGGCAAACTTGCCTATCGATGAACGTCGAAAACTGTCGCCATCATTACAGCAACTGCAGCAGCATATTGATTACCATTTGGGACGGGCACGTATGGCGGGAGCCGCGAATATCTTAGCCGCGAAAACCGCGCCTTCTCCTCGGGTGGATGCGATTTCCATGGCGATGGATAAAGTCTATGCCCACCGAGGCGTCGTTCTGGTGAATGAATTAGACAGCGAACTCATGGTGGCCGTTGAAAAGCGGGACTTGGATGAAATCATCGGTAACGTGATTGAAAACGGCTATAAATGGGCACATGGGCTGATCCGTGTTCATCATCGCGATGAAAATGCGCAGACGTTATGCATCATTGTGGAAGATGATGGCCCGGGGATTGATGATGACGGCTATGAAAGTGTCCTCAAACGCGGTGTTCGCCTTGACGAAACCACGCCGGGGACAGGGTTGGGGCTTAATATCGTTCATGAACTGACCCACAGCTATCGCGGCAAACTCACCCTCAGTCGCAGCAGCTTAGGGGGCCTGAAAGTGGAATTATTGCTACCCAAACCGCGCCAATAGTTGAGCAAGATACAACACAAATAAAAAGGCACGCTGTCAGTCGATAGCGTGCCTTTTGCTTAGGTATTGCTGCATGTCTTTGTGTGTGTATTACAGTTGTATTTCGCTTACTACTAAAATATCGAAAAGTGTGTCAGAGACGCGCTCTGCCTCTTTCTTATTTTGTCTACTTTGTTCTTATTTTCGTTATTCGTTTTTAATTGCCAATTGACGTGCATGATCCATATGTAAAGAAGGTGACGTTAAGGACGTACATACAAGGGCTTTGTTAAAGCGTTATTTGTTTTAGTGCTATAGCGGCCAAAACGTAAAGTTCACAATGCGAAGAATCACCGCCACCACAACGCAGGCCACGCCAATGCGATACCACTTAAATTCATCGACGGTCATATCAATGCGGCGGTAAAACATTCTGACTACCCCACCCCAATCCTGTGTACGGCGACCGTATTGGGCAATACCTGCCATTAACATGCCCACGCCAGCCAGTAGAAAGACATACTCAGCGATATTCAGGGTGATCTCTAACATGACTGCATCCTTCTCTTGTCGTCTACACTGAATGCTACGTCATTTACCCAACGCATCACCATTAGACCTTGGTAGAAAGTCATGTGATGTCCGTTAAGTTTCGATGACAATCAAAGCCACAATCGTGAATTGGCGGAAATGCCACCCTAAATCCAATGAAATCGGCCTATTAAGGTGAAAGTCTATATCCTTAGATAGGCGGTTTAGTGTAGAATCCCGCCCCCGGAATTTCTAACGAAGGTATCGAGGCGACATGCAATTACTCGAAGCAAAATTACATAAAATTGACCGTCACAATTACCGTAGCTACTCAAGCTTACGTGGTGAATACCATTTCGTTGACTTCGATTTTTTCATCGATATCACCCAAACCGATCCGGCTGCGCCTGCCTCGCGTGTACGTGCCCGCCGTAAATGGTCTCTGACCGATCTGGCCTGGCTAAAAGAGCAATCGCTAGACTATCAGCGCGCGGCGCGTGATTTCATTGCCCGCCACTTTGCGGATCTGACTCAGCAAATTAACGACATCGAAATTGATCGTCCGGGTCAGGCTGTCATTGACCGTACTGCCGTTGTTTTCGACGAGGATGCGATTGAACTGCGTTTTCGTGTCAACCTGCCGGCTGACGGCCGCAGCATTATTGCGAAGAAAACCGCAAACCTGCTGACCTTCACCATGCCAAAAATTATCCGTCGCGCCACGATTGCCCGTGAATTGCCGATGGAAGAATTGAAGCGCCATTGTGAAACCGTAGAAGATCAGGTTGCACTGCGTCGCCAATTGTCTGAAAAAGGCCTGATGGCGTTCGTTGCAGACGGCAGCATCTTGCCACGTTTGTCCGGTGATAGTGATCTGCCAATGGCGGACGCGATTCCGTTCACCAGCCCAGAGAGTCTGGCGATTGAACTGGATGCGCCTCATCGCGGTAAAGTACGCGGTATGGGTATTCCAAAAGGTATCACCATGATCGTTGGTGGTGGCTTCCACGGTAAATCGACGCTGTTAAACGCGATCGAGAACTCTGTCTACGACCACATCCCGGGCGATGGTCGTGAGTACATCGTGACCGACGAAACGGCCTCTAAGATCCGTGCAGAAGATGGTCGCTGCGTACACAATGTCGACCTTTCGCCATACATCAGCAATTTGCCAATGGGCAAAGATACCACCATGTTCTCAACGCAAAATGCGTCAGGTTCGACATCACAAGCCGCTTGGCTGCAAGAGTCGATCGAGTCAGGTGCACAATCACTGCTGATTGATGAAGATACCTCTGCGTCTAACTTCATGATCCGTGATGAGCGTATGCAAACGCTGATCTCGAAAGCCGACGAGCCAATCACTCCGCTGGTTGACCGTATCTCGCTACTGCGCGATCAGTTAGACCTGTCTATCCTGTTGGTGATGGGCGGTTCAGGTGACTACCTGGATGTGGCCGATACCGTTATCCAGATGCAGAACTACCAGACGCTGGATGTGACAGAAAAAGCGAAAGAAGTGGTGGCCTCTCACCCTACTCGCCGTCAGTTGGAAGGCACAACAGAAATCAGCCGTCCACGTACGCGTAAACTGAACCGTGCTGGCCTGAAAACGCAGCTTGAAGAAGGTAAATTCCGTATTCAGGTGCGTGATAAGACTTACATGCGTTTTGCGCGTGACTACATTAATTTGCAAGCGCTTGAGCAAGTTGCAGATGCCAGCCAGCTACATACCATTGGTTGGTTGTGGTTCCAGATTGCACAAGGCAAAGGTTGGGAAAAACAGCCCGCTAAAGTGTTCAGTCAAATGCTGAACGAACATTGGTTCCGCTCAATGCCACAATACGGTGATTTGGCGAAACCTCGTGTGATCGAAGTCATGGCCGTTTTGAACCGCATGCGTAAAGCTGAGTTCGAATAAGTCGCGATAAACAACACACATAATAAAAAGCCCTACTCAGGGCTTTTTTTGTGTCTGCAGGTTTTCGCATCCGTCGATATGGCCTGATTCCAAGTTATGACCCGCCCACTGCTCTTCCTGCTGCCTACACTCAACACTGACTTCATCCTAACAGCAATTTTCTAAGGTCTATTTTTCTAAAGCATAAGGAGCGTTCATGAAACGATGGACAGCTTTATTCATCCACCTCGTGTTTTTGATCGGCTCTGCGTCTCATGCGCAAGCGATTAAACCCCATACCGACGCAGCTAAAACACCGGCAGGATGGTCACACTCGCTAGAAATTTACGCCTTTGCGCTCAACATTCGCGGTGATAGCCGAATTGGGAATATTTCTACGGACCTCAACGTTGACCCATCCTTTATCATGGATCACCTTGATATGGGGGCAATGTTACGGCTGGAAGGTATCTATCAGGATCATTGGGGATACTACATTGACTACAGCTTCATGGAATTAAGTGGGGATTCGGATGCTGTACTGGATAAAGATCTGAATCTGCTTAAAGGCGATGCGGATATTCGGCAAGGTGTGCTAGAAGCTAAGGCATTTAAACGCTACCACTACCATTTCGGTTCTATCGATTACATGGCGGGCATACGGTGGTGGGACAATGACATTAATGCCAACCTGTTCACCAGCGGCGGTCGTGTTGATATCCGAAAATCGCTCGATGATGATTGGGTGGATTACTTAATCGGGGTACGCTGGATCCATCCCATCAATAAGCAATGGCGCTTTCATGCCAGTGCAGATGTAGGGCTAAGCGCAGATACGAACTTTACCAGCGGTATATTAACCGGTGCCTATTACCGCATGAGTCATTGGGCAGAATTGAATATTGCGTACAAATCCACATGGGTGGATTATGACAATGGTGATGATTTTGCTTACGACACAGCGTCTCAAGGTTTTCTATTGGGCGTGGTGTTTCATTTTTGATGAAGTCCACTTCTCCATGCCAAAAGCAAAAAAGAAGGCTGAACACTTGTGCGTTCAGCCTTTGTCTTTTCGTTGTTTCAGTCTGAGTCAGCGATTACTTCTTCGCTGGCGTAAAGCGATAGAACACGGTTGATAATGGCGGCAGATCCAAACTGATCGACTGCTTCAAGCCGTGGCTTGCCACTTTCTTCGTCTTCATCACAGACTGCACGTCAGCCTGACTGCCCCAGTACTTACTGTCATCGGTATTCAATAACAACTCGTACTCACCAGCAGCAGGCACACCCAGCAAGTAACCTTGACGCGGCACTGGCGTGAAGTTCGATACCACCAGCACCTTGTCACCGTTTAGCGCGAAACGCTCGTGGGCAAGAATACTGTTATCGGCATCGTCCTGAATGCGCCATTCAAAACCAGCCGGATCGCAATCTTGCTCATACAATGCAGGCTCAGCGGCATACACGTGGTTCAAATCTTTCACTAAGGCTTGCATGCCGCTGTGACGCGGATACTGCAACCAATGCCATTCCAACTCCCCTTCATGCGCCCATTCTGCACTTTGCGCAATCTCAGCACCCATGAAGTTCAGTTTCTTGCCTGGCTGACCGTACATGTAACCCATGTAAGCACGTAAGTTGGCCGTTTTCTGCCACTCATCACCCGGCATTTTATTCAGCAGAGAACCCTTGCCATACACCACTTCATCGTGAGAGAGCGACAGTACATAGTTTTCACTGAAGGCATACACCATCGGGAAGGTGATCGTGTTGTGGTGATACTTACGGTGTACCGACTCTTCTTTGATGTACGACAGACTGTCGTGCATCCAACCCATGTTCCACTTAAAGCCAAAGCCTAAGCCGCCCATGTCGGTAGGTTTTGTGACGCCAGGGAACGCCGTAGACTCTTCTGCAATTGTCATGGCATTCGGGTAATGACGGTACACTTCTTCATTCACCCAACGCAGTAAGCTCACAGCATCAAAGTTGACGTTGCCGCCTTCGTGGTTCGGAATCCACTGATCATGCTCACGGGAATAATCCAGATACAGCATGGATGCCACGGCATCTACGCGCAGGCCATCAATGTGGTAGTGTTCAAACCAGAACAAGGCGTTTGCCACAAGGAAACGGCGAACATGATCACGACCGTAGTCGTAAATGTAGCTCTGCCAATCCTGATGCCAGCCACGGCGTGGATCCGCGTCATTAAACAGTGCCGTACCGTCAAAGTTTGCTAAACCGTGGTCATCCGATGGGAAATGGGCTGGTACCCAATCCAGAATCACACCAATGTTTGCCTTGTGGCACTGATCAACGAAGTATTTGAAATCATCTGGCGAGCCATAACGACTGCTCGGTGCAAACAAACCAATCGGCTGATAACCCCATGAGCCATAAAACGGATGCTCAGCAATCGGCATCAACTCAACATGGGTGTACCCCATTTCGCTCAGGTAAGGGATCAATGCATCAGCCAATTCACGGTAGTTGTACATGTCACCGTTCGGGTGAGTACGCCATGAGCCAGCATGTAGTTCATAAAACGACAAAGCTTCTTGATGCTTCGCCGTCACCGGACGGGCCTGCCACGCTTTGTCTTGCCATTGGTACGTGGCCGGGTTGTACACCTTCGACGCAAATGACGGATATTGCTCGCTGTGATAGCCCCATGGATCCGCCTTATGCGGTAGCCCATTGCCAGTGCTATCTTTCAGTTCGTATTTGTACAGGGTGTCTTCTTCCAGACCCGGTACAAATAATCCCCATAGCCCGTCATCCAAACGCTGCATTGAATGACGACGGCCATCCCATGCGTTGAAATGACCAATCACACTGACAGCAGACGCATGTGGTGCAAACACCAAAAAGCGGACGCCCGATACCGGTTTGCCATTGCGGTTCAATGTGATGAGTTGCGCGCCCATCTCATTGTACATTTGTGACGGTGTCACCAATGCAGATTGAGAATGGATAAGATCATGGAACTGGTACGGGTCGTAAAATGTTTGTTCGCCATGTGGCCAGTTTACGATTAGTTGATACAGCGATGCGGTAAAGTCCATTTCCCCTTCCAGTATGAAGCCACTGTCTGCTTCACGGCTCAGCGCAATACGCTCACCGTTTTCTAGCAGGACGGCCACACTGTCAGCGCCCGGCATGTACACGCGAAGTGCCACGCCGTTGGACTGAAACTGAGGACCTAAAAATGAGAATGGGTCTGAAAATGCAGCCCTTTCGAGCTGCATGTATTCCTTATCACTGCGGGTCACGGTTAGTGTGTCCAACGCATTACTCCTGATTACGATTTCTGTGATGCTTTTTCTCGCGTTTCTGTTAAACGGCGAGTTAAGTCAACAATGTTATCGCGGGTGAAGATGTCATCTAACGTGGTAGACAGCTTACGTCGCCAGTTAGGGTATTCATCCACAGTGCCCGGGATATTGACTGGCATATCCATTTCTAGCCAGTCTTCAAGCTGCAGGCTGAGCAAGGCACTTGAGCCAGCGGCCAAGTGTAGTTGCATCGCCTCACTCAAATATCTATCCATAGGGACATATGCAGCATCTTGCCCTATACCTTCAGGAAGATAACCATGCCATGACAAACTATCAAGGATTTTTTGTTTACTTTCCGCACGGCTATCAAACAAACCTTGCAGCTGTTCCTTATTCGGATACAGGCCGAGCTCTTCACCCATCTTCAGGTCATCACAGTGCCAGAAACCACGCAGGGTTGGCATATCGTGTGTACACAACGCCGCCATCGACTGGTCAGCATAATGCGTTGGCGAGAAGAAACCGCCGTCTTCTGCTGTCTCGAAGAAGAATACCTTGTAAGAATGGATACCTGCAGTTGCCAGCTTATCAACGATCTCATCTGGCACTGTACCCAAGTCTTCACCAATCACGGTACATGCATGACGGTGACTTTCCAGCGCCAGGATTGCCATCATGTCTTCTACCGGGTAGTACATGTACGCCCCGTTTTTCGCTGAATCACCCTTCGGGATCCACCACAGGCGTAGCAGGCCTAATACGTGGTCGATACGCAATGCGCCACAGTTACGCATATTGGCACGTAGCAGTTCAATGTACGGCTCGTACGCACGCTCTTTTAGCACTTCCGGGTTTAGCGGTGGTAAGCCCCAGTTCTGGCCTAGTGGGCCAAGAATATCTGGCGGCGCGCCCACGCTGACGTCTTGACACAGTGCACCGTGGTCAGCCCAAGTCTCAGAACCTGAGTCACACACACCCACAGCAAGGTCACGGTAAAGACCCATCACCATGCCTTTTTCTTGTGCCAGTTCGTTCACTTCTGCCAGCTGAGTATCGGCCAGCCATTGCAGGTACATGTAAAGCTGTACTTGCTTGAAGTTGTCTTTAATGAATTCTTGTACCGCAGGGTTATCAAAGTGGCGGTATTTCTCAGGGAATACAGGCCAACCCCAGGTATTGTCGTCTTGTTGTTTCAGCTGTGCATGCAGCGCATCGAAGGCCGCTTGGTGCAACAGACTTTCACCGCCCTCTTCCACAAACGTCAGGAACGCTTTAGCGCGTGCCGTGTTGTTTGCCAAGTGGCGCTCAGAGAAGGTTTCAAACAACAGTGGCAGTACTGCCATTTTCAGGCATGACACTTCGCTGTAGTTTACCCAGTTCGCATTACGCGCTTCATTCAAACGCTGCTGGAACTCAGGGCTGCCAACCAATTGCTGAGCGGCATCACACTGTGCAAACTCAGTCACTGAGCTCACATCAATGTACATCAGGTTTAACCAACGGCGAGATGACGGGCTGTATGGGCTCGCCCCTTCCGGGTTCGCAGGGAATAGCGAGTGAATCGGGTTAAGACCCACGAAATCACCACCGCGTGCTGCCACATCCGCCACCAATTGCTTCAGATCACCGAAATCACCGATACCCCAGTTATGGTTGGTACGGATAGAGTAAAGCTGAACACTGGTACCCCAAAGCTTCTTGTCTTCCAGCAGGGCTTCCTGCTTGTAACAAGACGGAGGCGTAACGATCAAAGTCATCTCAAACGGTGATTTACGACGCTTACGGTAGACTTCCAGCTTGTGGTAACCCCATGCCAAATCATTTGGCAGAGCAAATACCAAGGTGCCACCGTTTTCACGCTCATCCGACACAAGTTGCGACTGCAACCAACCTTCTAGCACATCCCCTTGCTCTGTGATCAAGCGCCAGTTGAAATCGCTCACACGTGCGCTCAGCCCCAAATGCATTTCAATGTGCATTGGTTCGCTGCTGCGGATCACTTTTACTGGTGCCAACACATCCGGGCGTAAGCGCTTTTGTGCAGATTCCAGTAAGGCTTCATCATTTTTTGTGTCGTAACCCAGTGCAGTCAGCAAACGACGGATCGTCTCGCTGTCTACGCTAGCTTCATCACCCCAAGCACTGACGTAATGATCAGCAATGCCAACCATTTCAGCTACTTGTTTTAATACTTGATCATCTTTCATCGTTATCTCCGTGAGCGGCCTTTCGGCCGCTACGATGTTAGGGTTGTTGTGCGGATAGCTGTTTTAAAGTTAGTTACATCAGTAATTAACGGTTTACTGGATCAAGCTTCCAGATGTTGTTGGCGTAATCACGAATACTACGGTCTGAACTGAACTTGCTCATCAAGGCAGTATTTAGAATTGCTTTACGCGCCCATGTTTTCTGATCGCGGTATTCCGCATCGATCTTCTCATGTGTTTTCACGTAATCAGCAAAATCAGCCAGTACCAGGTATGGGTCACCACCGTCTAGCAGATTCGCACGAATCGCTGACAATTGACCTGGCTGACCAGGGGTGAACTCATCCGTATCCAACAGATCCAGCGCTGCGCGCAGTACGCTATCAGCTTGGTAGTAGCGGTAAGGGTCGTAACCCTCTTGTTTTAGTTGTTGTACTTCATCCACCAATAGGCCAAAGATGAAGATATTGTCGTCGCCCACTTCTTCGCGCATTTCTACGTTAGCGCCGTCCATCGTACCGATGGTCAGTGCACCGTTCATCGCGAACTTCATGTTACCGGTACCTGATGCTTCTTTACCTGCGGTAGAGATTTGCTCAGACACATCAGCCGCCGGGAACAGAATTTCAGCCAAGCTCACGCGGTAGTCTGGTACGAATACCACTTTCAGCTTGCCACCCAGACGTGGGTCGTTGTTCACTTTCTCTGCCACTTTGTTGATGGCAAAGATAATGTCTTTCGCCAGTGCGTAACCCGGTGCCGCTTTCGCACCGAAGAAGAACACACGTGGATGCATGTCGAACGTTGGGTCGTTCAGCAAACGGTGGTACAGAGACAAAATGTGCAGCAGGTTAAGGTGCTGACGCTTGTACTCGTGCAGACGTTTGATTTGAATATCAAAGATCGCATTGGTATCTAGCTCGATACCCATGTTCTCTTCTACCCAATCCGCCAAACGCTGTTTGTTTTCTTTCTTCACCGCCATGTAGCGCTTCTGGAAGTCTGCATCTGTTGCAAACTGCTCAAGCTCAGCGATTTTCTCAAGGTGTGCCGGCCAGTCTTCGCCTACTTTTTCAGTGATCAGCGCAGACAAACCCGGGTTACAGTATTTGATCCAACGACGAGGTGTTACACCGTTCGTCACGTTAGTCAGACGACCTGGGAACAGTTCATTGAACTCAGGGAACAGATCACGCTTCACTAGCTCAGAGTGCAGTGCAGCAACGCCGTTCACCGCATAGGTGCTCACCACACACAGGTTCGCCATGCGTACCATGCGCTGTGGGCCTTCTTCAATAATGGATAGCTTGCGCTTAATGCTGTTGTTGCCCGGCCATTTCGCTTCAACCACTTGTAGGAAACGGTGGTTAATTTCGAAAATGATTTCCATGTGACGCGGCAGCATCGCTTGGATCAGTGCTTCACTCCACGTTTCCAGTGCTTCAGGCAGCAAGGTGTGGTTGGTGTAAGCGAAGGTGTTAGACGCAATTTCCCATGCGGCATCCCAACCCAGTTTGTATTCATCAAGCAGAATACGCATCAGTTCAGGGATCGCGATGGTTGGGTGTGTGTCGTTCAGCTGAATCGTTTCTAGCTTCGCCAGCTCTTCAATAGTGTGGCCCGCTGCATGGTGACGACGCAGGATGTCAGCCACAGAACACGCACAGTGGAAGTACTGCTGCATCAGACGCAGTGCTTTACCCTGATCGTGGTTGTCGTTCGGGTACAACACTTTGGTCACGTTACCCGCTTCAAGCGCTGGGAACTGTGCACCCACGTAGTCACCGTCGTTGAAACGCGCTAGGTTGAACGGCGCTGTTGAACGACATTCCCACAAACGCAGCGGATAAACGCTCTTGTTGCCGTAACCCACGATCGGCAGATCCCACGCCACACCTTCAACAGTCAGTGCAGGCACCCAGCGGCGACACGCTGTACCATTTTCGTCTGTGTACGCTTCAACGTGGCCGTAAAGGTTCACTTGCTGCGTCAGTTCTGGGCGTAGCACTTCCCATGGGTAGCCTTCTGCGCCACGCCATGCGTCTGGTGCTTCTTCCTGACGACCGTCAACGAATGACTGACGGAACAGACCGTATTCATAGTGCAGGCCGTAACCCACAGCCGGGTACTCTTGTGCCGCCAGTGAGTCCATGAAACATGCAGCCAAACGGCCCAAGCCACCGTTACCCAGTGCAGGGTCACGCTCTTCTTCCAGTAGGTCAGTAAGGTTTAGACCCATTTCTTCCATGGCTTGTGATACGTTTTCATACAAGCCCATGCTGATCAGGTTGTTGCCCGTTAGACGGCCAATCAAAAATTCCAAAGATAGGTAATTCACACTGCGCGCTTTTTCTTCCGCCAGTGTTTTTTCCGTTTCTAGCAGGTTCGTGGTGGTGAACTCTGCCAGTGCGCGACCCATTGCTAGATACCAGCTACGTGGTGTCGCATTTGCCAATGTGGTGGCGTATGTCGTTGTGAGGTGTTTTTCTACTGCCGCTTTAAAAGCCGCTTTATCGAATTGTTGTGTCTGACCATTCTTAGTCATGGTTCAATCTCGCTCTAGGATGATTTCCAACTGCTGACAATGTTGCCTGTCTTTCGCACCTGAAACATCCTCCCGAAAACAGGAGGATGAGGGATGAGTGAGAGGGGCGTAGTTCCTTCCGCCCCGCCCATTATGTGACCAGCTGCAAAAAAATCGGGTGTAGAATCAACCTCCTGCCCCATTCGATGCAACTGGACTCACATAAGAAACATATAGACCCATGTGCAACGGAGAGAATGAAATCGTCAAAAAAATAGAAGATATGTGATTACTGTCATAAATCTAAGGCTGAGTGCGCGAGTTTTGCTGCGTGGATTTTTTTCAACGGTAAAGTGATAGGGAAAATAAATACCGTGTAGTCCCTCCCAATTCGGGTGAATCGCCACACGGCATAACATGCTCTTCATGGCACACCTCACGCGCCGATCATCACGCGAGAGCATCAACGGATATGAAACCTTCTTAGAAGATGCAAGACTATGTGGATACCCTCTAAATTAACGCGTCCAGCGCGCCTTCATAATGCTATATTGCGCCCTCGACTGTTGGAAACACTGGAGCCCGCTCCGTTTTACCGTCTTGTCTTGTTCCGCTCTCCAGCGGGTTACGGTAAAACCACCATGGCGGCACAATGGCTCAGTGAGCATTCGCATACCGGCTGGTTTAACATCGACGAGAATGACAACGACACATTCCGCTTTGCCAATTACCTGTTGCAATCCATCAACAAAGCGACAGGTAACGCCTGTTTAAAAACGCAAGCAATGGCGGAGCGTCGTCAGTTTGCTTGTCTCTCCACCCTGTTCAGTGAATTGTTCGGTGAGCTGATCGACTATCACGAACAAACCTACCTCGTGCTGGATGACTACCACCTCATCCACAATGACGATATCCACGATGGCTTGCGTTTCTTCCTGAAGAACATGCCGGATAACCTGACGCTGGTCGTGACCAGCCGTACGCTGCCGCCGCTGGGTACCGCTAACTTGCGGATCCGAGATCTATTGATCGAAGTGGATAACAGCCTGCTGGCGTTTGACGAAGAAGAAACTGAACGCTTTTTCCATAAACGCATTGCAGATCAAGTGGAAGTCAGTGTCCTAAAATCGCTGCACACGCAAGTGGAAGGCTGGCCTTCTGCCCTGCAGCTGATTGCCCTGCACGCCCAGCAAAAACCGGACACCCTGATGGCCTCTGCCGAATCCATGGCGAACTTCAACCGGGGTCACCTGTGGGATTATCTGGCCGAGGAAGTGTTTGATTTGCTCGACAGTGATACGCAGCACTTCCTGTTGCAGTGTTCAGTGCTGGACATGTTCAACGCCCAATTGGTGACCGATCTGACCGGCCGCAGTGACGCGTTGGCGATGTTGGAATCCCTTAACCGTTTTGGGCTGTTCCTGAACACGCTGGAAGGCGATAACAACTGGTACCGCTTCCATAACCTGTTTGCAGAATTTCTGCGCCACCAGCGTTATTCTCAAATTCCACAGCACCGCACAGAACTGCACACGTTGGCAGCCAAAGCGTGGCTGAAACAGCATTCGCCACAACAAGCATTGTTACATGCCCAAAAGTGTGAAAACGAAGCCTTGGTGATTGAGATCCTCAGCGATCACGGGTGGGATATGTTCCACCACGGCGAGATCACGCTGCTGGAAACGGCCATTGCGAATATTCCGGATGACAGCCTTTGCGCCCACCCTCGCCTCAGCCTGTTGCGCATGTGGCTGGCACAAAGTCAGCACCAGTACAATGATGTCGGTGACATGATCACCGAAACCGAAGCGGCGCTGGCGGAACACAACATTGTGCTGAACGATGCACTACAAGGGGAATTTAACGCCCTGCGTGCTCAAGTGGCGATCAACCAAAACAAACCGGAAGACGCGCTGATCTTATCGGAACAAGCACTGGGACAGTTACCGTCAACCACCTATCGCAGCCGCATTGTGGCAACATCTGTGGTCGGTGAAGTACACCACTGTCTGGGTAACCTGAGCCGTGCCCTGCCGATGATGCAGCAAACAGAGAAAATGGCGCGCCAGTACCATGTCTACCACCAAGCGCTGTGGGCACTGCTGCAACAAAGTGAAATTTTGCTGGCACAAGGCTATGTACAAAATGCATTTGAACTGTTGGATCAAGCGTTCAAACTGGTCAAAGAGCAGCACCTGCAACAAGTGCCGCTGCATGAGTTTTTACTCCGCCTGCGTGCGCAGATCCTGTGGTGCTGGAACCGTTTAGACGAAGCCGAAGAAGCGGCGCAAAAAAGTCTGGATGTGTTAGCACCTTACGATGAAACCAAACTGCTACACGCCTATTCCATGCTGGCACGTATTGCCATCACCCGTGGTGAGCAAGACAAAGCGGCCCGTTATCTGGAAAAATGTAATGGCATGATGGATCGCTCGCTGTACCACATCGACTGGCGTGCCAATACGGATTTAGCCAACCTGTTGTACTGGCAGCAAAGCGGTAATCATGAGCGTATTCAGCAATGGCTTCATCATGCCGAAGAGCCGGACGGTGCCTGCAACCACTTCCAGCAATTGCAATGGCGTAACATTGCCCGTGCGTGTATCCATGTGGGTGAATTGGAGCGTGCAGAGCAGATCTTTACCATGCTGGATGAGAGCTGCGAGAAACACCAACTGATCACGGACAAAAACCGTAACCTGGTGCTGCAAGCCATTCTGAGTAAACAACAAGATAACCGCCCACAAGCTCTGAATCAGATCAAAACTGCGCTGGAACTCACAAACAGCACAGGCATGGTAGGGTTATTCTTGTGTGACGGTTCAGCCATTTGTGATTTGCTGCAAGAATTGGTCGACATCAAAGCGCTCAATGAGTTAGAACTGCACCGTGCCCGCCAATTACTGCGTGAAATGACCAGTAAAGAGCGCAACCGCTCAGTCCACTTTGATGAAAACTTTGTTGAGAAGCTGCTGAACTTGCCGGATATTCCGGAATTGATCCGCACCAGCCCGCTGACGCAACGTGAATGGCAAGTGCTGGGCTTGATCTACACCGGTTACAGCAACGAACAAATCGCAGCCGAACTGGATGTGGCCTCAACCACCATCAAAACGCACATTCGAAACTTGTACCAAAAGCTCAATATTGCCAATCGCCAACAAGCCATTGAGACTGCTGAAAATCTTCTGAAATTAATGGGCTTCTGATCCCCAGAAGCGCCTTCTTAGGTTAAGGATGACCGATGATAGAATGGAGCAAAGATAGGCTATGGTACGTGGACATGCCGTTCAAACTGAACGGCATTCCTGTCGGTGCCCGCATGACCATTATTCGGCTGGAGAACGGTCAACTCCTGATCCACTCCCCGATTCAACTTACCACCCAACTACAACTGACGATCAGCCAACTCGGTGCCATTCAGGCCATTGTCACGCCCAACATGGGCCATCATTTATTTCTGTCCGAATGGTGGCTGGCCTACCCGCAAGCCTACTTTTTTGCACCGCCCGGCTTAGAACAAAAACGGACGGATCTTGTCTTTGATGATGCCTTAAGTGCCACCTCGCCGGATCTCTGGCAGTTCCAGCTTTACCAAACCCTGCTCCGTGGCAGTGACAAAATGGAAGAAGTGATCTTTTGTGATCCTCTCTCCAACACCTTGATCGTCGGTGATACGCTGTCCTGGCTACGCCCTACCCATAACCTGCTCACCCTTGCCTTAGGCATTGCCAATGGCTGTTATTTTTCACCGGCACTGCCCTACTACTGGCGACGCACCTTTCAGGATAAAACCCGCTTACGCCAATCCTTACAAGAAATCCTGACCTGGCCTTTCGACCGCATCATTTTGTCTCATGGTCAGAACATTGAACAAGATGGCAAGCTGATGTTTTACGAAGCGTTCAAATGGGCGTTTGAAGAATAACGGCGTCATTGGCACATCATTTAACGCATTCGCACCTTGCCCTATGCGTATTCGCGCAATGCAGATAAAGCGTGAGCCCCTGATTCATCACTCTTTTGTGGTTATTTTTTGTCCTGAATCAAGAAATCCCCAGTTTGAACAGTGGCAATTTTTAAGTGTGATTGTCATCACAACCACTTACCCCATTCGGCGTATATTTATTATCCGAAGTGACCTTGCTATGCACGCTCACACGCATGTCGGCGTACGTAATTCAACGGCAACAGCAATTACTGGATTGGTGCTCCTTATTGCCTGTTTACGTTGAGTTACGTCCGCTGTACTGCCCGCGAGTGCAACATCCTGCACAGTAAGGTGACAGCAACAATGTACGCAATCATTGATTGCGGGGTATACCCAAGCCGACTTTGCTACCGATAACAACCCATCGGGTACTGGGGTGGTTTGGGTATAAAGATTCGTCTTTATGTTTAAGGTTATGGATATGACTGCATCAAAGCTTTACTTGCGAGACATTTTAGGACTCGGTCTACTTATCTCTGCCATCTTGGTCATGCTCGGTATCATTTTCAGCCTCCTTGGCGCACTCAACTACTTTATCGGACAGGACATGGCCGCAGACACCTTTATGCGTGAAGCCATTCCACTCTTTTTCTTTATGGTACCTTGCTTCCTATTGGCAAAGATCATCAGCCGTCCTCAATGGATCCATGATGTGGAAGACTATCAATTAGCCGCTGCGAAGAAATTCAGTCAAAGCCACTGAGTCGTTCACAGCCCTGTAATAGCCACCACGTAACACGTATCACTCCGTAAGCCACCGTTTTTTCTTCACGAAAATTCGGTGGCTTTTTTCTTTTCTCAGCACCTCACTGAGTGCTGTTCTACTCCCCCCCTCAGTCTCCTCTACCTTTCTGAACGGAATATGAATTTTTTCCTCAGTAAACATTCAATGATTGTCATGCAGACTGTGCACTATTGAAGCGATATGTCTTATCCAACATGAATGAAATGGAGTACACCATGAGCCCGATTAGCATTGTGATTATTACCCTGAACGAAGAAAAACGTATTGGTCGCTTACTCGAAGATCTGAGCAAACAAAGCCATCGTGATTTTGAAGTGATCGTGGTGGACTCCAACAGTGACGATAACACCTGTCTGGTCGCACAAGGGTTCGAACACGCGTTGCCTGCCCTGACCGTGCACAAAATGCAGGGTCGCGGTACCAGCTTAGGCCGCAATACCGGCGCCAAACTGGCTCGCCACGAACGCCTCTTGTTTCTGGATGCGGATGTACGCCTCTCTCCCACTTTCCTGACTAATGCCCTGCATGAACTTGATTCCCGCAAACTGGATGTTGCAGGCGCCTATATGGGGGCAGAGAACCTGTCGATGAGCTATCGCCTTGGCTACGCCGCCTTCAACACCGGTCTGTTCATTACCTCTTTCTTCTTTCCAACGGCTGTCGGGGCGTGTCTGTTCTCTACCCGACGTGTTCACGAAGAGATCGGGGGCTTTGATGAAAGCATTGTGTTGTGTGAAGACTGTGATTACGCCAAACGTGCCGCTCAAACGTGGCGCTGGCGTATGATCCCGGTCAGCTTCTGGTTCGATCCTCGTCGCCTTGAACAAGATGGCTTTCTGCAAATGGGCATGACGTACCTGAAAGCCAATGTCCGTCGCTTCTTCAAAGGCGAAATGCGCAACAACGAAATGGAATACAAGTTTGGCCATTACAAGGATGCACAGTAATTCATGGCGAATGTTGATTGGTGGTGGTTCTTTGGGGGCAGTTTTCTTGATGCCCTGATCGGCCCCAACTTATTTGTGCCCGGTGAGCCTTTTTTAATCGGTGCGGGTTACCTGCTCAGTAGCGGTGCACTGTATGGCGTCATCGCCGTTCTGTGTGGCGGCTTACTGGGCGATCAACTGAGCTTTTGGATTGGCCGCCGCTTTGGCGCAAAAGGCCGCCGTTGGATGGGTAGCCACATTCAAAGAACCCGTCGCCCACTTGCTCGCACACGGCTGTTATTGAAAAAGCGCGGGCCATTAGTGGTCGCAGCGGCACGCCTGCTCGGCCCGGTGGCGTGGATCATGCCATTTCTGGCTGGTAGTTACGCCATGCGCTGGTCAACCTTCACCCTTTATTCGCTCATTGGGCTTAGCATCGGTGTCGGTCAATTTGTATTGATGGGGTATTTACTGGCGCAAGGCATCGCATTACTGCCTAGCTGGGACAGTGTGGTACTCGCCCTGCAAGAACACAGCCTGTTATTGATGGCGATCATAACGGCATCAGCGACCTGTTACTGGTTGTATCGCCGTTATAAATGGAAAAAATGGCTGACGATGATTCTGTGTTGGCTCACCACGTTAGCCGGGGCGAACTACTACCATTTTTTTCATAGTCAGGCTTACGACATGGCGTGGATTTCCTCCGCACAGGCACGTATGGCCTCCACGGCAGAACCAGACAACAGTGCGTTAGTGCTTGATGAACTGAATTATCAGGTCTTTCCCGGATTAGCGCCGGTGTATCAGGCTCAGCCGATCAATATCATCTACAAAGGTGAACACCCTGATCGCTTAATGAAACAACTGGGTTGGATTGAAAACAAAACCTTTTCCAACGACCAACTGACGGCACGGCAATACTTGGGGCTGATTGATGACACCACCCCACCGGTCTCGGATCTCTATTGGAATCTGCAGCCCCAATGGTTGGCGTATCAGGTTAAAGGGGATTTACTCAAACGTCACCACATCCGGTGGTGGTACGCCGGGCAAGAAGCAGAAACAGGCAATACGATTTGGCTGGCGGCAATCAGTTATGATGACAACATCAAACTGGCGCACTACAAAGGTCTGATCACCCTGCTGCATGCCATTGATCCCGATACCGACGTAGAACGCGACACGTTGATGCAGAACGCCCAGCAACAAGGCTGGAACACCGAGTACGCTCCCTTTGGGGAAATTATAGCCTTCTCCAAATCTCGCCACTATTTCTCTGATGGTCGTGTTGCCATCATTGCGGAGACGAATAGCTGCTCAGCCAGTGCCTGCTAAGACTTCGGCTCATACAACCATTGAAAACAAAAAAGCGGCTACCCTGAGCCGCTTTTTGCTATTCATCATTTTTACGCAACCATGTCACATTATCACACCACAATTAGCTGCGAGGGCGTGCAAACACCTGCGTCCAGTATTGGTCATACTGTGTATCCATGTTTTCCACCATGGCTGCACCCATTTGCGTCACATTGCCATTCATGATGTTTTTACAGTGGCCTGGGCTCGCCATCCATGCTGCCATCACAGCGGGAATATTTTTCTGACCCGCAGCCACGTTCTCGCCCCATGCATTGGCAGAGTAACCGGTATCGGCAATACGCTGATCAGGGGTTGAGTTATCGGAACCGGTGTGGCTCATGAAGCCGCCATTAGCCATATCGCTGGAGTGACGGAATGCCGCTTCTTGCAGATCGTAATCCCAGGTCAGCGCAGGGACAGCAGGCATGATTTCGCCGCCACAGTTTTGCTCCTGTGCACGGGCTTGGTTAACCGCATTCAGCATTTGCTCAGCAAAATCGGTATCATCCGGCACGATCACATTTCCAGGTGCGCTTGGCCCCGTTGTATCGCCAGCGTCTGTATTACCGCCTGTCACACCACCATTATTAGACCCTGTATTTGATCCTGAGCCATTCGATACATTGGATCCGCCCGTATTCGCAGAAGAGGAATCCGAACTACCGCCGCCACCACAGCCAGAAAGCAATGCGGCGGATAATACTAATAATGGAATGACTTTCTTCATAATATACCTAGCTGTTGCGTTATCTTTTCAATATATCAATAGTGATATGACGGGGCACACTATACTGACTCATTGCTTAACAGTTCAATATCCAGCGGTTAAAACATCGACATTTTTACACAAGCCTGACAGTTTATTGAGCATTAATACTTTCACAATAAATACCTAAGACACTGTATTAATTGAATTTAATTACAAAGTCATCACTGCTTAATAAATGCCTTAATTATGAGATGCACCTGTTTTTAAATTTAGGCATTAAAAATAAGGATAATGAAAAATTTGAAAAGTAAATAAAACAAACTTGCGCATAAAAATACTATTCAGCACAATTAAATGACGAACATGAAGACAAAAAAATACCGCATGACGCGGTATTTATATTTTCAATATTAAGCCAGAGTAACTATTAGTTACATCGCCGCTAAATCATCCTGCGTCACACTGACCCCTTTAATTTGAGCAAATACTGCATCACCCACCTGAAGATTTAATTCTTCTGCGGCCCACAAGGTGATATTCGCCCACAATTGGGTTTCCCCTACACGCAATCTCACTTCTACCCGTTCTTGATGATCAACCGGATGGATCTTATCGACCTTGGCCGCCAACACATTACGGATACTGGTTTGCTCAGGACGTTTCTTGGTGATGGAGACATCATTAGAGTAAATTCGCACCCGCACCCATTCACCACGCTGACGTTGCAGCTGATTCACCCACAGGTACGAATCATGATTCAGCATCACCTGCGTTAGCGCATATCGCGGATGAGGGAAGTTTACACGCGCACTCAACAATGAACTCTGCTCTTTCACCGGTAACCAAGGGCGCATTTCTGGTGAGCCCCACACACTGTTAATGTGACCGGATACCACCACCTTTCCTTGGTTAATCATCACCATATGATCGGCCAGACGCAGGATCTCATCCAAACTGTGCGTCACATAGAGGATAGGAATATTCACCTCTTTGGTTAACCGTTCCAGATACGGCATCAGCTCTTGCTTGCGCGGCAAATCCAGCGAGGCAAGAGGCTCATCCATCAACAGCATGTCAGGATTAGACAGTAAGGCTCGGCCAATGGCGACACGTTGCTTTTCCCCGCCCGACAACGACGCTGGATAACGATTCAACAGATGATCAATACCCAGTAAGGCGGTGACCGACGCAAATTGTGCCGGATCAGGATGTCGGCAGCCGTATTTTAAATTGCCCGACACCGTGTAATGCGGGAATAGGCGTGCATCCTGAAACACATAACCGATTTTCCGCTTTTCTGGTGGTTGCTGAATGCCTTGTTGGTGGTCAAACAGCACGTGATCGCCCAGCGCAATACGTCCTTCATCAGGTTTTGTCAGCCCGCTAATCACGTTAATAAGCGAGGTTTTCCCTGCCCCAGAGCGGCCAAAAATCGCCGTAATGCCCTGCATCGGCAATGACAGATCCACATCCAGATTCAGATCACCCAAGGTTTGTTTAACATGAATGCGGATCATTGGATCTCCAACCGACGACGAGCCAGACGGGTTAACCATTCAGATGCCAGCAATGATGCTAGTGCAATCACAATGGCAATCACACACAGACGCGCCGCCTGATCTTCCGCCCCGGGTGTTTCAATAAAGGAATACATCGCCAACGGAATGGTCTGGGTTTCCCCCGGAATGTTGGAGACAAAGGTAATGGTTGCGCCAAACTCGCCGAGGGCGCGCGCAAAAGCCAGAATGGCGCCGGTTAACACGCCAGGCAGCGTCAAAGGCAAGGTAATGGTCATGAAAACGCGGAACGGACTGGCGCCAAGTGTACGCGCCGCCTGCTCCAGCTTGCGATCTACCCCTTCTAATGCCAAACGGATAGATCGTACCATCAACGGAAACGACACCACCGCCACCGCCACCACAGCGCCGCGCCAGCTGAAACTGAACGTCAGACCAAACCAATCATACAAATAGCGGCCAATAAAGCCTTGACGGCCTAATCCCAGCAACAGTAAATAACCAATCACCACGGGCGGTAATACCAAAGGCATGTGGATCAAGCCATCCAACATCGCTTTACCCACAAACTGGCGGCGGGCTAACAGCCATGCACACACAATACCAAAAGGTAAGCTGACCAATACCGCCACACTGGCAATTTTCAGGCTCAAAAACAGCGCCTGAATTTCATACTCCGTTAGCACTACTTGCGTTCTCCGAAGCCATACTGGGCGAAAATCGCCGCTGCTTCATCGGACAACAAATAGTCATAGAAACCTTGTACCGCAGGGGTGGTTTTCCCTTTCACAATCGCGAGCGAATAAGCAATCGGGCTGTGGCTGTCATCCGGGATCTCACTCACCACTTTGACTTTATCGGAAATCATCGCATCGGTTTTGTACACCACACCCAACATGGCTTCCTGACGCTCCACCAGCAACAGTGCCCCACGTACGTTATTCGCACGGGCTAACAGCGGCTCAGCCTGCTGCCATAAACCCAGATCTGTAAACGCTTCTTTGGTGTAAATTCCTGCAGGCACATGTTGTGGATCACCCACCGCTAAACGTGTGCCTTCTAGTGCGGCTTTCATATCCCACGAAGCTGACAGCGCAATATGATTGGTTGGATAAGACGTCGGAGCAACCATCACCAAGTGGTTTTCCAGTAATGTTTTACGGCTACTTGTTTCGATGGCACCTTGTGATACAAGGTAATCCATCCACTTTTCATTAGCAGATAAGTAAATATCTGCAGGCGCGCCTTGTGCAATTTGACGAGCCAGCGCGGCCGAGGAGGCATACGATAAGGTCGGCTTTTCTCCGGTTTTTGCTTGATAGGCTTGCGCCACATCGTTCATCGCATTAGTCAGAGAGGAGGCGGCAAACACCGTTACCTTGTCCATTGCCCAACTGGCATTCGCCATCAAAGCAAAACCCAGTGCCACGCACCCAAGACCTAAACGCTTCATTTTTATACTACCTAACCGGGAAAAACAGCGACATATAGTAAGGTATATGGCGCACCAGAGGAATACCCCCTTCTTATACCTGTTCGACATGTCTTCATCCCACACTCTGTCTTTTACCGTTTCAATCGTTTTCATGCCTGCGCGATCCGCTCCCCAAAGTGTCACCTCACCACCTCTCGTTACAAGCTTTTAACACTCACTCTCTTTAGAGTGGCACGTCAACGTCGATACTGCACAGTGTGTCGCCACACTCGATACTGTCCTCAATACAAAGGAGACCTCAAGGATGACCGTCACTCCCCGCATATTGCTTGCGCTATCTACAACAATCGCTGCCGCCCTGCCCGGCCATGTCAGCGCGAATGATAATGGTGGTATAACAGCCAACACGTATGATCATCTGCCTACCGATACGTATATCGTCAGCACGACCAATGACTACATCCATTACTATGATAAACAAGGGCAATTGCTGCTCAGTACCCAGTATAGTCTGCCTGACGCCAGCGATTATCTGCGCGATCTCGCTGTCACACCAACGGGCATTGCGGTCTATTACGGCACATTTGATGCCTCTCTGGCGATGGTATACCCCACCCATGTGCAGCATTTCTCTTATGATGGTCTGAGTACAGTCAATAACGGCACTTTTGGCGGGTTAGCGGTACTGGGACGTTATGCCTATCTCACCGATATGGAAACGTATCCCAAACGCAGCAAAGGGATTGTCCGGTTCGATCTTACGGATGACAGCACACAGGCCTTCCATACTGACACGAACTACATTGATATAACGGTCGGGGCTGATGGTTTACTCTACGCCCTGCAAAATGTGTACGGTGATCTGGATATCCTCGAACCTGTCAGCCTGAAAAAAATCAAGCACCTGGATTTAGGGCATACCTCCAGTTCGCGTGCGGTCACGGCCAACGCCGTCGGGGAAATTTTTATGGCGAGTTGGGACGGCAATCTGTACCAGTATGATCAAGATGGTGTGTTATTCCATCAAACCCTCATCAACTCTGCAGGCTTAACCGATATTGATATTCACCCCAGCAGTGAATTGATCGTAACAGACCGAGACAATGTCATTCATATTCTCGATGAATCCGGCGACCCACTAAACCGTATTTCGCAAGGTAATGAATGGATTGCATTCAGTGCTTATGCCGAACCGCTTCGCAACTTCCCGCCGATTCTGAAACACAATACGCCACCTCAATCTCTCGACATCGGCCAAACGATCACATTGGATCTTTCCGGTAGCTATGATCCGGAAGGTAACGTACTCGCCCCTCACATTGATACCGCAGAAGGATTCAGCATAACGTCAACGGATGATCCACTTGTCTGGACATTAACAGCCCAACAAGCAGGGCAACATCAGATCACGATCACACTCGACGACGGCACTCAACAAACACGCAACATGTTCTCTGTGAATGTCATTAGCACAAGTTGTGATGTCGATCCAAATGCGAGCAACTATCCAGAATGGCAACCTAACACCACCTACACCCGAGAAACGGTCAGTTATGACGGATTAGTATGGAAGGCCAAGTGGTGGAATCAAAACCAAGCTCCCAGTTTTTCAGGCCCATGGCAATTAATCAGTGAGATCGCTTTACCTTGGGACACAGATCGCCAATATAAGAAAGGCAACACGGTCACTTACCAAGGCCAAACTTACCAAGCAAATTGGTGGAATCAACATGCCCGCCCTCATGGCCACCCCGCTTGGACTCACATCGGCCCCGCAAGTGATTGCTAACAAGCCTTTTCAGCAGACCTCGTGATTAGCAGGGGGTCTGCTGTTTTCTTTTTCACGCTTCTCAAAACGATATTCACAACATAAATATCAGATAGGCATTTTGCCATAATGATTTCATACCAGTGACTTCTTTATCATTTGCCTCGTTATCATTCCTATGCGAATCAACGAGGTATCATTGATGAAACTCACCCTGCTTCCCCTGTCTTTTGCCATTATCAGTAACCTGGCCATGGCTGGCCACGCTAACGCACATGATCATGATGCGACGGCGATTACTTCGTCCGTTAAACCGGCCAGTGCTTTCACCATCGAAAAGAACCGTGCTGTTGCAAACACCTTAGATTTCGCCAATACGGACGATTTTACCAGCGCCTCACGTGGCTTCATCGCGACTTGGCCGGAAGACACCATCAAAGATGCCAAGGGCAACGTAGTATGGGATTTCGCCAAGTTTAACTTCGTGAATACGGATCACAACATCGACACCATTAACCCGTCACTGCAGCGTATGGCGAAGCTGAATAACCTGCACGGCTTGTTCAAAATCAAAGATGATATCTATCAGGTACGTGGCTTTGATCTGTCTGTGATGACCTTTGTACGCGGCGATCACGGCTGGATTGTTATCGATCCCCTGCTTTCAGAAGATACGTCTCGCGCAGGTTTAGAGCTGCTATTCAAACATGTCGAAAAGGCGCCGGTCAGTGCGGTCGTCTTCACCCACTCACACATTGACCACTTTGGCGGCATTTGGGGTGTCACGAACAAAGCAGACATTGAAAACGGCACAGTGGCCGTGATCGCTCCGAAAGATTTCTTTGAGCATTCCATTTCTGAAAACGTGCTGGCGGGCAATACCATGAGCCGCCGTGCCGGTTACATGTACGGCAACATGATTGAAGCGGGACCGAACGGTAAAGTAGATGGCGGCTTGGGCAAAACCACCTCAACCGGTAAACCGGGCATTGTCGAGCAGACAATGGAAGTACTGAAAACCGGCGAGATGCACGATATCGACGGCGTGGAAGTGGAATTTCAGATGGCCAATGGCTCCGAAGCCCCGTCGGAGTTTATTTTCTACTTCCCTGAGCACCGCGTGCTGATGGCTTCTGAGGTGATGACCCACACCATTCATAACATCTCTACCCTGCGTGGCGCGCGTAGCCGTGATGCCAATGCCTGGGCAAGTTATGTCGATGAGTCGCTCGATCTGTTTGCAGCAAAATCAGACATCATGATTGGCTCACACCACTGGCCAACATGGGGCAGCGACAACATCGCCGAACAGCTTGAGAAAACCCGTGATATGTACAAATTTGTGCATGATCAAACCCTGCGCTTAGCGAATCAGGGTTACACGCCAAATGAAATCTCAGCCACTATTTCTCTGCCCGATAGCTTAGACAAAGCGTGGTATAACCGAGGCTACTACGGCACCGTGTCACACAATGCCCGTGCCACGTACGACTTCTATTTCGGCGCATGGTGGGACGGTAACCCGGCCAACCTGAACCCACTGACACCGGCAGAAGAAGGTGCCAGATATGTCGCAGCCATGGGTGGTGAAGAGAAGGTGATCACCATTGCTCAGAAAGCCATTGAACAAGGCGATTATCGCTGGGCCGTCACCCTATTGAACAACGTAACGTTCTCTAACCCGAAAAACATGACCGCCCGTTATTTGGAAGCAGATGCCATGGAACAGTTAGGCTATCAGGCAGAATCTGGCCCATGGCGTAACTATTACCTGATTGGTGCCAAAGAATTGCGCCACGGTTACACACCCGCCCCATCACCGGATACCACAGCGATTGCCAGCAACATGCCGGTCTACTCAGTGTTGGAGTCATTGGCGGTACGCATTAAACCGGATGTGGCAGACGGCATGCACACGCTGATCAACATTCAGGTGGCTAACGATGATGATGTGGCCAGCGGCCAGTACGCACTGGAGCTGTCTAACTCGGTGTTAAAAACCTACAAAGACAAGCAGTTCAAGCAAGCCGATGTGACGCTTTCACTGTCGAAGCAAACGTTCGTCAACCTGATCACCGGCAATACTACGCTGGCAGACGCAATGAAAAATGGCTCGTTTACCGTAAAAGGTCAGGACAACTTCAAGGCGTTCCTTGGCACGCTAGACCGTTTCGATCCCGCCTTTGGTATCGTCACGCCATAATTTATCAGCGTATTACAACAAGCCCACACGACCAAGCAGCGCCTTTTGCGCTGCTTTTTCGTTCTGCACCATGCTCAATCACCTAACGCGTCTCCTTGGCGAATATAGACTTAGCCTGATGTGCACTTATCAGATCACGGCTCTGTCAGGCATCAGCGCTCGACCAAGGCTTCAATACAATCTCGCAGCCACACATGCGGCTGGCTTTTATTGAATTTCGCCTGCCACACCATATGAGACTGGAACGAGCCGCTGTCATAAGGGAAAGGTAAAATCCGCAACTGGAACATCGTTTGATACTGTTGAGCAAAAGACACCGGTACCGCTGCAATAGCATCGCTGTATGAAACTGCCGCTAACATGCCAATCAATGACGCATGCTGGCTATACACCAAACGGGCAGGCAGAGACTCCCCCACCAGCCAATCAATAAACGGCAACTGATGACGGCGCATCTTAAACAGCACATGCTGCTCATCCAAATACTGTGCGGTTGACAAGTTCGCTTCACGCAAACGGGGATGGGTCTCGCTGACCACACAACAGAGCTGATCTTCTGTCAGCACTTTTGATGCAAATACCCGGCTGGTTGGCGCATCCACATCGATGATCAGATCCACCTTTTCCAGCATCAAGTCATCATAGAGTTGCTCATTACTTGATGGCGGCTCCATCAAAACCACTTCTACCGACAATGCCGCCAACGCACGATCCAACGACTGACGTAACGCGTGGATCATGGCTTCATGGCAATAAACCACAAACCGCTTTTGTGAGGTCGCCGGATCAAACGCCGTCATCCCATTCATCAGCGATTCAATATCCAGCAACGGGGATTGAATTTGCTGATACAACTCTTGAGCAAAACGCGTCGGCGTGATCCCCCGTCCGGTACGGGTAAACAATTCTGAGCCGACATACTGCTTAAGGCGAGATAAGGCATTGCTTACTGCAGACTGGGTGAGATCCAACTGCTCTGCCGCTTGTGTGACTGACTGCGTTTGGTACGCCGCGACAAACACCCGAAGCAAGTTAAGATCCAATTTACGTTGCTGATTCATAACCATACATAATCAAACTATTCTTCACTCAGTATCCGTACTGAGAGGAAATACACAAGCGCCGTTTATACTCTGTACCATGGAATACATACTCTTTTGTAATGATACTTCTTTTCGTGTTGACGATATCGATAATGGCGTTTTGTGTTCAACCCACCGCCAATACCTTCTGATAATTCTCTTAGTTACATTCAAATACCAACATGCTTTCAGGAGTTACGCCCTGTCATCACATTGTTAATCGTCATGCTGCACAGGCTTGTTACACTCTGTTACGTAATATCGGCAAAACCGCAACAACACATTTAAGAAGGATTTTATTGTGACCCTATCACCCCTACCTGTGCGTAAAACCGCACTGGCGATGGCAATGTTCGCGCTGACCCATACCGCCACCGCTGATGACAACGAAATGAAACCGAACGTCAGCCCATCTGCGTTACCCCCTATTCCTGTACAATCCAGCCCAATGTTTATCAGCCTGGGCTTTGACGACAACGTAGAAGCCGATGGCCTGAAATGGGTGATGGATCTGCTTGCCAACCATCACAACCCGGCCGGGAACGATGACTTTGCCGGCGAGCCACTAACCGCCAGCTTCTTCATGCACTGTGAGCCAGCCATGGAGAACGAAGAAATCAAAGCCTTGTGGCGCGAGTTAGCCGAGCGTGATTACGATATTGGTAACCACACCTATTCACACCCGGATGACAAAGTGAATTACAACCCATTGCAGCCATGGATGACCGCTGAGCAATGGCAAGAAGAAGTGAAAAAATGTGGTGACTTCCTGACGAAAGATACGGAAGACGGCGGGATTGGTGTAGATGAAGTGAATGGCTTCCGCGCCCCCTTCATGACCTACAACGACAACACCTTAAACGCCATTGTGGACAACGGCATTCAGTATGATGTCAGCTTCCCGGCGGGCATTGTACCAGAGCAAGACGGCACCAATAACTACTGGCCATTTACGCTGGACAACGGTAGCCCATCGCATAATCTGGCGGTAGAAGGTTGGTGGAAACCCGCCATCGACAACTACCCTGGCCTGTGGGAGATCCCACTGCATACCTTGATTATTCCGCCTGATAGCGAGATGGAAAAATACGGCCTCGACTATTCACTGCGTGACAAAATCGCCAGCCGTATTGGCTACTTTGATCCGGTTTCTGGCAAGGGCGATAACTTTGACTGGAACCTTTACACCACCCCAGAATGGGGAGCAGCAGGCCTGAGCGAAGATGATGTGGTGGCGATTTACAGCTACAACCTTGATCTCCGCCTTGACGGTAACCGTGCACCATTGGTACTGGGTCTGCACTCGGCGTTCTACGGTCTGCTCAATGGCGGTGAACACTTTGGCATGCCGGAAACCACGGTGGCCTCACGTCAAAACGTGTTGAAGCGTTTCATCACTTACGCCCTGAGCAAACCCCAAGTACGTTTTGTCAGCCATCAGGACTTGGTGGAGTGGATGCAAGATCCTGAACCATTAACCCTCTGCCCAACCACCGAGTGGCAACCGCATACGGTTTACATTGAAGGTGACACCGTCACGTATCAAGGTAAACAATGGCAAGCAAAATGGTGGACCATGCTACAAATGCCGGGCCTGACCGACTACTCACCGTGGGAAGAATTAGAGGCATGTACACCCGCCACCTAACCTTTTCACTGAAGTAAAAGGTAGTTACCTCAGAATAAAAGGCAATAATGAGACCGCCAATTTAGCGGCCCCATGATTACCCCTAACGACTTACTGCGCTTCTCCATCTTTTTCAACTCTCTATATTCTCTGTATATGAAAGTTGAATGTAGAAAACGGAGTAAGTCGTTTTGTCATTTCGCTTTTTTATCATTTGGGCTGATACATACACGTGTTTCAACTCGACATTGCTCTCTCATCCTCTGTATAATCCGCCGCCGGCTTTCTGCCGCACATTTTCTCTTTCCTGACAGTACATCCCCTGTCAACCATCACCTAGGAATACATCTTTGATTTCGACCGCTAACATCACCATGCAGTTTGGTGCAGAGCCTCTTTTTGAAAATATTTCCGCCAAATTCGGCAACGGTAACCGCTACGGATTGATCGGTGCCAACGGCTGCGGCAAATCAACCTTCATGAAAATCCTTAGTGGTGTGTTGACGCCAAGCTCAGGCAACGTTTCTATCACCCCGGGACACAAACTGGGTGTGTTGAGTCAGGATCAGTTTGCGTTTGAGCAATACACCGTGATTGACGCCGTGATCATGGGCGACAAAAAGCTGTGGGAAATTAAACAAGAGCGTGACCGCATTTATGCCCTGCCGGAAATGAGCGAAGAAGACGGCATGCGCGTGGCTGAATTGGAAAGCGAATACGCGGAACTGGATGGCTACAGCGCAGAAAGCCGTGCCGGTGACATTTTGCTGCAAGCGGGTATCGAAGAGTCTTACCACTACGGTTTGATGCAACAAGTCGCGCCAGGCTGGAAACTGCGTGTGCTATTGGCACAGGCACTGTTCGCCAACCCAGATATTTTGCTGCTGGACGAACCGACCAACAACTTGGATATTCACACCATCAGCTGGTTGGAAGAAGAACTGAAGCAGCGTAAGTGCACCATGATCATCATCTCGCACGACCGTCATTTCCTGAATGCAGTATGTACGCACATGGCAGACATTGATTACGGTGAACTGCGTATTTACCCGGGTAACTACGACTACTTCCTGGAAGCCTCTGGCCTGCAACGTGAACAGCTATTGGCAAGCAACGCCAAGAAAGCGGCTGAGATCAGCGAACTGCAAGAGTTCGTGAACCGCTTTGGTGCCAACGCATCGAAAGCGAAGCAGGCAAGCTCTCGTGCTAAACGCATGGAAAAGATCAAGCTGGATGAAGTGAAAACCTCCAGCCGTATCAGCCCGTCTATCCGTTTTGGCGAAGGCAAAAAACTGCACCGTCAGGCACTGGAGTTCGAACACTTGGGTCACGGCTTTGGTGATGAGGTACTGTTCAGTGGCGGTAACCTGTTACTGGAAGCCGGCAGCAAACTGGCCATTATCGGTGAGAACGGCGTGGGTAAAACCACCCTGCTGCGTTGTTTGGTGAATGAACTGGCGAACAACGAAGGTATGATCAAGTGGTCTGAAAATGCGTCTATCGGCTACTGCCCACAGGACTGCAGCGCCGACTTTGATAACGACTTGAGCATCTTTGATTGGATCTCTCAGTGGCGAACCGCAAAACACGATGACCTGATGGTGCGTGGTATTCTGGGTCGCTTGTTGTTCACCGCAGATGATGCCAACAAGAAAGCCAAGAACTGTTCCGGTGGTGAGAAAAACCGCCTGCTGTTTGGTAAGTTGATGATGCAAGACATCAACGTGCTGGTGATGGACGAACCAACGAACCACATGGACGTTGAAGCCATCGAAGCCCTGAACAGCGCGCTGAAAATCTACGAAGGGACGTTGATTTTTGTCAGCCACGACCGTGAGTTTGTCTCGTCGCTGGCTACACACATCATCGATATCAAAGACAAGCAATTGGTGAACTTCAAAGGAACTTACGAAGAGTACTTGGATCACCAAGCGAAAATGCAGCCAGCGGCGTAATCCGCGCTCACGCCTTTACGCTATGTCTTAGTCATATTCACGCCAAGCGCCCTATCGCTTGGCGTTTTTCTTTTGTGGCTTTTCTTTTGCGACTTTCCTTTTCTAACTGAGCAACACATCGGCAAACGCTGACAGCGTCATCCCTTGGCTTCGGTCTAAATGATAGGCTTGCATCCCCAGCGCCCGTGCGGCTTCCACATTCTCGATTCTGTCATCAATAAACACACAAGCCGATGGCATCACACCGATGCAATCTAGCGCTTTGTGATAAATCGCAGCATCCGGTTTTTCACACTGCTCATACGCCGATATCACCACGTGTTCAAAGTAAGGGCGGATCCCGGCCAAATCCAGCGACCAATCCAACGAGGCCGTCGCATTAGACAGCACGTTCAGTGAAAAACGAGGAAACAATCGCTGCAACGCGGGCACGGTATCGTCAAACAACTGGTATTGCGGGCTATCAAACGACAGCATGAAAAGCTGATCAGTCAAGGCAGTGACATCATCACACGCATGGCTCAATACGCTGGCTTGTATGATCTGCTGCGCCACAAACTGACAGCGCGTTTGTAGCCACTGCTTCTCATCCGCCCAATCGACAATATTGCCATGCTGAGCGAAATAGGCCGTATCAAAATCCGGCAACTGCGCCAACACGTCCTCCACCTGTTGCTTGTCATAGCCCCGCGATAACAAAATCCGCTTCATCACGGTCACGCGAAATTCATGGATATACATCAATACCCCACCCACATCAAAAATGACTGTCGTGACGTCAGTCATGTCGATGGGTTTAGGGGATGTCGCTGTTGAAGAGAGAAAATGCGGATTCACATCGTGTTGATTGTGTTTATGACTCATGAAATGCCATCCTTTGCATATTATGAATTAACCGGCACTATACCAGTGCATACCAGGCAGCAAAACCGCCTGTCGCCAAACACACGGGCCATGCCAACCCTGACAGTTGCGTTTCTCCGGCAATGATCACGGCATACGCTAACAACCCAACACCGATGCATTCCACTAGCCATTGCAGCGGAAACAACACACCGCCATACCAGACATGCAGGCTATCTGCCGCCCCGGCGTCATAGTGAAACCCTGACTCAAAACCCAAACCCCATTCAAACAAAAAGGCCGCCAGCACCAGAAGCATATGATTGAGCGAAAGAGCCCATAACGTTTTCTTCATACCACCTGCCTTTTCCATGCGACATGCCTGACCGGCTTCTGTCTATCCACGACTATCTGAGAGATAAGCACGGCGCTTGCCGCAAAACGATCATCTGACTGCAAGCCAATTGTCATTTTTGCTGCTTAGGCTGTGAAACTATTGCGAAGCCATGAGAAAAATGAACCTCTATTAATCATCATAGGAAGGCAGTTTGACCCACACAAATTCTGTTTCATCATTCACCCCGTATTTAGCCGTGTTTGATCTGGATGAAACCTTAATTGCAGCCGACTCCGCCAGCTTGTGGAGTGCGTATTTAGTAGAACAAGGCATTGCACCTGCCAGCTTGCTCGCTACCGAACAGGCCATGATGGCTGACTACAGCCAAGGCAACATGGACATGAATGTCTACATGACAGCCACTCTCGCCCCGCTGGTGGGCATGCACATGGATGAGGTCGCGAACTTGGTGGATGACTTCATTACAAGCCATATTCAGCCCGCCATTTATGAAGATGCCATCGCACGCATTCAATGGCACAAACAACGCGGTGATACGGTACTGGTGATCTCCGCCACGGGCGAACATCTGGTCACCCCCATCGCCCGCTTACTGGGGGCCGATGACGCACTGGCCATTAATGTGCAGCTGGATAACGGAATAATCACAGGCAATACCACCCACACATTATGCTATCAACATGGAAAGGTGATCCGAATGAAAGCGTGGTTAGAAGACAACCCAAAAATGTTCAAAGGCAGTTACGGCTACAGTGATTCCATTAACGATTTACCCTTGCTGGAAGCGGTGGATCGCCCGTTTGCCGTGAATCCGGATCCGACGTTGGCCTTACACGCCCAGTTGAATGAATGGACGATTATGGATTGGCGACACGACAACAATATTCTGCGTTGATTGCTGCCACCTATTCTCTCTCGCCGCGTAGCCTTTCCCCCTTCCAGTCAAGCTGCGCGGCCTTTTTCCATGCCACACCATTCTTCACTCTAATGCTCCCTCGCATCGCTCTAATTCGCACTCACATCACTTCGACGAAAACCACTCCATCGAAAAAATTGAACGAGTTGTTCGGTTCATCGGCCTTATGTTCTGAGATCAAGCATCTAAAATAAGAATCATTCACAAGAAAATGTGGCATGACAATGAACAAGGAAAAAACCACTTACGATGGCCTGTCCATCGCCATTCACTGGGTTTCAGCCCTCACCGTTATCGGGTTATTTGCTGTCGGGCTCTGGATGGTGGATCTCAACTACTATTCTCAATGGTACAAACCCGTTCCGCACTGGCACAAATCTGTCGGGATCTGTCTCGCGCTGCTCACCCTGTTTCGACTGGTGTGGAAGCACTTTAACAAGCCACCCGCCATTGAAGGCGCACGCTGGGAAGTGATGGCCGCCAAAGTGGCGCACGGGGTGATTTACCTGCTGCTGTTCGGGCTGTTTATTTCCGGTTACCTGATTTCCACCGCCGATGGACGTTCTATCGAGGTCTTCAATTGGTTCTCTGTCCCAGGGATGGGGGAACTGTTTGACCAACAAGCCGATATCGCTGGCGAGGTGCACTTCTACATCGCCGTGACACTCATTGGTTTAGTCAGTCTGCATGCCCTTGCGGCACTCAAGCATCACTTTATTAATAAAGACAATACATTAAAGAAAATGTTGGGAGTAAAGTAATATGAAAAAGCACCTTCTTGCCCTTAGCCTGTTTGCTACTGCATTACCCACTGTTAGCCACGCCGCCGACTATGTGATTGATACCGACGGCGCGCACGCGTCTATTAACATGAAAGTGCCACACCTTGGCTACAGCTTCATTAAAGGCCGCTTTAACACCTTTGAAGGCACATTCAGCTACGATCCCAACAATGTTGCTGCCTCTACCGTGAACGTGAAAGTCGACACCACCAGTTTTGACTCTAACCATGCAGAACGCGACAAGCATGTACGCAGTAATGATTTCCTCGATGTGAAGAAATACAGCACCGCCACTTTTACCTCGAACAAAGTGGTACCCAAAGGCGATGGTGAGTTTGTGATTGAAGGCCAACTCACTCTACATGGTGAAACCAAACCGCTGACGATTGATGCCCAATTTATCGGCGAAGGGAAAGATCCGTGGGGTGGCTATCGTGCCGGTTTCAGTGGCACCACACGCATTGAATTGGCCGACTATGGTATTCCGGTAATGGGTGATGCCAGCTATGCCGACCTTGAATTGCACGTCGAAGGCATTCGTCAGTAGCATCAGGTACGCTTTTTTCTCACTTTCACCCTGTATAAAAATCCGGCAAAAGCCGGATTTTTCATTACCATTGAGCAAAATATCAGCAAACGAACCACTTACTTACTGATATTTACAGATTGACACAGGAACCCTGCGCTAGGATGAGAGTCATAAAAACAAGGACACGGTAACGTGCTAGACCAATAAGAAGGTAAACCATGACTCCGCAAGAAAAAGAACTGATTCAGAACGTCGCTAACAAATTGAAGCAAAGCCCTAACAAGGCAAAAGATGCTGACGCTGAACAGCTGATCAAAAACGAGATCGGCACCCAGGATGATGCGATTTACAAACTGACCCAAGCGGTATTGGTGCAGGAAATGGCTCTGAAAGAGCTAAAGCAAAAGAATGAATACCTTGAGCAATGTGTGGAATACCAAAAGTCGGAAGCGAACCGCAGCACATTGAGCAAAATGATGGGTGGCAGCCGCCCAGCGCCACAACCACCAATGCCAAGCGCGCAGCCAAGTGCATTCGGTAGCTTCATGCAAACGGCAGCCAGCGTTGCCGTCGGTATGGTGGCAGGTAACATGATCAGCAACATGCTGTTTGATCACAACGACCCAGCAGCAGATGCGACGGCTGCAACAGATACAGCGGCAGACGCGGCACCCGCACCGGATGCAACGACTGACGCAACAGCCGATGCAGCACCGGCTGACGATAGCGCAACCGCAGCAGCTGACACCAGCGATGCATCAAGCGGTGGCTTCCTGGATGATTCATCAAACAGCTTTGCGTCTGACTACACAGACGGTTCAGGCGGTTTTGGTGACTCAGGCTTTGGTAGCGATGGTTTCGGCGGCGGTTTCGGTGACAGTGGCTTCGGCAGCGGTGATGACACCTTCGCGAACAATGGTTTCGGTGAAGGTGGTTTCGGTAGCGATGACAGCGGCTTCGGCGGCGGTGACGATAGCTTCTTCGGTGGCGGCGATGACTTCGGCTTTGGTGACGAAGACGTTTAATAAAAGTCGTTTAATAAGGCCGTTTAATTGCCTAATTAAATACCCGTCATTGAATGTCCTGCTCTCGTAGCAGAACACAGACACACAAAAGGCATCCTTCGGGATGTCTTTTTCTTTGGCTTTTCTTACACGTTCATTGCGCGTTCAACCGCTTCGCTAGCCGCGTTGGTTCTTGGACGTATCCATCACCACCATGGTCGTGATCGCATCCACCTTGGGGATCTCCCCCAAAATATCGGTATGAAAACGCTTATAGGCGATCAAATCTTTCGCTTCTACCCGCAACAGGTACTCACTGGTGCCGGTGATGTTATGGCACTCCACGACTTCATCTGCCAGCGCGATGTGCTCTTCAAAAGTTACTTGTGAATGCTTACTGTGATTTGACAGCCCTACCGTCACATACGCCACAAAGCCGATCCCCATCTGTTGCGGATTCAGCACTGCACGATACCCTTCAATGACCCCGCTGCGCTCCAACTCTTGCACCCGGCGTAACGTTGCTGACGGCGATAACCCCACCTCTTGCGCGAGATCCACATTGGGCAATCGACCGTGACTTTTCAGTACCTGCAATATTCTTTCGTCAAACCTATCCATAACGTCACATCGTTGCAAAATTAGCCTCTATCACACAAATATAGCGCGATAATTTACCGTTGAAATCACTATTCTATTTCTAATAGCACAAGTACAGACACAAACACAGATTCAAACACAACCATCATCAGAAACAGGCTAGGCAGATTATGGACCATCAACAACTTATCGCTCTCTTCACCTTCGCGTTCGTCATGATAGTGACCCCCGGCCCCAACAACATTATGTTGATGACCTCTGGCGCGAACGTGGGCTTTATGAAAACCCTGCCCCACATGTTGGGCGTCACCGTCGGCTTCAGTGCCATGGTGATGTTGATTGGCCTTGGCCTGGTCGGCATTTTCGATGCCTTTCCGGTCCTGCACACGGTATTACAAGTGATCAGCGGTGGTTACTTACTCTACCTTGCTTACGCCATTGCCACCAGCAGCGCCCACACAGAACGCGGCGACGATCAATATCGACCGCTCACCTTCTGGATGGCTGTCAGCTTTCAGTGGGTCAACCCAAAAGGCTGGAGCATGGCACTTAGCACCGTCACCCTATACAACCCAAGCGGCAACTGGCAAGGCATCGCCATTATTGCAGCGGTGTATGCGATGGTGAATTTACCGTCAACAGGCATGTGGACACTGGCTGGACAAAAACTACAACGGGTACTCACGCACCCTACTCGTCTGCGCGTATTCAACTATGCCATGGCAGCCTTATTGGTCGCCTCTACCGTACCTGCGATGTTGCTGTGACCGCTCACGAATAAAAGCGAGAAACGCGAATCAGAAAAATTCATGAAACTGTGGAAATAACCCGCAACCACCTGAACAACACACCACCACATTAATAATGAAACCAACAAACTGTCTCACAAATGAGCAAACGCACCTTTCAATACGGTTTGAAGCTTTACACCCACCGCCACAATCCGTATTATTCGCGGCATGGAGAGATGGCTGAGTGGTTGAAAGCACCGGTCTTGAAAACCGGCATACGTTAATAGCGTATCTAGGGTTCAAATCCCTATCTCTCCGCCACCTTCTAAAGGCCAGCAGAAATGCTGGCCTTTTTCGTATGCGTCGAGTTTTGCTTATGAAAACCGGGATTTGAAAATCCCTCCGTGAATGCACGCCCAGCTCTCAGCCACACATCAAAAAGCCGCTGAGAAATCAGCGGCTTTTTTACATTTGTCATACGCTAAATGACGGGATTACGTAAATCCCTAGTCGTGTGCGACCCCAGCACTCCGCCACATTTAAGCCTCAGTCGAAAGACTGAGGCTTTTTCGTTTTTAGGAAGTCTTCTGATTGCCGGTCGGGATTTTGTAAATCCCTCCTCGCGTGCGACCTCAGCACTCCGCCACATTCAAGCCCACCTACGCTTCACCACTACATACGAGTATCACACTCTCTTTCACGTCGATTACATCAAACTGTGATATAGAAATGATGATGAAAATGTAGAATGTGATATGTGGAACGATTCTACTTTTGTTTTTCCCACCTCTCGCGATACCTTTCAATATCAATGAGTTAACTTCGATGCTATTATGCACCCATGACAATATGTGGAATTGTAAGGTAGATGGGTTCTGTATATGAAGTTGTTATGTATTAGGGAGATTTATGAGTAATAATCGAGTTTGGTCATCAGTATCTATTTTTGAGACAGGTCTATCTGCTGCTGAGTGGATATGGAGAATTGTAACGATTGTATTTATTGGTGGTTCTGGAACACTTACGGCATTATTAGCAAAAGCAGATCCAGTTCTTAAAGAGTTAGGTGTTATTTATTGGGTTGCAATAGGCATCATAACCTCTCTGATTGTAATCCTGATTTTGTATTTGTTTAAGACATCAATACTAAAACAAAGTGAAGCGGACTTGAATCGAATTTTGTCAACACCAAAAAATACGGTCAATCCATTATCAGAGTCATTTAAAGACCTTGTTATTCCAGTTGAGGACTTAAGGTTACCACGACTTCAGTTACATGAAAATAAACATTTCAAGAGGTGTAAATTTGTTGGCCCTGCTTCCATTTGTATATTAGGCGGAACATATAACAGAGGTGGTTTTCATGAGTGTGGAGATATAATTGCATTGCCTGAAGATGTCTATTTAACTGGTATTATTGTGTTAAAGAACTGTACAGTTGAAGATTGTGAGTTTATTCGTACTACTGTATTTACAGATCAAAACACGGCAAGAGGATTTTTAAATGCTTTTGGTAGCCAGGTTAAAGGTATTATTGATAAACAACATAAACTTTCGTGAAGAATACATAAGTAGGATTGTATGGGATATCAATTATGGATGTCGCCTGAGACGGGGTATCGCCGACAAGGCACTAAATTTTCATGTTTAAAGTCCATCTTTTTGGAAAACATATCTATAAAAGAAATATTTGAGCCGATCTTGTGTTGTAAAGTAAGTGACTCGGCTTCAGATGCTAAATTTGCATTGGATAAGAGGCAATTTGACACGACCTGCGTAATTGATCATGAAAATAAAATCATAGGTTATATCGAAGCTTCTGCTTTAGGTGAAGGGAGCGTGGGGCAGTATGTACAAGATATCTCCCCAGAAATAGTTATTGATGAAGATACTTCTCTAGTCCATCTAGTTAACCTTTTAGAAGACGTCGAATCCAAGTATGTAAGTAGCCAAGGTAAGGTTGTTGGCATCATAACAAGAGCTGATTTAAACAAGCCAATACCTAGAGTTTACTTGTTTGGGGTTATATCTCTCGTCGAGTTGCATCTAAACTTTTGGGTAAATCATTTTTACCCGAATGAGTCCTGGTATGACGTTCTTGTTGAGGAGCGACAAAAGGGAGTGATTGATATGCACGATAAGAAAAGAAGGAATGACCAATATCTTTCTTTCATCGATTGCGCTCAGCTTTGCGATAAAAAAGACCTTTTATCCGAAAATGAGCAGTTTCGTGTACTACATGATTTCTCTAAGAAAAAGTTTAAGCAGTTTATGGAACGTTTAGAATCGCTTAGAAACGAAATTGCACATAGTCAGTCTAAGATTAACGTTGAATGGTCAAAGATTTCCTCAACAGTTAATCGAGCAGACATA
The DNA here is from genome assembly GCF_001029435.1 of Photobacterium aphoticum. Taxonomy (GTDB): domain Bacteria; phylum Pseudomonadota; class Gammaproteobacteria; order Enterobacterales; family Vibrionaceae; genus Photobacterium; species Photobacterium aphoticum. The sequence goes on along the minus strand of NZ_LDOV01000010.1, from coordinate 264,779 downwards.
TTTCTATCTAAATCAGATCTGTTGATTGAAAATATGGCTCAGGTGCAAGCTGAAGAGCGAAAGTCTGATCTACTTATTGCTGTTAATGTTGCATAACACATATGAGCCTTTGGGTTGTCAAGGGGGGACCGCTTTACCCCTTGAGCCAATATAATCGAACAACAATGCTGTCTACTTCGCTCTGTCGATTATCGTCGCTTACGACAAACACATATTGAGGGTCTCTTACTGCGGTCTCACCGCTGCCTGCTAGTTTTATGCAGGGCCAGACTGGGCTTCCCCCTAGCCATACATCGGTTAAACCGACTAAGCACTATTCAAAGAGAATGGTTGCTCAAAATAGCATCATTGATAACATTTTTGGCACCTGTTCTGAAAGGTGCCACAGCCTTCAATACCAATGAGATCTGATGGAAGATTTGCAAACGTTGCAAGAATCTTAGACCTTGATATTGATTTGTCGATCAGTACCTTGCCTGCCCCATCATCACTATGGATACTAACGCTATCTTTGGCTAAATCGATGCCATAGAGTGAAAGTGACAAGGTGGCCTCCAAGATTTTATCGAACCTGACGCACCAACTGTGGCTGAGCCTGATGAGGAGGAGTCCATGTCATTCGTTAGGTTCATAAGGAGTTACGATGAGAAGTTCAAGTAGAAGAAGAAATCAATATAAATTCCACATACTGAGGAAAGAATCTAGTTATATTGCGATTTATGACAATGAAGACGTTAATGTCATATTGGATGATCTCGAAGAGCAAGGTTACCTGTACTTGGATTATATTAGAGCTAAAAATAGTGTCTTAGCTGTCGATAAATGGCAGCAAGTTCAGAAAGAAGAAGTGGCAAGATTGCATCATAAAAACCGTGAGCTACAAGAAACTATAGATGCACTTGAGAAAGAAATAGAACAACTAGAAAAGAACTCTCGAAGCAATACTAGTGGTAGCAGAACTCGTGGTTTGAATGACTTATCACCATATTCCATAATTGGTGTGCCTGAAGGTTGTGATGATCTTCAGTTGATAAAGAAAAACCATAAACGATTATCTCACATATACCATGCAGATAAATTGCAAGGTGCTGTTAGTAGCGATGAGATGATGAAGTTAATCAATGGTGCTTATGAGTTATTAACGAAAAAATAAACCTAACAATGCCATCAAAACGACCATCAACGCTCGGCATTCTTAGTATGGATTAGCTTTAGTGTTTACGGTGGCTATGTCAATATCATCGTAATGCGTTGTGGCGTATTATGCAGGCGCTATGCCCTTATTTAAGTTCAGTCTAATCAAAGGAGTATGATTTGACAACAAACATTACGGTGCTTAACTCATCAGGGAAGTTAAGCGACTACACAAGCTTGTTGGAAGATACAATTGGAAGTGCTTTAAATAAAATCAGTGAGTTCTTTGAACTATCAAGTATTGATATTACAGTTTCGCCTTTTCAAAAAGGTGAGGAGTCCCCTTCAGGTTTGGGTGGCTATGCGCTTAGCGAACATAGAGTTGAGTTGTTAGTTGACTGCTCGCGAAGTGATATTGATGAAGTTATTGAAACAGAGCTGCTTGAAGTCCTAGCACATGAACTTCATCATGCGTTGAGGTTGAGTTTTCATATGCCGACTGGAACCTTATTGCAGCAGCTAATAATGGAGGGTTTGGCATGTCATTTCGAGCATTCAGTCACCAATGGCAAGCCATCCTCATTATTTAAAGATCTAGCAAACTATGATTGGCGCTTTGGACTAGAACAAATGCGCCACCTTTTGGAGACAACTGACTTCTCATTAGATAAATTATTTCTTGGTTCACATCCTCAAGAGTTTCCTAAGTATGCAGGCTATTGGATTGGATATAATTTAGTAGCAGAATACGCAGGGGCTAACAATGCCAATGACGTAGATATGGTTGGGTTGAGCGCTAGTTGTTTTTTGAATGTTGAGTCGACCTAAATAAACGTATAAAAATGGGCTTGAGTTTTGGCATAACAAATAAGGATTAAGGTGTTGCGCAGCCAACATTCAATCCCGGGTGTTGAACAAGCCCGATGCTTCTTTATAAAGTAAATTGTGCGATGTGGTTTGAGTGGAACATCGCTCAGTCCACTCATCCAATAATAGGAAGCGCCACTGGCTTCAATACCTTACTGTATAATCCTCACTACGGATACTGAAGCACTATTTTGTAATATCAACACTCATATTATCGCAGTTCGCCGCTATTGACAGACTCAATATATTTCAAATTAGTCGAGTAATTTGCCTTGCCCTATTTTTGCAAGTGAAACAGCATTGAGCATATCGCCTTTGGGCACAGTTATGCTGACTGATGCATTGTAACAATAAGGTTAATTTTTCACTTGAGATAAACACCGCAACACGTATCATATATTTACATTGGTAATATATTCTAGGTAAACAATATGAATGATAATGTCCCTGCTAAAATGAGTGATTTGTACGAATACTCCGGTTTTTGGGCACGCGTTGGTGCCAGTCTAATTGATACTGTGATAATTTGTGTTCTAACATACCCTATTTTGGTAGCGGTTTATGGCTGGGCTTATTTTGATAATGAAGCTTTCGTTCAAGGTTTCACGGATCTTATTTTAAGCTGGATTTTCCCATTGGTTGCAGTCATTGGGTTCTGGCTTTATCGCCAGGCGACACCGGGTAAAATAGCAATATCGGCTAAAATCGTAGACGCTAACACTGGCGAGAAGCCTACTCTTCAACAATACATTGTAAGATACCTTGGCTATATTCCCGCTACCATTCCTCTTGGGCTGGGTATATTTTGGGTAGCTTGGGATAAGCGTAAACAGGGGTGGCATGACAAGTTAGCGAATACCGTCGTTATCAGCGAAAAGCATCGCAATACTCCTCAGGAAGTTGAGTTTTCGTCAAAAAGTTAGCATACAAACGTTGAAAGCAGATTTGCAACGTTTGGCATTTTGGGTTGAATCCGTTTAAGTGATTACAACACAATGCGTTATGTCCAGTGGTAGCGTTGCTTTTAGATAGTTTCCTCTCCCTCGATTGTTAACAACAGCGTCACCAGAGATCATAAGCAATGGGATGCCAAATTAATCTATTAAATTCTACATTGATGAATCAGATGAAAAACTATCTATTTTTAACTGCATGTATTCCTTTTATGGTTTTTCATACTCACGCCATTGGGAGCCTTACCAAGGAACAACTTGATGCACAAAAAATGGCATTGTCTGAAGCCGTTGTCAGTACACCTTACTCTGCAATCGTAAAGCATACGGATGTTGAAGTGCTCCCTGTGCCTGATGATGAGACCTCCAGTAAACATGTCTACCATGCTGACGTTATAGAGACAATTCGCGGTAAAAAACGCAACAACATACGCTATGTCATGTATGTCCACCATGACGAGGAAGCAATTGTCGATGACACTCCGGTTATTATTACACTTTGCGAAGATCATGAGGCTCATTATTGGCCAGGATCCGGTTCAGAATTTGAAGCTAACTCGACATTAACTGAGGTAGCAAAAGCTAGTGCAGCAAACATCGCTAAGGATCAAGTCCAGTTTTCGCATTGCCCGTAATATTGAGCCTGTTTATTGAATGGGCGTACAAAGGCATGAACTCTCTCCTGTCCATGTCCTCTCTGGCTATTATTTGTCAACATCCCCCTCCACACCTTCATGTGACAAATCGCCAGATAACTCAGCTAGCACCTCTTTCAGGCTTTCTTTCTCTGCGGCGACAATCTTCCCGGTGACGGCATCAACTTCCACTTCATATGCTTGATCACCCAACTTAACGAAGACATCCCATTGTGTGTCTGGCTTATCAAAACGAATACCCAACACTTCAACATTCACAGCTCCAAGTGCGGCTTTAATGGCCTCTTGTTCGCTAATGATGTTGGCCTTTTCTGCCGCAGAAATCGATACACTGGCCATACCTAGTGCCATACATAATGCACTTTTCACTATGCTTTTTGTCATTCCCCTACTCCTTAATGGCATACATACCCTGATCATTGACACTCACGCTACGCGCCAGGCGTTCTGTATTGCTTACATTGAGGATAGTCGAATCTATGGTATTGATGCCTGTTGTATTAACCCCTGTCCTTTTAATCGTATACTCTAATAAACCAATGAAAATACACGCATGATGCACAGTCAGTACAGGTAGTGATGTTTAGTTTTTTCAAAAGAAAACCGGTGTTATCCGATGAGGATGTAGCGTTTCAACGCGAAACATACAAATGGTTGCTGAAGTATTTCGGTGGCAAAGATTTTTATACCCACACGCAGTTGGTATTACCGACCGACGCGTTCTTTCCCTCTCACATTGCGTCACCCGATGAAGCCGTCACCACCACCTTCTTGCAGGTGCGGCAACATGCTGGCATGGGTATTTGGCCTTGTGCATTAGTACCGCAAGAGGCCGATGATGATACCCATGTTGGCCCTTGCCTGCTCATTCAACAGGCGCCCCATTCCCCCAATGGCACTTACTGCCGCTATGAGGGAAAAGCCTACATTTCTTTCAATCCGGAACTGGCCAATCATCCTGCACGTATAGTGGCCACCTTTGCCCATGAATTAGGCCACTATCTAACGGATGATCTGCCTGAACCGCCTCCTGGTGGCTGGGAGAATTGGGAGTTTGCCACCGATTTAACGGCGGTATTCTTGGGCTTTGGGATCTTCTCTGCCAATACGGCATTCAATTTCCAGCAGTACGCCAATGGTGAATCACAAGGCTGGCGATCTCAGCGTAGCGGTTATCTTTCTGATGTGGAATTGCTGTTTGCTTTGGCCCTGTTCTGCCAATTAAAAGGGATTCGACCTGAAAGCGTAACGACGTATATCAAGCCCTCACTCAAAAGCATGTTCCTCAAATGTCATAAACAAATTGTTCGCACGGAAGGGTTAATAGCAGACATTCGCAGTGTTTCGAGGGTAAGCCAATCTCACGATAAACACCCTCGATTTGAGTAACTAGTGGAGCAGGCTATAACAGATAATTTCGCTGATTTTATAAACCTGACAGGCAAATACAGAGGATGATGTTGCTTCAATTCAGCGGGGCGATATAACAAACCACCAAAGCAAAATTTTGCATTAACCTCTCATTATTGGATTTACATCACGTAAATCATTTGCGAAACCCTTGGTTTTCAAGCACTTTCCCGATCGGATTCTCCACTAAGAATAATCAATCCCCAATAAAGGTGTGATCATGAAAACCAAGAAGTCGCTTACGGCCCTATTTATTGCTTCTGCCCTGTCGTTCGGTTTGGCTCAACCAACCATGGCTCACGAATACACGCTGTCTGTTGAAGATGCAGAGCGTTACGGCATCAGTGTGCCAAAAATCAAAGTGAACTACGATGTACTGCCTTATCAGCACATTCTGTTTGGTTTCCAGCTACACGTTGAACTTGAAGGTGCAACCCTAAACACCACTAACGTGAATGCACTGCGCGACGCCACCACCATTTCAACGCACAACGTTGTTCGCCCTTACCGTGCAAGCGCAAATACCATCAGCTACCGTATCTCGGGTGAATTCGATCACCGTGCAGTGAACTTCATTGATTACACGCTGGATAAAAGCGTACTTTCAACCGATCACGATCTAACAATTCGTATCCCTGTTGAAATCGACATCACGCCACCAGATACCCCACACGCAGATGCGAACAAAGTGGCGTCTTTGAACGTAAATAGCGTTAACACAGAAGATTTCCTTATGGAATCAGAGCGTACGCTTTACCGTATTACGCTAAACGAGGGTGAGTTCCTACCAGGTTGTGCAGACCCTATCGCGCACAGCATTATTCGTACCAGCAACATTGAAGGCATGGTGCGTATTTGGAAGAAGACAGACAAAATGGTTGAATTCGTGGTTGAAGGCGGTTTCCACACACCAATCGTGGGCAACTGGAACTTTGAGCTTGAGCCAAACACAACAACCTTGAACAAAACGCTGCACCTAAGCACACCTGTTCAGCACTAAGTTTTGTTAGCGTATAGCTTGTTAATGCATAGTTTGTTAGCACATGGCTAGATAATGAAAGCACTCGTTCGCGGGTGCTTTTTTGTGTCCAGCATTCTCATATTCTTTTCTTCTATCCCCTCTCTGTCTGCCCTTGCCTCGCTTTTCCACAACATTGCTTTCTTCGTGCCTCAACCTTTTTGATGCCTCTCGCAAAATCCCCTTTTCACGGTGTTTTTCCCGTATCTCGATAGGCATAGTCTAAGGAGATATGAGGCACGGACAACGTGAGAGCGGTAGCGTGATCACTGGCGTTTTGTATTACAAATGATGACCGCTTGATAAGATGTACCTTAGACAGACATGCAGGCTTAAGCTGAGTTTCAACCATCATGAATACATAGCCATCGACAGTCAAAACGACATTTTCTGCATCTAGTCCTAGTTTTAGAATACGGAAAATAGAAATTTGATTGGACTGTTAGGTGATAACACATTATGAAGATGTAAACCGAGTACGTTTGAGTAAAAAAAACGCATATTGAAAGCAAACATCAATAACGATTAGAAGTAACATATGATATTCTTCACTAGTTTCATCACTTTTATATCTACCTAAAATGAAAAAATTACTTCTTGCTTTTATTGCAACATCTGCGCTAGTTGGGTGCAGCACACCTCTAGACACAATTCAAACAGATACTCCAAACGGTATCAATGTTAAGAATTACAAAACAGTTTGCTTATTTGATTACACGCCTAACATTGAATATACAAGTTTAAAATACTACCGTTCAGGTCGAAACTTATTCGGTTCAGTAAATAGCGTAATGCCAAAATTTGTAAATTATGCGGACCGATTAGATGCAAATACAATCATCAATTTTGAGGGAGGTCAACGCTTTGGTTTTTGGCCTTGGCGGTTTGTTAGACCAGTAGTCTACGGTACAGCTGTAGACTGGCCAACGAAAAGTAATGAGTCTTGCAAATATTTAGGCGGCAGAGTCTACGCAATTATCAATAACAAAAAAGTTATCGATATTACAAATAAAATATAATCATATAACACTCTAACATTAATGAATACGGGTGGTGTTTAAATCAATCATGAATTGACACCACCTATTATAAATAAATCTTATTGATTAATATCAAACCTAGTAAACTCACACTTTAGAATATAACAAAAATCATCAACCCTTCATCATGTAATATAAATCACCTATTACCCATAATTAGATACAACTGACAGCGAGAGAAAATTTATGAACATGAATCAAGTCACGCTCGCCGTGAACGATATCAATGAATCAGTAGCGTTTTACAAAACGTTAGGCTTAATTCAGATAGTCAATGATGAGCATTACGCCCGCTTCGCGCTGCCTGACGGCGATGCCACTTTTTCTATTTACTTAGATCCTGACAAGCAGACGTTGGAACCCAGAGGCGTCGTTTACTTTGAACATGAACAATTGGATGAGTTAGTCGCCGCTTTAAAAGCCAAAGGGATCACCTTTCTCCAAGAACCTGTCGATCAACCTTTCTTATGGCGAGAGGCGATATTGAATGACCCATCAGGCAACAAAATCAAACTCTACTGGGCGGGTGAAAACCGCTTGAATCCGCCTTGGCGAATAAAGGGGGAATAGCATTCATGCAACTGTCTAACCAATGGAATAAACAATACAAAACTGGAACCCGTTGTTAATGGGTCAACATAATGCGCTCTGATGATTTATCTCAAATGGGTTCTGCCCGTGTATCAAAGACAACCTTTGCTACAGCACCCTGTATTCACAAACAACATGCCTCTAAAGTAGAAATTGGCTTCTATCAATTCGCCGCCCCCGCACTTCATGGCATCAATACACCGAAGCTACTTAAAGCAACGAATACCGACTTATTTATTGAGTTTATTCCGCAGGCTATCACGCGAAAAGCACTGTACTCAGACCCTCAGACGTTTGAACAATTAGCTCAACTTCATTGTTCACCCTACATTCCCCCCTTCGATGTAAAAACGCACGAATGGACAGACTCCGCCACAGAACTTGCACTTAGTGAGCTGAACTTACCCCAATCAGCACAACAAGCGGTTAGAAGCATCCAAAGCCGTTCTTCGTGTTTGTTTAAGTATGCAGGGTTGATTTCTGGCGACACGAATGAAGGCAACTGGGGAAAACGTTCAAATGGTGAACTCGTTCTTTTTGATTGGGAACGATTTGGATATGGGAGCCCGGCCATTGATCTTGCTCCGTTGGTGTCAGGCTTAGGCACTATTGCCGATTATAAATCTATCGTGGAAAACTACATCCAATATCATTCAACAATACCCAAGGACACGCTAGTCACGCATTTGATTATAGCTAAATGCTGGATCATGATAGAGGTCGTAAACATATTGGTTAACCGTAAAAAGCCTGAAACTGAATTGTATCTCAACTGGTACCGCCAACACGCGCCATCATGGTTAGAAGCATGCGCTTCCGTTCAAAAGTATTCTAGATAAACACCGATAGAGACACATAACTACTTTACACTCTCCATGCGCAGGGATGACATATGGAAATATTTTTACCCCTTATTCTTACCCCCATTATCATGTTTTTATGGCAAATGGCATTTCCCGTTAATAAAAATAATCACTCATTTCCGTCCTATGACGTGCTAGCCAAAAGAAACACATGGATCAATTCGATATCTGTATGCCTTCATTTGGTTGCGATTCCATTACCCATGCCCTTATTTTATAAACTTGCTGATACCCCTCCTAATCTTGAATTAGTGCTATGGAGCTTCGCTTTGATTATTGGCTCAATGATCACCATCCCTTTTATCTTTGTCTCACTCGTTACACTCCCCTATGGAGTACGCAGATTTAAAGAATATTGGCGTTTTTACGAATTACACTACGGTATTAGCATGACTGGCATTGCCATATTTTTAATTCCTCTTGCACTGCTTGGTTTTATTGGCCTGTTTCATGTTATCTACACCATCTATGCACTATCTTAACTCACATCATTAACCCTATATAATGAAAAACCTCATTAATGATATTGTTGCATTAGATAAAGATAATGTGAGTTATCTGATAGTGTGCAATTTATCGCTCTGATCATAAAAGCAAATATCCCTGCATGATGAATGATTCACGCCTCCTTTCAATGTGAATAATATGGCATGTCTTCCCGTTCATTTCCGCAGCAAAAATTTCGTTATAGCTGTCACCACGCGTGTTTCACTATGCCACTACAGGAAAGCGCACATGTTTTTTAAACACCCACGGACAGGGTTCATTATTGTTACCCTCTTAGGGCTGACTGCATGTAGCAGCACCAAAGTAGAAAGAAACGATTACGGTGCAATAGACACAACCGATGCCGTCATCCGTTACACGACAGATGTGATTCTTCAAGAAATTGATAACGGTAATGTAGAAGGCGTCAGTATTGCCTTAGTGGACGCCAATAAATAGCAATACGTATAACGCGATCAACTCACTCGCTGGCCGTATCATTTCATGATGTGCCGGTGCAACACATCCCGTACGTTACAGGAATAAGTAACATGAAAAGTAAGCACATTCTGTTTTCAGCAATATTGAGCTTATGGGGCCTGTGTTTTCTTGGCGCAACACAGGCCAATATGCAACACATACTTCCGTTATTTAACACCTCGTGGACTGATGCGATGATGGCCTTACTCATTGGCACGAGTATCGGCTTAACACTTTCCTTTCCGCCTGTGCGTCAGTACGTTGACCATCACCCTTTTGGCAAAATCGTCACCAGTGTCGTACCCGGTGTCATCGGGTTTGGTGGTATCGGTATCGGTGTCATTGGCGCCCTCATTGTGTACATCAAAACCGGTGATATGGCACTCATTGCTATTCCTTTGCATGTGTCAGTGATTGGCTTAGCATCATCAAGTTGGTATTGCGTGTTACATTGGCGTCAACAGGATGTGTAATGCGTCTGTAACACTGTTTCGTACCGATAAACCATGGAGGGTATATGTACATTCTCGTTGTCAGTTCCAGCTTAGATCCCAACAGCCGAAGCCGTACTTTGGCGCAATTATGTGTGGCTGAATTAGAAGGCCAGCATATCGGTGTAAAGTACGTGGACTTAGCGGAATATGACGTCCCCAATTTTGATAACGACACTATCTATCACACTGAGCAATACCGACAATTACATCAACTGACGCAAGGTGCAGCAGGTATCGTGTTATGTAGCCCTGTCTACAATTGGGGATGCTGTTCTGAACTGAAAAAGTACATTGAATATGTCGGCTCAACCCCACCTGACGGCAGCCTTACAGGCGCACTGTTTGACAAGGTGATTACGTTTGTTTGCTCTGCCGGATTACCCCATAGCTACATGGCGTCCTCGGCGTTATCGGCCTCACTCTCGCTCGATTTCAAATGCATTATTAACCCCTATCAGGTGTATGTGCATGATCGTCATTGGGTCAATAATACGCTCTCTGATGAACGTTGGCCTCGCCTGAGAAAATCCATGTTCGTCATGGCAGAACTGTGTCAGCTACTCAGTGCCCGCACTTATCAATCACACTGGGAAATATAGTAGGATGCACCCATCACAGAATTCGTATTCGATGATGCGATTTACGGGCGCTGTGACCATGATTCTTTCGTAGGCACTGTATACACCAATCACCCTTAATATTCCTTACACCAATAATCACAAATGAGATGTCGATCATAGGTGTAACAATAAAATCAATAAATAATAAGCTATCATTGGCGATGCGCTGTTATTTGAAATGGATTTTCTTGGATTAAGGCTATTAAATGAATGTCACGCTTGATTTATTAATCAAAACCATCAATACGGTGAAAAACAATATTGCAGTGGTTGATGCGACATTCAACATCGTTTTTACCAATCATGCCTGGAATCAATTTGGAATTGAGAATGGCCTCTCGCCGGATTTTTCTTGGGTGGGCGTGAACTATTTTACACCCAGCCTCTGTGCCGCCCGAGAGGGCGATCATTTCAGTCAACGGGCATTCTCTGGTTTAGAAAAACTCAAGCGTGGCGAATGCACGGAATTTCAGCTCGAATACCCTTGCCACAGTCACAACACTGAACGCTGGTTTCTGCTTGAAGTGACTTCGTTTGAAATGGATGAGCAACGCTATTATGTGATTTCACACATGGATATTACCCAGCGAGTCCAATTGGAAATGGAAGCCAGACAACAGGCAAAGTTAGATCCCCTCACTCATATTGCGAATCGCCGTGCCTTTGATAATTTTATGGCGAATGAATGGCGCCGTTGCCGTCGCAATGCCATTCCGCTGTCTTTGATGATCATTGATGTGGATGACTTCAAGTACATTAACGATACCTATGGTCACCAAATTGGCGACAGCTGCTTACAACGCATTGCAGGTATCCTGAAGCAATACACTTCTCGGGCATCTGATCTGTGCGCGCGTATCGGCGGGGATGAACTTGTCGTGGTATGGAGTCATTTATCCTCTCAGGAAGCGCGAGCCCTCGCTCAATCGGTACTCAAAGCCATCTCTCAATTACCGATTGATGAAGACAACAGCCCCTTCAGTGATTGCATCTCTGTCAGTATGGGGCTCTGCAGCACCATTCCAGATACTGATGATCACCTTATGCTGCTAACCGCTGCCGATGCCTTAATGTATCAGGCAAAAAATGCAGGAAAAAACACACTCGCCTCAGACAGCCTTGCGTCAGATGCGCTATCTTTGGCACAGAAACCCATGCCGATAGCGACGGAATAATCCCAGTATCTACATGAAAGTGTGACACAATCACATCTTCACGACGGCTATATCACCTATTATGGTCGCCACTCTACCCGTCACAGAAACAGGGCCTTTCCCGATAGGAGCTTTCTCGGTGTCTGACCAATACAATCAAGCCGTTTCAACCCATTATGCCGCTTATCGCCCACCGCTCCATCAACGTATACTGTCTACTGCCCTGCCTGCCGAAACGTTCTTTCATTGTGGGGTCGATATTGGCTGCGGTACGGGGGTATCAACGAACGCGCTGCATCCGTATTGCTACCATGTGCATGGCATTGAACCGAGTGAAGCGATGCTGGATCAAGCCACTCCGCTTTCTAACATGCATTATCACTTGGGGACCGGAGAAGCGATACCGTTGCCCGATGGCAGTGTTGATGTGGTTACCTTTGCCGGATCACTGTGTTATGCGAAGTCACCACAATTGGTGAAAGAGTTAGTGCGGGTCTGCTCGCCCAAGGCAAGTATTGTCGTGTACGATTTTGAAGTGTTACTCAACGATGTGATGGCATCATTAGGCGTTGATTTACCTTCTTCCAAGATCCCTTCTGCGTGCAATGCCTCTACGTATGATCACGCCATCAATTTTCATGGGGAAAGTGCGCTTGATGAACAGTGTGTGCATCATGAACACGTCGCTTTCTCTGTCAGTGCTGAACAACTGGCACATGTGCTGTTTTCTTCGTCCAAACGCTATGCACTGCTCGTTGAACAATTTGCCAACGCAGACGATATCGATGCCTTCACGCAAGTCGTCAAGACGTTAGAACAACAATCAACCACCCATTCACTGCAAGCCGGTATTTATTATTCGGTCTATGGCATCAAACAAACGGCCACACATATTGCGACAACACATACTGGCGACTAACTGTCAGGTAACAAGTCGCCGCTAAGTCTGCTCGTCACCAGTATGAACAACTCACTTAGCGGCTTTTTGCATTTCATGCACGCCACCATACACATCAATCGTTAATCCTCGTTTATTGGCATACGTCTTCGGCGTGATCCCCAATTGGCTTTTCAGGTAACGCGTTAAATGCGGCTGATCGCTAAACCCAAATTTCATCGCAACGGCTGCCCAATCAATCTCACTGGCCTCTCGCTGGTACAAATATTCAAGCATCGCATCGAGTTTATTGATGGACTGGCACTGTTTCAGGGTTAAGCCTGTCACTCGGCTAAAACTGCGCTCTAATGTCCGTTGCGAACAAAATACGGCGTCGCCTAATGCCGTAATTGGCATGGTATCGAGCAATGGTAAGACTTTGCGAACCCACTGGCTGTGCCGATCGGGCTTTGCCAAAGAAAGCCAAGGCAACAACATAGCATCTAACTGTTCGGCACACTGTTGAGGATGTTTTCTGGCCAACGTAAACAATGAAGACAAAGCGTTTCTATCCAGCCAGCTGGCATCATCATTTAACTGTTGCGCCTGATCCAAGGATGGATGGGTGTAATGTGGTATCTCTAACGCATACAGCGCCCCGATGTGGAATTTGATGCCGATGTAGATAAATGGCTGAGAATGATCCAGCGCATAGGTACTATGGTGAGGGAATAGCCAATGGCTGCCAGTGCCGTACAGCGTTTGGGGATTATGCGTATAACGGTAAATTTGATCGTCTGGCGTAAGGATGCAATGCGCAGCTGCATCTGGATTCAATTTCGGAAACGCCTCGCCTTGTGACGCCGCCGTTTTTTCTATCATCCAGTAACATTCGACATACTCGGCAACCTGTGATGATTGCGGAGGGAGTAACCAATACAACATATCTCGTTCAACATCTCTGGCATTTTCCTCACACGTGATGGCCGTGACTGTAAAGCAATTGGCTCGCCGTGCGGGAAAATGCGTTTTTGAGCGGAGCCTATTTAACCGATACCTATTTAACCATTTTTTGACGACCAAACAAGCGAGGTTCCCAATCTTCAAGCTGCTGGTTATCAAGTCGACGTTCTACCACTTTACGCCAAGAATCAACCAATGGCAGTGACATCAAAGGACGCAAGGCCGCTTCATCCAGGCTACCGGAAAAGATAACCTCTAAAATTCGCGAAAGTGGCCACGCCGGATAAGGGCGTTCCACCAGCTCAATGGCATCACCCGGTGCAATCACGCCCTCTTCTAATACGCGGAAATACCAACCTGTTCGCAATGTTTCTTGCAGTTTTAACGCCATGTCAGGTTGATCAAAACGGATGTTCAATTTCCAACATGGCAAGCGGCCTTGAGAGACTTCCAACAACGTTGAGCCAATGCGCACCTTATCATGCAAACACACTGTGTGCTCAGTCACTCCGCAGGCACTGATGTTCTCGCCGAATGCACCGGCTTTTTCAAACACTGGTTTCTCACCGAGTTCATGTTGCCATGCCGCATAGTGCTCGCGCGGGTAAATATGCAGGGCTTTTTCTACCCCACCATGAATGCGTTTATCCCCTTGCTCATCATCAACCAAACCCACGAATGACACTTGCTGTGGCCCGGTGACATCATGCTTGTTGATCGCGCTTTCGACCCCTCTCGCATACGGTACGGCTTTCCCTACTAATACCGCTTCAACCTGTCCGATCACACTCATGTTTCTCACCCTCTTCCTTCATACTGTGCATCTGTCGATGCATAGTAACGCCACCTGCCGGCACAAAGCAAAACGCCCACACAAAATTATTGTGCGGGCGTTTTTATGCATTTAGGCAGGACAGCCTATGACGGTGAATCCGACTTATCGATTATGCCGTTACCAGTACGTCATCCATCGCTAGACGTGCTTTTGGCAGACCATGGTTATAGTCTTCGCCGTCTTTGTGATAACCGATTGCCAATGCCAATTCACACACGTGACCATCAAGCTCTTTCGCGAATTTCTCACCGATCAGGGTTGGATCTACCCCTTCCATTGGTGTGGAATCGATGCCCAGACGCGCTAGGGTGTGCAGGATGTTACCCAATGCGATGTACACCTGTGCTTTCGTCCAATTACCGTTAAAGCCTTTATCGTCTGTGTTTGCTTCTGCAAATGCGTATGCACCCATGAACATGTCGTACATGTCTGCTGGCAGGTGGCCTGATGTCACTTCAGCGTCCACTCGCTTGGCGAATTTTTCTTTGGTGAAATTTGGATCGTAAGCAAACAGAATCGTGTGAGACGCGGCTTTTGCATGCGGCTGGTTGAATTGGTGCATGTTTTCAAACGTATCGTGGAAACGCTGCTTCGCTTCATCAGATTCAACAATCACAAATTTCCATGGCTGTGAGTTGATAGAAGAGGCTGACATACGCAGTGCTTCTTTAATCACGGCCATGTCATCTGCAGAAATGCGCTTCGCTTCGTCATATTTTTTCGCTGTGTAACGCGTGTTGAGATCTTTAATGATTGGATGAGACACGTTTAAATCCTCTTTGTATTATCTAGCCAGTGAGGATGCCATCAGCATCATCAACCGTGCGTACCTCGAAAGTGAGTCCATCATATCGACTGGTATCGAAATGATAATACCGATTTTGCGTAATTCACTTTTCAGTTTTTATTTATAATCACTGCGCTATTTTTCACCACAATCCATCTTTCCTCTAAAAATCTGACGCCTAAAAAGCTCACACCTAAAACACAGAACGACCCATCACCTTACAAACCCAGAAACCACAAAGCCCGACACGACGTCGGGCTTTACTGTTGTTACTGCAAGATAGTACGTAAATGAGTCATCAAAAATTAGAACTCATATTTCGCTGTAACAGACCAATTTCGGCCCGGTTCGGTAAGATCTTTGTTCTCTGTAGTTTGGCCGTTTACGTCATTCCAGTTGTAGTACTCTTTATCTGTCAGGTTAAAGACACCCGCTCGCAAGGTCAGGTTCTTGATCGGCTTATAGTACGCAATCAAATCCAACACTGTCGCGCTAGAAATCGGCAAGATGTCGTCACCATTAATGTCATTGCGATCTTTCGCGGCCGTATAACGAAGGTTGAAAGTGGTTCCCCAATTATTCACTGAGTCATAGTTCAAACCAGCCACCACATTCCATGGATTCACACTGTTTAGCGGATCGTTATTGCCGTCTTCCCCTTCGGTATAAGCCGCAGCAATGCGTGAACTAAAGCCCTCTATCGGCATGAAACCATCCCAGATCAAGCGATTGGAAAATTCAATCCCTTTGATGGTCGCTTTACCAATGTTCACAGACTGGAATACCGCAGGATCCACCATTGGAATGAAGCTACCCGACACTTGCTGGCGCTCAATGAAGTTATCGTAATCACTGTAGAAAACCGCGATTTCACTGCTGGTCACAGCATTGTTATGACGCCAACCCAACTCATATGAAATACTTTCTTCCGCTTTCAAATCAGGATTCGGCTTGTTTACATAGCCATGCATTGGGTTACCGAACGAATAGAACAATTCCTGGAAATCGGGTGCGCGGAAACCTTGGCTAATTTGGGCAAATACACGATGTGCTTCATTAAGCTTATAAATTGCGCCTAAACGCCCGGTAAAGGCCGAGTCGGAAAATTTATTGTATTCGTTATCTGGATTACCGCTTGGGTTATCACTGGCATCACCTGGGTCAGTGTCAAATGCGTCAAAACGGATCCCTGGCGTAATGATAAAGTTACCGACCGTGATCTCGTCTTGCAGGAAGAAGCCATAACGCATTTCATTGGCGGAAGGAATATAGAAAATTTCTTTGTCAGTGCCCGTGCTGTTAAATTCTTTGTTGATGTTTTTGATGTCTTTATCGTGGTAAGACGCGCCATAGACAATGTAGTGTTCTGCACTGCCAACGGTGAGGAACTTATCGAACTGCATATCGAACTGATAGCCTTCATCTTCGTAAATGTAGTCTTTACGTTGATTGTTGGTGCCTTTCACACGCGTGGTAACACCGTTTTCCTCTTTACTGAGCCAATCCAATTGCCATGTCAGGGTATCTGCCATTGAGGTATGCATATCCCAAATGTGCTTAATACCAATCTGATACTGCTCGGTACTGTCTTCACTTTGACCATCGGTATAACCACGATAGGTTTGATCACCATTTACTTTATTACGGATGTAATTACCACTGAATTCTAAGCGATGCGCATCATTAAATTGGTTCTGCAGTTTTACCAATACGTTATCCACGCTGCTATCGGCATCTTGCGGATCACCAAAGTTATCGATTTCATTGCCATCTCGGCGGGTATAAGCGACTAATGACTCCAATCCGCCAGTTTGGTTAGCAACTGCTACTGACTCACTGAATGTGTTTTCATCGGAAGAATAATTGAATTTCGCATGCCCGCCCCACTCGCGGCCTTTCAGAAAATCTGATGGGTCTTTGGTTTCAAACGCCACAATACCACCAATGGCATCAGAGCCGTGTAATGAGGATGCCGCCCCTTTCACCACTTCCACGGCTTTTATCATGTCGGTATCGACTTCAACACGCGCTGAATTGATGAAATTGTTTCCTGTATCGAATTGGTTACCTTGGGATACGCCGTCCACCAGCACTTTAATGCGGTTACCTTCGATACCGCGAATGTTGATGCTTTGCACGCCTTGACGCGCATTGGTTTGCACGCTGACACCAGGGGTATAGTCGAAGAGATCATCCAAGCCGGTGATCATTTCTTCTTCAATGTCTTTGTCTGTCACAACCGCAACCGACGCGGCGGTATCTTCGAGCTGACTGTTGGTGCGCGTTGCCGTCACCACCACTTCGTCAAGGGTGTGTTCTTGTGCGAGTGCATCAGCAGAAAGGGCAAATAAAATAGCGGTCGCCAATACAGAAGGCTTAATACAACGGGTTGGTTTCATTACTCTCAAATCCTTTGAAAACGTCACAATGATTGGAAAACCGTCGCATTCTATTTTATGTGAATGATAATTACTATCATTATCATTTAATTTTAGTGATCTTTTTTTGCTTCATGCTTGTGTAGCGAGAAAGCATGCCTTAGTGGGATGCACATCGATCCTATTGGATTTATATTCAGGATGTTACCTCCTTCCATGAAACCTGCTCGATTGCATATGACGACGGCGCTCGTTATGCTCGATGGCCAAATCGTTCATGCACTAACCACGAGAGCAAGTATGCACCCTTCATTACAAACCAAGATTTTGGCCATCTGTCATAAAAAAATCGCCCAAAAAGGCGATAACGTTGGCGTGTCTTTTTACGCTTTTTTTGCCAATAAAAATGATGACCCTGACCGTTTAATGGAAGTGGCCACATGGTGGATTCAAACTCACCAACTTGATCATTTCGAGAAGGCTCACAAAATCATCGCGCTGATTGAAGCTGAACAGTAACAGAGAACGTCATGTCGTCCATTTGCAAAACGCTCAATGAGATAAACAACGTGATATAGTCACGTATTATGACCAACAGATAACAATCCATGAATAACACTGACTTTCTTGAGTATTTGAAAAACGAATTTCATCAATATCACCAAATTCCAACCCAAGAAACCCAAGCGCGCCGTGAAAAAAAACAGTTCATTTCAGGGCTGATGACAGCCTCTCGTTTCTTTGGCATTAGCTATGATGCACTGCAGGTGATTGTTGAAGAAGAACAACGTAAAGGTGCGCCCCCTTTTGCCAGTCTTGATGACAAATTAATTGTACCCACCTACATCCGTCAGCAGACTGCTCAGCAACAATCAAACAAATAGTCACAATAAAAAGAGAAGCTTAGAGGCGAACAGGACGTCTCCGTACAAACACATTAAGGATGATATTATGCAAAATCAGTGGTTATATGACATTGAATTGGTCTCTGACACCATCACATTAATCCCTTTGCGGGCTGATCATGCCGATGCGCTGGTAACAGCAGCCAGTGACGGTGATTTATGGCAATTATGGTTCACTGGTGTACCCAATACAGACACCATTGATACATACATTGCCTATGCGCTAGAAGAAAAAGCTGATGGGCGCTCATTACCTTTTGTGGTTGTGCATAATGAAACGGGTGAAATCATCGGTTCTACCCGTTTTTGCAATGCCGATACGAAAAATCGCCGTGTGGAAATTGGCTACACCTGGTACGCAAAGCGCTATCAGCGATCCAGTGTCAATACTGAGTGCAAGCGACTGCTGCTGGGTCATGCCTTTGAGTCGCTCGATGCTATTGCCGTCGAGCTCCGTACCCATTGGCACAATCAGGCATCCCGTCAGGCGATTGCACGTTTAGGTGCAAAACAAGACGGTGTATTGCGTAATCACCAAGTAATGCCGGATGGGTCTTACCGCGACACCGTGGTATTTTCTATCATTAACATTGAATGGCCGGCCGTGAAGCAAAATTTAGCCTACCGACTGGCCAGATAATTGATTTTCAATAGAACAACGAATGGCTCTGGTTATCATAACGGCTAAACGGATTCACGCCGCGCGATAACAGGGCCGTTTTCTTCGGTGCGCCTGAGACACCAACACATCAACTTGTAAATAACGCTGTTCTAAGAGGTAGGCACGCTGAAGATCTTCTTCACAATAGTCACTCCCTTCTTTCGCCATATTCAAATTCACCGTCACTGCGCTGTCCGACAGCTGAACATTGGCCGGTATGCCATCATCAAAAAGATCGCACGCCCCTGGGTTTTTCAACCACAATTGCCGACCATGAATCGTGACGGGTTTCCAGCTGTATGGGAATGCGCTATCCATTGGCGCCTCTCGTGACCATTGGGGTTCGCAGCCAAGATGCAGCAAGACATTAACTAAATCTTCATCTGTGTTGTATAACCACATACATTCTAACGCGTTACCGTCATTTTCCCCGCTGATAGAACAAAAGGGACTGTCGGTAAAAAACTGAAGCTGAGCGAGCGAAATATTGCTTTCCATATCTATCCCTGAATAAAAACACAACCATTCCAGCTATCACAAACACCTTGGCCGCACCCCAAAACACACATCCATGCATGCCATTTTTTGGAAAGGATCTAATTTGATTATTCGCATTTTTCATGGGATTTCAAAAGACAATATTCACTTTTATCTGACTTGAGAGGGAGATAACATTTTCCGCTTCAAGTCCTAATTTTTTCTTTACTGGCCAGTCAGATACGCTAATTTTGTACTATTTACATAGCGATAAAATATCGATTCTCGCATCATGAATGCACCTCCAATGTGCCGTCTACACAAGGCCACGACACCTGAGGAGTCACTATGTCATTACCCACTCGATCAGCACACACGCCAAACACTCTGCATTCACACCTTCAGGCCGGTGTCAGGTTCAGCCTGTATTTACTCCCCGTCGCACTCTTTTTCAGCTTGATTGATACCTATCTGTTTATGTCTTTCTATCCCACGGTTCGCGCTGCATGCATGGCCGTCTTTTTACTGAGTGGCATTGTCGTGTGTATGCGTTACGCCCATCACTTAACGACGTGGACAGTCCAACAACTTCTGGTGATTGCCTGCGCCCTCACCGGTGTATTCCTCTTTGCCTTATTGGAACGCACACTGCCATACACAGAGACACATTCTCCTGTATTACGCGTTTCCTCCTGTACCACAGCAACCGATAACACAGCCCCCACCTATTGCCTTACACACTTTGCGTTAAACGGCGACACCATGGCAGTGTATGTCAAAGCCAACCAACAGACAGTCACGATTCGTCACGGCGTGTTTAATCACTATCGCTAAGGATGAAGGCAACAGCCCAATGCTTCTCTGCTCCAATACACACCCTAATGCACGCCAAAAAGACAAAAAGCCGCTGAACCGTATACGTCGATTCAGCGGCTTTTTTTAGTTTGGGTTTGAGTAAGGCCCCCTTCGTGATTGGTGGCTTAGTGCGTCATACTCGGATCAATACACTGATAAACTTGACCAATACTGGCATCGTCATTCAGCAATTCGTGCACCAGTCTTGCCACTTCACTACGGGTAATGAGGCCATGCACCTCTCTCCCTTGAGACAGTTCACCGTTACCGCTGATCTCTCCCTCTTTTAAGCCGCCCGGGCGCACAATGGTGTAAGCCAACTGACTGCTTTGCAACCAAGCTTCTGCTAATGATTTTTCACGTACTGCGGCGCCAAAGCCTTGCTTAGCGCGATCTGACAGATACTGCCAGGAATCACCACACCCCAATGACGTCACCAAAAGAAAACGACGGATCGCGGCTTTTTCTAACGCATTAATCAGATAACGGTGACCAATGTAATCAACTGGCACTTCTGCATGAAAACTCCCCATGGTTGAGATCACCCATGTGTCTTTAGGTAACGCATCAACCGTTGCCGTTACCTGCGCCTCCACGGTGGCATCACACGTCAACGTTAGAATACCTGCAGCCGCCAAGGCCGGATTCTTATCCGGATGACGGGCAATGCCGATCACCTGTACGCCTTGCGCATGAAAATAGGCCGCCATTGCTGCACCTAACCCACTTGCTGCCCCAAAAATTGCGACTGTTTGCATCGCTGACTCCATTACCATGATGAAAATGATAATAGTTTGCATTTGTTTAGCATAAAATGCTAGCCTTCTATGCACCAAATGTTGTCTACAAATCAATGCAGTATTGAATACTTCATCAGAGCAGACTTCATCAAAGCAGACTTCATCAAACCAGAATCCATCAGCTTAATACCGATCAACCGGTATTCACACACAGAGGAACTCAACATGGCGCACCCATTTAATACACTGAACAATGAAAATGGCGTATGGAAAGCACCGATCTACAGTCCTTTACTGTCTGCCACCGTCGAACTTATTGTTGAAGCTGAAAAACAGCCTCAAGCGTGGCAGAAATCCATTTTTGATGAATTGACAGACAACGATAGCACGCTCAAAAACGACCTGTATCAAGCCATTTCAGCCTATTGCCACGCCACTTACAGCGACTATCACGATTCAACATCATCGCATTCAAATTGCCATACCTCCAATAACGCACAAGGGCTGACACCTCATACCATATTGATCAGTGATATGGCGCCAGAAAAAAAAGAAATCAGCCTGTTGTTCGACTGTGCATGGGAATCAGAACACGGCCTGCATGTTATTATCCGAGACGGAAAAATCGCAGACATTGGCTTTCAACGTATTGCCTTTTAAAGGTATCCCTTAACGTGTCTGCTTCACGGCTTTCTCACGACAGCAACCCGGCCATGTGGGATGGCGGGTAACTTGAGTACATATATGGACACCTTTCGCACTCTGTTAGCCTCCAGCTTTTTTCTGGTCGGTTGTTATTTTGCTATCAGCCTTATCGTCTCCGCTTTTGCTTTGGCCACGTTATTTTCTGCTCTGTTTGCCTTCATCGCTGCACACTTTGTTATACCCAGTGATTACCGACGACGAGAAAATGGCTGGGCGGCGCTGGATTGGGTTGTGTCTTTTATCGAACTCCCCTACTGGTGTATTGTCTTCATTGGGCGTTTCCTTGCGCGTATTATCACCGCAATCTTCGATTAACCGTTACTTGCAGACAAAAGGCTTGGGATAACTCGCAAACTGTCGGTATGATGTTGTCCCTGTCAGGCTGTGGAAATATGATGTAACCCATTGGCTTTCATCAACCCACTGACTGAATTTTTTACGCGAGCTAACTTAGCACGCTGGTTGACGTTGAAAGATACTTGGCAGTATTACGTTTATGCATTTATGTGTGTAACTATTTGCACCCTATAGGACACGACATTGTTATTTAAGATCCCCCTTTTGCTTATGCTGTTGTATTACCATGCACAGAGTCAACAATCTATTCGTGCCGGTTTATTTTGGTTTGGTGGCATGCTGTTTATTACCGCCATTACCACGTCGCTTGACAGTTATTCTTTTGTTCACCTTCTTTTATCCACCTTTATTGCATTACTGTATTTCCATTTATTAGAAAAAATGGAAAACCTATTTTTATGGTGGATAACTATGCTATTAGGGGCTGCTGCCCTCATGGTCTTTTAACGGATATCAATCTGCACACGGAATGTCGATTCATGCCGCTATCACAACGATTCACCACACTATTTAATACCAATGTTCAGCCCCTTGCTCAGCAATGTTTTGAAGACATGGTGAATCATTACCAAGAGGCGCATCGGCATTACCACACCCTTGATCATGTGATCGCCTGCCTTGACCAGCTTGATGCACTCATCGACCGTTCTTCTGATGATGACAGCTCTCATTACCGAAAACATGACCGTGAAATGGCGTTGGCGCTGTGGTTTCATGATGTGATTTACGACCCCAGACGCCAAGATAATGAAGCGCAAAGTGCTGACGTTGCAGTGACATGGCTGCAGCGCCTGAACGAACCTGACGCCACGCTTAAAGCGGTGAAAACTTATATCCTCAGTACGGCGCACACGACGCAACATGCCATCGACACCAACGCGTTAGACACTACTGCAATAGACACACAGGCAACCCATGCCTTGCTAGACATTGACCTCAGTATACTGGGTGCACCACCCACACAATTTCAGCAATACGAAAACGCCATCCGTCAGGAATACCATTTCGTTCCCGACACACAGTACCAACGCGGTCGCCTTGCCGTACTGGAACATTTTCATGCCCAACCCACACTATTTCGTACTCCAGCCTATCGCACGTTGTACGAACAACAAGCACAAAGCAACCTGACCTTTGCTATTCAGAATTTACGCAGGAAGCGTGATAGATCATTGTAAGCCAATATTATGGCAGTCAATGACACCACCTGATAAGGACATGCATGACCTATATTGAGTTACTGCCAGCCGATACAGTCTGGATGCGCTTTAACGTCTTTGCCTGGATATCGGCACTGGGTGTTGTTATTACTTACACGGTAATCCGCATACACGGATATATTCATCACAAACCTTTTCGGCTCATTCCCACTATTTTGCAATGTGCCTTTATACCCGTGATATTTTTATTTCTTGGCAATCATTACTACCTAAAACGCTTCTATGCGGTGGAATGGGGGCCGTTAAATAGCATTAAGCTGCATTATGTCTATCCAGAGGGGCGTTACATCGAATTATATCGTGCGGATGCGCACTATTTGAGAGACCGTACCGGTTGCTCGGTAAAAATAACCACTGCGCACGAATCTTTCACCAGCAACCTGACGGGAAATAAACAGGCCTGTCGAGACGTCGTTAACAAACTCTCTCACTGACTGCTTTGTCATTTCCAGAACAACAAAATGACACATAAAAAAAGCCTCCCGATGGGAGGCTTTTCATTATTTCTTCGCTTTCTTAACAGCATCAAGCATTTCTTTGATTCGTTTGTTTGATACGCGTGGCTTACCCATAATACTTCTCCTTGTAACAATGAGATACACACGTCATCAGCAATGGCTTTTCATACTTGTTGTTTATCAATGTGCGTACATGAATAAACAACTCAAGGTATGGACGGGTATCTGAGGTTTCATCTAAGTTCCACTTCAATATACCTAAGTTACTATTTTTTTAAACATCACATTAACCAACGTTAAACCTGAACTTGACAAGGTTAATCCATGAAAAGGAGGGGATTTAGTGTGCTTTTCAGACATTAAACCCGCTATCGTACTGTTAATAGAATAAAGCTCTAAAACAACGGGAGTAGAGCATCATAAAATAGAACTCACTTATGTGATTCAAGCTAAATTATTCACTTGCAACAAGAGCAATATGATTGAGTTTTAGTGATTTATATCACCAGAACCTAATACATTAAGCAAAGACGTGCCCGATATGAAGTCATCAAAGATTGACCCGCCATCAATATCGGGCACCTGTATCATGACGTCTGTTTTACGACATCAAGACGCTCAAATTTGTCGTAATTTGGAAACACGGTTTTCAATGTTGTTTCCGTCGCCCCTAACCAGCGTCCTAAGCTGATATGGATCTGATCAGTCGCAATAGACGGCAATAAACGCCCTCGCTCCACCGTGTCTGGCCCTTCAACGGTGTAATCCGGCCAGGTGCCGATATACGACGAGGCATCCACTGGCCCCCCCATGATCAATTGATGGCCACCCCAACCATGATCTGTGCCAGTGCCATTAGCAGGAATACGGCGACCAAAATCAGACAAGGTGATGGTGATGACATCCTCATGCAGCCCCAAGGTTTTTAAGTGGGCATTAAACGCGGCCATCGCATCACTCAATTCCGCATATTTCTCTTTATGGGTGTTTTCCTGATCCACATGGGTATCAAACCCAGACAGGCGTAAAAAGAAAATCTGATGACTATGGCCTAACTCAACCCGCTGACGGATCAATCGCGATGTCACTCGAAACTGCTTGCCTAACCCCGTATTCGGATAAAGCGGGAGATCGTCTTCATCAGGAATGGCATCAATCGTGTCGATCAGACGTGCTGCCACGTTAATCGCATCATGCCCGGTGGACTGCACCGTCTGTGCAAAGCCATCCTCACTCGGCAGGGTCTGCATCTGCGCTAACGCCTCAACCGTCATCGCATTCGCATTGAGTTTGCTGATGTTATCGCCTTTGATGATATTCTGGTTGTACGTTTGTGCCCGCAGTAGCTGGATGTCCCCAGCATGACTGAACAAAGGGGCGATACTTTGACCGGATGACAGGACATCCATCAATCGACCTGCCCAACCCGTTGTCCAGTTGTACCCCACCGCCCCTTTACAGACTTCCGTTTTCTGTGAGTTATGCGAAAACAAAAACGGCGGCAATAAGTACCCCTGTGTGTCAGCCTGCTCTTTCGTGACAGGCTGGCGCAATACGCCACAGTTCACTATCACGCTGGCTTCCCCCGCATTACACAAATCTGCCAATGCCGTCATCGCAGGATGCAGTCCCAACGTCACAGATTGTCCGTCACGACACACACCCGCAGCAGGAATCGGTAAGACCTTCTCTTTTGGCTGTGCCAGATCGGGGCGCAGATCATAATAAGTCTGATAATGCGAGGTAGACGTCGGGATCACCATATTCGCAGAATCATTGCCCCCATCCAGCATGACACACACCAAGGCTTTGCTTTGGGTGCGATTGCCAGCAGCCAACGCAAATGGCGAGGCCATTACACTCGGTGCGGCCACCGAGAACAAAGTGACATTTTTAATAAAATCACGACGTGTAATCATGCTTACCTCTGGATCAAAAATTCTGGGCTGGTCACGGCCAAAGAAAGGGCAAGCATGACTTTGTTATTAGTATTACGTTCGGTGGCAATGCCATCTTGCATAACCTTTGCGAGATCTGCACTCATGTTGCCATTAAACAAACGGGTATTGATGAGTGCCGGTAATTGCTTGACATCGTCATGTTCGGCAGCGGCTACATACTCGGATAAATCCAAATACACGGCATTCTCACAACGCGGTTTTTCTGCTGTTGGCACTGCCAGCGCACGAGAAAAACGGGTACGCAAGGTATTGTGATACCCAATGAATCCCGTCCATGGGAAGATCTCAAACTCAGGCGCATACAAGCCTTTATCTAACAATGCACCACTTGGCATGAAGTCTTGCGAGTAAAAATTAAAGACTGAGTTGGCACTTAACGGCCCTTGTCCGAGACTATTGAAGATTTCAATGGCATCCAGGACATGTTCACCTTCCACCTTGGCGCCCAGCAACCTGAACACTTCAGCAGCCGCCATGACCGGCTCTTTCAATTTCACAACCGGATTGGTGTTTGCGTCAGTAAGTGTTTGCCCTAATGCTTCTTCGTCTAACAACACCGCAGCGACCACACTCTGGAGATCACCTCGTACGCCGTGCCCGTTATCATTAAAGACCCGTGCCACGCGCTCAATGTATGCTGGCGATGGATTCGAGCTCACTAATCGCTGAATCAAATGACGCGCCACAAACGGGCCGGTATTCGGGTGTTCAAAAAGAATATCGAGCACATCTTGCACATCTTTCAGCGGCGTTTGCCCGGCTTGGATAACATGCCCTAAGACGCGCTTTTCTTCTTCATCATGCAAACTGCCCCATTTATCGGATGCCGGCGTCATTGGCGCAACCATGCCTTGACCATCGACCGGACGGTTGGTTTCCGAATCCAACACACGATCGGAATACGTCCACCCACTGAATGCGCGTGCAACTTCTTCCACATCGGTTTGGCTGTAAGTGTAGATAGGCTGACCGTCACTGCCGGTTTTCATCGACCCGTCCAGATTCATTTCATACAGTCCAATCGTGAAGAGCTGCATGACTTCACGGGCGTAGTTCTCATCCGGGTAAGTGCCACGTTTCGGGTTGTGCTTACGGCTGTTTGCCATCGTCAAATAGCTGCCCATGGCCGGGCTGAGTGTCACCGCTTCCAGCAAATCACGGTAATTACCAAATGCGTGATTCAGCAAAATATCGTAATACGCCGCGAGGCTTTGTGGGTGACGGGAAATGTAATTGTATTTGCGGCTGACCACCAAAATTTGGCTCAGCGCAAAAGCCGTACGTTGGCGCAGTTGATCCTCTCCGTACAGCATTTGCTGCCACCAGATACTTTCGCGTACTGGGCTCATGTCATGCTTCACCCAGCCACACGATTTTGGCGGTGTCGGCAGTGTAGCGACCTGTGCCATGGTCTCAACCAGCAACTGATACTGAGATACAACAGGCAAAGTGAACTGTTGTTCCAACCAGTTAACGTAACCGAGTTGAGCGAATTCGGCTTGCTGCTGCGTGGTTAAACCGGCTGTTGCACGGGACAAGAAAGTACGCTGCTGCACAGCGGAAAATGACTCGGGGGCGGTTTCCGGTACCCAAGACGGTGTCGTATCTACAGGAGGTAACACTTCCGTAGGTGGCACAATATCCGTAGGTGGCTCTGTCTCATTGGCACTATCACCGTTACATCCCTGTATAAAAACGGTACTGGCTAACAAGGTGTAGCACAGTGCTTTTCTGATACTTCTTGCTAAATAGCTTGGCATTTTTATTATTCTTTTCTGTGTATTGAACATCTGCAGCACGATCTACCGTACTTGTTGAAAACAGCCGCTTTAATAGCACTATTGCCGATTCAACAACAGGGAATATTTGTCAGGAAAATTTGACATTCCTTCCACTCACAACAATCACCGAAAGCGATATTCCAAATCAGCATTCTCATGCTTGATAAAGGAGCAATATCAAGATGAGACTCTGCCTCGCTGACCGTCACAGGTAAGATAGAAATGAGAAACGGAAATAGAAAACGAAATGAGAAAGGGAGAAATAAGAGAAGCAATATACATGAAATACGATGCATGTTCTGACGCCCATGCACCGTATAAAAACAGATAAACGCCTTCTATCGTTTTATAGCGCGCTCATTACCTGTTGAAGTTGGCCGTTTAAGCTGTCATCCACCAGAGACTGTTGAGCAAGATCGAAGTTGTCGTAGAAACTCGGGATCGACAGACTGCCTTTTACCTCAGCGCCAAAAAATGGCATAGAGCCCGCTGCGGCTGCTAACACATTTTTCGCCCCTCCCGGCCCAGGTGAGGTCGCCAACAATATCATGGCTTTATCCTGATAAACTTTGGGATTGATCCGCGAGCACCAATCAAACAGGTTTTTATACGCCGCAGAATATGAGCCATTGTGCTCAGCGAAAGAGACCACCACAGCATCCGCTTGCTCAATTTTAGCCAAAAAGGCTTTAGCGTTATCAGGCTGTCCGATGGCCTTTTCTTTGTCTTCACTAAATAGCGGTAACTCGAAATCATTCAGATCTAGGATTTCAACATTGGCATCCGCAAGGTATGACACTGCATGCGTCACAAGTTGTTTATTAATAGAAGTCGAACTGCTGCTCGCAGCAAACGCGATCACTTTCATGGTCTGTCCTTTGATTGGCTTGTTCAGTCTTTTTACCCTATACCAAAATCCCTTCAAATGCGTCTGGTGTCATGATTTGCAGGGTAATGATGAGACGGTAAACAACTATTCAGAGAGCAAACCATCGGTCAGGCAACAAAATAGCGTGTTACAGGCAATAAAAAAGCTGGGCGAACCCAGCTTTTTCTCTTTCCGGAAGTAAAATCAGTTTACGCCATCATCATGACGTACCGCCAAGGAACGAGCCAAAATCGAGAGCGTCGTACCATTATGCAATAGCGCGCTGGCTGCCGGGCTTAACCACCCTAACGCCGCACCCAGCATAATGCCGCTGTTGATGTACTCCGCCAGCTTGATGTTGCTGTTCACCATCGACATCGCAATGTTCGCTAACTGACGCGCTTGTGCCACACCGTATAACTGATCACGCAACAATACGACGTCCGCCGCTTGGCGAGCCAACTCGGTGCCTTTACACATGGCGACCCCCACATCGGCTTTGGTCAGCGCCGGCGCATCATTCACGCCGTCACCCACAAACATGACGGTGCGACCTTGTTGTTTCAAGGACTCAATGATGTGGGATTTACTCTCTGGTGTCGCTTCTGCGTAAACCGCATCCAACTGCAGTTCATCCCCCAGCATCTGGGCTTTGAACGCACGATCCCCAGAGATCATGACTAATTGTGAAATACCGGATTCACGCAGGGCAGCCAGTGTAGTGATCACATCTTCACGCAAATGATCCCGCAGGCCAATCATGCCGATCAACCGTTTCTCATGAGAGATAAAGATCAAATGGCGACCTTTTTCTTCATACGCCTGAATGTCCACCTCAAACGGGGCGAAATCTACGCCTTCATGAGCTTCAAGGAAGTGACGACTGCCCATCACCAAACAGCGATCGTGTAACTGGCTACGTAGACCATGTGCAATGATGTATTCCACTTCACCATGATCGATGTGTGGCAATGCATTATCACGGGCAGCAGCGACAACAGCCTGAGACAGTGGATGGCTGCTGTGCTCTTCCACAGAGGCTGCAATAGCCAGCAAATCACGGGCAGTGTTATCTCGACAGAATGGCACCACGTCGGTCACTTCCATGTCACCATGGGTTAGCGTCCCGGTTTTATCAAACACGCAAGTATCGACTTTCACCAGTTTTTCAATCGCACTGCCGCCTTTGAGTAGAATGCCTTGTTGGGCGGCGCGGTACATGATGGACTTGAAGGTAACGGGTGTACTCAGTTTGAGTGAACAAGAATAATCCACCAAGAACACAGAGGCGACACGGTTAATGTCTTGCGTTAACGCAAACACCGCAGCACCAATACCCAATGTGATTTTCACACGGCGTTTGGCCATTTCCTGCGTGACTTGTTGGATTTCACTTTTCTCACTTAGTGACTCATAGATCAGCTTGGCAATTTTTGCCGTTGTGGCTTCACTGCCAATCTTCTCTACCCGAACTTTGATGGCACCTTCATGCACGGATGTCCCCGAATACACGACAGCATCCACTTCACGACGTACAGGTACACTTTCGCCCGTTAAGGTTGACTGATTGATCAGTGCAGTGCCCGACTCTACGCGCCCATCAATAGGGATCGCATCGCCCGGCATCAACTCAATCAAATCGCCTTCATTGAGCAGGCTGGAGCACACTTGTTCTTTACCGTTTTCGGTGATCAGCCACACGCGGGTGTTTTTCGGCTGCATCAACTCCGCCAACAGCTGATCACTGCTGCGACTGGTTTGATGCTCCATGTACTCGCCTAAACTCACTAAGCTTTGGGTCAACATGGCTGTGCGGTAGTCCCCGCGCCAAGCGGATAAACCGATAGCAACAGCATCTAACACTTCAACCGAGATTTCACGTTTACGCAGATCCGAGAAGCCTTCATACAGCGTGGGCGCAATCAAGGTCGCGGTCGACATCGCCGCCCAGCGCTGAGGCAACATTGCAGCGGCTAAGGTACCAATCACATTCAACGCCACATCACCGCGCGTATAAATGTGTTCAGCATCTTCTTTCTCACCTTGAGCAAGATCCATTTCTTCTAAACGCGCTTTAATCGCGTTATAGCGGATCAACTCAGGATCGTAATGAATGACGATTGCACACGCAGGCTCATTGACGCGCACTTCCTTGATACCTTGTATCGCCATCAAGCTTTGCTTGACCCAGTCACCAATACCACGGTGGTGTTTCAGGCACATCGCCTTGAAACGGATCCGCCCAGGGAAATGGTGACGAAGTTGCAATCCAATCATTCTTCACCTTTATGAAGGTTGCGGTAGTATTCCAGCTCCGCTTGCGTGTCTTCCAGGCGCTCTTTTAGCTCTTCCACTTCACCACGCACGGTAGACCATGCACGCTCACCCGTTGCCGCGACACCCTGCTGGAATTTTTTGTTGGTCAGCAAGTACGCTACTGCCGCACCTGCCGCCATGCCCATCAGAAAATGCGTCTTGGTGTTTTTCTTTTGGTAACCTTCGCCTTGACCAGCATTTCCTTGAGGATTGCCTTGCGCATCAACGTGGTAAGGTGAATAGTACGGATAACCGTGGTATGGGTATTGATTATTCATGATGTTCTTTTTCCGTCATTGATTCATACAAATACAGACCCGCTGCACCTGCAGTCAAAATAGTGAGCATAGATAGCACGGGACGACCAGCCATTTTGTCGGCAACATAGGTGGTGGCACCGCTAACGATGCCAGCTTTCATCGAATCACGAGCAACTTTACCAACCAACTGATTGGTATCGATATCGCCCTGTTGATGTGCTTTCCACTGTGTTGCAGCTGATGCCGATCCCCCTAAAATAGCGCCCACCAGCATGGCACGGCTGGCTGGGTGTAGTCGGTTAGAGGAATTACTCATCGCGCTTACTCGTTATCTTTACGTGGTGTGAGGTCGTGGTGCATCTCTTCTTGTTGCACCTCGTCTTCAAACTCAGACGCATCCACTTCTGGCTGTGTACGGTGACGTTGTACAGACTCTTTAAAGCCTTCTTTACCTGCACCCACCGTATCACGGAAAATTTCGCTGCCCGTTGTCACGCTTTGCTTCACGCTAGACGCGGTTTGTACGGCGGTGTCTTTTACCGTTTCACCGCCGCTTTTCATCATGCTGCCCGCATTAGTGACCAATCCCATGATGCCTTTACGTACATTTTCGTTGCTCAAAATCAGTGCGGCTGCCGCGCCAACCATAGCGCCTTTCCAAAATTCTTTATCGTTCATTCCCATGCTTCCTAAAATTTGTTTAAACATGCCTGCATCTTCACCCAGCACCCCTTCTAACATGGCCTGAGCTTGCTCAAACATCGCATCTGATGCATCGTGATCATCTTCGTGTGGCACACCATGTTGGTGCATTTGCGAATGCATTTGTGCATGCATTGGACCATGCATGTGCGGATGTCCCATCCAAGGATGTGGATACCCACCCTGCATCATGTGAGGGTGCATTTGCGAATGCATTTGTGCATGCATTGGACCATGCATGTGCGGATGTCCCATCCAAGGATGTGGATACCCACCCTGCATCATGTGAGGGTGCATTTGCGGATGCATTTGCGAATGCATATAAGGATGGTGCGGATGCCCCCCCATGTACGGATGATGTGGATGCGCCATATGCATGCCACCATGCATCATATGTGGGGACATGTAACCGCCCATGTGCATTCCTGCATACCTATCAGGCTGTGGTGCTGCAGACGTTTCCGATTGTTGTTTCTTTTCGGATTTTTCGTCTTGTGGCGCCATACCGGGAAAAGCCATCCCCGGATAGCCCGCCGCTTGTGCCATCGCTTGAACATGCTGCGCCCAATGAGCCGGATGCATGTGCGGTGGACAATACGGCGGATGGCCATGCATTGGCGGAGGCATCATACCTGGCGGCATTTGACCATAAGGAGGTACCTGAGCATACTGTGCATCTTGGCCTTGCCCCGTTCCCTGTCCCATTCCTTGTGCCATCATTTTGGCCCACTCGTTGGGATCGCTATACGGATCAAACGCACCTTCTTTATTGGCTGCGTTTTCACGTTTATCGCTCATCGATTGACTCCATTTGTTTCAACAAGCTGACCTAATGCCACACATGCCTTTTCTGCTTCTGCATCCGCTTCAGAAAACAACGCATTGATCACCGCAGGCGGAACGACAGATGCATCGTATTCAATAAGTATGCTGTTTGTTGCATGATTCAATCTGTAACTTTTGAAGGCAGGCACACTCGCTAAACCGTCCTCAATCTCTTGCGCATTAAAGCGTGCAAGATGAGCCAGAATACCGAGCTTATATTTCAGCCGAATTCGGCCAGGAATATGGTGGGCAATAGTCACCATTCGGCGCAATTTCATCGCCATATCTATCTGATTTTTCATACGTAATCTAAATCGTTAACATATTGAAACACTAACACACAGAATCCGCATACAAATCCTTAATTAAGTTTATTTTGCGCTGAATCAAGAGAAATGCTAGAGTTGCAAATAGGAATGATTATCATCGAGGTTATCGCTTTTATGAACACTTATATTCACCAAACAAACAAACGTTTACGTATTCGTTCGGACTATATTCGTGACCATTCAGCAGAGGTTGAGCAGCTAATTTCACAACTTTATGACATTGAAGCAATCACAGAAATTAAGCATAAAAAATACGCCGGATCTGTCGCAATTTCATTCGACAACACGCAAATTTCTGCGGAGGATATCCTTGACACGGTAGAGAGCCATCACTGGCTAAGAGAGAACAACAGGCCGACATTCATTGAAAATGCGGTAACGAAAGGCACGAAAACCTTCGCGAAAGGAGTCGCCGTTATGGCATTAAAGCGTATCGCAGGCCCATCCGTAAGCCGTTTATTGCTAAGTATGTAATCACCGAAAATATTGCATGTTCATGCATATCGATAATTATTCCTTCGACCTGATTGTTATCAGGTCTCGATCTATTTTCTTAAATAGCGTTTTGTTTCCTTTGCCTAGGTGGTTTCCTTCACCTCGGTAACAAGCCATTGCAAAGCTTGTCCCTTCAATAGTTCAATAGATATAGCGGCTTTTATCCATGACACATTACGCCGCTTTCAAACCAAACTTCTTCATTGCACATTTACACATTCCCCCACTCATTGCGGGGCAACGCTTACACGGTGGCGACTTTAAAGGCAGTTTCGCTAACGACGTCGACTGTGGTGCGACACTGGCGACGGTAAAGCCATTATTTGGCTTACTGCTGGATGCCGAACCCGTCGTTGTCTTTCTTGCTACGCTATCACCCGCACTGAACATGCTCGGTCCGGCATAACCTTCATTAAACCAAGAAAGTAACGGATTAAACGGTGTCGTGAGCTCTGATGCCAACGAACGCAATGTATCTTGAGAAATCTGTTTAATTTCACCTTTAAACGCATCATTAACACTACGTTGACGCACAACGTTTGGCTTTAATCCGGCCAGCGCACGTTGCGAGTCATTGTGTGTGTGCATTTTCTTTTTCAGTTTTTTTAACGCTTTTTTGGCATCCACGGCATACCCCCTACTATTTACCTCATCAATTTAGCAAAACCCTGGCACCTCGTAAACAATAACGATTTGC
Source organism: Photobacterium aphoticum (assembly GCF_001029435.1). Taxonomy (GTDB): domain Bacteria; phylum Pseudomonadota; class Gammaproteobacteria; order Enterobacterales; family Vibrionaceae; genus Photobacterium; species Photobacterium aphoticum. The sequence continues at coordinate 230,561 of NZ_LDOV01000010.1, read as the reverse complement.
ATTAGCGTTTTAATTTAGCTCGCTAATTTGCCTACACAAAAAATCAATAAGTTAAATACCAGACTGTCCAATATAAAAGTTATGGTGCAGTAAAGGCGTCAAAGATGCAGGGTTCAACGAGACTGGATTCAACAAGACAATCAGCGTTCAAATTCCATATTATTACCTAACGGTAAAAGTAATTTGTTTTTCTATCTGATTATCAACAAATGAGAAATAGTTATACTACTGCCCATCAAAAACATTGAACAACAAAAATATCGAACAATGAGGAGAGACTTTATGGGCTGGCTATTTTTATTTCTGGGTGTCATGGCTGAAGCCACTTCTCACGTTGCATTACGGGCAACCAACGGTTTCACACATTGGCTTCCAAGTGCCATCGTCTTATTAGGCCACCTCTTGGCTTTCCTTTTTCTGGGTCAAGCCATGAAATCGATTCCTGTTGGCGTTGTGCACGCCTCTTTTGCCGGGCTGGCCATTCTGATTGTGACCAGCCTGTCTAGCATTTTTATACCCAAACTGCCTCAAGATACTAGATTCAGAGTGAGTCCAGCGCAACCAATTCAAGAAAAATAGGCGCAGTAATGGCATTCCCTTTCAAGACTATTTGACGCAGAAGTGGCTGTGCTGGCTCACTCCCGAAGGGCGAGTTGCATTGCCCTCTCCTCTGCGTTGTCAATTTTTAACGTAGAACCACTATGTTTTCAAATCTCCGCCTTGATGAGAGGGCAATGCATTCTCGCTGAACAAGCATCTTGAGGTAGTTTGGGTATACGCACAGCATCTCGACGCAAAGGTATGGATTGGGATGTTGTTCGTTGCGGTGGGTATTGCGATCATCAATGTCGCTGGCGCCCCGCACAGCCATTAAATAAAAGTTCACACCACGGCTATTTGAGGTGGCTAAATAACCAATCATTTTTTATGGAGGAGACGACCATGACCGAAGCGCGTGCGATTAACCTTTATTACTATCTTGTCCATAATCATACCAGCCGAAAGGAAATTAATGCGGTACTGGCTTTACTCAAGCAGGACCACAATATCGACTTATATGCGCTGGACAAACGTGTCAGCAAACAGCGCCGTTCATCACCTAATCGTTTTGACATTAACAGTTACGGCACAGGTGGGTCGCGCACGTTAAATCAAACACGCCATATGCAGGCCTGATGTACCGCATAAACCGTTCACACCGTATTTTTATATTTCGTTACAAATCGACACAATATAAAACACCGTACGATTTGAACAAAAAGTACAGCTTTTGTTCAGTTTCCACTTGATACAGTGACCCTATCGCTCAAGGGGCTGACTGACCAATGAAGACCTTGAGTTGTGTTTTATTGCTAATGTTCTACTCCCTGTATCAGAAATAGGACGAGTAATACGTGATGCATGCTGTCATCACCGCTCTCTTTTCTGTTAATGCTGTTAGCTGTGTACGTTGATATTCCCGATATCATGCTCATAACGTGCACAGCCTTTTTTTATCTCGTGACTCACCTATCTCTTCTATTTACCCTCCTCTCTTTCGCTATACCGATATCAACCTCTGTCCATTTTCTAACATGCCATTGCCCATCTTTTCCTTTTACCTGTTATCATTCACTGTGTTAACCCTTCAATACATGCTTTGGCTGGTGCGATATAGGAGCCCGCCATTACCAAGGAAAATAAGGTGTAAACTATGACGCTATTTCGCTCTGCACTGCTTGGCAGTTTACTGACTCTGACAGCATGGGCACAGGCTCATGACATGACACATGGGGATCTTGCTATTGATCATCCGTGGTCAAAGCAAGTCCCTCCCACTTCGCAAGTCGCTGCTGCATTTTTTGCCATCGATAATCAGGGAAAAACCGATGACGTGCTGCTACGCGCCACTTCTCCCATTGCTGGCAAAACGGAGCTTCATGCCCACATCCATGAAGATGGCATGATGAAAATGCGCGAAGTTGAAAATATTCCTGTTCCGGCCAATGACAAAACTCTACTCAAACCCGGTGGTTTGCATGTCATGTTTTTTGATTTGGAAGCCGTCCCGACACTGGGAGAAATGTTCCCGCTCACGCTGTATTTCAAGCACGCAGGCAAGGTCAACGTGGAAGTGAAAGTAGAACCTGCCACATATGTGCCAGAATACATGGCGTCTGAATCTGTAGACGCTGACTCAAAAAAGCACGAGGGGATGAATGATGGCGATAAGCATGCGGACATGTCGCATGATCATCATTAATGCCTTTCTTTTCGATACAAAAACGCCGGGTCATGTCGACTCGGCGTTTTGCTATATATCTGCTCTATTTTTTGACTGAAAACATCGGCTGATCCGATTTATCTTTCTCTGACCAGAAATTGATATTGAACTGGGCATCATCACTCAATTCAATACGGTGCCAGTACTGAGGGGGACTGGTGGCAAACTGACCCGCATTGATCACCACGGTGATTTCCGGCTCCGTTGCTTCGCTGTCGGCAAAACCGAAATAAGTCACCGTCCCTTCCATCACACACAACTGGCCAAACACGCCTTCAGCGGTATTGTGATGGGTTAACAATGCAGACGGTACACTCTCTTTGGTAAAAAACGGCGTAGAACGCTGAATCGTCCAGTTCGCAGGAATACGTAAATGAGACCCTAATGTAGACATCGTTTTCTCCTTACAAATATTACTCTTTATTTTTATAAAGCATCACCACGTCTCAACGCAGTGCATTCAATAATGTAAACGCTTTGCTTTGGTGCTCTTGAGTCACCACAAAACCTTGGGCCTTGCCTTCGGCATTAAAGCTCTGACAGGTTGTGCCGGTATGATCCACGTCCAACTGCCAACGCTGGGCATCTTGTACGTTCTGACCGCTGAGCTGAATCGGGTATTGTGGTGTCTTCACTTTCACCAACATCGGTGGCAATACCAAATCTGTCGGTGTACCCAGCAGTGTTTTCGCCAACGCATTGGCACTCAACAAAGCCGGTTGTAAATACGCAAGCACACGACCATTGATCTCGGCGCAATCCCCTAAGGCGTAAATATCCGCCTGAAAGGTGCGCAATTGGCTGTCTACCACAATGCCACGTGTCGTTTGCAAACCCGCTTGTTGTGCCAATGACACATTGGGGACAAGACCTGCTGCCGCGATCACTTGTGAGGTGGTAAAGGTACGCCCAGACGCCAAGGTCACCACCGTACTGTGAGCAGACAGATTAGCCAGATCACTGTCTTGCTTATCCAATCGGGTAATATGATCGCCCAAGAACATAGCAATCCCCATCTTTCGCATTGTCTTTTCCAATGGGTGCGCCACGGCCTCGGGTAAAAGTGACGCCATCAGTTGGGATGCCGGATCCACCAGCGCGACCTGCTTACCACTGGTCGCGAGATCCATCGCCAGTTCGGTACCAATCAATCCGCCGCCTATCACCGTCACATGAGCCGCTGTTGCCAGTTGTTCCTGCCCTTGTTGGTATTCTTCCAGACTATTGAGCGTCAGTACTTGCTGAACCGCCTCACCCTGCATCGGCGGAATAAACGCACGCGCTCCCGTCGCCAGTACTAACTGCCCGTACGGATACGCTTCACCGGAAACGGTAATGGTTTTCGCCACGGGGTCAATGGCTTCTACCTGGCAGTGAGCATGCAGAGTAATGCCCTGCTCTTGCGCAAATGCCTCACCCGTTTGACGGATCATATCGCTGGCTTGCTGCTGACGGCTAAACACATGGCTCAGATCGGGTTTGTTATAGTCACACCCATCATTGGCGGTAAAGACATGAATGGGACGCGAGGCATCACCACGACGCAGTGCTTTCACCAATTGGTATGCCGCAAAGCCACTCCCAATGATCACAATTGAGTCAGTCATGCCGTTACTCCCCTTTTACAGGTACAAACACATCTTTACCCAGGCCACATTCCGGGCAAAGGAACGTTTCAGGGATGTCAGACCAACAGGTACCCACGTCAATCCCCTGCTGTGGCTCCCCTTGTGCCGGGTCATACACCCAGTTACATACGGTGCATAGCATACGATCATTGCTGTTATTACCCGCATTCCCCTCAACAGACTGGGCGCAAGGCGCATTAACGGCAGACGCACTGCTATCGACTGGCGTATATGTCTCGACCACCGCGCGCTTCACGGGAGCAACGTTTGATAACGTACTAGGATTCAGCGCCCACTGTTTGGCGATCATACGACCGTGCTCTCGGCATGTTTGCAATGCGTTACCGTCTGGCTTCCATTTGGCTTTCAGGCCAACCGTTGTTTCAAAACCAGCGTCTGTCAAACGGGAATGAATACGATCCACCGCCCCGCCATTCCAGCCGTAGCTACCAAAGGCACCGGCTTTCTTGTTCTTAAAGCGTAAGCCCGTGATCTCTTCCAACATGCCCGCCACTTTGGGCATCATAACGTTGTTCATGGTAGAGGATCCCACCAGGATCCCTTTGGAACGAAAAACGTTGGCCAGAATCTCGTTTTTGTCCTGACGAGACACATTAAACACCTTCACCGCGACACCCGGATCTACATCATGGATCCCTTGTGCAATGGCATCCGCCATCATGCGGGTATTGTTCGACATAGTGTCGTAGAAAATGGTGATACGATCTTCCTGATAGTTATCCGCCCATGCCAGATATTGATGAATGATTTGTGCTGGGTTATCGCGCCATACAATCCCGTGTGAGGTCGCAATCATGTCCACAGGCAAGTTGAAGCTCAACACTTCATGAATTTTCGCGGTCACTAAGCCACTGAACGGCGTCAGGATGTTAGAGTAATAGCGCAGACACTGCTCCATCAGTTCATTCTGATCGACTTCATCATTAAACAGTCGCTCATCACAGTAGTGCTGACCAAACGCATCGTTACTAAATAGCACTGCATCTTCTGTCATGTAGGTCATCATACTGTCTGGCCAATGCAGCATCGGGGCTTCAACGAAAATAAGTTGCTTACCGTTACCTAAATCCAAGCTGTCACCGGTTTTCACCACATTGAAATTCCACTCAGGGTGATGGTGGTGACCAACAATCGAATCAATGGCATTTTCGGTGCAGTAAATTGGCGTATTCGGAATGCGTGTCATCAAGGCACTCAATGCGCCAGAGTGATCTTCTTCAGCATGGTTGATCACAATAAAATCGATATCCGCTAAATCAATTTCCGTTTCCAGGTTCTGAATAAACTGCTGACTAAAGCGATGATCAACGGTATCAATCAACACTGTTTTTTCTTCACGGATCAGGTAACTGTTATAACTGGTCCCTTTCGTCATTTTATATTCAGTACCGTGGAATTCCTGTACTTCCCAATCGCGCTGGCCAACCCAATGAATGTTATTTTTAACGTGAATAGTCATGTTGTTACCTTTTTTGCAAAATCTGAGGCGATAGCCGCGCTCAATAATGGTTTTGTCGTCATCGACATCTGACATGACTATTGCATTGAGCATGCCAACTTTTTATAGCGTTGATTTATATAGACATTTAAATTTTACGCTCTTTTAAAGTGTCATTATGACAGTTCCGCTTATTTGTCATTATGACACCATGCTGTCATAATGACATTCATATGTCGTTTTCTTACCCCTAAACACAGATAGGCACTACGATGAAAAACAGTCGACACGCCCTGATGCAATTAGCCCTCGATCTGACAGAGGGCATATCTGCCCATGACCGGTTCACTCGCTTACTGACGGTGATCAAATCCCTCTTTCATTGTGATGCCTCTGCCCTGCTCGCTTTCCGTGAACAACATTTCGCGCCGCTTGCCATTAACGGCATGTACAAAGAAGTCATGGGCCGCCAGTTCGATCTTGACCGTCATCCCCGCCTCGAAGCTATCGCCCGCGCCGGTGACATCGTTCGCTTTCCCCATGACAGTGATTTACCCGATCCTTATGATGGCCTGATCCCCAACCATGATGATCAATTGCATGTACACGCCTGCATTGGCCTGCCCCTGATCGCCAATGATCATTTAATCGGAGCGCTGACCATTGACGGATTTGATCCTCATCAATTCGATCAGTTTTCTGATGATGAACTACGCATCGTCAGCGCGCTGGCCGCTGCCAGTCTGCATAACGCTTTGCTGATGGAAAAGCTCGAGCAACAAGCAGGCGGCATGGGGCATTCCGCCGCTTCAAACCGCTCTGTAACGGGTAACGTCACCATGATTGGACAGTCTGTCGCGATGCAGCAGCTACAAGCACAGATCAGTGCCGTCGCCAATACCGATCTCACCGTGTTAATCACCGGAGAAACCGGTGTAGGGAAAGAATTGGTCGCCGCTTCCATTCATGGGCAATCACTGCGCAAAGACCAACCTTTGGTGTATTTAAACTGTGCCGCCTTACCAGAGTCGGTCGCGGAAAGTGAATTGTTTGGTCACGTAAAAGGCGCGTTCACGGGGGCCATCAGTGATCGCAAAGGCAAATTTGAAATGGCAGACGGTGGTACACTCTTTTTAGATGAAATTGGTGAACTGCCCCTTGGCTTACAGGCTAAATTATTGCGCGTTTTACAGTACGGAGATGTGCAACGTGTCGGGGCAGATAAACACATAAAAGTAAATACGCGCATTGTGGCGGCCACCAACCGGTTATTACATGAAGAAGTGACACAAGGAAAATTTCGGGCAGATTTATACCACCGTCTCAGTGTGTTCCCTATTTCTGCGCCGCCGCTACGTGAACGCGGAGAAGATGTCATTCTATTAGCGGGATATTTCATAGAACGCTGTAAAGCCAAATTAGGCATTGAGGCGATGCGATTACGTCCGGATACGACAGCCCTGTTAAAACATTACTCATGGCCGGGCAATGTGCGCGAGTTAGAACACGCCATACACCGCGCAGCCGTTGTGGCACGCGCCAGCAATGTTGATCCTCACCTCATCACGTTAGCACCGGAGCATTTTGATTTAACGTTACAGGATCACGTTTCATCCTCAGGTACGCTTGCAGATCGTAATGAGACTATGCGTAATCAAACGTCTCATGAACACAGCGATACTGCGGCTATTGAGAGTTTGAAAAACGCAACGGATGACTTTCAACGTCAGTTAATAGCGCGCTGTTATCAACAGCACCAAAACTGGGCTGCCACCGCACGGCAATTAGGTGTGGATACCGGTAACCTGCACCGTCTCGCTAAACGCTTGGGGCTAAAATAGTTCATGCGTAAAAAACAAAAGCCCATGCAATATCACATGGGCTTTTTACTCTTTGGCTACAATACTGGTTATCCTCAATAAGGGTTACTCTCTGGCGTAGCCATTATTGTAATGACGCACATCCGGCACAATATTGTGTTTGTTGAGTAACCGATACATGGTCGCACGCGACACACCGAGATCTTTCGCAGCAGACGCGACCTGACCACGATGGGTTTCCAGTACCGCCACCAACACATCCTTTTCTGCTTCATCTTTGATATTCCGTAAGCTCTGCTTCAAATTCGCTTTGCTCGGTAAATCAAAGTGCTCAGCTTTCACTTCATTCCCTTCAGCCAGTAAGGCTGCACGTTTTACCTGATTGATCAGTTCACGCACATTGCCCGGCCAGCTGTACCGTAACAGAAGTTGTTTCGAATCTTCTGAGAAGGTCGAAGCCATTGTGCTGTATTCGCGTGCAAATTTGGTCAAAAAAGTTTCAGCTAAAAGGAAAATATCTGACCCTCGTTCACGCAATGTTGGCACTTTTATGTGGAACACGTTTAAGCGGTAATACAACTCTTTGCTGAAATCACCATTGGCTACCGCCGCATCTAAGTCCGCACTGGACGTCGCTACGATTCGCACATCGGAAGCCATTTCTTCATCCAGCGATTCACAACTTGGCGCTTGCAGATATGCTAACAAATTGTCCTGCAATTCTTTCGATAACTCTTCAACGTTATCCAGCATCAACGTGCCATCAAACGGCGCTCCCTCTTCATTACGGTATGTCCCATCTAATAAAGAAAGCTTTTCATCATCACGCGCCAGAGATGAACAGTTCACTAGAACAAACGGGGCATTTTTCCGCTTGGATAAATTATGAATTGATTTAGCAATCAACTCTTTACCCGTCCCGTTCTCACCAGTCAGAAACACATTCACTTCGGTCATAGCGACGCGGCGAACCATGTCACGCAGTTGTTTGATTGATTTAGATTCTCCGAACAACCCCATGTCATGCTGTGACGTAATTTCCACCCATGAGCTTGCTTCAATGTCTAGCATCCCCAACTGATGGCCAATCGTATCCAACAGATGGCTGCCAGGAATCGGGACTGTAAAGTAATCGACGCAGAAATTATTAATGAACTGACGGATCGCATCCGTCTTCAATTGTTCCTTCTTAATGATCGCAATCCATTTTACTTGTTTGGTTTTATTTGCCCTCAAAGAGATGCTGTTTAAGCTAAAATCATTATTGCTTAAATCAACAACGCAAATACAGGGGCTGTATTCTTCCAAGATTGAATCAGCCGTTCTTAGGTCATAACAGCAATGGGTTTTCCAACCCGATTGTTCTAATAGCGCAATCCAAGGTTCATAATTACATCCAATTGCAACTAAACGACCATCTATTGATTTATTTTGACTTACTGCCACCATCGAAGTCACCTTCTATCAACTTATATTTATTATCGATGTATTGAAAATATAGGCAATAATCAGATAACTTGCAGCGTGTTAAATGTAAGAAATGTCACATGAGAATAAAACAATCACGAACAAAATAGTTAAAAGATAAACTTATCAATAAGTTACAAAATTAAAAATAAACAGTTTTTAATGGAACTTTTTCCAGTCTAAACTGAGATAACAGACAAAAAAAAGGCACTGCGTAATGCAATGCCTATCCAAATAACAAAAAAGTGATATTCAGGTAAAAAAAGTAATAGTTCGATTAATAACCATTGAACAGAATGGCACTTTCTAGCTGATTCTTAAATAGTGTATGGCGGTTATAGCCATCAATGTCGGCTTCTATATCCAGCACCGTTTGAGTATTGATCACCGTGCCATCATAGCTGTTTTGTACCACCACACCTGTGGCATCTGAGCCTGGCGTTCCATTATAAATATTATTTTCACCGACTTTAATCACCTGTAAAGGATCAGCATAATCGTACGTTTTGCTGCCATCTCTACTGCTTAACACACCGTTATTAATCGTGAAATCAGCGATATGCGTAGACAACACCGTTTCACCATTAATTGCTGTGTTAATGGAGAGTCCAATGTTAATTACGTTATTATCAACAGAAACGAAGCCCCCTCGCATGGAGGACATTTCCAGATCACTCAAGGAGGCCGTCGCCACCTGTTCAACCGTTAAAAAACCCAAAGACGCATTGGCAATCAGTGCCGTCCCACCGATTGCTGATGCAACGAGCCATCGCGTTGACTTTCTCATACTAGCCTCTAATAATCATTTGCACCGGGTAGCGTAATACTGAACGTAGACAATGAGTCTCGGACAACACCTTCAGCTACGGGTGAAGGGGAATAAATATTATAATTATCAGCTGTAATAAAACTTTCCCGGCCTATTTTTGCTCGGTTCTTTACTAATAATACCGAGCCCTTATAGTAGTGTTTAAAATCCTCAATTGGCATTAACATGGTTCCCCGTGATGGGTCTCCCAATATGACATTATTCGTGTTCATTCCTTTAATCACGACAAAATGCATGTAACCATCAAAATTCACAATCGTAATTGCCGGGATCCGTAACTGACGGAATTTATCAAGAGGAATATTATAGCCATCAGCATCTAAACCTAAAGAGACAAGGTATTTTTTCATATCTAGCATTGAAAAACCTTGTTCTTCTATTTTTGCTTGATTGCCATGTTCAAACATGTATTCGAAAATACTGCTTTCTTTTGCTTCAATACCGTAATGAAACTTCAGCAATGAAGCCACAGCCGCTGACCCACAACTAAAGTCATACTGCTGCCGAAAAACATCACCAAACAATTGCTCTTGATAGCTTTGCACATTCACCGTATAGCCGCCACGATTGGGAAAATAATCCAATGCTGACGCACTCGAAGTGGTTAATAAGCTGACAAGTAATAATATTGATTTTTTCATACTCGTTACCGCCTACCGAATCGAATGATCGACTTATTAACTATAAGCAAAACAGTCCAATCACAAATATTAGAAATGATACCTTCATGAAAAAAGGGCCTTGCGGCCCTTTGTTCGTTTAATATGAGCCACCACCACCCGGTAAGGTGCCTCCACCTGAGCCAACAAGCGCTGCATTGGTACTTGTTGTTTGTTGAACCATGGAATTGTTACCCACGTTCTGACCTGCAATGTTGATACCTGATGCACTCTGGTAAGCACCGCCCATCATGTTGCTGTGATCCACCATGACATCCGTACCTGTGCCTTTACAGCACGCTCCGCCGTAGGTGACTTCTGTGGACATTACCCCACCATACAACTTAGACTTGGCCAGATAGTGATTGAGTTCTTTCTCAATATGCTTATCGATAGAGGCATCCCACTCTGAATTATCTTCATCTTTCACGTAGTAAGTATTCCCTACGTTCTTCAGTTTCATGTAATCATCGTCAGAGCTTTCGTATTTGTTGTAGTGCACTTTCTTGCTGTAATCGATGTCTACATCAATGGTTGCTGATTTATTTTTGCTGCCCTCAATGGTGACATCACCATCATAGTCATCATATCCGCCACCATAATAACCGCCACCGTATGAGCTGTCATCGGCCATTGCAAATGGCGCTGCAATCAATGCTGCTAATAGCATAACGTTCGTTTTACGCATGATACTACTCCAAACATATAATTTAATTTTTATAATTCACATCCATTTGATAATGGTTAACCTATTGTTTTAACCATAAATAATGAAGCACATTTGTTACCCCTGCGAAACCAATTCAATTATTCTGTTATATTTGATTGGTTGCTGACACATTACGTGTCAGCGTAGATAGACTAACAATTACTTCAATGTCAGGTTTACCACGGTTGCATTTTGAATTAACACATTATTACCGGTGTTCTGGACAATATTAAACACCCCAGATGAATTGCTCAGTGATCCTGCATCAATCACGTTATCACCTGTCGTATTGTTATATGCTCCATTACCTGCAACATCGCCATACATATCTGAACTGGCATGAATGTTATCCAGTTTTAACTCGTATTCACCCCCACGGGATACGGTCATCACATCATTCGTTAACCGTTCAGAATTTGCTAGAATATCCAACTCATCAGCAGCCAGTGCGCTGGTTGAAACCCATACCGCCGCTATCAGTGTTAAATATTTCATGACATCCTCCTGAGGGCTGCGAACAGCCCTCAGTTATGTGTTAATTACCCGCGAGCATTGCATTTGTACTTGCACTTTGTTGTACAAGCGAGTTATTACCCGCATTCTGACCTGCAATGTTAATACCTGAAGCACCAGAGAATGCGCCAGACATATCATTGTGATGGCTAACCGTCAAAGAAGATGGTGAAGATGGTGCGCCGTAGCCTTTACCGTAGTAACCGCCGTGATCTTCACAACATGCACCACCGTAAGACACTTTACTGTAAGCCACTGAGCCATCCAGTTTTGACTCTGCCGTATTCCAGTTTTCTTCGATCTTTAGTGTCCAATCTTGGCTGTAATCATGCGTACTATTATTAATGTACTCATGTTTGTCAGTATTATTCACATCGTACATTTTTAACGTGTCGTCATCAGACTTGTACGTTTTTTCGATGTTGTACTCTTTATGGATGCTCTTTGTTAAGGTCGCATCAAGATCCTTATTAAATGAATCGGTGATGGTTTTGTCATTCCCATCATCATAATATGGGTTGTAAGGGTCGTAGTATGAATTGGCAAGCGCTAGAGGAGAACTTACTACTGCTACTAGAAGTGCGATATGTGTTTTACGCATGGTATTACTCCAAATATATTGAGTAGTTATTTTCTTATAATCACTCGCATGTGTTTGCGAGATAACTTAACTATAGAGTTTGCAAGTTCGATGTCTGTATTATTTTTAATAAATTTTGATCCATTTCGATCTGAACTTTTTACTTTTAATTTCCTCTACTTATATTGCCTAATTTGTGAAATTTCGTCTCATACATTCAACTGTTAGACGCCTGTTTTATTCTTTAGAACAGTGTATCATTGTCTATTTATTGATACGTGTTATCATGATTGAACCCTACCCATTTCAAATGCCTATTTATTTTCGAAAAAAGCCATTAATAAAGTCTTACAACATTACTCCTATATATTGAGTGTGACCTTAATGATTCAATCTCAACCATAAGACTGTATCTGAGATTCTCAAGTACCCGCTTATTCTCACCTCAACTATGATTTTCTTATCTGTTTTATCAGTTTTTTATTTCAGTGGAAAAGTGCTAACCCTTACCCCTCTTCCTTTTTTAACGAAAGAGTCGGTAATTCAATAGAGTAAGTGAGGCCATCGTGAGCACGTTCAATAAAAAAAGTATCATCACGCTTCTTGCTTTCATGTCAGGGGCGGTGTCCGGCACCGTTGCCGCCGATAACCACAACACCAACGGGGAGCAAGGAAAACCCAAGCGTGTACAAACCTTTGGGGACTTATTGGATCCAGATTTACCCGGTGTATTAACGCCTAAAGGCTCCTTTGTGCTGGATGGCAGCTTTTCATACACACAAAATTCATCCAATAGTGTTTCTATTGTCGGGTACACCGTATTACCTTCATTGATTGTGGGTCTGATCCGTGCGAGTGATATTGATCGAACCACACTCACGTTCGGTTTAACCGGCCGTTACGGTATTACCAACCGACTGGAAGTTGAAGCGCGTATTCCGTGGGTATACCGTTCTGACTCCATTTTTGAACGTGAACTCCAACAAGGGGTGCCCAATGACACCTTGCGCACCGTTGAAGGCAGTGACATCGGTGATATTGAAGCGGGGTTTAAATACCAAATCAACATGGAAAATCCTCCCTACTGGATTGCAGGTTTGCGCTTTAAATCCACCACCGGTACCTCACCGTACGATGTGCCAGTCAATGATCTGAGTGACTTTGAAGAGCTTCCCACCGGATCGGGTTTCCCTAGCATTGAACCCGGCCTGACCATGATTTTACCCATGGATCCTGCCGTCATTTATGCCAACCTGAGCTATATCTGGAACATCAAAGACGATGTGGATGTGGACGTGACGGTTGAGAACGAAGACGGCACCACCAGCGAGTTACAGGCGAATACCATCGATCTCGGTGATACCATTTCCTTTAGTGCCGGGATGGGTTTCGCCGTTAATCCAAAATTTTCGTTCAGCTTAGGGTTAAGCCACAAAACCATTTTGAAATCCAAAATCAATGGCGAAACCCCATCTGATGCGAAATTGCTTCAGCTGGATTCGATTTCCATGGGGGCTAACTATGCCATTAACCCTGAAACCACCATTAACGTCGGGGTCAGCGCAGGGTTAACCGCTGATGCACCGGATTTCCAATTATCAGTTCGTATTCCTTATACTCTGCGCTAATCCTTCCAGCCTTTCTCACTCTGCCTGATAGTTCGGCCAGATAGGTTCGACCAGATAGGTATCTACGCCCGGCAACATTTTTGCAGGGCGTAGAAAGCAAAAACCACACCGCTAACACAATGACTAAAGTCTAATTTTCCTCTATGCTATGACCCTATTACTATGTGTTACAGGAAAAGACAAATGTCCACGCCATTAGATCCAAACCAAATTGAAACAATCCAGGCTTATGATGCCGAAAAACGTTACCAATATTTGGTGAAGGAAGTGGTTGCTAACCGTGAAATTTGGATTCTGACTGACGAGCATGGCTGTGTCATGCTTAACACCGATGACGAAGATTGCGTGCCAGTTTGGCCAAACAAAGAGTTTGCTGAATCTTGGGCAACCGGTGACTGGGATAACTGTAAAGCGGAAGCCATTTCATTGAACAAATGGCACAGCCGTTGGACTTACGGCCTAGAGGATGACGAACTGGCTGTTGTTATTTTCCCGAATCAAGATGAAGACGGGTTGGTTGTTTTCCCTGATGAACTTGATTTCGAGCTTAAACAGCAAGCGAAAAAACAAGGTCAGCGTTAACTGACATCCCGTCAGCATCAGATAGCTGACGGGAATCTCATGACTTTAGAGACAACACATAAGAGATACACAGAAGGAGATGCTCGCGATGGAAACGCTACTTCATCAAATTAAACACCACCCTGAAACCGTCGGCTTTAAACAAGTGATTGAAACCATCAATCAACATTACGACTACTCTCCAGCTGGCTTTACCAATGGTTTAGGAAAAGACACTCTGCATAACGCACCAGGACAGAATGAAGGCTCCTGCCGTGTATTTGCCTTTGCGAAAAGACAAAATCTTTCGGAAGCCGAAGTGCTTGCTTGCTTTGGGGAGCATTATCGCGTGGATGTCTTACAGCACCCGGAAGGCAACGATCACCAGAATATTCGCCATTTCATGAAGTACGGTTGGCAAGGTATTCAATTTGAACGGGATGCACTCACAGAAAAATGCCTAAGTGCATAACAGGCAATGGCCGTGAAGGCCATCACCGAGGAGACAAACGCTTATTTTAAAGGCTTCTGGCAATGTGAGCAGTTTGCCGGAGGCTTCATAAAGAAAGGCGAGCGTGACGGGCTACCACACGCATCACAAAACTTGGTTGAACGGATCGTCATCACTGTCACCGGTACCATCAGTGCCAATAACGCCAACATTAAATACAATGGTGGCTGCATATACACAATCACCGCCCCCACCACCACATTGCTACCAATGGTATACATTGGCCACAACTTACGCTTGCGCTCGACGTCCTTTCCTCGTTGGAACAACATATAACTGCCAATGGCCATACCGACCCAAACAATGGCAAAAATAATGAACAAATCCTGTTGCATGACAAATCTCTCGCTGAATTAACCCGCGCATTCTACCACTGTTTATCGGCGTATTTTGCTACTGTCATGCAATGTTACACATCGTTATCCGCATCATGCATACAAGTGGGAGCCCGATCACAACCTTGTAATAAGTAAGGTTTTTTCGCCCTTTTGCACATTGAAAATCGCCCCGCAGACCCGATATCTTCAGTAGCACCACAGCATGTTACTGTGGTGAGACCAAGGAGATTCAATGAGCGCGAAATCTTTGTTCAGAACCTGCTTTGTCCTGTTTTGTATTCTCGGACGAGGCCCTGTTGCAAATGCAACGATTCCACAGTTCACCGATGCGGACATCGAGCATCCGGCATCCCCTACGCAAGACACAAAAGACAATTTTCAACGTTCGCTCAGCGGCCTTTATGCCATTCCGAGTTTTCGAGCCGCTTCGGTCAATCAACCCTTCACGGATATTGATACCCTGTACCAACATGCAGAGCCTGCACAACATGAATTGCAGCAACTGTTAACACAAGTCAGTTTGCACACCACCACCTTGCCTATTTTGCCGGGTGTGAAATCCAAAGAGCGTGCTGCATATAAAATTGCCACCGAACTCAACGGCCATCCTGAATTACTGACAGACATTGCCCGTGGCACCCTGGTCGCTGATAACATTGCCTCACTGGTCGATGCATACAGCCTACTCAGCCGTGAAGCCACCGTCTTAGAAACCAAGAACCGCTTTAAAACACCTGCCGCATCCGGTTACCGTGATCTGAAAATGCTGGTACAACTGCCACAAACGGGCATCATTGCGGAAATTCAGCTGCACTTGAATGCAATTGCGGATATCAAAAGCGGCCCTGAACATGATATCTACGCCAATATTCAGCAAATTGAACGTACCGCACAGGCTGAACAACGTGTATTGAATGACATTGAACGCGCGACGATCACGCAGCTGCGTAATCAATCACAAGAGATGTACCAGCACGCTTGGCATCAATACCTGAATCCGTCACTGGCACCGGTCAGCCCTGCGCCCAATGAGGAGCTGCTGGCACTGGCCAGTTAATCACGGTTTATCGTTCATCTAACAGCGATGAACTTGTCAGAGAAAGGAGTCCATTGGGCTCCTTTTTAGTTTTTCACCCTCTGTTCTGCCCTCTTGGTTTGACTTCACGCGCAGTGCGTTTTTCTTCTGCAGCTCACACTATTGATTCCGACTTGAACAAAATGATGAAAGAAAGCGCTATTTTGCTTATTGGTTTGAATGAAATTCATCTTCTGTTCAGCTAACTCTGCTAATCTTCTTCGTGTAGCGCCGCTCAACCCTTTGTATACGTCACCTTTTTTTCATCGGCATTCACCGTTGAAACCACCGTTTACGTATATGCCAGAGACCCCTGGCACAAGGAGCTGATGAATGGACGTGAAGTCGTTACTTCGCACATGTTTTATCCTTTTGTTTGTTTTGGGCCGAAGTTCAGCCGTTGCTGCACCGCTAGCGACTGATCACAACAAACAAGAATATGAGTTTCCCGCTCGCTTGTCGGAAGGCAGCAAGAAGTCTTTCCAGCAAAGCTTGAGCGGTTTGTACAGCATTCAGGATTGGCGTGCGCCACACATTGCACAGCCATATGCTGACTTTAATAAGCTGTATGCACAAGCACCTGCTGCGCAGGATGAATTGAATAATTTGATGCAGGAAATTGGCCTGCTGACGAGCACTGACGTGATTCTGCCCGGTGTAAAAACCAAGCAACGCGCACAGACCAAAGTGGATACTGAACTGGAAGGTGACGCAACGAAAATCACCGACCTGGCACGTGCATCACTGGTTGCCAACGACATCCCTAGCCTTGTACAGGCCTTTGAGTGGATGGGCAAAGAAGCCACGTTGGTCGCGGTAAAAAACCGCTTTAAAAATCCGACTGCCTCTGGCTACCGTGATTTGAAAGTCCTGGTCCGTTTGCCGCAATCACAACTGATTGCCGAAGTACAATTGCACTTGGCCGCCGTTTCTGATGTCAAAAATGGTGAAGAGCATAAGATTTACGAGCAAATCCAGCGTATTGAGCGAACAGCACAGTCACAACAACGTGATTTGAGTGAATTCGAAACCGCGCAGATCCAGCAACTGCGTGCTACCTCGAAAGCCTTGTATCACACGGCGTGGCAGCAATACCTGCATCCGTCATCAATGGCAAGCTAACAGACAACACCACTGACTGACACACAGACACTGATTCACCCATCCCCCTACAGGACGGCACCGCGTACAGCGTGGTGTCGTGCTGATCTTTCTAGCCTGACAGCTTTCTCGACTAGACTTTGGGATATCTTTACCCACCGAGAGGTTACGCATGGATACATCCAATCAAACACCCAATCCTTCTACTGAAAACACCAATAACGTTACCGCCCAGCGTTTTCTCTCCAAAGGCTGGAAATGGTTTGCCATTGTCGGGGCGCTGATTGCCTTAGCGGGCCTCGCCGCCATCAGTCTGCCTGTCGCGGCAGGGCTGACGATCACCACCATCATTGGCGGGATCTTCCTGTTCAGTGGATTGGTACAGGCCTATCACACCTTCAGTATTCATGAATGGAAGGTCAAACTCTGGTATGTTCTCAGTGCCGTGCTCTATATCGTCGGGGGGCTGTTTATTCTCTTCAAACCGCTGGAGGGCTTAGTCACGATCACCATGTTAATGGTCATCGTGATGATATTTAACGGGGCGACACGCATGATTTTTGGTATGAGTAACCGTGGCCTACCCGGCAGTACCTGGATTATCTTAAGCGGCCTGTTATCCGTCATTATTGGCGGTTACTTCTTCTCGTATCTCGATGATCCGACATTCTCCCTTTCCCTGCTGGGGATCTTTGTGGGCGTATCCTTATTGATTGAAGGGATCAGCTTTATTTTTCTTGGTCTGCAGATGAAAAAATTAGTCAACTGAGCGGCATTTTTTCATCCATATTCCTTCGTCTATTATTGACGCTTGCGGGACTGGCTGGTCAGTAGACAGCAACTGACTGAATTGCCGCCGCATTCTCCAATGCCTTTCGCCTCCCCCCATACCATATGCAAAGTTAAGACATTCACCGCTAAAAATCTTCCATAAGCTTTCATTGTTCGCAGGTTAATTTTTCACCTGCGTTTGTCGTTGAATAATGGGGTGGACATAGGCTGTGGTTATGATCAATTTAAGCGCATTAAAACGCTTGTCTCTCGCAATGGTGTGGCTGAGCACTGGGGTACTGCAAGGGTGTGAAGATACTGGCGCCCCTGCCGCTAAAGGGCCACAATATGACATTGGTTACATCACAATAAATACCCAGCAAGTGGTTCTGAATGATGAGATGCCCGGCCGTACCCTCGCCTCATTCGAAGCCGAGGTACGCCCACAGGTAGGCGGTATTATTCTGCGGCAGTTGTTTGAAGAAGGCACCATGGTGAAACAAGGCCAGCCGCTCTATCAAATTGACCCGGCTCCCTTTCAATTACAATTGGATCAAGCTCAATCGGACCTGCGCAAAACCATCGCCAATCAATCCACTGCCCGTAATCGAGCCGAACGCTACCGCCGATTAGTACGAGAACGTGCGGTGTCACAGCAAGATTATGACGATGCCGTCGCCACCTATCAGGAAGCACAGTCCGATGTTGCCAGTGCCAAAGCGGCGGTCGAAAATGCCAAAATCAACCTCAACTACACCCGTGTCTATTCCCCGATTGCCGGCCGAGCCGGACGCTCCACCGTCACCGCCGGGGCATTGGTCACCGCTAACCAGTCCGCGCCGTTAGTCACGGTTCAGACCTACAACCCAATGTATGTGGACCTCACCGCCTCCAGCACTGAATTATTGAAATTCCGTCGGGAATTAGCGCAAGGGCAATTTACCCGCACTCAAGGAGAGTCGAAAAATATCACCCTCTTCTTGGAGGACGGCACCACTTACGATCATCGCGGCGCCATTCTGTTTTCTGACGTAAACATTGATGAAACAACCGGCTCGTTCGTGTTGCGGGTCACTTTCCCTAACCCGGATCAAATCTTACTCCCTGGCATGTTTGTACGCGCGTCACTGCCTCGTGGCGTGATGGACAAAGCCATCCTTATTCCCGCCAAAGCCTTGTCACGGACTCCAAAAGGCGATGCGCAAGTCTCGGTGATCAACAGCGACAACAAAGTCGACATCATCACGGTGACCGCTGATCGGCTCGTGGACAATCAATGGCTGATCACTAAGGGGCTGAAAGTCGGTCAAAAAGTGATTGTGGATGGCCTGCAGTTTGTGCGTCCGGGCAGTCCGGTGGCTAAGTCCCATGAGATCACAGCCAAGCAAGGTTCAGCACAAGGCACACCCGGTTCGTCTACCCCTTCTCAGCAATAGGAACGCGTTATGGCTCATTTTTTCATTGCACGCCCTGTTTTTGCTTGGGTATTGGCGATATTAGTGATGCTGGCAGGGGTGATTGCCATTATCCTGCTCCCTATTGCGCAATACCCCAGCATTGCGCCCCCCGCCATTCAGATCTCTGCGAACTACCCGGGGGCATCGGCCAAAACCGCCGAAGATTCCGTCACGCAGGTGATTGAGCAGCAAATGAATGGGTTGGATAACCTGCTGTACATGTCATCGACGTCTGATTCGTTTGGTAATACCACCACCACCCTGACCTTTGCTGCCGGTACGGATCCCGATATCGCACAGGTACAGGTGCAAAACAAACTCTCTGCCGCCACGCCCTTGTTGCCCATTGATGTGCAAAACCAAGGGGTGCGGGTAGAGAAAGCCAGTAACTCGATTTTGATGGTGATCGGCTTTGTCTCCAGTGATCCGTCGTTAGACAACAATGACATTTCCGATTACATCGCCAGTAACGTGCTTGACCCTCTCAGCCGTGTGGATGGCGTCGGGCAAACCCAGTTATTCGGGGCTGAATATGCCATGCGCATTTGGCTCAACCCCTATAAACTGGAAAGCTTCGAGCTCATGCCGTCCGATGTGGTCTCCGCCATTCAGGAACAAAATGCCCAAGTCTCAGCGGGGCAATTAGGCGCGGCGCCGACAACACCCCAACAACAAATCAACGCCACAATTACGGCACAATCACGCCTGCAAACCGTCGAGCAATTCAAAAAAATTCTGTTAAAGGTCAACCCTGACGGCTCACAAGTATTAATTGAAGATGTGGCCGATGTACAACTGGGTGCCGCCTCGTATCAAACGGTTTCCGCCTTTAACAAACAACCCGCCTCGGGGATTTCGATTGCGCTGGCGACCGGGAAAAACGCACTGGAAACGGCGGATGCGGTACGGGCCAAACTGGAAGAACTCAAACCCTTCTTCCCAGAAGGGATCTCTGTTGTCTATCCGTATGACACCACCCCCTTCATCAAAATCTCCATTGAAGAAGTGGTCAAAACCTTATTAGAAGCGGTCTTTCTGGTCTTCTTGGTCATGCTGCTGTTTTTACAAAGCCTCCGTGCCACGCTTATCCCAACCATTGCCGTTCCAGTGGTGGTATTAGGGACATTCGCGGTGCTATTGATACTCGGCTATTCCATCAATACGTTAACTATGTTTGCCTTGGTACTGGCCATCGGCTTATTGGTGGATGATGCCATCGTGGTGGTTGAAAACGTCGAACGGATCATGGAAGAAGAAGGTTTAGACCCACGTGCCGCCACGGAAAAATCTATGCATGAGATCACCAGTGCCTTGATCGGGATTGGTATGGTGCTATGTGCGGTATTTGTTCCCATGGCATTTTTTGCAGGTTCAACAGGGGCCATTTATCGCCAGTTCTCGATCACAATTGTGACCGCTGTGGCCCTGTCGGTCATGGTGGCGATTATTCTGACGCCTACCCTGTGCATCAGCCTGCTCAAAACCACCGACGGCCACAAAGACACTGGCTTTGCGGGATGGTTTAACCGTAATTTCGACAAAGCCACCAACAAATACACCAACGCCGTGACTTTCATTACTCATCGTAGTGTGCGCTTCTTGCTGATCTATTTAGGGATCGGTGCTGTCATGGCGTTGCTCTTTTTACGTCTGCCCAGTGGTTTCTTACCAGATGAAGACCAAGGGGTGATGATGAGCATGGTGCAGCTGCCCAGTGGCTCCACACAGGGGCAAACGCTGGAGATCCTTGATCAAGTAGAAGACTATTTTCTGGAAAAAGAACAGAAAAACGTGCAATCGGTCTTTTCAGTTGCTGGTTTCAGCTTCGCCGGTTCCGGTGCCAATACCGGCATGATGTTCGTATCACTGAAAGACTGGGATGAGCGTACCGAGCCGCAAGACAAGGTCAATGCCATTGTTCGGCGGGCTATGGGGGCGTTTACCCAGATACCTGAAGCCTTGATCTTCGCCTTTGCGCCGCCGGCCATCATGGAGCTGGGTAACGCCACAGGCTTCGATATGTTCCTGCAAGATCGATCCAGCATGGGCCACGAGGCGATGATCAATGCCCGTAACCAGCTGTTGGGCATGGCCGCACAAAGCCCGTTGCTTACCGCTGTTCGACCCAATGGCTTAGATGACACCCCGCAATACCACATCAAAATTGATCAACTTAAAGCCCGCGCACTGGGTGTCGCCATAAATGATATCAACAATACGCTAGGGATCGCCTTTGGTAGCCGCTACGTGAATGACTTTGTCGATCGCGGGCGGGTAAAACAGGTGTACGTGCAAGCCTATACCCCCTTCCGTATGAATCCAGAAGACATCATGGAATGGAAGGTGCGCAATAAAGACGGGGATTTGGTCGCCATGCGGGTATTCAGTGAAGGTGAATGGACCTATGGCTCGCCCCGCTTAGAACGTTATAACGGTACCTCCGCCATGGAAATACTGGGGGAACCGGCTCCCGGCGTCAGTACCGGTGATGCCATGCTGGAAATGGAAAAACTGGTCAGCCAGTTACCTGCCGGCGTGGGTGTAGAATGGACGGGGATGTCTTATCAGGAACGCATTTCCAGTGGTCAAGCGCCGCTCTTATATGCCTTATCCATCCTGATCGTCTTCCTCTGCTTAGCCGCACTTTATGAAAGTTGGGCAGTACCGTTTTCGGTGATTTTGATCATTCCACTGGGGATTTTAGGCGCCGTCAGTGCCACCCTGCTCTTTGGTTTGGATAACGATGTCTATTTCCAGGTTGGTCTGTTGACAACCATTGGCCTGGCCTCGAAAAATGCCATCATGATTGTAGAGTTTGCCAAGTCATACCATGACGCGGGGGAAGACATATACCACGCGGCTATTCATGCTGCCAAAATTCGTTTACGTCCAATTTTGATGACCTCCCTCGCTTTTGGTATGGGGGTTGTCCCGCTCGCCATTTCTAATGGTGCCGGTTCAGGGGCGCAAAATGCGGTCGGCACCGGCGTTGTCGGCGGCGTGATCACCGCAACCTTCTTAGGGATCTTTTTTATTCCTCTCTTCTTTGTGGTTGTCACACTTTTTTTCCATGGCAAAGATCCACAACCAGATACGGGGACTCAATCCACGGGTACTAAACCCGGTGATGATCCAGGCGTCAACGTCACGCATAAGGAGCCAAGTCATGACTAACCTTTCTGGCGTTGCCCTGTCCATTGCGGTGGCGATCTCTGCGGCAGGTTGCGTGAACTTCATTCCTGATTATGAACGTGGCGCACTGCCTGTCGAACAGGACTGGCCTGTACAACCCAATGCGACCAACAGCGCAAATTATTCCATCTATACCGCGACCAACAATACGTCATCCACCAGCCCATTGGTGCTTTCCAGCGAAGCGGTGCCCGGTCGCTACCCGGCAACGCAAACTCAGTCACAGACGCAAACACAGGCACGAACGTCACCGGTTGCCCCCAAAGCCGTCACGGTCGAGCAAGACTGGCGACTGTTTGTGCAAAACCCCAAAATTCAACAGGTGGTGGAATTAGCCCTCGATAACAACCGTGATGTACGCATTGCCTTGCTCAATATTCAGCGCGCCGAAGCGTTATTTGGCATTCAACGTGCCAATCGGTTACCGAATATCGATGCCACCGCAGGTGCCGCCAATCAACGGATCCCAGAAAACGCCAACAATGGCAATTCCACTATCAGCCGTCAGTACAGCGTGGATTTGGGGATCACCAGCTACGAGATTGATTTTTGGGGACGTATTGCCAGCTTAGAACAACAAGCCTTAGAGCAATACCTCGCCACCATTGAAGCGCGCAAAAATACCCAGCTCAGCCTAGTCAGCAGCGTGATTGAAGCCTATTTGACCCTGCTCGCCGACCAATACTTGTTACAGCTGGCAAAAGATACCCTGACCTTGCAGCAAGACTCGCTCAACCTGACCCAGAAAAGCTTAAACAGCGGCGTTGCCACAGGCTTGGATGTCGCACAGGCACAAACCACCGTCGCGACCGCATTAAAAGACGTCGCCCGTTTTACCAGTCAGGTCAACGTGGATATCAATGCACTGACTACCCTCGTCGGCACACGGATTCCCACCGATTTACTGCCCAAACAGGCCGAGCAAATCCAATTTGCGCCGATTCAAGTGGGGATGCCGTCTACTGTGTTACTTCGCCGTCCCGATATTCTGGCGCTCGAACACCAGTTGATCGGGGCTAATGCCAACATTGGTGCAGCCCGAGCAGCGTACTTCCCCGCGATTTCCCTGACAGCCACCGGAGGGTTATTAAGTGCCTCCGCCGATGATCTGTTTTCTGATGACAGCCTGAGTTGGACCTTTACGCCGACCCTCGTGTTACCCATTTTCCGCTGGGGAGAGTTGGATGCCCAGCTGGATGTCGCACGTGCCGATCAACAAATCGCCTTGAATCAATACGAAAAAGCAATTCAGACCGCCTTTCGTGAAGTCGCGGATGCCCTTGCCAATCAAGCCACGCTCAAAGATCAGGTTGCTGCCCAACAAATGCTGGTTGATGCCACGGGTGAGAGTTTCCGCCTGTCCAACTTACGCTTTGATGAAGGGGTCGATGACTATTTCACGGTGCTGGATTCACAACGTTCGTTCTACACCGCACAGCAAGAGTTGATAAACACCAAGCTATCTGAGCAGCTGAACTTCTTGACCTTGTATAAAGTGCTCGGGGGTGGTTGGGTTACGTCAGATGTTTCACCACCGGCCAGCAAAGGTTATGTATCCCAAGACGAACAACCCGACACCAGTACGGAGACCAGCGCAAGCACGTACACGAATAACAACAACTAAGGCTTATCAATAACAATCACTCTGTCACTGAACATCAGGATAAGCATAACGAGGGGACAAGTCACCGGCACACCAAGTGCATTTTGTGCCTTGGCTAACACCTTCACGGGCAACGGGTGAAAACAGACACACAGAGTGTAAGCAGCGTGGAATATTCATCATGCTGTGAGTGCATTTCACTTAACGCATGACAAGATGAGCCCTTTCGTTCCTGCCGTTTAGGGCGTCATTTCAGCTTTTAGTCGAGACCCGTGCGTTGACTCATTCTCTTTTCACACTTGGATGCATAGCGGCAGGCATTACAGCATTCAGCATCCCCCTTGCATCCATGGCACATGCGCAATCCCCCGAGACCTATTTCTCGTGCTTGAATGGCGACAGTGCGGTGGTTTTATCCAAAGAAAAGGACGTGTTTCGGCTTACGGTCAGTAAAGGGGTAATGATCGATTTTGATGCCACTTGCCCGGCCAAATATGTCGCACTTTTACGGGATACCGATGAGAAAGACATGGCTTTTCGGTATCGAGCAACCTGTCACAAGCCCCCTGAAGAGGATGCGTCTGAAGTGAAATTTGAGGTGTATGAGTATTCCCGCTTCACGGGGCCTGATGCGCCCCACTATGAGAAAGGCGCAGTGATTCGACAAGGGGTCTTCATTCGCCAGTTATACTGCACCAGCCAGATCGAAAGCCGTATTAACGACTTGATCAAGAGTCAGCGCAGGCATAAAAAAATGGCGCGGTCAGGCTATTAGGCCGCATAACGTTTCTTCATTATCGCCTCTCCCATCATCCCCCTATTATCCTTTTCTGTCTGGCCGCTAAAACGCAAAAAGGCAGCTGTAATAGCTGCCCTTGATCGTTCATCGTTGATTATTTATCGTCGCTTGTTCAGCGTCGATTATTGATGGCCTTTCATCGCACGATTACTTGTGTACCATGATCTCTAGGATCTGCACGTCTGTTTGTGTCATCGCACCGTTCGCCAATGCAGACATATTACGGATTGAAGCATCAACATTGTCTGCCACGATACCTTCGCTACCGGTGACACGGATACCGTCTAACGCCATTAATGCCGCTTTAATCGCCGCACTCGCCGAAGAAGACACTTTCATTGCACAGCTGGTTTTTGCGCCATCACAAATGATGCCGGTAATGTCACCGATCATGCTACAAATCGCGCTGCTGATCTGGTCAAATTCACCGCCCAGCAACCACGTCATACCGGCTACTGCGCCCATGGATGCGGTTGTTGCACCACACAATGCAGACAGTTTGTTCTGGTAACTTTTGATGTAAATCGCCATCAGGTGAGACATCATCAACGCACGGATGGTGGTTTCTTGATCCGCTTTCACGTGCTCAGCCACAACCACAACTGGCATGGTTGCTGCGATGCCCTGGTTACCAGAGCCAGAGTTGCTCATGGCAGGCATCATTGCGCCATCCATACGGGCATCCGACGCCGCTGACGTACGACGCAGAATGTCTGTCATCAAACCGCCCGTTAACAGGCCACGGTCGATATTACGCTGGAAGGTCGCACCAATCTGCAAACCGTATTTACCGGTTAAACCTTCTTTTGATAGCTCATTGTTCAGATCGTACGCCTGAGAGATAAACTGAATATCTTCCAGCGGCGCATTCAACGCAAACTCGTAGATATCCAATGCGGTTGCTTCCTCGAAGATATTCACTTTCTTCACAGGTTCAGCATCCGATGTTTGATCAGCAATGAAGGTCACTTCACCGTTCACTTCCATCGACACCACATTGGTGTGACCATCCGCAATGATCACCGTCGCGGTTTCATCAGCGGTTTCTACGGTCACTTTAGCGAACAGGATGTTGCTTACAGTGGCCACGCCAACAGATACCGCGTTGTTATCCAGCATGGTTTTAGCATTCGCTACATCGCTTGGCGTAATGTTTTTCAGCACTTCCAGACCTGCATCTGGTTCACCCGCCAATGCGCCCACGGCGGCTGCAATAGGTAAACCAACCATACCGGTGCCTGGTACGCCCACACCCATGCCGTTTTTCATCAAGTTCGGCGAAACAAATGCGTCGATACGCACTGGCTGCCCTTTCAATGCACGGGTCGCCATCGCTGCTGCTAATGCCACAGATACAGGCTCTGTACAACCCAGTGCAGGGACGACTTCGCGCTTAACAGTCTCAATAAAACCAGTCCATAGGTGCTTTTTCATTATAAAAACCTTTATTCAAGCGTAATGTAGGGATAGTGGGCATCGCCCTGTTCTTATAAGAGATAATTTACACTTAACACTAGATAATTGTTTTCTCATATATCCTCCCTTTTACACCTCAGAGAGAATAATTTTCTACAAAAAAACCACATTATGGAATATAAGCACCCCACCGAACACGCTGTACAAAATACAGCCTAACTCATTGATAAACGGTAACATATGCACATAACTGCAAGTATATCGAAACAGCGCCTCTTCACTTATCACAGCGCTTAATGCGCGTTGATGTTATCGGTGGCTAATAGGCTGAAAAACGGCCTCACTCATCGTGCACCCGATCTTATTGTTATGATTATCAGGAATACAACGAGAAACTCTCCCTATCATATTTCTCGGCCTACCAATCAGTTTGATGCGCTTTTCGTGTAACAGGCAAGCAGAAAGCATGCGTTAGGTTTGAGTCTATTTCTTTACACCGTGCAAAAAATCACCACCATGACAGCATACTGACCCCAATAAGCCTTCTAAGCATCAAATTTATAATTTAATCAATAAATACAGTGTGATAGCAAATATTTAGACGGCGACATGAATGTAAAACAAACGCAATAACACCATTAAAACGAACCGGTCACGCAACACGCTGACCTTTCACAGTGACCATTTTAAACAACGAACGCGGGCTAACGATGATGAATAAAACACCTTACCTTCTCACCTGTCTGTTATGTGCCATGCTCAGTGCGCCTTCACTGGCGAAAGACAAGCCTCGCTCACTGATTTTTTCCTGTGAAAGCAACGACAAAATGATCGAGTTCATGCGCAGTGATCGCCATTACGATCTGAATATCACCAATTTGAAAGACAGCAGCGTGGTGTTTACCGAAAGTTGCACCAAGAAAAACCTGCATGGTAATCGCTATTTCCGTCAGGCTGTCACGGGCAACATGCTGACCTGCAAAAATGATGATGTCCGCTTTACCCTGTTTGACTATATGAATGAAGAAAACGAAGTGGTGAAAAGCACAGGCATTGATATTCAGCAGGCAGAGAAAAAATCCACCTTCTACTGCAACAAAAACACCATCAGCTTCATTCATGAATTTGTGCAGTAAACGCTTCTTGCCTTT
Source organism: Photobacterium aphoticum (assembly GCF_001029435.1). GTDB lineage: Bacteria > Pseudomonadota > Gammaproteobacteria > Enterobacterales > Vibrionaceae > Photobacterium > Photobacterium aphoticum. The sequence continues at coordinate 203,031 of NZ_LDOV01000010.1, read as the reverse complement.
GGCAAACTGTCGCTAATGACACAGCAACTGGGACTTAGGCAAGGGCAAGGGCAAGGGCAAGGGCAAGGGCAGCGACACAAATAACAGGCATAAAAAAACCAACCGACAGGTTATTACCCGTGGTTGGTTTTTTCTTAGGCTAACAGCGAACGTGTTAGGTAAAACAGCTTACGCAGCCACTGACGGCTCGCTATCGTCCAACACCACACGCTGAGTTTGCGGGTGCTGTGGCAACAACTCTTTCGCAATCAGTTTCAGCAAGAAGGTTTCACGTTCAATCGACATGCCCTTCTTATCACTGTTCGCCATGGTGTGTTCGTTGTGCGCAATGGCCTCGAAAATATTCATCCATACCGGCTTCATACCGTTATTGATTTCGTAATCTTCCAACTTCGTCTCACCAAGCTGCGCATCAATCGTGCAGACGTAACAGTAAGATTCCATGTGCATGATGTCATGCTCAGGCTTGTACCAAGGACGATACTCTTCATAGAGACCAAACTCGGTAATATCACGAATGTTCTGTGCGCCGGTTTCTTCTTCCAACTCACGGATCAAGCCCTGCACCGCATCTTCACCGTCATCAATCCCGCCACCCGGTAAGGTGTAATCGTGGTAGCGCGCCGTGTATAACATCAAGATATTATCGCCCTGCAAGATGATGCCTCGTGCCGCCTTACGGTGAAACATCGTGCCTTCCAGATTCGGCAGATCAGGGTGTACGGTAGATTTCAATAAACGCATGTCGATGTATCTCGATAGAACACAGTAAAGCGCAGCATTGTAGCGATCCGGCTAGCACGACGCAAATCAAGGCCGTTACCAGTCAAACAGTTTCTTGAAGAAACCACCGACTTGCTCAACCCCTTCTTTCACGCCTTTCTCAACGGTTTTCACGCCACGCTGCACTTGTTCAACCGGCTCAATCATACAACCTTCACGCAGATTATTGTTCGGATCCCACGTCGGCAGATACATGTTCCCCGTACAACTTTGCGCTAAGACGCCGCGTTGATCGCGGTAGTATTCAAAATCCACCACGTGCGATGGCACAGGCAACACCAAAGGCTCAGGATCACGGTGCTGTACATAATCGGTATACAAACGTAACGGGCCCGAAGAGCCTGTTAACTTCACCGCTTTGTTATCATCACGTCCCATCCAGATGGTCACCACTTCACGACCATCAACACCGACGTACCAGCTGTCACGTCCCTGATCCGAGGTACCGGTTTTCCCCGCTAAGCGTGAAGACGGTAAAACGGAATTCAAATAACGGCCTGTCCCTTCTGTCACCACTTTCTGCAGCGTAAACATGGTTAGCCATGCTGCTTGCGGCGACACCATTTCACTGGATGTCGGTAAGTGCTGATAAAGGATTTTGCCGTCTTTATCGACCACCGCGCTCAATGCGGTTAATTCACTGCGATTACCGCCATTAGCGATGGTCTGGTACATCTGCGTCACTTCCAGCGGCGTTAAGGTAAACGCCCCCAGTAACATAGACGGCAACTTAGGAATTTCATTTTCATTAATACCCAGTCGTCCCATGGTATCAATCACGGTATCCAGACCGACGGCCATCCCCAAGTTCACGGTTGGGATGTTGTAAGACTTGGCCAAGGCTCGGTACAGCGGTACTTCTCCCCGGTATTTACGGTCATAGTTACGCGGTGACCACTTCTCGCCGTTTTCACCACGAATCGTCAACGGTTGATCTTGTAAGCTGGTCGCCAATGAAAAACGTTCCGGCATTTCCAACGCAGCCAAATAAATAGCAGGCTTCACCACAGAGCCAATTTGACGCTTCGCATCCACGGCGCGGTTAAAACCGTCATAGCTTGGACGAGAGCCCCCCACAATGGCACGGATCTCACCGGTCATACGGTCTGCGACCACTACCGCCGTTTCCAGTTCGTTACCGGCTTTGGCTTCCAACGTCGGAATAACCTTCTTCACCGATTGCTCAACCATGGCCTGTGAACGCGGATCTAACGTGGTGAACAAACGCAGCCCCTGTCCGGCTTCATAACCACGGACTTTGTTCTCCACTTCGCGCTCTAATTGACCGAAGTAGGCGGGCTGACGGTTAGAGATTTGGCCTTTGGCTTGCAGACCCAAATCTTGCTTGATGGCTTTTTTGTAATCGAACTTATCCAGCGCGCCATTTTCCATCATGAGCTTTAACACCAAGTCACGACGGTGTTCAGCACGTTCAGGATAACGCCACGGATTGTAATAAGACGGGCCTTTCACTAAGCCCACAAGCAGTGCTTGCTGATCCACACGCAGTTCTGTCAACGGCAGACCGAAATAAAAGCGCGCACCCAGCTCAAAACCGTGTACTGCATCACGACCACTTTGCGCGAGATACACTTGGTTGAGATACGCATCTAGGATCTGATCTTTGCTATAGCGGTAATCAATGATCAGCGCCATGTACGCTTCGCGGAATTTTCGCCACAAACTGCGTTCACTGCTCAGGAACATATTCTTAGCAAGCTGCTGCGTCAGCGTACTGCCACCCTGTACCGTTTTACCGGCTTTCAGGTTAGCGATGAAGGCTCGAGCAATGGCTGTGGGTGAAATACCATCATGCTGGTAGAAATCACGGTCTTCTGTGGCAATGAGGGCATCGATAAGCGGCTGCGGCATTTCATCCATCGGACGGTAAATACGCTGCTCATCTGTTTTGGCTTCTAACATGCCGAGCATTTTCGGCTCGACACTGACATAGCCCAACTCTTTATTACTCTCAGCATCAATGATGCGCTTCACTTTCGAGTAATCAAATTGGGCGATAACATGACGGGCTTCTTGTGGCCCATCGCGGAATTCAAACGGACGGCGGATAAACTCCACCTTCAGACGACTGGTTGAATATTCACCGGGCTGGGTTGGTTTATTCACTTTGCGGTATTTGAGGACTTTCAGCTCGCTGATCAGATCTTCATAACGGATCATTGCCCCCGGCTGAAGCGTTAGCTCGCGCGCATACACCACCGAAGGCAATTGCCAAAGTTGACCTTCAAACTTATCGGTGATTTCCTGATTCAGATCGAAGCCCATTTTCGTCAGACCCGCCCCTGTGACCAGCACACCAATCAAACAGGTATATTTCACCCATTTGGGTACACGACGCTTTTTACGCGGTGTTTTCGCGGTGTCAGATGATGGCGTAGTGGTATGATTTTCCGCTACGTTAGCCTGTTTCTGCTCCGATTCATTCGGTGTGTGTTGCTTGCTCATAGTCACTCTTCATCACAAATTCGCGCCGACCATACCCCAAGCCCGTCAGTGTAATGTCAAAACCCTGTCAAAGCCGAGCCTGTCTCAAGCGGAATAATGACGAGTTACGCAACCTGCGAGGCAACTAACAAGCGCTAGCAATTTCATGCAAAATCACTCAGAATACGCGCCCTTGCAAACCAAAAGACAGAGTAACCATGGAACGCGATTATAGCCTTGAATGCCTGATGACCATGCCACGCCACGAACTGGAAGAGTTCAGTTTGCGCGTGATCAGCCGTATGGTGCCAGAAGAAGCCATGCAGGAACTGTTTACGTTTGAACAAGAAGAAGTCGACAGCGAAGATCGCATGAAGTCAGCGCAGTTTGACGCCATGTTACGCATGAATGCCATTGCACTGGGTGAAGTGAAAGCCGCTTTTGCCGAGTCAGACATGGCGAAGCAAAACACCGAGCGTATGACCCGTCTGATCTTGTGGCATTTCTACGCGATTTCTTTCAATCTGGAAGAAGCGGTCACCCTAGAGCAGCACTGTGAACAGGTAGAGAAAATCCTGCAAGATGCCCCAGGCGATGCTTTTGGTTGGGTGAAAGTGCTGACTGAATTGCTGCACACTTACGCAGAAATCAACGAAAAGAATCAAGCGCAATAATCTGAATCCTCAGAGACATGCCAGAAAAAACAGCCCGTTATCTTCATAACGGGCTGTTTTTTTATCACACGGCTTCTGCTTGCTTCACACTTAGCTCAACAGCGAGGCCTGATGTTTTTCAATCAGATCAGCCATAGCTTCTTCTGCCCGCTGCTGTACATGTTTAAGGCAATCTTCATGCCCCATCGCTTCCACCACCTCATAATAACACTTGAGTTTCGGCTCTGTCCCCGAAGGGCGAACCACCACGCGAGAAGCGTCATCAAGATGATAAATCAACACATCGCTGGACGGTAAATCAATGGTTTCTACCAAGCCGTCAGCATGGATACGTTGCGAGATCTTCAAATCATCGGTACGAACCACCGCACGTCCGGCAATGGCACTCGGCGGATTGGCACGTAGGGCATCACCAATCGGTGGCGACCCTGGTTGCAACGCAATGCTGCGCTGGGCATTAAGGTATAAACCATGTTCACGGTAAATAGCCTCGATGCGATCCCACACGGTTTTACCGCTGGCCGCTAATTCAGCGGTTAACTGGGCAAAGGCCACCAAGGCGGACAAGCCGTCTTTATCCCACACTGTACTGCCGACGGTGTACCCCAAAGCTTCCTCATAGGCGAAAATAAACGGTTGTTGTTCCGTCTGTTTTTCCATAGCGACATTGGTCAGCCATTTAAAACCGGTCAAAGTCTGAAAGTAATTGGCATCCACCGACTTGGCGATTTTCTCCAGCAAGCTGGAAGAAACAATTGTCGTGCCGACCATCGCCTCACTGGGTGTCACGCGCGACAGCAAATAATGTCCCAATAACACGCCGACCTGATCACCCGTCAGCATCTTATACTCACCCTCTTCCGTGCGTACAGCGACCGCAAAGCGATCGGCATCCGGATCATTGGCACAGGCTAACGTCGCATTATGTGCTTTGGCTTCTGCGATAACCATATCCATCGCCCCCGGCTCTTCCGGGTTCGGGAAGTTCACGGTCGGGAAGGTACCGTCCGGCTCTCGCTGTGCTTTTACACTGTAAACCTGCGTAAAACCGGCATCAGCCAGTAAGCCCTCAGACAAATTCGCCCCTACCCCGTGCATGGCCGTGTAGGCAATACTGACCGCCTCGGGGGCGGTGTGATTAGACAAAAACGGACTGTTATTCAGGGCTGAGCGATATTGATCATAGAACCCTTGTCCCAGTGGTGTGAGTAAGCCTAACGGCTCAATTTGTGACAAGGTGAGATCAGGTAAAGGCGCTTGTGCAGCAATGTCGATTTGCGCAGCAATACCGCTGTCATGCGGCGGAATGATTTGAGCGCCATTGCCCCAGTAGACTTTAAAACCGTTATAAGCCGGTGGGTTATGGCTGGCGGTGACGACTACACCCGCTGCGGTATTTAAGTGGCGCACCCCAAAAGCGACAACCGGTGTCGGCGCGACAGTTTCTGTCAGGTAAACATGAATACCGAGCGAGCCCAGCATCACGGCAGTATCGGTCGCGAATTGTTTGGAGTCAGGACGACCATCATAACCGATCACGACCCCTTTGGCGGCAGCGTCTGGCACTTGTTGTAATAGATAGGTGCCCAGCCCCAGCGCGGTTTCCTGAATCACTAACCGGTTCATACGGTTAGGACCGGCACCCACAATGCCTCTTAATCCAGCGGTACCAAACGCCAGGCGAGAGGAAAAGCGATCATCAATCGCCGCCTGTTCATTTGCATCAATCAGTTGTTGCAGTTCTTCTCGTGTAGTGGGGTCTGGATCACGAGCCATCCATGTCGATACATTATTCATTGAAGGTGAACCCTAGGTTAACACAATGCATTGAGTATAGACTCCCACCTCCGAATGCAAAGTACCAGCCCAGAGCAGAAAGATACCCCCTTTCTGGCTGGCCTTATTCCTTTACAGCTGTGTCTGTATATCGCCTTATGCCCCCGTTAAATTCAACGCAAAAAAAATCCAGCCCGAGGGCTGGATTTCTCAATGTGCTTGCGCGTTATGAAGGATTAATCTTCAAAACGTGGCTTGCGTTCACGACGTGGAGCGCCGTTGCTGTGGTTGCGTTCGCCACGGAAGCTACCACGGTTATCGCCGCCACGGTTGCGGTCGAAACGACGCTCGCCATCACGACGGCCGTTACCACCTTCACGGTTGCCACGGAAGCCACCACGGTTACCATCACGGTTGCCATCGCGGTTACCGCCACGGTTGCCGCCACGGTGTTCACGTAGCACTTCACCTTCAACAACAACTGCTTTCACTTCGTTCTGACGAATACGTAGTTTCTTAAGCTGTGCTGCTACTTCTGCAGTCATCTTCTTAGGAAGCTGAACGTAAGTGTGCTCAGGAGCCAGTTTGATTGCACCGATGAACTCTTTGCTTAGGCCAAGTTCGTTTGCGATTGCGCCAACGATGTCTTTAACCTGAACACCTTGCTCACGGCCAACCTGTAGCTGGTAAGTATCCCAGTCAGCGTTGTTGTAAGTGCGACGCTCGCCACGCTCACGACGGTCACCACGCTCGCCACGTTCACCGCGATCATCACGACGACGGTCACGACGCTGTGCTTCACGCTCGATAGCAGCAACCATTGGGTCCGGACCTTTGTAGAACAAAGGACGATTGCCTTGCTGACGCTTCAGTAGCATTGCTGCTAGTGTTGCTGCGTCAACTTCGATGGTTTCTTGTAGCTTTTCAACTAGCTCAACAAACGCTTCTAGGCTTGATTCTTCTTTCTGTGCTTCAAGCTCCTGACCTAGACGGTTCAGACGTGCTTCAGCAACAGCATCACGTAGAGGAAGTTGGATTTCTTCCATGCGTGATTTCGTTACGCGCTCGATAGTGCGTAGCATACGGATTTGGTTAGTACGAACTAGAAGGATAGCTTTACCTTCACGTCCTGCACGACCTGTACGACCGATACGGTGGATGTAAGATTCTACATCGAACGGAATGTCGTAGTTGAATACGTGTGTGATACGTGGCACATCAAGACCACGAGCAACAACGTCAGTTGCAACTAGGATATCAATCACACCACGCTTGATGTGTTCAACAGTACGCTCACGTAGAGACTGAGGGATATCACCGTGCAGTGCAGCAGCTTTGAAGCCACGTGCAGATAGCCAGTCAGCTAGACGCTCGGTATCTTGACGAGTACGTACGAATACGATTGACGCGTCAGTGTTTTCAGTTTCAAGAAGACGCATCATTGCTTCGTCTTTCTCTACGCCTTTAACAACCCAGAACTGCTGCTCAACCTGTGCAACGGTACGGTTTTCACCAGCAACGTCGATACGCGCAGGTTCACGTAGGAAACGGTCAACGATTTCTTTAACCATTGGAGGCATAGTCGCAGAGAAAAGCACGCGCTGTGCAGTTTCTGGCGCTTGTTCCATGATCCAAGTTACATCGTCAACGAAGCCCATTTTTAGCATTTCGTCAGCTTCATCAAGTACAAACGTGTGTACTTCATCAAGGTGTAGACGATCACGAGTGATCAAGTCTTTAACACGACCAGGTGTACCTACAACGATGTGTGCGCCAGATTTAAGAGCACGCATCTGATCAACGATAGAAGCACCACCGTAGATTTCTAGTACCTTCAGACCTTTAACGTTCTGACCTAGTGTCTTGATTTCAGCAGCTACCTGGATAGCAAGCTCACGTGTTGGTGCCATTACGATGGCTTGTGGCTTATGCTGGTTCAGATCAAGCTTGTTAAGCAGTGGCAGAGAGAATGCCGCTGTTTTACCTGTACCTGTTTGTGCTTTACCTAGCGCATCGGTACCGGTCAATAGAAGAGGAATTGACGCCGCCTGAATAGGAGTCGGCGCAACGAAGCCCATTGAGTCAAGTGCGGATAGTAGTGTGTCGGCCAGATCTAACTGGCGAAATTCTGTAACAGATTCTTGCATTGGGATCCCAATAAATAATCTAACGTAAAACGGGGCCCCTCGGCTATAAAAGGTTCTGCAACAGCAACCACAAGCTTGGGCCTCGACGATAAGGCGCGCATTGTGCGCCATTACTCGATAAAAAGCCAGAAAAAATTGAGCGAGGTCACAAATTAACTGTCAAGAACCCATAATTTATACAATGCGTACAACAGCACAGCTATTCTCTGTCGGTTACGCAACCATTCTTGATTTTTCTTACCTTTATCCTACGCAATTCTCCACGCGCTCATCATGCTGAAGCACACCATTATATTGGTACAACTGATTGCGCCCTTGTTTTTTCGCCCGATAAAGCGCTTTATCTGCGCCATCTAGCAAACACATCACTTCCATATCAGCGGTTGGCTGCTGACTGCAACAACCTATACTTACCGTTACCACACCAAATTCACTTTGCCCGTGGCTAATCATCAGATTTCTCACTGCTTTAAGCATGCGATGACTGATCGCCTTTACCACATCCACAGACTGAGAGGGGATCAAACACGTAAACTCCTCTCCCCCAAAACGGCTGAGTACCGCATTAGGGTATGGCTTCACTATCACCTCGAGGGCACTGGCAATTTTTTTCAGGCAGTTATCCCCTTCTAAATGCCCATATTGATCGTTGTAACGTTTGAAGTGATCCACATCGAGCATCAACATGTGCAAAGGACTTCCCTGCGCCACGGCTTGCTCCCAGTAACGCTTTAATGCCATATCGAAAAAACGGCGGTTTGCAATACCGGTCAAACCATCCTGCATCGACCATTGCGCTAATTGTTGGTTCGCTTCCTCTAAGGCTTCGTTGGCCTGAACCAAGGCTTTAGTGCGTTCATTCACTCGCGCTTCCAACTCGAGATTAAGTTGCTTCAACATTTCATGGTTCCGACGAATCACAATCTGCTGGCCCAGTGCCGCCCCGAACAGTTTCAGGATCTCTTTTTGGTGTTCCGTCAAAATGCGTTGATTGATCAGGTTATCGGCCGCCACCCAACCAATACAGTTATCGCCGTTCCACATTGCAATCATGGCATTCCAACCCACCCCGACTTGGTCTTTACCAAAATACAGCGGCGCATTTTCTTTGACGACAACGTGATCTTTACGACTTAACGCTTCATTGACTAGTGGGTGATCAGGAATCGCACTGCTAAATTCCGTACGGGAGACCAGGTTACCCTGCGGGTCGGTCCCAAAGGTGCCGCGCATTTCATTTTTTTCAAAATCGGTCAGGAATATCGCCATACGGTCAATGGCCAAATATTCACGTCCTAACTGCACCGCATCCCGATACAATTGCTCCAGATTACTGGCTTTTGACAATGTGAGTGTCACTCTGTGCAAATTCTGCAATAAAGACAGGTACTGGGTGATCGAATGATTACGCACTTCCAATTCTGCTTCGACACTGCGGCGAGTGAGATGGTGCGTCAACACTTCTTGTTGTAATAAGCGGGCACTTAAATCGGAGGCAATGAGGATCAGTAATGACTCCACCATCTTTTGTTGAACATCGAACGGTTCAGGCGTCATGGTTTCTGCATATAAAAAGCCCACCTGACGATAATGCGTATGAATAGGCAGAATTAAGCGGGATAAACCACGCTCTGGCTTATCCCAAATCGCGGTATAGCAGCGACTATCAATGATCCGTGCGGATTTACCATCGTGCTTGACCTGATTAAAGTAAACCAAAGGGACATCATTAAAGTCATGCTGCGGTAATGGCTCCGGGTAAAAATGGAATTGGTCATCAAACCAACTGGCCATGACCTGGCTTTCCCCTTCATGTTCAATCAGAAAGGTAATATTGGTCAGTTGCAACGTTTGCTGCAACGTCGATAACAGGCAAAAGCACCAACGTTCCATGTTAGCTTTTCTCGCCAATTGATTCGCCAACTGCGAGAGCGCCTTATTCTTTTTCATAACCATCCTAGCCATGCCTACATTCAGCCGCGTTCACTACCGAGAGGGTGAGCATGAGGCTGTCTACTGTGTGGTATACCGATGATGAACCCATCACCATAAATGTATTTTTTATATGCAGAAGAATGTTTTATAAAGGATTCCGGCGAAGAATGAAAAACAGATTATCCATTCTTTGATCAAGGTATTAGGCTTTTGACATTCTGTGTGCCAAAACAGGACGATTTGCATTTAATTTCATACTTTCATCAACATTCCCTGACCCAGCTTTTCGCGATTACCTCGTGATAAGGGCGATAACGGCTTTCCTTTATGGGATAAACTTGGTTTTACGGTCTGAAAACTTTATAGTGTCCGAGTTAACAACCTGAGACCGGGCATAATGTTTCAAGATAATCCTTTACTAGCACAGCTGAAAAAACAAATTCAGGAAACCCTGCCGAAAAAAGAAGGCACCATCAAAGCGACTGACCGTGGCTTTGGTTTTCTGGAAATTGATAACAAAGATAGCATCTTCATTCCGCCTAACTATATGAAAAACGTGATGCACGGTGACCGTGTTATGGCCGTTATTCGTACAGAGAAAGAGCGTGAAGTGGCTGAGCCGCAAGAACTGATTGAGCAGTATCTGAATCGCTTCATCGGTCGCGTAAAACTGATCCGTGATCGCCTGCACGTCGTGCCTGATCACCCGCAACTGAAAGATGCGATCAAAGCGCGCCCAGTTAAAGGATTGAACCCGGAATTGCTGAAAGAAGGCGATTGGGTTGTTGCGATGATGACCCGTCACCCATTGGTGGGCGACAACAAAACGTTCTTCTGCGAAATCAAAGAAAAAATCACTGACAGCAATGACAAAATTGCACCGTGGTGGGTAACGCTGGCACGTCACGATCTGCCAAACGCCGAGCCTGCACCACAGGAAAGCTGGTCAATGCTGGATGAAGGTCTGGAGCGTGAAGATCTGACTGATCTGCCTTTCATTACTATCGATGGTGAGTCCACCAAAGATATGGATGATGCGCTATATACCATCGCCAAAGAAGACGGCAGCTTTGAAATCACGATTGCGATTGCCGATCCAACCTCTTACATCGCTGTGGGCGATAAGATGGATGACGAAGCGCGTCAGCGTGGTTTCACTATCTACCTGCCAGGCCGTAACATTCCGATGTTGCCACGTGAACTGAGTGATGAGCTATGTTCACTACTGGAAGATGAAAAGCGTCCAACTATCTGCTGTCGCGTGACCGTGGATGCAGACGGCGTGATTCAGGATGACATCCACTTCTTCGCGGCATGGATCAAGTCACAAGGCCGTTTGTCTTACGACAACGTATCTGATCTGCTTGAGAAAGGTGAATGTGAAGGCTGGGCACCGAATGCCGTTATCGCTGAACAAATTCACGCGCTGCACAAGTTTGCTAACGCACGCAGTGCATGGCGTGCAAACAACGCTGTCGTATTCCCTGACCGTCCAGACTACCGCTTTGAACTGAGCGAAGACAACGACGTGATCGCAATTCACACTGATCCACGTCGCACTGCGAACCGCATGATCGAAGAAGCCATGATCACCGCGAACATCTGTGCGGGTCGTGCGCTACGTGACAAATTCGGTTTGGGTGTTTTCAACTACCACAACGGCTTTAATCCGGAAAAACTGGATACCGCAATGGAGTTCCTGACCAATGCTGAAGCACCGTTCGAGAAAGAACAACTGCTGACATTGGAAGGCTTCAGTGCCCTACGCCGTTGGTTGAACGCACAAGACAGCACGTACCTAGACAACCGTCTACGTAAATTCCAGGCATACAGTGAAGTGGGCAATACGCCAGCACCACACTACGCGATGGGCTTGGACGTGTATGCAACATGGACATCACCAATCCGTAAATACGGTGACATGATCAACCACCGTTTGCTTAAAGCGTTGATTTCCGGTCAGGAACCGTCACAAACACCGGATGACACAGTAGGCGAAGAAATTGCCCTGCACCGTCGTAATCACCGCATGGCTGAGCGTGATGTGGCTGACTGGTTGTACGTACGTCTGTTCAAGAATGCCGTGAAAGAAGAAACCGTCTTCACCGCTGAGATCTTTGACATCAACCGTGCAGGTATGCGCGTACGCCTACTGGAAAACGGCGCAGCTGCGTTTATTCCGGCACCATTGATTCTGGATAACAAAGCACGCATCGAATGTAACGGTGAGCTGGGTATGATCAACATCGACAAGGTGAAAGAATACCAGCTAGGTGATCAGTTTGAAGTGAAGCTGGCTGAAGTACGCGCCGCGACACGTCAGCTTGTGGCTAAACCGGTTAAGCAATTCCCTGACTTAACGGCAGAAGCACCCGCAGAAGCGACTGAAACCAACAGCGAAGCACCTGAAAAAGCGTAATCGCTCGTTTTACGGTACAATTCAAGGGTCAGCGCAAGCTGGCCCTTTTTATTAGGAGAGTCAAAGTCTACGCACGATTCTCCATCCACCCCACTCATCGGCTACCCCTATAACAATCATTCAAGTAGCCTGTGATAACAATAAGATAAGTCAGCATGTCAACAGCATCCCAACCGCTCCAACTTGAAACCATTGAACAAGAGGTTCAACAATGGTTAGTGAATGTGGTCATCGGCCTCAATTTATGTCCGTTTGCCGCCAAGCCGAATCGCAACAAACAAATTCGTATCGCGATTGAAGACAATGATTCTGAAGATGTCCTGCTAGAGCGCATCTATCAGGAACTCAAACGCCTTGATGAAACCCCCGTCGAAACATTAGAAACCACCTTGGTGGTGGCCCCACAGTTGTTCTCTGCCTTTGAAGACTACAACCAGTTTCTCGACCTCGTTGATGCGCTGATTTTTCAGTGTGGCTACGAAGGCACGTACCAAATCGCCACCTTCCACCCAGACTATTGTTTCCACGGTACTCACCCTGATGACGCAGAGAACCTGACAAACAAAGCCCCTTACCCGATTTTCCATCTTATTCGCGAAGAGAGCATGGAAAAGGTACTCAAGCATTACCCTGATCCTGAAGGGATCCCAGAGCGTAATATCGCCCGCGTCGAGGCACTTACCGAAGAAGAAGTACACGCACTTTTTCCGTTTTTAAATAAGCGCTAATCCATTACCAGGCAGTGAAATCCTTTTCACTGCGCATAAAAAAACCCGAACATTTACGTTCGGGTTTCGTTACTAAATACCTACCTTCGCAAAGAAGAGTAAGCCAGCTATGCAGCAACGCCAATTGTTGAGCTTAGTGATACTTAACCGATCGGCGGCCAAACCAACGCTAAGTGCTAAACTCGGGAGTGCTTATCCAAGTGAGAAGATAAGCCTTTTTTATAATTCTTAATACTGATTAAGCATTATATTATCAGTGTATACCAAGCAGGGGAATAAAAATAATTATTTTCCGCCTACTTTTCACTGGTTATAAAACAAGCAGCGAGCTATAACCAAACCATTAATTGCTGCTTATTCTTCATTTTTGTCAAATATAAATCCCATTCATTTCATTAATATGAAGGATGCGCGATGATTGATATTAACCCTCTAATTTATCAGTGTTTTTACCAATCACTCCGCCCAATCCACCCTATTTATGACGACTAAAATGGAATTTTGTTTTATTTTACGCAATAAAAAAAGAGCATGTATTAAACATGCTCTTTTCTCTTTTATCAATATAAGGAGGTATTAGCCTTTTACGCCACCAGCCGTCAAACCACCGACCAAGAATTTCTGTGCCAGTAAGAACACAGCCGTAATTGGAATGGCTGACAATACTGCCGCAGCGGCAAAGTCGCCCCACAAGTAGTTCTGTGGATATAAATATTGCTGCATACCCACCGCCAGGGTGTAATTATTAACATCTGTCAGTAACAAAGAGGCCACTGGCACTTCGGTCACCACACCGATGAACGACAGAATAAATACAACCGCAAGGATCGGCACAGACAATGGCAGTAATACCAGACGGAACGCTTGCCATGGTGTCGCGCCATCCAGCGCAGCCGCTTCTTCCAATGAACTGTCAATGGTTTCAAAGTACCCTTTGATGGTCCACACGTGCAGAGCAATACCGCCAAGGTAAGAGAAAATCAAACCGCCATGTGTGTTCAAGCCAAGGAACGGGATGTACTGACCCAAACGGTCAAACACCGCATACAACGCCACCAGACCCAACACTGCAGGGAACATCTGGAAAATCATCATGCCCTTTAGGATCGTGCTCTTGCCTTTAAAACGCAGACGGGCAAACGCATACGCACTGGTCGTTGATAGCGCCACAATAATCACAGAGGTGATACCCGCTACCTTCACGGTGTTCCATAGCCACAACAATACCGGGAACGGAGGTGGTGTTACAGAGCCGTCGCTGTTAGTCACAGACATACCCAACGCCAAACGCCAGTGATCTAACGTTGGATTACTTGGAATCAATTCACCGCTTGCAAAGTTACCTTCACGCAGAGAGATCGCGATAACCATCAATAATGGGAAGACCATCGCCGCAATAAACACACACAATCCAATGTGGGTCGCCCAGACTCTGTATTTTAAGGATTTTGGTTGAACCATTGCCATGACTATACTCCTTAGTCCTGCTCAAGCTTTGTATTGGTAAATTTCAGGTTAAGCAATGCCATGCCGCTGACCAGAACGAAAATCACAGTCGCAATCGCACCTGCCAGACCGAAGTCCTGACCACCGCCCCCTTCAAACGCGATACGGTAGGTGTAGCTCACCAACAAGTCGGTGTAACCCGCAGGCTCTGAGGTGCCCACCATGTTTGGACCGCCTGAGGTCAATAGCTGAATCATCACGAAGTTGTTGAAGTTAAACGCGAAGCTGGCAATCAGTAGCGGCGTCAGCGGTTTAATCAACATCGGTACAGTGATTTTGAAGAAGTTTTGAATCGGACCGGCACCATCAATGGCTGAGGCTTCGTACAAATCTTCTGGAATCGATTTCAGCAAGCCCATACACAGAATCATCATGTAAGGGAAGCCCAGCCAGGTGTTCACAATCACCACCATGACACGCGCCATCACTGGATCAGAGAACCAAGATGGTTTAATCCCGAACATGGCTTCCAGCAGCATGTTGATTTCACCAAAGCTTTGGTTAAACAGGCCTTTGAAAATCAGAATCGAAATAAATGAAGGAACGGCATAAGGCAAAATCAGTAACAAACGGTAAATACCACTGCCCTTTAGCGGTTCCCACTGCACGATACACGCCAGTACCATGCCCAATGCCAGTGTCAGCGTCACCGCCAAGAAGGCAAAAACAATGGTCCACACAAAGATACCGAAGAAAGGTTCTTTAATGCCATCATCCGTCAGTACGCGCTCAAAGTTAGCCGTACCCACACCGACCACAAATCCTGGTGAGATTGGCTTATCGACAAATTCACCGTTAGCGTCAACAGGCTGGTAGTAACCAATCTCCATGTTTGGCTTGTAGAACTGCTCAGTTTGATTGTTGAGCAAGGTCAAACCGTCTTCTTGCAAGGTAAACAGCGGAGACTCAGCCGCAAACTTGCGCAGACCACTCATACGAATGTCGTTACCGTTTGGCATCGCCAATTCAACCTGATTCAACGCCGTACGGTTTTGAATAATGGTTTTGATGGTCGCTTTCTTGCCTTCCACACCGGTTACGGTATGCAGTGTCATGGCCTCATCAAACGGATTAGCAATATCAAACACGTCCGTCGCCAACAATTGACCGTCGTCTTTAATCACTAACTGATGGCCATTGGCCACTTGGTAGAGATCAAAGCCGTAACTTTTGCCAGACAAGAAGGTGCGCTGCTGCAATACGCTTTGCGTACGCTCAATCGATAACTGATTGGATGCGCTGTAGTTAGTGAAGGCCAACCCCACGGTATAAATCAGCGGGAAAATAACAAACACCACCATCCCGGCAATACCCGGATAAATATAACGGTGGGCGTACGTTTTTTTGCTGCCAAATATATACAGGGCCAACGCGGTGAGGAAAACGGTCAGCAAGGCAAAAGGTATTTCACCCTGCGCATACATCAGCACAGTCGCATAGCCGTTAACAGCCCCGATCATGCCTAATAATGACCATTTCAGCCACTGACGATAATTAAAGGTTGAGGTGGTTTTTGGGTCTTCCAAAAACTCTGCACCTTGAACTGACTGCATCTCAGCTCCTTGCTCGCAAAAGGAAAGTTTATTTAGGGAGAGATCCCTCTCCCCAAGACGGAATTATTTTAAAAGGTGAGCTGCTGCGCCATTTTGCGCGTCTTCTACACTTTGACGACCATCAACAATATTCTGAATCGCATTACCTTGCGCATACCAGAATGCTGTCATCTGCGGAACGTTTGGCATAATTTCACCATTCATGGCGTTATCCATGGTGGCGGCAATACGTTCATCACTTTCCAAAATGGTCTGGAATGATTTCAATGCCACTGCCCCTAGCGGTTTATCAGCATCGACTTTTTCCAGTCCTTCATTGGTTAGCAGATAATTTTCAATGAACTCCACCGCTAAATCTTTATTCGGTGAAGCTGCACTGATACCAGCAGTTAATACGCCCACAAACGGTTTAGAAGGATTGCCATTCAATTTCGGCAGTAACGTAACGCCGTAATTGATACCAGACTTGTCGATGTTATTCCATGACCATGGGCCATTGATGGTTAACGCCACGTTGCCTTTGTTGAACTCGGACTCAGAGATGCTGTAGTCCATGTCTGCCGAAATCACTTTCTGATCCACCAGCGACTTCACAAAACGCATACCGTTTTTCGCACCGCTGTTATTCAGGCCAACGTCTTTGACATCGTAGCCATCAGCGGTAAAGCGGAACGCGTAACCCCCATCTGCAGTGATAATTGGCCAGGTGAAAAACGGCTCACGCACGTTCCACATAATGGCTTTCTTACCTTGCTGTTGAAGGCTCTTATCAAGCGCAGCGACGTCTTCCCAGTTTTTCGGCGGTTTGGCAACCAAGTCTTTGTTATAAATGAGAGAAAGTGATTCCACAGCGATAGGGTAACCGACTAATTTGCCGTCGTACGTCACCGCATTCCAAGCAAAGTCGATGATTTTGCTTTTCATTTCCTGACTTGGGTGCACTTCTGCCACCAAGCCAGATTTCGCATAACCCCCAAAACGGTCATGGCCCCAGAACACAATGTCTGGTCCATCACCGGCAGCTGCCACTTGTTGGAAACGATCGGCCAGGTTATCAGGAAACGCGACTGTTACTTTCACACCCGTATCTGCTTCAAACTGCTTCCCGACTTCTGCCAAGCCGTTGTATCCCTTATCACCATTGATCCAAATGGTCAGTTGGCCTTCTTCAATGGCAGCATGTGCATTCACAGAACCCAGTGCCGCAAGGGTACAAAATGCAACGGTGCTGAGGACTTTCTTCATTATTAACATCCTTAATGATTGTTATGTGAGCGTGCTACAGAATACGGCTATAGCACTACTTGCATGGTCTATAATCCATTAGTCATAGGTATAAGGCATCATCCTGCCCCCTACGCCCCCTGCCACCAAGAAACAAAAGCGTGATCTTCGTCGTTTTCAGTAGTGACACAGATCTAATTCCGATGCGTGATTGTGATACGCTGCACATATTACTGAGAATAAAAATTGCGTTCAGCTCTGAGACCTACAAAGTGTGATCTAAGTACTCATCCCCCCCTCATCCCCCCAATTAATTTCGCATTAGGAGGATGTTTCTCTGGCATACCTTTGTAAAAATACAACCATACCCATTGGGTAGTTGAAGATGCACTTGCTTAGGCTGGTTGTCACTTTCACAGTAACCACTTCGTTTTGATAATCGTGCCGTCTTATTTTCGGGGAAGTAAATAAGACAGCGTTGATCAGGTAGCGCGGTTTTATTTCCTACTCCGTCGCTACCCTTTTTTTACCCACGCCGTAAACAAACGGTAAATAAGAGGTAAAAAGGCAGTGCGTTACCCCAAGCAAATAACAACAGCTTATATACAGTTGCTGATAGCGCATTACGTCGCACAGGGTATCTGGGAAAAATTCTTTACCCGCAAGGTCATGCATGAATATCATGCGCCTTGCAGGCAACAATAAACTGAGAGGATAGGCTCGATGACGAGTGTCACTTTACGAAATGTATGTAAAGCATATGGAGATAACCTGATTTCCAAAAACGTTGATCTCGATATTGCAGAAGGCGAATTCGTTGTTTTCGTCGGCCCATCAGGCTGTGGTAAATCAACGCTGCTACGCTGTATCGCGGGTTTGGAAGACATCACATCAGGCGACTTGTTCATCGGCGACCAACGCATGAATGACGTGCCCCCTTCTGAACGAGGGGTCGGCATGGTGTTCCAATCTTACGCCCTTTACCCGCATCTCAACTTGTTCGATAACATGTCTTTCGGCATGAAGCTGGCAAAAGCAGACAAAGGGGAAATCAAACGCCGTGTTGATCACGCTGCAGACATCCTACAGCTTGGTCACTTACTGGAGCGTAAACCCAAAGCACTATCAGGCGGTCAGCGCCAGCGTGTCGCTATCGGCCGTACGCTGGTTTCTCAGCCAAACGTCTTCTTGTTAGATGAACCGCTCTCTAACCTTGATGCAGCACTGCGTGTTCAAATGCGTATTGAAATTGCCAAACTGCACAAGCAATTAGGCTGCACCATGATCTACGTGACGCACGATCAGATCGAAGCGATGACCATGGCACAAAAGATCGTTGTACTTGATGGCGGTTACGTGTCTCAGGTCGGTAAGCCTCTGGAGCTGTACCACTACCCACAAAACCGTTTTGTGGCAGGCTTCATCGGTTCACCAAAGATGAACTTCATGAGCGTGTTCATTGAGGAAGTCGAAGCAGAACGCGTGATGGTGCAGCTGGCCGATGGCAACAGCTTCTGGATCCCAGTCGATGGCACTTCTGTCACCAAAGGCGACCGCATGTCTCTGGGTATTCGCCCTGAGCACTTGGTACCGTGTTCTGAAGGTGAAGCGTGCATCGAAGGCACTATTCAAGTGGTTGAAAAGCTGGGTTACGAAACACAAGCGTACATCAACCTGGATCACATGGATGCGGACTTCATTTACCGCCGTCCAGACACCCTAGACGTAGAAGCAGGCGACAAGTTCAAAGTGGGCATTCCCGCGCACCGCTGTCACTTGTTCCACAGCAATGGTCAGGCGTGTCGCCGTTTGTACCAAGAGCCAGGTGTATAACGTCGGCAATACGACTCACAACCTTTCCCCCTAACCGCTTGCAACACCTCGCAAGCGAACCGAAAGCGCGGCCTATCCCGCGCTTTTTTTGTCGAAAAATTTTGGATGGATCCCCTCATGACAACTGCGCACCGCTTTGCCTTACCGACTTCGTTTGATCCTCGCATCAAACAGTATGATCCGACGCGCATGGTTATCCTGCCGCACTTTGCCATGCCACAACTCAACAAAACCCGTACGGTGCGCATTTACCTGCCTGCTGACTATGCCGAGGAAGCGCGCCATTATCCGGTGATTTACATGCATGACGGGCAAAACGTGTTTGAACCCCATTTGTGTATTTCCGGCATGAGCTGGCAAGCTGGTGAGCACCTCGATGCTTTGCAGCAACAAAATGATTTCAGCGGTGCGATTCTGGTCGCTGTTGATTGCAGTTCAGATCGGGAACAGTTTGGCCGTCGCGATGAGTATTCCCCCTGGCCGTATGAGCCTCAACCGGCACTGGCAAACTGGTCGGAATCAGCCATTGCGCAAGGTGGCGAAGGAAATGCCTATTGCCGTTTCTTGATTGACACTCTGAAACCCTACATTGATCAGCACTACCGCACCCTACCCGACCGCGAACACACCACGATTGCAGGTAGCTCCATGGGCGGCTTTATCAGCCTTTATGCCCTGCTGACCTACCCAGAGACATTCTCTCAAGCGGGTGTGTTCTCACCAGCATTCTGGTTTGCAGAAACCGCCATGAAAACGTTGATCGCCGCCACGTCCCGCGACTTCTTGATGGATTGGCCGGTTAAGATCTACATGGACATCGGCACCAATGAGAGCAGCGACCCAAGCAATCCGGCGTTTCCTGCACTGTACTATGACTTAGCGGTCGATATCGCCGATCAGTTACAGCAACTGAGTCCGGCGGTCAATTGTCGGTTCGATGTGGATCACGAGGGGATTCACAGTGAAAGTGCATGGGCAGCACGCTTTCCAGCTTTCTTACAGTATTGCTTCACGAACGGGCATACTTGTTTCGCGACCAAATAAAGGAAAAACCACCGATAAGCAAGCTGTGCCCAGATAATCAATGATCAATCAGTGATCGCAACGAGACTTCTCTTCGTACTAGTCCTTTGTGCAGGCTGGAAGTGTGTCTTATCCCTTCCTACACTCACAATAAGAGGGTAAACAGCGTGGTTCTTTATCAATGATGGACAATCACGCTGTTGCCATGACCGTCATCTTACTCGTTACCCGTCTCGGCCATATTGACGCGATATGGAGGATAAGCCATGAGCAACCATGACAGAATTGAGGATATCGAACAGCGCATTTACCTTGCCTATCAGGAAGGGAATTATCAGGAGGCTAAGTCTCTGGAAATTAAACTGAGCCGTCTGAGAGGGCGCAGTAACCTGTATGATGATCAGGGTCCCTACTCCTTAGAAGGGCGTACCTATTTGGACGATGACCAATAGCTGGAATCACACGTACTCAATATCGACACGTGATGTCGGATTTCGATAACCAGTTTTCCTCTTCACTGAGGGACATCTCACTTCCATAAAAAAAGCGCTGAGTCATCAGCGCTTTTTCATTGTCGTTTATCGCAGAAGGCGTACTCGATTAATCGGCCGCATTCACCAAGCCAGACTGCTCAACAGCCAGCTGCAACACGTGCTGGCCATTTAACATTGGGAATGACTGGTTAACTGCTGGCGTCGCAAACTGCAACTCGCCGATTTCCAGGCTAAAGCTTGGCTGCACACAGGTCATTGCCACCGCCTCACCGTCCACCGTACAGGTTGCTGTTACCGGATCAAACTCCACACAGATTGGCGTAGTGCTCGCGGCAAGGCTCACACAATGTTTGGCTTTCAGGTTATCCATCAACACGCAGTCAATCGTGATAGCGGCTTCGGATGCCACAGACACCATGAACACCTGCTTCTCTTCCACTTTCTGGAAGTCGACAACCAAACCATTGTTCTCGCCAAAACGCAGGGTCGTTTGTGCCTGTGTCCACACGCTTGGCAGACAAGGTGCGAACGTTACTTTGTGATCCAGCAAGTTTGGCTTAAAGCCCATGTAGTCTTGGTAACCGTTACGGGTAAACTCAGACACTGACCATGCCTGTGCGTACGTACCCGATGTGGTCACTTTGCCTTCGGCATTCAAGAATGCATCCAGGTTTTCACTCATGGTGCCACGATGACCAATGTACAGGATTTGCTCTGCCAAGTTCTGAGTCAACTGGTAGGCAAAATCCGCATAACCGTATTCCACCAAACTCGATACCGTAAAGCCGGCGTTCCAGCCCCAAATGGTGCCGTTATGGTAGGCGGCATCTTTGTGGTATTCCTCACGGTTCGCGTGGTATGGGTGGAAAATCGGATCGTGCTGAGACAGCGACGTGATCCCCCATGGGAACAGCAGCTCACTCACCGCATTTTTCACCACTTTGGCACCCACGGTCTTATCCAGCAGTGAGTTATCAAACGGTACGGTCAGCGTCATCAGCTGGTTGGTACGTACCTGCAAATCACGGCGGTTATCGGCATGCAGTCGGTCAGCCAGTAACTGACTGTCGGTATCCCAGAACATTAACTGGAAGCTGGCTTTCACTTGCTCAGCCATCACTCGGTAGCGCTCAGCGTTCGCCTCATCACCGGTCAGTTTGGCTAGCTCAACCGCCACCAGCAAGCTGGTGTACCACAGTGCCTGAATGTCGTTGGCACGATCGCCACGGGCAGACCACGGCAGACGGCCTTCCAGTTTAGCGTCCATCCACGTATCCGGATCGCGGTGCGTCATCAGCCCATAGACATCCAGATAGTGTTTCTCGATCCCGTCGATGTACGTCTGTACCACAGGGTAAATCGACTTAGCATAATCCGCATCGCCGCTATAACGTAAGTAATCCCACACTTCACGCACCATCCACGGCGTACCGTCAGTAGTGTTGTAAATCATGTTGGTCTTACTGGTTACACGGTTTGGAATACGGCCGTAGTTAATGTCAGCGGCATCTTGCATCTGCATTTGTGCAAAGTTATCAATGATGGTTTTCGCGTCATCAAAATCACCGTTCACTAACGTGATACCCGGTACGGCGATGAACGAATCACGGCCCCAGCAGTCTTTAAACCATGGCAAGCCGGCCCAAATGCCTTTGCCGTACTCGCTAGATACAAACACCTTACCCGCCGCTTTCGCCCACATCAGTGCACGGTTGTATACCATGTCAGATGTCCACAGGTAAGAATGGGTCAGCATGTCATACACTTGCTGCTGATGGACTGTCACGCCGTCGTTATCTAGCAGACGTGTTGCCTGTGCAATCGCCGCTTCTGCGGTTTCCGCAAAGGCCATGTACAGCGTCATGCTGTTGGTGGCCTGCTTGCTGCGTACAACCGGTTTAACATGGTGGCCACTGAAGAAAGCCTGCTCTTTCAGTGCTGGCGTATCAGCAAATGTGGTTTCTTCAAAATCAAAGCCGGTGTCGGCTGTCAGCGCAATAAACGATGGAGTGCCAGCCTGACGCAATTCAGGAGCCAGTGCATACACCACGCCACGTTCAAAAGCCGTCACTTCAGACGCGCTAATGGCTAGGTTCAATTGCGGGGCAATCGCCAACATCGCCGGTTGGTCTGCACGCACGGTGATCGCGGCATTGCGCTCGCCAGAATGCAGGCCAGAGAACAGCATCAGTGTTTCATCCGCTTGCGTCTTGGCGTGCTGATACGTATGGGTGATCCCGTATGGGAACAATTGTGCCTGCGCAGCATCCGGTTTCGCGTTCAGTTCACCATCAACGAAAGTGGCAAATGTGCCCAGATACCAGCCTTGCTTATGGCGGTATTTACCCGCAGCGACAAAACCGTGCGTAGTACCTTCGTAGTAACCATCTACGTTATCACCAAACACAAACGACGCACTGCTATCTAACGTAATCGCCAAGGCATCAAACAATGCCGATGGGGCCAATACCGCACCGCCTTTACCAGCCAGTGACTGCTTGTTGGCGGCCACATCGAAAGAGAACGCCATTAACGTACGGGCAGCTTCCTCTTCGGCATTATCGCCACCTTTATCGATGGTCATACGCAAAGCATCATCAGCCACCGCGAGTTGTACGGTGTACAGACCGGTTTCTGGTGCGTGGAAGACCAAATCATTACCAATCCCTTTAGCCGGGATCACCACTTGTGGTTGTGCAAGGAAACAGTCAACCGCTTTGTATTGATCAGCCGCAAAGCACAGATCTTCTGTTCCCTGCTGATCGGTAATTTTAAAACTGTGCGCATCCGCTGACAGGCAAACCACGGCCTGATAGACACCGTTACCTACGTAAGCCATTGGGGTATCGTCACCCCAACCATTAAATGTGCCTTTTACATACAGCTGCTCAGAAAATGGCGCTACGTCCATATGACTCATACCCTATCCTTACACTTGGCGTGCTCACACTGCACGCACAAAAATGCGCAATCCTCTGGGTGAGAATTGCGCAATGGTTGTTAATAATGCTTTACTTGCGAATTTGATCAGCGGCGGTATCTAGCGCTTCTTTTACTGTCTGGCGACCCAGCATGGCGTTTTCAATTGCCGCACCTTCTGCGAACCAGTACGGTGTCATTTCAGGAATGTTTGGCATGATTTCGCCATCTTCCGCATTCTGCATGGTGGCAGCAATACGGCTGTCTTTTGCCAACACATTTTGGAATGATTTCAGGGTGACCGCACCCAGTGGTTTATCATCATTCACTTTCGCCAGACCTTCATCTGTGATCAGGTAGTTTTCCAGAAACTCCACCACCAAATCCTGGTTCGGGCTCGCGGCATTGATACCGGCACTCAATACGCCAACAAATGGGTTTGACTTACCGCCATCCAGCGTTGGGAAGACAGAAACACCATAGTTAATATTGGATTTTTCCAAGTTGCCCCATGACCAAGGACCGTTAATGGTCATTGCCACGTTGCCTTTGTTAAATTCTGCTTCAGAAACGGCGTAGTCCATATCTGGGTTCACAACGCCCTTCTTCACCAAATCCACCAGGAAGGAAAGACCGGCTACACCCGCTTCATTGTTAATACCAATTTGCGTGCCGTCAAAACCGGTGTCTGTTTTCTTAAACGCGTAGCCACCGTTTGCTGAAATCATTGGCCATGTGAAGTACGCATTCTTCACATCCCACATGATGGCTTTCTTGCCTTTTGCTGCCATGGCTTTTTCAATGGCGTACAACTCTTCCCATGTCTTTGGTGGCTCAGGCAGTAGGTCTTTGTTGTAAATCAACGATGGGGATTCAAGTGCAATTGGGTAGCCCACCAACTTGCCTTCATACGTTACTGCATCCCAGCTGAAGTCCACCAACTTGTCTTTGAATTCCTGAGACGGTTTGATCTCTTTCAATAGACCGGCTTTTGCATACCCACCGAAACGGTCGTGCGCCCAGAAAATCACGTCAGGGCCACCGCCTGTTGCCGCAACCTGCTGGAACTTGGCTTCCAAAGATTCTGGGTACTGCACTTTTACCGCAACGCCCGTGTCTTCTTCAAACTGACGGCCGACTTCTGCCAGACCTTCGTAGCCTTTGTCACCGTTAATCCAGATCAGAATTTCGCCTTCCTGCATAGCCGATGCTGCCATTGGAAACGCCATTGCTGCCGTTAGGGTACACAGAGCAAAAGTTTTGGTAATACGCTTCATTCCATTCATCCCTTGTTCTTGTTGTATCTATTGTTTGATTGTCACAATATCGTTGTGACTTGTTGGTATACCCTCAAGGTACCTCCTACCCCCTAGAATGAGCATCCTCCTTCCGCCTACGCCCCCCTCCCTTTTCCGTCGTTTTGTGAATGCGGGCACAATTGGTGATCATTGCTAAGGTGTCGTTGGCGCACTCACGTAAAATAAGCGCATATCCCCCTCACAAAGCGCACGCGTAGGAATTTTCTTACAGCGCTAATTAAAGAGAAATTCAAAAGAAAATAAAGAGAAGGCTGTAAGTATATTTACTTCTTATTATTCATAAACTTAATCACCACCCAGTAAATTCAAAAAATTGCCAGGCTGACAGTTTATTGACAGCATTATGACGATTTCATCATTTTCTGGAAATTCGAAAAATACATATGGCAAAGCGGATACGGCTGATATAAAGTGCGCGGCTCTTTTATAGGGTTCTTATGCGCTGGTACTTTTAATTGAAAAACTATAGCTTTTTTCCACATAGCGATGGTGTTGATATTTTTACAGAACAATCATCTGTTAAAATGCGTTTTTTATTTCAGCCAATTTATCAACCAAAGACAAATGCCACAGTCTATTATGAAGTCCTGTCTCAAGTAGAATCGCAATCTGGCGATCAGTACAGCAGTGAAGATTTCTTCGCAAATATAGATAACGAATTCATAAAGTTGTTATCTATTTGTCAGTTAAACTATGTGGCAAATCTGGAAGCATTAGCAGCACCTGTATCCATTAACATTCCATTATCAACACTACTTGATGCCCATTTCATTCAACAGCTCGTTGATTTTTCTTGTCTGCCTTATGCGATAGAAATTACGATGATTGATACAAACTGTGAATCGTCGTTATTACAGAAACATATCAAGCAATTGAAAGAAGCGGGCATCATGATCTGGCTGGATGACTACCACCGTGACTTAGCTGAAGCGAACGACACACTAGGTGTTATTCCTTGGGATTTCATTAAGATAGACAAGACTTTCTTGCACCATTATCAAGATATCGACAGCTTGCGCGCCTTAGCCTTTACTCTGTCTCCATTCGCTGAAATGGGACTTATTTTTGAAGGTATCGAAACCAGTTTCGAAAATGATTTGATTGCAGGTGTGAAAGCCCTGGCTCAAGGCTATTATTTCAGTTTCCCGAAGCGTTGGGATGACATCGAGAACAAGACACAAAAATCCAGTAATGAAAAACTTATTCAAAACCAGACCCATCACACTCAATGGGACATCACGCTACAGCAAGCAGAGCATGATGAAACGCAATCACATTGTTTCCACTAATGGTCATGGTGCGATTTCCTATCACAAACATTTAGCGTTTTTTAAACCTGGTGAATTAATATTTATTCCAAAACATTTGGCGGTAAACATTTACGTTTTCTGTATTGATGGCAGACCACTACAAATTTATCTTCACAAAATAAGTGGGAATAAAGAATCAACACCAATCAGCGTCGATTTTATTAAGGCCATTGATGAAGTGTCTCGCTCATCAATAAGTACAAAATCAATGGTGATACAAGCGATTACTGCCTATTTTGACCAATCACACCATCATGACACTCCCTATCACGCCCAATCGCTCAGCGTGGTTGAAAAAATACAGCCATTAATTCGCGATGAGCTACAAAGAAAATGGTCAACCTCTGAAATATGCGCACAACTGTACATATCCAGTGCTTCGCTTTATCGGGCGTTAAAAGCGGAAAACACCTCTTTTACTGAGATATTGACCAATGAGCGCCTTAATGCCGCGAAAATTTTGCTTAAAAAGACTCATAAGAGCATTGATCAAATCTCTTATGAATGTGGTTTTCAGAGCCAATCTTATTTTGCAAAGAAATTTAAAGCGAAATTTCACATATCCCCTACCGCATTCAGAAAGAAAAACCTTTGAAACGTTACTCTTTTCTCACAGACAAAGGGGTCACCGCCTGCACACTCACAGGCGGTAGTAATGATTCTCTGTAACATTGCTCACTGAGAGCGCCCTTTTCGCGTACAGACAAACAACATCACAACGGTTCTTCTTTCAACCCTAACCGTTTTGCCAATGGTTCAATCGCCCAGCCTTGCAGGACGACAGAGATCAGCACGACAAAAAACACAATGTGCATGATGGTTTGCGCATGCGGTACACCGGCAGCAGCAGGAATAAGGGCAAAAACAATCGGCGTCGCGCCTTTTAAGCCAATCGCCGCGATAAACGTTTGTTTCTGCCAGGAAGCCCGTCGAAATGGCAAATAACACAGCCATACGGCTAACGGTCGTGCCACCAGCATCAACAATACCGCCGGTAAGATCGCCAGCCAGATATCCCCCACCATGGCTAATGGGAAGAACTGCAACCCCAAGATGATAAACATAAGTGCCTGTGCCAACCATGAAAGGCTGTTAAAGAAGTGTTTGCTCACTTCTCGCCCACGGCGCACGCCATTACCAATCACCACGCCAGACACATAAGCGGCTAACAGAATATTGCCGCCTATCGCATCGCTGCCGTACGCTGCCAGTACAAAACACGCCAAAATGAATACCGGGATCAAGCCGTATTCTTCTAATCGATGATGATTGAGTAACCACACACATAATTTGCCTATTAGCCATCCACCGGCAAGTCCCACCACGATTTGCTGTGCCAAAGTTAATGCCAACATACTCGCGGATACAGTCTCACCCGCAGAGAGCAACATTTGTGTCAGCACAATCACAAGCACCAAGGCAACCGGATCGTTCGTGGCAGATTCAAACTCCAAGACGGTGTCTGTATTGTCTTTCAGCTTCAGCTTTTTGGACTCTAAAATTGAAAATACCGCTGCCGCATCGGTAGACGCCACAACCGCCGCAAACAGTAAGCACAAGAGTAAATCCAACTGCAATAGGAACGCGAGGCTGCCGCCCAATATCCCCGTGGTGAGCAACACGCCAAAGGTAGACAACATGCCCCCTTCTTTATAGGCAATCGCGATATTGGCGTTTTTCGTGTTCAGGCCACCGACAAACACAATCACATTTAACGCAATACCGCCAATCAGAGACGTCACAGCGAGATTGTCATACACTACATTCCATTCCCCGTTACCAAATGCCAGCCCTATCCCCATAAAGATCAACAGCGAGGGAATACCTAAGGTTTTCGACGGTTTATGTAATAAAATCCCGACAGCCACCAACACGGCGACACCTAATAACATGGTTTCTACACTGACATTGGCGGTCATCTTTTCCCTCCCCGGTTGACTCAATCATGTTGGCGGCTTTTACGGACGCTTTTGTGAGTGCTATTTTATGATCGCCACATAACGCATCATTTTATAAAACACTGAATGAACGTGAGTTATCACATCAACACATCAAAACCGCTAATTTGTCCTACTTTTTGTTATCTATTCATGGTGTTAGCCAAGTCTAACAAACTCTTTCTTATTTACCTGTATGGCCGGTAAACAGCAGGAAGATCTTATAAAATAGGCAGTTTTTAGTGACTTTCTTGAGCCTTAGCCAATCTCAACTACGCTTTAAAACAGAGACCAGATGCGTATATCGCTATACAGGTCATGGTCTCGGCTCTCTCACTATCAAGCATGGCAGGTTTCTGTCGGTGAACCACCGTAACAGGAGTAGTATGATGAAAGTAAAAGCGTTATTGATCGCCTCTAGCATTTTGTTCGCGAACATGGCCTTTGCATCAAACCATTGCACTTGGTATATCCAAGACCGTGGCTGGTGTACCCCTTATTTCCCCGCCAGTAGCAGTCAGCCCGCCCCCAAGAAAACAGAGATAGACTGTGAACAAGTGAAGCAGTGTCAGGCGAAATAATGCCCTCAAATGGCTAACCTATACAGCCAAAGACAAGTACAGCGAAACACCAGTACAACGTAATACTAGGCAAAAGCCACTGACACAAAAAAGCCGCGATTGAACGCGGCTTTTCGTTGTATGCATGCAGTGACCCGGCTAGGGCCACCACTATTGTGAATAGCGACTACTTGTCACGCTGAAAAATCAGTGAGGCCAATGGCGTAATGGTCAGCGGCAGGCTACCCAGCCCGTCTTTGACGGTTAAGGTGGTGGTGTCCTCGCCATACAATTGCTCTGTCAGTCGGTATTCGCCATCCGCCAACTGCCACGCATCAATCAATGCTGCCGGTATATGCAGAGTCAACGCCGCTTCTTTGTTATCAACGACTTGATCACTAACACCGTGATCTCCAACAACTTGGTCACTAATGGCTTGTTCATGAGCAACAACGCTATCAGCAAGGTTAGCGACCACCAGCAATTGCTGCTTGTCATCATAACGGCTGAAAGCAAACAGTTTGTCGCCATAACCCGTATTCTGAGCGGCATTTTGCTCACGGTTATAGCGGTGTATTTCTTGATAGTCCCCCATCAACGCCGTACTGGATAGTGTGAAAGACAGCAAGCGCTGATAGAAATCACGTAACGATGTTTCTTCTTCGCTCAGTTGGCCACCATCAAAGGCACCGTTATTCATCCAACGTTGGTGATGCGGTACACCGGCGTAGTCAAAGATAGTCGTGCGAGAAGGCTGACCAAAACCTGCCATTTCCGCCCCAGGCTCACCCACTTCCTGACCAAAGTAGATCATGGTCGGAGACGTACTCAAAGTGGCAGAGATTAACATCGCAGGTTTGCCTTTTTCGGCGCTACCGGCAAATTCAGGACTGGCGACACGCTGCTCGTCATGGTTATCCAAGAAATGCAGCATGTGGTGTTCTATGTCCATGAGTTGTTCTTGTACCACCACAAGATCATCGGTTGAGCCATGGCCCTGCATGATCCCTTTTAGCGTGTCGTACAGATCCACTTTGTCATACAGGTAATCCATCTTGCCCAAGTGAATGTAATCGCGGTACAGATCCGGTTGGTACACTTCTGCCATCAAAAAAGCATCCGGGTTCGCCTGCTTGATGGACGCATTCATGAAGCTCCAGAACTCAACCGGCACCATTTCAGCCATGTCGTAACGGAAACCATCAACGCCCATCGCGATCCAATACAACGCAATGTCGCGAAATTTCAACCACGAATCCGGCACACTCTTCCCTTGCCAGAAGGCAAAATGTTCGGCATGTCCCAACGTGCGGTAGTCTTCCGGCAAGCCATCAAAATCTTTACTGCCATCCGGACGGATCCCGTAATTCACTTTTACGGTTTCATACCAATCATCAAACTGCGGCTGCGCTAAACGTGAACCATTCCCCGTCCATTTCGCCGGGTATTCCTGATACGGTGTCGCCAGATCGGGATGCACTTCTCCGCCTAAAGGCTGATAACCATCCACCGCTTCCGGCAATTGGAATGCTTGCCCCGGAATGTAATAGAAGTTGTTATCACGATGATATTCCACGTCGGTGTTATCACGCGCACCGAAGTCCTCAACGCCTGCGGGATTGTTTAGCCCCTGATAACGTCGAGCAATGTGGTTCGGCACGATATCAATGATCACCTTTAAGCCATGTTGATGACTACGGGCAATCAACGCCTGAAACTCTTCCAGTCGACGGGCCGGATCCTCTGCTAAATCAGGATTCACGCTATAGTAATCTTTCACCGCATACGGCGAACCTGCACGGCCTTTCACCACAGCAGGGTGATCGCTTTCAATACCGTAAGCGGTGTAATCGCCGACTAAAGCATGGTGCGGTACGCCGGTATACCAAATATGGGTGACACCCAGATCCTTAATGGCAGCCAATGCGGTGTCGGTAAAATCATTGAATTTACCAAGGCCGTTTTCTGCTGCCGTGCCCCACGGACGCTGCATGGTGTGTGTATTACCAAATAAACGGGTAAAGACCTGGTAAACAACGGCTTTCCCTGCTGGTGCATTAACATGATGAGTTGACGAGGAGGTTGTGGTCGTTGCGGTTACTTCTGTCATGATAGGTTTTCTCGATCCTTGCGAAAAAGGCAGACATCCGCCTGCCTTTCCTTCTGTTACGTGTGATGTGAATAGGGGTAATGAAGCGTGACAATTAACGCTTAATCAATTGTAAAAACGTCGCTTCTGCGCTGGTTGAACCGGCTCGTTTGGCCTCTTCCATCAATGTCAGCGCTTTTTTCATGTCATTATTGTCTACGGCCGTTTTAATCTGCTGGTTATAGAATGCTTCGCTCTCAGGCAACATGGTTGCCCCTGTAATTGCCACCGTACCGGTTGACGGTTTAGCAATGGCACTGGCCATTACCGGTTTCGCTTGTGGTTTTAGCGCTTGCTCTGGATTAGGCACTGCATTAACCGCTTTCGCTCCTGATACCAATGTTTCCGCAGCTTGATCCGCCATGACGACAGGCTGAGGCACCGCATTCGCGCGGTAAGAGCGTAACGTCAACGGTTTCAAATCCAACTCGAAAGTACCGAACTTCGCATGCTGAATCGTTGGATCCGTCACCATCGGACGCGCCAAACCTAACTCTTCAGCACGCACGCGCTCAGGGTGAGGAATTTGAATCTCACCGACGCGGTAGTCTTTCGGTGAATAGATCACCATGTAAGGCGTTGTCTCTTGTTCCATCACCAAACGGGTTTGGTAGCTGGCTAAATGGAACATGTCCGATAATTTCACCTCGAAATCATCCAATGTCTGGGTGTCGACCACCTGAAACTGTGGATTCAGCAACAACACTTTCGGTGCAAACACCCCCACACTGCGCATCCAGCTGGCAATCTCTACCTGCATACGTTCAACGTTTTCAGGCAACACAAAACCTGCAAAGTAGCTTTTACCATCAGGGAAATCCCCTACCTGTGAATATTCATCAATGGCAAAATCAATTTCGTTACCGTTGAGTGGGATCCAGGCGAATTCACTGTAGTTACTGCAACACGCCGGCTGACTGATGGTCACGTCTTTCACTGCTGTAGTCTGAGGGGCAGCAGCACAGCCAAGCAAGGTGGCCGCTAACAATGCAGCCAATGTGGTTTTAATTGTTTTCATGTTGTCTCCATCTCCTTTCGGAGTCTGTCCACTGTGTGGTTCGTTTATGTGGATCGCATTTTGTGGATCACGTTGCCGTGGATCGTTTGTTTGTCTATCGCAGTGTGGATGTGTCGTACATCACGGGGGATAAGGGGTATA
Source organism: Photobacterium aphoticum (assembly GCF_001029435.1). Classification (GTDB taxonomy): domain Bacteria; phylum Pseudomonadota; class Gammaproteobacteria; order Enterobacterales; family Vibrionaceae; genus Photobacterium; species Photobacterium aphoticum. Next base: position 171,138 of record NZ_LDOV01000010.1, on the reverse strand, counting down.
TACCTATCGATGCTAAATCTGATTTATGCCTAATAACCATTTTCACAAACAGAGATATACCGCTTATCTCACTTGATCTCTAACGGAAAAAGGCAGCCCGGGGGCTGCCTTAAGAGAAATGTGATTTAGAACCAGATTTCCGCGTGAACACCGAAGATAGTCTCGTTGTCACCGTCTTTGATACCTAGGTGACCCGCACTTGCCGCGTCATCCGCTTTAATGTGGCTCACGTACGGTTTAATTTGTGGACGACCGAAGTAGTCTGCATTTACCGTAAATACCGCTGCCACTTCACCGTTCAGGATTTGGCTTTCTACTGCATCGCCAGTACGGCCCCAGTAACCTTCTTTACCGTTTTCGTAACCGTAAGAAGCGGTGAATTCCCAACGGAAGTTATCGTTCACTTTGTAAGTAGGACGAACCGCAATCAAACCACGCTGCAGATCTTCTGCACCAAACAGTGTATCAAGTGCCTGGAACCAAGTGATTTCAGAACCCATCTGCCAGTTAGTACCTAGGTTTGCCACACCGTATGTGGTGAAGAATACAGATTCATCAGAGTCTGGTGCAGAGTTCCAGCTACCGAAGTTCAAACCACGGTTAGAAGCCAGACCTTTACCGTAAGTCAGACCCGTCTGTGACCAACCATCGAAGCCGTAGTAAGACGTGTTGTAGGTTACACCTACGCCCACACCGCTATCCGCTGCATCGCCGTCTTTGTTCGCTTGGTGCATCACTTTCAGATCGAAATCCAGTGAGCCGCCCAAGCCTTTCACGCCGTAGTAGTAGAAATCCAGTGAGCTCAGTGTAGTACGGTCACCATCTGCAATACCGCCTTGTGCAGGTGGCACACCGTCAAGTGAACCTGCTTCTGGGTCAGCAGAAACGATAGCAATACCACCGCGTTGACCGTCGTTAAACTTGGTTTCGAAACCTAAGCCTGTACCTGAAGACTGTTTCCAGAATTCGCCTGACATACCACTTGCATTACGGTTTAGGAATCGACGACCAGACCAGATCTCTGTATCTGCTGGCAAGTAAGGCAAGTTGCCCAATGCCACGTACGCTTCTTTAATCTCAAACTGTGCGCTGTTGTTCCATTTCTGGCTACCTGGCGAGCTGTAGTAGTACGAATCACCGTTACCGTATTCAGCACGTACAATGAAGTCACTGTATACGCCGTTTGCAAATTCAGTGTGTTTCTTTAGTACAAATTCAACTTGCGCACTACTCTTACCGTAGGTGCCTGCTGTTTTATAATCTGGCTTACCGAACTCAGTATCGAATGACTGACCGTCATTCATACGGTAGTTCATCGAACCGTAACCGTGGATTTCCCATCCATCAGTCAGAATATCAGTGGCAGACTCAGCAGCTACGTTGTATGAAGTAAGCGCGGTAAGCAGTGCCGCTGCTACAGGTACTAACTTGTGTTTCATTGGAATGTCCCTTTATTTTATTTTTATCTCGACGGCTATCTCGCTGTCTTTTCGGAGCCTATATTCAGGGCAGGTACAGTTTCATACATCCTCCTGAAACAGGGAGGAGATGGGAGGAGGATGGGGGCGTAGAAAAAAGGGAGGAGGAAGGTTCCGTGATACGCCTCACGGTCGATAGGCGTACGTCTGTAAGAAAATTACGAAATCCAACAAAAAAGTAAGAGTTCTATCAACAAATATCCGCTTTACTGACACAAAAGCTTAATTAATTTCTTTTGAATTAATTTTAAAAAAAATGATTGCTTGACTGGGCGAAATTTCGCGATTAAATAGCAAAAAATATGTGTAAATTAGCTAAGAGATAAACAGGATGTTCGCCACATTAGCGCAGCCGTTTCCACTGGGAGCGACATTATGTGATCATGGTTGTAATTTTTCTCTCCATAATCCTGACAACAAAAATATTAAACTGGTCTTATTTAACGACAATCAATCGCCACGTCTTATTTCACTCGATAATCAATATGGCGATATTCGTTACACCTTTGTCGAAGGGATCGCCGAAGGACAAGTCTACGGTTATCAACTGGAAGACAAAGACGGCCTGAGGTTACTGCTTGACCCTTACGCACAAGCGTTAAATGCCACGCCGCATTATGTCGAGCCATTTACGGCAGAACAGAGCTGGGAGTTTGCTAAATCTGTTGTCGTCAAACATGATTTTGACTGGCAAGGCACCACCCTGCCGCAGATCCCACGCGAAGAAACCTTGCTGCTGGAAACCCATGTTAAAGGCTTTACCAAGCGCCACCCAGAGATTGATCCGGCGTTACGCGGCACTTACTTAGGTCTGTGCCAACCGGAGATGATTGCCTTTTTCAAAGAGCACGGCATCACCACCTTACAGTTGCTGCCCGTGACATCCTGTATGTCTGAGCCGCACCTGCTAAAGATGAACAAGGTCAACTTCTGGGGCTATAACAGCTTGTGTTTCATGGCACCAGAACCACGCTATGCCCTGCACGATGCGGTCACTGAGATGAAAACCATGGTCCGTGAACTGCACCGCCATGGCATTGAAGTGATCATGGATATCGTGTTTAACCACACGGCAGAAGGCGGTGAAGGCGGCCCGATATTCCACTTCAAACGCCTTGATAAGCACTATTATCTACAAGACGGCAACAAGCATTACCGCAACTATACCGGCTGTGGTAATACAGTGGATCTCACCTACCAGCCAAGCTTGAATATCGTCCTTGATACCCTGCGCCATTGGGTTACCTATTATAAGATTGACGGTTTCCGCTTTGATTTGGCCTCAACCCTTGGACGAGAAGGTGATCGTTTTAATACGAACAGTGCTTTTTTCAAAGCCGTCGCCCAAGACCCGGTATTAAAGCAAATCAAATTAATTGCTGAGCCTTGGGATGTGGGGCCTGACGGTTATCAATTAGGAGGATTTCCTCGCGGGTGGAACGAGTGTAATGATAAATACCGTGACACAGTTAAAAGTTATTGGCTTTGCAAAGAAAATAATACCAAAGAATTTGCCACCCGAATTATGGGCTCACGGGATTTATTTAGCGCTGGCAAATGGCCAGATAAATTACCGGTTAACTTTATTTCTTATCACGATGGTTTCACGCTGCAAGATTTGGTGAGTTATAACCAAAAACATAACCATGCCAATGGTGAAAATAACCGGGATGGCCATGGTGATAACCGTTCTTATAATCACGGGATGGAAGGCAAAACCACTAATTTCGCCGTGCTTTATCGCCGGGAGCGTCAAAAACGCAACCTGATGGCGACGTTACTGTTCAGTTTTGGTATGCCACACATACTGGCGGTGGATTTGCTCTCTCATACTCAAGGGGGCAACAACAACGCGTATTGTCAGGATAACGCCATCAGCTGGGCAGATTGGGCTATTAACAAAGATCATGATGAGTTCCGCCACTGGCTGGCCACACTGATTGCCGCCCGTAAGGAAATCATGGTGCCGTTTATTCGCGCCTTCAGTGGCCCAAAACGCGGCAATCACCGCATCAGTTGGAAACGTTCTGATGGCCATGTGATGAACGGAGAGGACTGGCAGAAAATTGAAGCCTTCGCCCTCTTCCTTGGGTTGAGAAAGGATGGCGCAGAAATGATGTTTTTGATCAACCACTCAACCATCCCGACCCGTTTCCGTTTGCCGGCCGGTGAACGTTGGCGCATTGTGTGTGATACCTCTGAAGGCACACATACTACCCGTCAGGTACAAACCACTTATATGCAAAGTGCGCAGTCGATGACGATTTTGTATCGGGATGAGTGTCAGACAGAAACGAGAACCTAGAAACGAGAACTTAGCCGCCTGATAGTCTGTTGTACACCAACGTTAAGGTGAAACAGGCCGTCAGGCGGCTTTTGCTATCTGTACGTTTAGCCACTACATCGCGGGAACTTGCTCTTTACGCACTTTCAGACTGGTGAAAATGGCACGTAACAAAGCAAAGTTCATCAGCAACACCACCAGCAAGGCGGGGAAGCCCCCCAAGTTCGACATCATCTTGATCCCATCAATGCCAGAAAATGCCGTCATCACCCACGCAATGGTTGCGATAATCACGCCCCACAATATTTTCAGACGACGCTTCACCGCTGCACTTTGCAATTGCACGGAATACGTCTGCAGATTAATGGTTTTCTTTTCTGTGACATCTTTGGTCATGCACAAGGTCGCAATGGCTTCGGTATTGGAATCGGCCGCCGTCACATACGCTAAAAAAGCCACCGCCACAAACACCATGATCAGCAAGGCCGATAACGGCAATTGATCCAACAAACCATAAATGACCGCCCCGGGGCCACTGCTATTGAGTAACTGATAGAATGCGCCATTGTGCTCAAAATCGAGGGTTAAAATGGTGCCGGAGAAAATCGACATCCACAAAATGGAAAACAACGCAGGAATACACCAATTCACGATAATAAAATCACGCACCGTGTACCCTTTGGCGATTTTACCCAAAAATAACGCCACGATCGGCGCCCAAGACAGCCAGTTGGCCCAGTAAAATACCGTCCAACTCATCGGCCAATTATCGGTATCGGCAAACCCGACACCCAAACTGCGCGTCACAAATGTCGCCAGATAATCCCCCAATGCATCCACGGAACGCTCAATAATGGTCAATGTCGGGCCAAAGACCAGCGCCATCACCGCAATCGTGACAAAGAAAATGGCATTAATGGTCGATAAGCGTGCAATACCGCGTTGTAAGCCAGAAACTGACGACGCCACAAAGCAGATCATAATGACGGCAATCACAACGCCAAGCAGGAAGATATTGTCATCCAAGCCGGTGATCTTACTCACCCCACTACTGAGCACTAAAGCGCCCGTCCCCAGCGAGGAAGCCATGCCTGCCACCAAGGCAAACATGGCAAGCGCATCGATACCACCGCCTACCCGATTGGCCATGCGGTTTCCCAGCACAGGGGCAATCGCGCTAGACAGAGAAAACTCACCGCCCTTACGGTAAAACGCCAAGGCAAAAGCCAGCGCGGGCACCGCATAAATGGCAAAAGGGGTCACCGACCAATGCAGATACATGGTCGATAACGCAAACTCTGCAGCCGGTGCCGATTGCGCCGCCATGCCCAATGACACCGGTGGTTGATACAAATGATAGAGCGGCTCTGCCGTACCCCAGAACAGCATACCTGCAGCCGTGGTGGTACAGATCGTGATCGCCCCCCAGCGCCATTTCGTCAGCATGGGCGTGGCCTGCTCGCCGCCAATGCGTTTTCGCCCTAATGGGGTGAACAGCGCCAGCAGTAACGTCACCACCATCAATAAACCACCGCTGGAAAAAAGCCAGGAAAAATGATTGAGGATCCAATTGTTAATTGCTGTTGTCACGGTAAGAAAACCGGCCAAATCAATGAAACTCGCCATCACGGCGGCAATCAATAAGATCATCGGCGGTAAAAATACCCGCCATCGAAGTAAACTCTTCATCCTAGACTCCTTGAGTTATGCGTTTTTTTGATGACAACAACGTGCGATGTACTGTGCTTGCTTACTCCATAGAAAAGGCTTGCTCAGCGGAAGATAACGCCTCCGCCGATGATAAAAAGGCGTACACATCCATGGGTACCGTGTGAGTGGCGCGTTTGAAAATGGGCGCATCGGGATCGGTATTCACGGCAATCACCCGCCTCACCTGTGCGATCCCTGCCTGAAATTGGACCGAACCGGAAACGCCCAGCGTCACGACACACTCGGCTGATATCGCCAGACCTGAAAGCCCAATTTGATAGGCGCGGTCACACCATCCCAACTCCACCAAGGCACGAGTACAACCAAAGGCTGCACCCATGGCATGGGCAAAGGCTTTGACCCGTGCGACATCGGCCTGACACTTCAATCCACGCCCTGCGACCACAACCACTTTTGCCGAGGCCAATTGCTGAGACAGTGGCAGTAACGGTGACGATAAGGCATGCGAATGCACGGTATGCGAAAAGTGATGCCGATCCATCACCTGCCACACACTGCGCACAGGCGATTTGCACCACGTCACCCGTGGCACATCCGAAATAGCGTGAGCCTGTGAATTCTGTTCAAAAGGGGCAATTAAACGCGAACGGACGGTCACCATTTGCGGACGTGTAGAGGGGGTAATAATCCGCGCCATGATTTCGCCACCGAAGGCTGGACGGATTTGAATCAAATCGCCATTGCGGCGCATGCGTAGTTCGGTACAGTCGGCGGTTAACCCGGTTTGGAGACTCGCGGCAACCCAAGGGGCAATGGCTTTCCCCTGTGCCGTTGCAGAAAACAGCACCACATTGTACTGCCCCGCTTCAATGACCTCTTTGACCGCCTGCCCCTCACACTGTGGATCCCCTGCGCGATAACACGGCTCTTCATAGAAAAAGGCGTCTTTGATGGGGAGTCCCGCGATTGAACGGGGATCAATCTTGTCACCCATGGCAACCAAAGAAAGCGGTTCTTGGCGTGCCTCTCCCAGCACCATTGCCCACTGCACCAATTCCAACGTATCACGGGTTAACCGGCCATCTTCGTCCAATTCAGCCACCACCAGAATGCCGAGATAAACCTGTTTCGCACTGTCGTCCATCGCCTGTGCGTGATAAACAATCGCCTCATGCTGACAGGCAGGAATACACTTCCGGCAATACCGACAATTTTCCGTTAGGGTCATCAAGCCATCATGCAAGGACAACGCTGAAAACGGACAAGATGGCAGGCATTCTTCACACCCGTCACAGCGTGCAGGATCAATACTCATGCGTCGCATACGACCTCCTGCATTACATCGAGCACCTGCTGTGCGATCGCCGCATTCGTACCTGTAAGCGTTTCACACGCATGATCGCGCTGACGCGGCACATACACCCGCTCTACTTCCGTGGCTGAGCCCGCTAAGCCATACCGAGCTGGATCCTGATCGGCCAGCGCCTCTAACCCGATGCTGTGCCAGGTTTTCTTTCGTGCGGCCAATTTCTGTTTCAGTGAGGGCACTCGACAAGGAAAAGCAGCCATATTCACCACCAGCAAAAGTGGAAAAGGCACAGAAAGGCTTTGTTCAATCAATGGTGTGCGCTGGCACAATTGCAGATGGGTGGCAGAAGCATTCAGCAAGCGATCCACATGGTGGACATGCGGGATCCCTAAATGGGCCGCCAATGACGGGCCGACTTGTCCGGTGTCACCGTCTGTGGACTGTTTGCCACAAATCACCACGTCATAATGCTGCATCGCCAATGCTTGCGATAAGGTATAAGCCGTGGCGAGCACATCCGCTCCGGCAAAATGCGGGCTGGTGACCAGATACCCGTTATCCACACCCAGTGCGAATGCCTGTGATAACACCGCCCCCGCTTGCGATGGCCCCATGGTGAACACATCTATCTCGACCTGTTCATGCCACTGTTTCTGAGTATGCGCCTGAACCAGTTCATGCCCTTGTGGCGAGTACAAGGCTTTAAGTTGTAATGCGGCTTCAAGCGCAGCGGCATCAAAGGGGTTGAGCATGCTGTCGATGCCCACACGTTGCAGTGACTTACCCCCGCGAGACGTATCGCCCATCAAGCTTGCAGCCGCCACCGGAACCTGTTTCACGCATACGGCAATTTTCATACCCGCTCCTCATTCATACAAGCACGTCGCGTGACGTTCAGCGTCTGAATGTGAACCAGCATGAGTCAAGGGCGGGTTAACCACAAAACAGTCATAGGCTTGAAGTCGATTGTGCGGGTTAAACACCCCGTGAGGATCAAAGGCGGCTTTTAACTGACGATACGCATCATGATAAGCAGCAGGTAGATGAGGCAAAATTGCCGCTGCTTTCAATTTGCCAATACCGTGCTCCACACTCAATGACTGAGGCAGACAAGCTAACGCTGTACTCTTTTTCTCTGCATTCAGCTTTACATCCGCAGCCTGTTGGACAAGTTCATGCAAAATGGCTTTTACCGCTAACTGTTGCGCTTCGCTGTTATCGGGCAACAAATTCAAATGCAGGTGATTATCAAGGGCATGACCAAACAAGGTGTAAGCTACACGCTCAGTCCCATTTGACGGATGATATAAATGGCTTTTATAGCGTTGCAAGGTCTCACTGAAGCTGCCTTCAATTTTCAGATCCGTCGCAATTTTCAACGACATGGAAACAGCTGGATCCCCACTGGACGAAGACATGGCTCGCTGTAGGCGCAAGGCATTGCTGACTTCGGGGGCGAGTAAACGCAACTGGCGCAAACGCGCGTATTCACTTTCATCCATCGCCGCCCACATGGCGTCTTCTTCAATCCCCGCCTCCATTAAGCGCATCAGCAAGGTTTCACACCAATTTTCCACGGCGTCTACATCGTGGTGGTGCAATTCCAAATACAACGCCGCCTGGCTCCCCGCCGGAAACAACGGCAATGACTGTAGTGTGGTCATGTGTACCCGTTGTAATGTCATTGCTGCGAGCATGGAGCTATCGAGATATTCCAGCGCAACCAAAGGGTGAGAGTATCGAGCGTCTAAGATGTCGGTTTTCAAGCTGTCTGCAAAAGCGGCCGCGTCGGTATCCTGATGAAAAAAAGCCACGATGGCCCAGCGACATACCGGAGCCGGTTGCAACGCCAAAGTGATCCCGGTGATCACGCCCAGCATCCCTTCTCCTCCCACCAACACATCCACCAAATCGGCATTTGCGGATAAGCCTAATGCACGAGGATCAAAAGACAGCATATCGCCCATTGGGGTTTGGCAGGTATGATCATGAAACACATACTCACCACGATGAATCGACCAAACCTGGCCGTCTGCATCGACCCACTCTAACCCCGCCACATGCTGCCCTGCTCGTCCATAGCGATGACCGCAAATCCCCCCGGCATTATTGCTGACAATACCGCCTATCGACGCTTGTGCTTCTGACGGATCCGGTGGCCAGAACCATTTTGTCTCATTGACGGCACGCAACGCCGCTGCATCGCCCACCACATCATTCTCAATAAGGTGCGCAAAACCGCTTTCCAGTTCGGCATTTAACGCCGCTAGTGACAATCCGGGCGCAACCGTTAACAGCAAGGTCGCCTGTTGTGTTTCAGTTTCCTCAACATATGCCAGCACCCGAATCAGATTGAGTTGCTCTAGCACCATCACATGCCCGCCCATGGGCACACCTGCGCCGGTAATACCGGTTCGGCTTCCCTGACAAATCAACGGGATCTGCGCCTGACAACACGCTTTCACAATTTCTGCCACATGCGCTGTTGATGTCGGAAACGACAAACTGTCCGCCCACCCGGTCAAACGCGATTCATCTGACAGATACGCATGATATTTGGCCTCAAACGGCACGACACCTTCAATCGCCGCCAACGCAGGTGGAACAGAAACTGGCGAGAGTACTGGGGAATCTATGAAATCAGGCATCAGCAAGCTCCTTGTTTGAAGGCGAAATATCAGAATGACGAGAGTGCGTGGTTAGCTGGGGCGATGAGTACGGTGCCAGATAACCCGCTAATGCATCGAGTAAAGGCGGCAGCAGAGCGTGTAAATCGCCAACCAAAGCCACATCGGCTTGTGACAACATAGCGGCGACAGGATCCTTGTTGATCGCGATGATCGTGCTGCTCTTTTCGATCCCAGCTTGAAATGCCGACGCGCCCGATGCCCCTGCCACAATGCACAGATCCGGCGCAATCATATGGTTTGATACCCCCACTAACGCCGCCATCGGTAGCCATGCGTTTAACACCACCGGACGGGTGGCTCCTACGGCAAAACCTGCCGCTTCCGCCACTGCAGCTAAGGCTTCGCATTGTGCTTTGCTGCCTACGCCTTGCCCTAAAATCAGTACCTTTCGCAAAGACTGCAACGGAGAGGTCGCAGCTACTCGCCGTTGTTGGCGTAACTGGCAGCGAGGATGAGCATTTTTAGGAAACAAAGTGTCACTCGATACACGCAACCAGGTCACTACGGAAAGTTCTGAGGGATTCGCTTCTGTAGCGACTGTCGCACGAGCGCTCACCAATAGTGGCAACGTGGTGGTTTTCAGTGTCAGGGATAAGTTTTCCGCATAGGTTGAGCGCGTGACGGCCCATCCGTCTGTAAGATGCTGGATCTGTTGTACATTCACCGCATGTGCAAACTGATAACGAGCGCCCAAACGGGTGACCCATTGCGCCGAATGGGCACCAAGCGCAAACACAACCAATGTCGACTGTGATAGCGCTGTCACCGCTGCATCACACGCAGTCTCTGTCATCGTCACATCTGGATGATTACCCGACTGACTCGCCCCGAATGCCAGCGCAAACAGTTGCTGTACGGCACAGGCGGAGGTTTCCCTATCATTATTCAGCTCGTCATTCAGCGCCTCTTCAGCCGTCACGCCTTCGCTCAGCTCAATCACGACACACGGTGTGGATTGAGGTTCTGCCATAAAAGGCTTGAGCCACTGCATCCAATGCATTGACTGGGCACGAGCAACCGGATTGCCTTGTTGCGTGATCACCGTAATGGTCATGCGCGATCCTCTTTTGCAGACAGCGCCTGAACAGCCTGTTCAACCCACGATTCAGCCTTTTCGCTGTCACTGCTGGTAGCCGAGGGCATCTCTACCCATATGGTTTGACGCTGGCTCTGTTTCATCGTCAATGTAGTCTCGTTCAAACAAGGTGATGAGGGTGAAATCGCGATACTTTGCGTTATCAACGGCTGTTTTTTGGCTTCGAGTTTCTGTTTCAGGCTGGGTATGCGCAGGTATTGTGCCCCTGCGACATTGCCCACCAATAACACCACGGGCGGTTCTACCTCGTAGTGCGATTCCATTTCTCCCTCTACCGTGGTGACATGCAAAACTGGGGAACCAAAAGGCGTTTCATTCACATGGAAATCCACCACCTGTTCCAAGCAGGGATACCCCAAATGCTCTGCAAGCAAATACCCGGTTTCACCGCTGCCACCCACAGCACTTTGCTGGCCTAGCATAATCACATCCATCTGCTGTTGCTGCGCATAGTGTGCTAACCCTAATGCCACATCATGCGCATTCGTAAACCTTGCGTCATGAAAGGCTGCGGCGTCTGGATGTAACTCAGTAATATCAGCAGGCGTTACCGTTAAGCGTGTGACGGGTGAAAAGCCCAATGCCATCACCTGACGCAATAACGTATCTGGCGTGCTATTGCCCACCGTGACGGCTTGCATCGTGATATCGGCAGCCACCTTTTCGTTAATAAAAACGGAGGGTGGAGAAACTGAGGCAGAAGGAAAAGAAGAAATGGAATCGGCCGTTTTTGCAGCGTTCTTGTGTTCCTCACAACGGAGCGTGAGTTCGAGCGCTGACTCATCATAAGGATTGAATTGCTGGCGTAACCATCCTAACGACAATGGATGATCCCCAACGACGGCCACCTCCTGCATTTTCGACGCAGAAGGTGATGATAGTGATGGCGTGGTGAGTGAGGATTGACGTTGGCCCTCAGACCAACGTTCAATCGCACTCTGCCATTCCTGTTGCGGTAGCTGACTGACATCAGCCACCGCTTTGAAACAGACGAGGATCTTCATTACTTCGCCGTTTCGGATTTAACAGGATAGTTCGGTACTGGGAAGATGGTGCCGAAGTTCATGATGCCATTCGGGTCGAATTGCTTCTTCAGCCCTTCCAGCATGTAGTAGGCCCCTGTACCGTGCTCTTCCTGTGTCCACTGGGTACGGTACTTCCCTAACCCGTGGTGGTGACCCACAGAGCCGCCTGCTTTCAGTGTTTCTTCAATGATGATGGTGTGAATGGCATGGTGATAGGTCATGCGTTCCGCTTCTGGCCCACACGCTTGCACGCTGTAGTCATACACGAAGTAGACGTTTGTCCCGGTGAGGTAGCTGTGTGACGAGTGGCCACCCAACATGGTGATGTCATCCATGTGCGGGTATTCACGGCGAATACGTTCCAACGCATTGACGTAAATGTCGTAGATACAGCTCCAGTTACCGGAGACTTCGGTAGTAAAGCCCATGTGGTGGTTAGCCAAAATGTGCTTACGCTCTTCTTCCAGTTTTTCTGGGCCCCAGTTCAGTTGATTGAACCACGCTTCAATGATCTTGCCATCGACCGGCGTACATTCGTCCGCATACGGTAGCAATAGCTCATCAATCCCCGCCACCGTTGCATCTGCCAGCAACTTGTTCCCTTCTGCCATGAAGATCAACACGCACTGATCCGGCGCAAACTGATCGAAGCCATGCTGGGAGCCATCTTCCGCATCGTACAGACGCGCAATTGACGGATGGTAACCGTTCACCATCACTTCACGCAGGATCTCAAAACCGGTTTTCATGCTATCCAAGCGGTACGCACGGAACTGATTGTATTGCGGTGTATATTTGAACAGTTTGACGGACACTTCTGTGATAAAGCACAGCGCCCCTTCGTTACCGGTAATGATATGGCGAATATCAGGGCCACAGGCACGACGCGGTACGTTCTTGATCTTGGCTTTGTGGCCGTTCGGGAATACCGCTTCCAAGCCGACCACCATGTCTTCGATACCGCCGTACAAGGTGGAGAACTGGCCGATACTGCGTGTCGCGACCAAGCCACCCATGTGGGCAATCGGTTTAGACTGTGGTGAGTGACCAGTTGTCAGCCCCAGTTTGCGCACTTCATCTTCCAGCACTTGTAGCGGCACACCACATTCAGCCGTGGCAATCATGTCTGTTTCGCTGATAGCAACGATGCGGTTCATTTCAGAACCATCAATCACGATAGAGTTTTCAACGATAGTTTCCAAACCGCCCTCTGTCGCACTGCCCCCGGTACGTGGCACACAGTTAATTTTATGCTCATTACAAAAAGCCAATAATTGTGATACTTGGTCGCTATTTTGTACTTTTACTACTGCAGCCGGTAACGGTAATTCATAAATACCCATTATCGTTTCATATTTACGGTATCGGTCGTGGCTATTTTCTCTTAATACTTGCTCATCAGTAATGACTTTTTCCGGGCCCACAATATTAGATACTTGATCGACAATCTGTTCACGCGTAATAGACATAATATTCCACCTATCGAATTAAATTAAATGTGTTGTATTTAAATTGAAACTAAGGAAAAAGCATTAACGCATTAAGTAACCACCATCAACCGCCAGAATATGGCCATTGACATAATTAGATGCCGCACTGGAAAGGAAAACCATGGCGCCCATTAAATCTTGAGTTTCACCCCAACGGTTTGCCGGAATATGATTCAATACACGTTGGTTAGATTCAGGGTTAGCACGAGTCTGCTTGGTAATATCTGTCGCGTAATAACCAGGGGCAATCCCATTCACCTGAATATTAAATTGTGCCAGCTCATCACAGTAAGCCTTCGTCAAACCCGCAATACCGTGTTTGGTTGCGGTATAGGCCGGAGACCACTGGCCGCCAAGGTAAGAGAACATCGAACAGATATTAATGATTTTGCCGGAGCGCTGCGGGATCATGACTTTTGCCGCTTCATGGCTCAGTTCAAAGGCTGCCGTTAAGTTCAGTGCCACCATGGGATCCCACTTGCTGCGGTCAAACTTGGTCACGTCAGGTTCGTTGATACACATGCCGGCGTTGTTTACCAAAATATCCACAGAACCAAAGGTTTCCTGACAGGCTGCGACCACTTTTGCAGGCTCACCCATTTGGGTTAAGTCCACTTGCATGAAGGCCGTTTTCACGCCTTCTTTTTCAAGCATGGCCTGTGTTTTACCGTCATCATTAATATAACTGGCAATAAAAATATTCGCGCCGCCTTTGGCTAATGCTAAGGCGAATGCTTGCCCCAACCCACTATTACCACCGGTGACAATGGCTGTTTTACCTTGTAAGGAGAAAAAGTCTAATGAGAAGTCTTCGATGTTCATTGTTACAGCTCCATGTGTGAGGCACAAAAAAAAGAGAAAAGTCATACTTCCCACTTAAGGGAAGTTACTTTTCTCTTCATCTCTTCAAGTAACTGGCTATTTTTATAGCATCATCTCGAATAACAATTATGTGATAAAACTCACACCCTGCTATTCATTACCAAATAAATTCCATAAGTGAATAGCGGTCACATTTTATTCCCTAAAAACACCGATTTTAATGTGCACATTCTCATGGCGACATTAAAAACCTGTAAATCGTGTTTACATCTATTTTTTCTTGACAGTTTTCACAGTTTTAATTTTATCGATCATTTATAACATTATTCAGTTACTCATCGTGTATAGAGAAAAGTAACTCTCCTTTAATTAGGGAGGGCGACTTTTCTCTTTTTTTATTTCCGAAAATTAACTTCATCGTTCCCATGGTGGTCATTTGGTAAGGAGTTACAATGAGCAGCAACTATTTAATGAGTGTTGATGTAGGTACACAAAGTGCAAAAGTTATTATTTTCGATTACGACGGAAATATACTTTGTCAGGGCAGCGAACCGTTACAGAAAATACAGGTACCCGCGCCCTTATTAGCCATTCATCCAGATGATGATTTATGGGATGCACTGTGCCTGGCGTTTGAACACGTCATGGATAATTACTACGCCCTTGGCCACCAGCCAGAACAAATTCAAGCCATGGGACTGTGTGTGATCCGTTGCTGCCGTACCGTAGTGAAAGAAAACGGAGAACTGGCCTACCCGGTCATTGGCTGGATGGATAAACGCCTGAATACGCCTTACCAATACCAACCTGAATTCAAAGGCACCCGCTACGTCAGCACCAGTTCGGGCTACATTACTCATCGCTTAACGGGCCAATTTACCGATACCTGTGCCAACTACATTGGCTGGTGGCCGATGGATGACCAAACCCTTGACTGGAGCATTGACCCACAAAAATGGAAAGACTGTAACCTGACCCGCGACATGGTGATGGATGTGGTCAAACCCGGTGAAGTGCTCGGCACACTACGCCCTGAACTGGCAGAACGTTTCCGTTTACCGGCACAACTGCCCGTTGTGGCAACGGCACACGATAAAGCGGTGGAGGCCCTTGGCGCAGGCTCACTCAATGATGGGACCGTACTGATTTCACTGGGTACGTATATTGCTGCCCTGACCCAAGGCAAAGAGTACATCAAAGATTCGCAAGACTTCTGGCCATTCCAGGCGTCGATTCCCCATCGCTACATTTATGAGTGCTGGGGCGTGCGTTTGGGCATGTGGACCGTCAGTTGGTTCCGCGATCAATTCGGCGCAGCGGCACTGGCGGAAGCCGAAGAGAAAAACATCCAAATTGAAGAACTGTTAGCACGCGAGGCCAGCCACGTCGCCCCCGGCAGTGAAGGCTTAATGACTCTGCATGACTGGGCCGCTCCGCCTCATGCAGAATTTCGTAAAGGTGCGATGATCGGCTTTGACAGCCGCCATACCCGCGCCCATATGTATCGTTCACTGTTAGAAGGCATCGCCTTTACCCTGAAAAACCACGTTGACCGCATGAATGTGGAATTGGGCATTCCGACCCAAGATTTGGTGGTGTCCGGTGGCGGGGCAAACAGCGATTTATTCATGCAAATTCTGGCGGACGTATTTGGCGTACCAGCCCGCCGCAACCAAATGCGAGGCTCTGCCGCCGTAGGCTGTGCCATCAATGCCGGCATGGCCGTCGGGGCTTTCGATAACTACGAAGATGCCATCGAGAAAATGGTGAATGTGGATCAGATCTTTGCGCCAAACCTTGAGCATCACGAATTCTACAACGCGCTCAATGGTGGTGTGTACCAGCACATTCAGCAGCATCTTGACCCGTTGCTACAAAAGCTCAGTCCTTTGGTTGACTGAAGCGAGTTGATTAAAGTTCAGCGTGATTAAACACCGCTCTTTCTCGACTTTTCTATGACGTGTAACCGGTATGCCTCATCACAGCGGCATACCGGCTTAGAGGACATCACCATGGAATCAAATCATAAGCCGTCCGCTGCAGAAACGGCGACCGGTATAGCCACAAACGATGATATTCACAGCTCGCCCGCAGGCATGAGCAAACAAGCACGCTACATCCAACTCTTATTACTGGTAATTGCTGGCGGCGCTATCTACCCCATGTTGTACATGCGCCAAATTTACCAAACCACTATGTTGGATGCATTCCAGATCACCAACGGTCAATTAGGGGAACTGTACTCCATGATGGGGTTACTGTTCTTCTTATCCTACGGCCCCAGCGGTTGGCTGGCCGATAAAATGAAGCCGATGTTACTGATCGTGGTATCGCTGTTCGCCACAGGTTTACTTGGCCTTTGGTACAGTACATTACCGAGTTTCTCCGCCCTGTTAATCATTTTCGGCGGCTGGGGGATCTCCACCGGCCTGACCTTCTGGGGCGCGGTCATGAAGCGCATCAAAGTGCTGTCCGGTGAAAACGAATCCGGCCGTTTCTACGGTATTTATGATGGAGGACGGGGCTTAATTGAAGCCTTGCTGGCCAGTATTGCGCTGTACATTTTCTCTGTCGTGGCAGGGGCAAATGACGAGAATGTCGTGGGCGCATTAGTCTACGTGATCTACATGTATTCGTGGTTGTGTATTGCGCTTGGGGTGATCTCGCTTATCACTTTCCTCTTTGAGAAAAAAGAACCGGAAAGCGCTGCAGATGCCCAGAAATATGCTCAAAAAAACAAAAGTGACAATTTACTGGGCGACATCATCGCGATACTCAAATTACCGGAAGTGTGGCTCATCGCGCTGATCATTTCCGCTGGGTATCACTTATTCTGGTCAACTTACAGCTTCTCGGCTTACCTGCAAGAAGGCAACTGGGGCTTTACCGCCGTGATGGCAGGTACTATTACCACCATCAAACTCTGGCTACGCCCTATCGGCGGGATCGGCGGTGGCTTCCTTGGTGACCGTTACTCCAACGTGCGCGTACTGAACTATGCGCTAGTAGGCAGTGCGTTAGGCTTACTGGGGCTGATTTGCGTGCCAATGTTTGGCTTTGGTGGCGGCGTGACCGTCGGCCTGTGTATTTTCTTCATTTTGTTCGTCGGCCTGCTGACCTACGCCATTCGCGGTTTGTACTGGGCGATTATCGAACACCTTGATGTGCCGGAGAAAAAACTGGGGCTGGCCATCGGGATCATCTCGGTGCTCGGCTACTGTCCGGATATTTTCATCCCGCTCATTAACGGTTACATCATGGATGCCGCAGACAACCACCAGCAAGGCTACCAACTGTACTTCGGCTACACCATTGCCATGACCGTCGTCGGCATTGCCGCGTGTTATGCACTGCAAGCCCGAGCGAACAAACGCCAGTCACAAAACAACGCACCGACAATTGATGTCACTGAAGCAACCAGCTGATTTGTTACACCAATCTCGTTCACTACTGACAAGGGATGCCATAATGGCATCCCTGTTTATTAATTAGTCAATTAAAAATCCAATACGCACAAGATTAGAAAGATAACAAACACTTCCCTACACAAACACAATAAGAAAGAGAGACATAAACGTGCCCATTACTGATATCTTCAGCAACAGCCCTATCATTGCCTCTGTCAAAGATCCCGAAAGTTTAGACGCCGCCATTGCCAGTGACTGCAACGTAGTCTTCATTCTGTATGGATCCATCTGCAACATCGGCCGCATCGTGCAACGCATTAAAGCGGCAGGAAAACACGCTTTTATTCATATCGATTTATTGGAAGGTGCCTCAAACCAAGAAGTGGTGGTCGAGTTTTTGAAAATCGTCACCCATGCGGACGGCATCATCAGTACCAAATCCCACATGATCAAAGCCGCTAAAGCCCATGGCTTTTACACCATTTTACGCTTGTTCCTGATTGATTCGATTTCGTACTTTAATGCGCAAAAACAAATGATGAACTGTCAGCCTGACAGTATTGAGGTGATGCCCGGTGTCATGCCGGTGGTGATTCAGTGGATCCGAGCTAAAAGCCCGATTCCGATCATTGCGGGTGGGCTGATCTGTGATGAAGAAACAGCCAATATTGCGTTGGATGCGGGAGTGAATGCGATTTCCACCACCAATCGGGATGTGTGGGCCATGGCGACACCGACTTCAATATCATCTGGCTCATCGTTAGCAGCGGGCTATAACGCGAAACCCTGCGGCAAAACCAGCGTATATATGAAAGGTCGTACGCCGCAGCAAGCCTAAACCTAGCGCTCACTCGCGTCATACAGGCGGTTGTTACTGAGCTATTGAGAGGAAAAAACATGCGCCACTCGATCTAGGACTAAAACCAGATCTAGAACGGGCTGTCTTTACCCAACTCATTACAAATGCCGGCGACCGCCAATGCCATGGTGGATTTGATGACCTGCTCCTGACGCGCTAATTGCATCTGATAAAACGCCATGTCGGTGTCATCATCCGGCGGCATCACATCCAGTTGTACCATGCCCATGCTTTTCACGGCATGCAGCTCTTTGATGACATCCAAAATCGCAGGATCGGTGAAGCGGTATTCATTGCCGTCACGGTTAAGAAAATCACGCAGTTTCATCATGGCATCAATGTCGTGATACACCGCATCCGCCACCACGCCCAAACCCAATAGCAGTTTCAGTCGTACCGTGATTTCCCCGAGAGGCCCAGACTGGGACAACAAAGGTTCCACCACTGATTTCACCACAAAATCATCTTTGCGGAAGATGCGCTGTAATAAGCCTTCCACTGACTCATCAAACACGGCAATGGCAGCAATAAAGAACCCTCGCACCGTCTGCGCATCATTCAAACGCTCTAAAATGTCTGTTTCTTGATCACTATTCGCCATACACTGCTTTCGTTAAACGTTTCATCCAATTTACCCTCGAGTCTGTCCGACAACCCACTGAGGATAAACACATTATTCTAACGGGTTCAAAGCCATGAAGACATGGCTATCTCGCACTTTCTCACCGTTTGCGGGGTTATTGTTCAGTCTCTGGCTCTGTTTTCAGCAATAATGCCGCGACAATAAACGAGACTGCCGTTGAAGCCACAATGGCTAAGCTCACGCCCAATACATCCGCTTTTGGCGTTAACAACAAAATAGCGACAATAGACCCCGGTGATGCCGGTGCCACAATGCCTGCCTGCATAATCACCAAGGTAAAAATCCCCGTCATTCCCCCCGCTATCGCCGCCAGAATCAAACGCGGCTTCATTAGTACATACGGGAAGTAGATCTCATGGATCCCCCCGAAGAAATGAATAATCGATGCGCCACCGGCGGTTTGTCGTGCCGTGCCCTGACCAAAAACCATGTACGCCAACAAAATCCCCAGGCCCGGCCCCGGATTTGCTTCAATCAGGAAAAACAGAGATTCACCGACTTCACGCACTTGCTGAATACCCAATGGGGTCAGAATGCCGTGGTTAATGGCATTATTGAGGAACAGGATCTTCGCTGGCTCAATAAAGATCGACACCAGTGGCAGCAACCCGGCCTCTACCGTAACTTTAACGCCCGCCGTTAACGCGGCCGAGGCGATATCCACCGCCGGACCAATAAAATAGAAACCAACAATGCCGCACCCCATGCCGACGATGCCGGCTGAGAAATTGTTCACCAACATTTCAAAGCCGCTTTTTACCTTACCGGTCAGCGCCTGATCAAAACGGGTGATCAACCAGCCCGCTAAGGGGCCCATCATCATGGCGCCGATGAACATCGGGATTTCGCTACCCGTGATCACGCCCATGGTGGCAATCGCCCCCACGACCGCGCCGCGTTCACCGCCAGTGAGTTTACCGCCACTGTAGCCAATGAGCAGCGGCAACAAATAGACAATCATGGGTTCAACCAATGTGGCTAACTCGCGGTTCGGCCACCACCCGGTCGGGATGAACAATGCCGTTAACAGGCCCCACGCGATAAAGGCGCCAATGTTGGGCAGCACCATGTTGGTCAAAAAGCGGCCAAGGTTATGAATTCTAATTTTCGTGGCAGCAGAGAACATAATTACCTCATGATTTCCATATGATTTCGCAAACACGAACAGGGACCGAAGCCCCTGTGCGTGATAATGTGCTCATCCGTTGTTCATCTGGCCCTGCAAGCAGGACGCCATAAGAACTTATAACGAATGATAGAGCGCTTCAATCTGTTGCGCGACATCACTGTCGGCAGCCAGACCGGTGTATTTTTCCAGTGTGGCACGTAAGCCAATGTCATTCAGTGACGTTTGTAACTCAACGGCTTGTGGATCCGTGTCGTTAGTGTATTTAAACGCGGCGGCGATCCCTTTCAGTAGCAGCTGGTTGTCGGTACCGTATTCGATAGTCCCCAACAACGGCTTCACTAAACGGTCATTGGCACCCAGTTTACGGATCGGCTGCCGACCGACACGGTCAATTTCATCACGCAGATACGGGTTCGCAAAGCGGCTCAGAATTTTCTCGATGTACGCGTTGTGCATGTCGCGGTCAAAGCCGTAACGGCGAATCAACACTTCCCCACTTTCTTGCATCGCGGTTTTCACCTGCGCACGAATATCTGCATCTTCAATCGCATCACGCACGGTTTCATGACCTTTCAATGCGCCAAGGTACGCCGTCATGATGTGACCCGTATTAAGCGTAAACAGTTTACGTTCCACAAACGCCATCAGGTTGTCGGTGGTTTCCATGCCCGCGATAACCGGGATATTCCCTTTGAACTGCTGCTTATCAACAATCCACTCGCTGAAACTTTCCACGGTCACTTCCAGTGGATCATCGTTGGCCGCATCAGACGGTGGCACAATGCGGTCAACCGCTGAATCCACAAAACCGACTAACTCATCCGCCTGTGCGTGGTAAATCGCATTCAGGTGTTTATACACCTCATTTTTCAGGTGAGTGGTACCACGCACCATGTTTTCACAGGCAATGATATTCAGAGGCTGATTGTTACCCGCCTCAAAGCGATGCGTCAGGCCTTTGGCGATGGTTTTTGCAATGATGTCCAACA
Source organism: Photobacterium aphoticum (assembly GCF_001029435.1). Taxonomy (GTDB): domain Bacteria; phylum Pseudomonadota; class Gammaproteobacteria; order Enterobacterales; family Vibrionaceae; genus Photobacterium; species Photobacterium aphoticum. Next base: position 150,246 of record NZ_LDOV01000010.1, on the reverse strand, counting down.
CGTTAGGACCCACGGCGGTGGTCACCATATCGGTATGGATCATCTGCTCAATCACCGCTTCGCTGGCGGAATTGACGGCAGTAATGTGCGTCACGGTATCGACCACACACTCACTGCCCACCACTTTAACTTTGTAAGATTGGTCATGGCTAAGTTGGTCAACCAACGGCGCATCAACATCGGCAAAAGTAACTGCTACGTTTGCATCTGCCAACACTTTACCAATGAAACCACGACCGATGTTACCTGCACCAAAATGAACTGCTTTCATGATTATTCTCTCTATAACTTTACGAATTTGGGGTGGGGCCAGTGGGGGAACACACTGGCCCCGTTACACACAATGAACCTGTTTGTAGCGACTGATTTGTTATAACGACTTGGCCTTTCACTTTTCCGCTTTCAGACCCCACCAGTAGGAGTTAGGTGGGTTGGAGCAACACCGGATTACATGTTGTCTTCAAGCAGTCAGCACCTCGGCCTTCCATCACGCGGCGGCGTCACCTGCCAGAATCTGCAGGACTTCATCCGCACTGTTCGTGCTGGTCAGTCGTTCAATCGCATCAGGGTCATCAAGCGCATTCGTAATAGTGGTAATCACTTGAATATGCTCATCGTTTTTAGCGGCAATACCAATCACCAGTTTGGCAACATCGTCATCATCATCGGTAAACTGTACACCGCCTGGGTATTGGCAAATCACAATACCGGTTTTAATCACGCGGTCTTTCGCTTCTACCGTACCGTGTGGGACGGCGATAGATTCACCCAAGTAAGTCGGTACCAGTTTTTCACGCTCAAACATAGCATCCACATACTCAGTTTCGGCATAACCCAGCTTCACCAGTTGCTCGCCGGCATAGCGGATTGCCTCTTCTTTGCTATTGGCCTTCAAGCCAAGGTGAATATTCTTTGACTCAATCTGGAACACTTGTGGCTGTGTTGCTTGTTGTGCATCTGATGACGGCGCATACGTATCATCGTTCGCCGCAACCGGTGACACGTGCACCATCTCACCGTCATTCGCCGCTTCCGGGCTGCTTGCCGCAACAATACGGGTCACCAAATCGTTGTACACCTGGCTATCAAGGAAGTTAGTCAGAGAAATATGTTTTGCGTGAGCAGCATGCTTACGAGCACGCTCGGTTAAATCTTTATGAGTGATCACGATATCGACCTCTTGCGGTAAGCTATTGATGGCACAGTTGGTAACGCTGATTGACAGTCCGGCTTCCTGCACTTTCTTGCGCAGTAGGCTGGCCCCCATAGCACTGGAGCCCATGCCGGCATCACACGCCACAATGATGTTGCGTACGTTCGCCCAGTTCACGCCACCTTCAGCCAATACGGTTGCGGGTGCACCTTTGCTGCTGGCTTTCATGCCTTTCATTTTTTGCGTTGCAGTTTCAATATCGTCACCTTCTTCATCCGTGACTTTTTGTGTTTTCATCAAGAGTGCGGCAACACCGAACGACACGGCCGTTGACGCCAGTACCGACAGAATCACACCCACAAAAGAGGCTTTCGGTGTCATCAGTAGAATGGCAAAGATAGAACCTGGTGAAGCCGGTGACACAATCCCTGCATCAAACAGTGTCAGAACAAAGATACCTGTCATACCGCCAGCAATGGCTGCCAGAATCAGACGAGGGTTCATCAAAATGTATGGGAAGTAGATTTCATGGATACCGCCGAAGAAGTGGATAATCGACGCACCACCCGCTGTTTGTTTTGCCGTACCACGACCGAACACCATGTAAGCCAGCAAGATACCCAGACCCGGTCCCGGGTTTGCTTCAATCAGGAAGAAGATGGATTGACCCAACTCGTTCGCTTGCTGAATACCCAGTGGCGAGAAGATACCGTGGTTAATGGCATTGTTCAGGAACAGAATTTTTGCCGGTTCAACAAAGATAGACGTCAGTGGCAGTAAGCCTGCGGTCACCAGCATGTTAACGCCACCCGCCAAGGCAGTAGACAGCACTTTGACGAAAGGACCAATCATGTAGAAGGCTAAAATGGCACACAGCATCCCGACGATACCGGCAGAGAAGTTATTCACTAACATCTCAAAGCCACTTTTCACTTTGCCTTCTGCCCAGCTATCAAAGCGTTTGATTGCCCAGCCGCCCAGCGGACCGACCATCATCGCACCCATGAACATCGGAATGTCTGTACCGACAATCACACCGATAGTAGTGATGGCACCAACCACGGCCCCGCGATCGCCACCGACTAATTTACCGCCGGTATAACCAATCAGGAGTGGAAGTAAATAAGTGATCATTGGCCCGACAATTTTGGCCAGTTCCTCATTCGGGAACCACCCCGTCGGAATGAAAAGCGCTGTAATGAAGCCCCACGCAATGAATGCGCCGATATTAGGCATCACCATATTAGATAAGAAGCGGCCAAAATTTTGTACCTTGACCTTAGTATCTGGTGATATCATAAGGATTCCCCGTCTGATGTGAAAAGTGATTAAGTCGTTTAATGTGTTAGATACGGTTCGCCAAAACCGTCTCAATTGCTTAGTACCCAATTAATCTAACATAGATTTTTTCGACGTCACTGATGACGGGTTTTCTGTGATCTCCCCCTGCCTTTCCATCCCCCAAAAGCATTTTTAGCGTGACGACCTCTACATTTTCGTCATGAAACTTTCTTTCAAAAAGCATATTTCATACTTGTCAATGAAAATTCATTTGAAGAAAATCACACTATCAAAAAATCATACCATTATATTTATTGTGACAAATATCACATAGATAGCATTTCTCCGCCTTCTACAGATCACTTAAAGTGACTTGCATCACACTTACACCTTCATCACCAGCTTGCACCTGCTTTCTTGAATCCCATATTCTTTCAGCGCTTACATTTTGTAACTGGATTACAGGCGATCACCGTCACACATTCCTGATACGCATCGCGATGAAGGGTTGCCTCGCAATGACATGTTAGGCAAAAACACATCAACAAAAACACTGGCCTTAAAACGAAAAAGCCCCCACCCGCGCTCTGTGAAAAGGCAAAGGTAGAGGCATGGTGGAAGCTTTAATTCAAAGTAGCTGTTCGACGAAATCGCTACTGTGTGGCTAGTAACTTAATAAATAGCAACTTGATAACTAGCATCTTAATAAATAGCGACTTGGTCAATCACAACCTTATGCAGGCAATACAACCGCAAATGATTCGTATGGCTGTAGAGTTACCGTCTGCGCCAATGTGCTTGGTGCGGTGTAGTTACTGATCAGACATTCAACCTGCTCTGCTTGCAGAGATTCTGGCAAATCAACCGTGACGCTTTCACGGGTAAAGTTGCTCAGTACCAACACGCGTACATCATCATTAGCGCGCACATAACCGAATACAGCTGGGTGATCTTCAAACACCGGTTCAAAGCTGCCATACACAATAACAGGCATCGCTTTACGCAGCGCAATCAAGTGCTGGTAGTGGTAGAAAATCGAGTTAGGATCATCCAACGCTTGCGCCACGTTAATGTGGGTGTAGTTCGGGTTCACGTTGATCCACGGCTGCGCGTCAGAGAAACCGCCGTTAGCCGAGTCATCCCACTGCATTGGCGTACGGGCATTATCACGGCTGTTCACGTGAATGGCCGCCAATTGATCTTCTGGCGACACACCATTTTCTGTGCGCACTTTGTAGAAGTTCAGGGTTTCGATATCGCGGTAATCGTCAATGCTTGGGAACGCCACGTTGGTCATACCTATTTCTTCGCCTTGGAAGACATACGGTGTGCCCTTCATCATGTGCAGCGTGGTTGCCAGCATTTTCGCTGATGGTACGCGGTATTCACCTTCACAACCGTACTTAGACACAATGCGTGGCAAGTCGTGGTTGTTCCAGAACAGGGAGTTCCAGCCTTCATCGGCCAATTCTACCTGCCACTTGGTCAGCACGCGCTTAAGTGCAGGCAGATCCAATGGGATCGGTGACCACTTATCACCGTGCTGCCACGTTAGGCTGATGTGCTCAAACTGGAACACCATGGAAAACTCATCACGCGCCGGGTTGCTGTACAGCTTGGCGATTTCCGGGGTTGCATCCCACGTTTCGCCTACGGTCAGTACGTCTTTGTCACCAAACGTGGCACGGTTCATTTCCTGGATCAAGGTATGCAGACGCGGGCCATTGCCGGTGATCTTCTTGTCGATTTCTTTACCAATCAAGTCAATCACATCCAGACGGAAACCACCGATACCCTTGTCAATCCACCAGTTCATCATCTTGTGAACTTCTTCTTGTACCTTCGGGTTTTCCCAGTTCAGATCAGGCTGACGCTTAGAGAAAATGTGAAGGAAGTATTCACCGGTCTGCTCGTCAAATTCCCACGCTGTGCCACCAAACACTGAACCCATTTCGTCCGGCACGCCACCGTCTTCATTTGGCTGACGCCAGATGTAGTAATCACGGTATGGGTTGTCTTTTGACTTACGCGCTTCTTTAAACCAAGGATGCTCGTCTGATGTGTGGTTCACCACCAAATCCATGATAATGCGAATATCACGCTGCTTCGCTTCCGCCAACAGCTCATCCATATCCGCCATGGTGCCAAACATTGGCGCAATGTCCTGATAGTCAGAAATATCATAACCGTTATCATCCATTGGCGACTGGTACACAGGTGATAACCAAATCACATTCACACCCAGTGTTTTCAGGTAATCCAGCTTGCTGATGATGCCACGTAGATCGCCCATGCCATCATTATTCGAGTCACAGTAGCTGCGTGGATAGATTTGGTAAACAACGGCGTCGTGCCACCATTTTGGCGTGATATTCATGATTACATCCTTAACTGAGTCAATGCGTCGCGCGCAACGTCGTGAATGCGCGAAAGTGGGCTCATCATAAGCGGTGCTTTGCGCGCGTAAAAATACACAAACCCGCCCATGATATAGGTTTTTGCTATATCACTGATATTTTTGGCGACTTTGCTCACAAGACTGGCGCAGATCACTTTGTGATGTATTTCAATAAATGTGAGACTGGTAAAACAAATTTTTCAGCTGCACATTATCGTGCGCTGCAGGCTTGTCGCACATTCAGCGATCGCCTTGTAAGCCATACCGATAAACGCATTCAGATAACAGCATTGCCCCATGGATAAACTGTACAGCCAATTCCTCACTACCGCTCAACTGGGCAACATCAGCCAAGCCGCCGAATTACTCGGCCTGAGCCAGCCTAGCCTGACCAATAACATCAAAAAACTCGAACAACAATTAGACGTACCGTTATTCATTCGCCGCTCGAAAGGAGTGGAGTTAACGGAATTCGGACAGTTGGTGAAGGTGCAAGCGCAGGAGATGCAACGCCGCCATGACAGCATGGTGCACCAACTGGCTGACATGAAGGCCCGTAAGACAGAAAAAATCAAAATGGGCACGGGGGACGCGTGGTGGGAAGTCTTCGTCAAACACAGTTTGCAGCACTATAACCAATCGCATCCTGGTATTTCATTTCAGATTGAGTTTGGTAACCACCTTAAATTGATGGATATGCTGATCCACGGCCACATTGATTTATTCATCGGCCATGAGATTGAAGGCTTATCACGCCGTTGCCATGTGTTGTTCACCCCCTTATTGCAAGACGAAGAAGCGCTGTTCGTTCACCGCTCTCATCCTTTGTTGTTACAAGGCTTCACGCCCGAAACGGCGGCGCTGTATCCCTTGTTGTTGGTCACACCCGATCATGACATTCACCAGCATCTGATCGAGAACCCGCAACCTAAGCTGATGGAGAAAGAGCGTAAACAAATTGCGGAACGCATGGTGTATGAGATCCAATCTTTGGCCGCCAGTCTGGATATGTTGGCCATCACTAAAGCCATCATGCCGTACTCCAACTCCATGGCGGATTACTTTGCCCAGTTTGATATTGTCGCCCTGCCCAATCCGGCCGCGCCACAAAAAGGCAACGTGGGGATTTACCATTTGAATGATCCCCTGCCCGCACACGTACAGGCCTTTAAACAGACATTAGTGGGATTTAGAACAGAAGGATAAACAGGATGAGGGATAAAGCATTACGTAATATACGCATACCATTTAATAACAGGTATTAAGCGTTTGCTTAAGTTGGTGAAGATCGGCCATCAATTCAGTGAATTGCTCTGCCGTCGGATCCATGCGATGCAGTGTATCAAGCGATGTATCCACAAACGTTTTTGCATCAGCAAGATGGACATAGCGGTGATCCTGTTCCTTCTCGGGAATCACTGGATAGCGGCCTTCTATTTCCGCCAAGGAATACCCCGCATACACAACCACCTTCACGGGGTAGTCTTTGGGTCTGGGATCACCATGCTGCTCCCATTGAAACCATTCCATGCCCAATAAATCCGACGACATGACTTGTGGGCCAAAATCGTGGTAATTGAATACCGCTATACATGGCTTTTCACTGGCAACAACTGCGGTGGCACTCAATGACAACAACATCAACGCGCCCATGTTTCGTCTGACGTGCTTCATCATTCGTTCAGCACTTTCCTCAGCGCTGCTTCATCGTCGCCGTATTGCTGAACAAGATGATCGATCAAGGCATCAATACTGGTGCCAATCAGAGAATAGTCATCAATATCTTCGATGGAGAACGTAATGAAATGGGTGCGGTTATTATCGACATAAAACCCTGTAATGGAGGACTCCCCTTCCCACAACGGAATGAAGGTCATCCCCGTTGGGGCAAATTGATCGCATTCCAGGCTGTAGGTCAAGGGATAGCAGCGATACTCCAAGTCATCATGCACAAACTCACCGCGAGTCAGACGACGCAGCATCGGGCTCAAATTCAGCCTATCAATACAACGCTGTCGTTTGTCTCCCAATATGATCACACGACCTCCCGTTACTGCTGGTTGCGCAGCCAATGACTTGATGTGAAAGATAACGGTTCAGTATCCATATCGATTGCGAACAAACAATCCACTCAACATCAGAATGGCATATCGCTCGAAAACTTTCCGGTAATCCTGCCGTAATCTTTGCGCTATGCACCCAAACGAAAAGAGACAGCCCCCCCTCACAAAAAAATGAGACGCAAACAAAAAGGCAGCACCGAAGTACTGCCTTGTTCGTTTAACGCTGCGTCTATCGCACGCTGTTATTTGGCTTGCACCGCAATGGATGGCGGGCAGATGTTCTCTTTACGGAACTCCTGCATTACACGCAAGGTGATATCTGTCTCGAACAGCTTTTCAAATTTGATATCCACCACATACGCTTTACAGGTGAGCTGAATCGCCAAATAGTTATCCGTGATCGTCTGCTTCACATGCACCACCACCGGTTTAGGCAAGTGAATGTAACGGCTGGATGACGCCGCTTCCTGAATAATGTCACGGGCTTTGGTAATGTCCTGATCCATACCGATATAAAACGGGATCACCACCTGCATATCCAAGCCGCCGTAGTTGCCGCTGACCGTCACGTCATTCAAGAACTTGTTGTTCGGAATAGTGATGATGTCATCGTTCAGGGTTTGCATACGCACCGAACGCAAACCGATGGTAATGATGTCACCGTAATGGCCTTCAAACGTCACACGGTCACCCACCTGAAACGGACGGTCAATCATCACGGTTAAACCAGCAATGAAGGACGCGGTCAGGTCTTTCAGGGCAAAACCCACCGATACCGCAATCGTACCGCCAATCAGCGCTAACACGCGATCATCCACACGGAAACTCAGCATGAACACGGTCACAGCGGTGGTCATGTAGATGAAAAACTGGAAGAAGGATTGCAGCTTTTGCATCAACATTCGGCGCTGAGCAAACTGGCTGCTGACGCCATCGACCAGTGACTGAATGAAGCGCAGGAACAACCATGAACCGGTAATAATGAACAGGGATAACGCTACCCCACTCCAACGGATCAGGCTGGCAAACTGATGTAAATTATCAATTTGAATATCTTCGGCAAATGCCATCGGGCTGGCAATCAATGCCGCCAGCAAGGCGAATAAACGAAACATCTTACTTCACCAATAGATGCTGACGGTGCAGCACGTTTGTAATATGGCGGAACCAGTGATCGGAAATACGCGCTTTCTCGTCACTCCACTCAATGTATCCACGGCTCTGGAAATAACGCAGGGTACTGATCACTTCGGCAATACTCAGGCGACTGCAATCACACACATCCGCCGGCGAGGCCACTTCCAATTGCACGATAGAACGCAATACCGCCAGCATTGGCTTAGGCATCATTTCCAAATCTTCTGTCTGCGGCGCGCGGAACAAACGCACCAATACCGTATCAGTGTCTTTTTCACGGTGCAGCGACAAACGGAAGAAACGCAGTGCGACCGTTGGGTTACCGTCTGAGTAGTCCCACAGAATACGGTAGAAACCGTTCTTGGCACGTTCTTCATCCGTCAGGTTATCTTCATCCCACTGACGTGGCAGCACGAGGCCATCGAACGACACGGCATGCGTGTCGGTATTAGCGATGCGTGATTCCAATAGTTGACCAATTTGCTTTTCAGACCAACGCGGCATGAAAGTCACCAAGTCAAACAGCAAACGCTCACCACGCGCACGGTCAATGAAACGCCAGCTCGATTTTTCAATCGATAGCACCACACGGTGACTCTTGCGCGCCTGACGTAACAGGTTGGTCAGTTTCATCAGATCAACCAGGCCGTTGACCTTTGGCTTCACCAAACGCTGCGCGTTATCAAACGCAATCAAATAACACGTATCGGTATTACGCAGGTAATGCAGAATGTCCTGCTCAGTAGCGTCTTCCGCAAGGCCAAGCAACTGGGCAAATTCCGGCAGCAAGGCGGTGTAACCGTCATACGGACAGTTGATATACAGCGGGGTAACGTTCTTGGCTTTGGCAAGAATACGCTTCATCAAGGTGGTTGAACCCACACCACGCTCGCCGGATAGTACGCACACTGCCGGACTGTCTGTCAGCAGGTAACGGGACATCGCCAGCATTTCTTCTTTGGCGTAGTCGTCGATCAATTCTGAGCCTTCAGAACCTGGCAGAATGTAGTCGAACGCCGCATCCCCTTTCACACGCACCAAATTGGACTGCTCTCGCGCCACCTCGGTCTGCTTGGCCACTTCAATACGGAACAAATAGGCCAACGCGTGACTAAATGCCGCATGCTGTGACAAGGTCGCAATCACCACATGCTGTACTGTTCGGCCAATCAGCCACGCGGCACCACAGGCTGTCGCGACAATCGACATACCAAAGGTCTTTTTATTGCGGATCGCCCACTGTACGGAGATCGGATAGCCGTCTAACATGGCAATACGGGCAAAGATAGTGCTGTTCCATTGCTTCAACGTCAGCACCGTCAACATGGCAAAGAAGAACACCATCAGGGTAGAAATCCACGCATAGATGGTACCCTGCCCCAAGGTACGAGCAGATATTTGCAAAATCACCCCAGCCACAATAATGCCCCACACATAACGACGGATGGTCGATAAACGCAGTGCAATGATCTCGCGGCGATTGTGTTTACTGTTGCGGTACGCGAACTCCAAAATAAAGCTCACGGCAATTGAGCCGCCCAATACCCACCACGTGAAGATTTCCAAGAAAATCAAATGCTGCAAACTTGGCAAGGTCGAGATAATACGCAACGTGGCGGTAATCAGCAGCAAATAGGCAATAGCTTTGTGGGCACGACTGCAATACCAAATAGTGCGCACAAGCAGGCTTGGATCAGCGGCATGTTTGATCTTCGAGATCTTAAAATCGTGAATTAATCGCTCACTGTTGCGCATCCACCAATTAAAAATGAACATCACACACAGCACTTTAAAAATCACGCTAATCACTGGCACCGGTGAAATAGACAGATCACGTAATAGATTTTTAAAACTACGAATTTGGTAATTCACATAATAATGAATATTTAATTTCGTGATCGCCAATTCAGAATAGAATTGCGTCACACCGCTAGGACCAAATCCGGTTAATTGATCACGCGTTTTACTGTCCGTTAATTGCAACAAACGTTGTTTGCTGACATTCAGTGAAGCCAGCGCACGGTGATCACCTTCCACTTCTCGCCAGTTACCCTGACTTGGATCTTTCCTGTACACGCGCAATGCATCTGACAAGTGATCCATCTGTGCCTTCTGCTCCGACAAGGTCGTAGAAAGCAATTGCTTCACTTTCGTGTATTCACGGGTGGTAAAGAAATGCGATTCAGGTAGCGCATTGATCTCGGAAGAAATATCAGTGACTTTTTCATTCAACGGAATCGGTTTATCGGTATTGATTCCCCAATTGGCACAAGCTAGTTGGCTGAAAAACAATGAAAAAATCAAAATAAAATAATAGCTAACTTTATTCATACGTATTGATTTTAATTAGATGTATACCTCACTGTATCCGGTTTTAAGACAAATATCAGCAAAAGGCATAAAACTTTTAAAACAGCGTACAAATAAAAACCAAAACGCAACAAAAACCACCATAAAATGAGATATGATAAATATTTAACAGAAGCCAATAATCACAACAAAAACAACAATAACTACTTGTAAGTTTATATTATTCTTCATAATTTGTTTTGGTATCAATCTTTATTAAGCCAAGAAAAAGGAATAAAAAATTGACGGCGGGATAGTAGATACAATTATACGTAAGAATCTTCCTACAAATAAACATTATAAATAGGTATACACATATCTTGTTTCTGATTTGTGATATTGGTTCAACTTTTATTATTTGACGCTTCGAAATATTAATAATAAATTTCTCAACGAATCGTAAGCCCGTAGATTACTGATTAATACCCAAGCTTCCTCAATCGCGTTCATTCAATATTGGCATCTAGGTTTGTCTGTATTTTCCTACCTGCCAGTGCAACTTACGCAATAGATAATCCCTGTCTGAGGCAGTTTGGGTATTACAAATCTGTCATGAATTGAGAAGAGATAACGCAATGATCAAATTCAGCGCATTACAAGCAGCGATATTGCTTGGCCTTGCAGGGACCGCAGCGCCCTCTCTGGCTAATGAAATGGTAAACCCTGAAGGTGGTGTAGTTGTCGGTTACTGGCACAACTGGTGTGACGGTGCAGGCTACAAAGGCGGTAACGCACCGTGTGTGACCTTGAAAGCAGTGAACCCGATGTACAACGTGGTGAACGTTTCTTTCATGAAAGTATTCAACACTGCAGAAGGCCGTATTCCCACTTTCCGTCTTGATCCTATGATCGGCCTGTCTGAACAAGCATTTATCAATGAAATCGACGCGCTGAACAAGCAAGGCCGTGCCGTACTGATCGCACTAGGTGGCGCAGATGCCCACGTTGAGCTGAAAACCGGTGACGAGCAAGCCTTCGCGGAAGAAATCATTCGCGTAACAGATTACTACGGCTTTGATGGTCTGGATATCGACCTTGAACAATCGGCCGTTACTGCAGCTGACAACCAAACGGTGATTCCTGCTGCCCTGCGTATCGTTAAAGATCACTACAAGACGCAAGGTAAAAACTTCCTCATCACCATGGCACCAGAGTTCCCTTACCTGAAGCAAGGCGACAAATACGTGCCTTACCTGACCAATCTGGAAGGTTACTACGATTGGATCAACCCACAGTTCTACAACCAAGGTGGTGACGGTATTTGGGTTGACGAAGAAAACGCATGGATCACCCAAAACAGTGATGCGATGAAAGAAAAATTCATCTACTACATTGCTGACTCACTGGCGAACGGTACCCGTGGTTTCCATAAGATCCCACACGATAAATTGGTTTTCGGTATTCCAACCAGTAACGATGCGGCGGCGTCTGGTTTTGTGAAAAATCCACAAGACTTGTACAACGCCTTTAATCGCCTTAACAGCGAAGGTCAGCCACTACGTGGTGTGATGACTTGGTCTGTTAACTGGGATATGGGTACGGATGCGGCGGGTAACGCTTACAACGAGCAATTCATCAAAGACTACGGCCCGTTTATCCACGGTCAAACGCCACCACCACCATCAGAAGGCAAACCGACTTTTGCCGGTGTAACAGATGCACGCGTTCGCCACGGCAGCCCGTTTGACCCAATGGTCGGCATTACTGCACGCGATAAAGAAGACGGCGATCTGACGTTCAGCATCGTAGTCGATGGCACCGTCAACGTGAATGAAATCGGCCAGTACGTACTGGTTTACAGCGTGACAGACAGCGATGGTAACGTAACCAAAGCATCACGTAACGTTGAAGTGTACAGCCTGAAACCGGTCTTTGAAGGCGTACAGGATGCAAGCATCAAAGTCGGCGCAAGCTTTGACCCAATGGCAGGTGTAAAAGCCATTGACGCAGAAGACGGTGATCTGACCGATAACATCGTTCAAACCGGTTCTGTTAACACGGCGGTTGTGGGCACATACACCCTGACCTACTCTGTGACAGACAGTGCGAACCAGACCGTTAAAGTGACCCGTAAAGTGACCGTTTCTGACGGCAGCGTGTGTGCAAACGCGTGGGATCGCGATACCGTGTACAACGGTGGCGATAGCGTAAACCATGCCGGTAAATCTTGGCGTGCAGAATGGTGGACGCGCGGTGACGAACCAGGTACAACCGGTGAATGGGGCGTATGGCGTGTAACCGGTAACAGCGACTGTGGCGGCGGTGAAATCCCTGAAGATGACACACTGGCGATGTCTGGCATCAATGGTCAGTACACAGCGGATAACGGCGCACTGTCTCTGACGGTAACGCTAGAAACCAGCAGCCTAATGAACGTGAATGTGACGGTTACCGATGCAGCAGGTTACCCTGTCACTGGCGGTGAAAAGGTCGTTGCTATTGATGGCAAACAAACCATCACACTAAACCTGAGCGGTGTAGAAGCCGGTCAGCACCGTATCACAGCGACTAGCGATGCACTGAACCAAACTGCAACGTTCAACGTGAAAGACGGCGGTACAGTGACGCCTCCTCCGGGCGGTGAACACCCTGATTACGTACCTGGTACGGCATACAGTGAAGGTGACATTGTGACAGGTGCGGATGGTAACCTCTACCAGTGTAAGCCATGGCCATACTCTGGCTGGTGTGCAAATGCGTCATACGCACCGGGTGCAAGTAATTTCTGGTCAGACGCTTGGGACAAGCTATAAGTCTGACTCTGAAATGATGGCGCACAGACGACACTGTCACTGATCCGGCGAGCCTGTTGCACCATCACCCTCTTACTGACAAAAAGGCCTCAACCTGCATGATGATATTTCTATCTCATTCGGGTTGAGGCCTTTTATTTGACGCTGAAGAAGTATTATTCGTTATCTTTCAGCACACCACGGCGGATTTGATCCAACTCGATGGACTCAAACAGTGCCTGAAAATTCCCTTCCCCAAAGCCTTCATTGCCTTTGCGTTGAATGATTTCAAAGAACACAGGCCCGATCACCGTCTGGGTGAAGATCTGCAATAAAATGCCGGTTTCATCACCATCAATCAGCACTTTCAGCTCATTGAGTTTGGCAACATCTTCATGGTGTTCAGGAACACGCTTACTGATCCCTTCATAGTAGGTATCCGGCGTATCCATAAATATCAGTCCGTTTTGCTGCAACTGAGTCACTGTCGCAAAGATGTTTTCTGTGCTCAGGGCAATATGTTGGATCCCTTCCCCGTTGTATTGCGCCAGATATTCAGCAATCTGTGATTTATCATCATGAGATTCATTGATAGGAATTCGGATCTTCCCGCACGGAGCGGTCATGGCGCGTGACAACAAACCGGTCATTTTGCCTTTGATATCGAAATGTCGGATCTCTTTAAAATTAGCGATGTTTTCATAAAACTGCGCCCAGTGATCCATATGGCCGCGTTCAACATTGTGCGTCAGGTGATCAATCACTAATAACCCGGCATCCTTAGCCACTAAACGGGCGGCAGCATCCGGATAATAAGTAAAATCCACTTCATAAATATCATGGTCACCATAACGGTCAACCAAATAAATCAATGACTCACCGATGCCATAAATGGCCGGAATATTCAGCTCCATCGGCCCTGCTTGTGGCGGACACGGTTTCGCGCCCTGTGCTGCTGCATAGTCTAATGCTACGGAAGCATCCTCGACCCGAAAAGCCATCGCATTCACGCTGGCACCGTGCACAGTCGCAAATCCCGATGCCTGTGACTGTGGCTCACCATTCACAATGAAATTGATATCGCCCTGGCGATACAGCCACACCTGCTTGTGTTTATGCTGAGCGATCTCGGCAAATCCCATCTGCGAAAAGAGCATCTTTAATGCTGCAATGCCATCAGCAGTGGGTGCGGTAAATTCCACGAATTCAAACCCATCCGTCCCTAATGGATTCTCAACAGGTAATATCATGCCAGCGTCAGATTGCGGTATTGATTGCTTCTCCATCATGGCTACAGCCTCTTGGTTGCCGTCCTATTAATAGACTTAGCAGTAACTGTTTATCCTTGAGAAGTTTACCTCGCAGGTTACTCCCGCAAGCTGTCAATCCTGCGTGTAAACTCCACGTGCCATACATCCCCAAATTGTTATAATGCTCACGACCGGTGCTAAAATGATACTTACCACCACCTGTTGCATAAGCGCTTTAAAAATTGGCGTTTTCTCAGAATCCCAATGAAGCCCCACATAAACAACCTTTCAAATAACCTCCACATTAAAATATTAAACAACCATCACATTAAAAAGAAAAATAAAGTAAATACAACATATTTAATTGCTTATAAGTCCAAATTCCACAAAATCTTCTATGAATAGACTCTTCAATCAATCATCATCCTCTCATTATCATTAATCAAAAAACAAACAATGATGAGTATGAAATCACTTCTAACTTAAAAATCGGCCATCAGCATCAAACATAATAAGAGAATGAACAATGAAAAAAACAAAAGCTATTTATTTCTTCGCTATAATTTTATCAGTTAATGCATGTGCAATTAAAAAAAATAATAAGATTCTTATCTGTGATGCTAAAAACAGCTCTGTAAGTTTTATAAAAAACAAAAATTCACACACATTAAACATTAAGTACGATGGTAAACAAGATACATACAACTGCAAGAATGATGATATAAAGCATGATAGCTACTTTCGTTATCAAGTAACAGAAAACTCCATTGAATGTAATCACAAATCAAACAACTTTATTGTGTATGAATATAGTAACTTTGAGTTAAAAGATCAGCCTATAGATGAAGTAGGAGTCATCATTAAATATTCAAATAATGAAGAAAAAGTAATTTGCAAAGATATCGACACAAACAATATAAGTAAACAAGAAACTTAAATCACTTCACGCAGTTAATTATTTACTTTCAACCAAAAACAGAACCAATCTGACAATTATTAATCATTTAATAAAGTAAATGTCAGATTGGTTTCATATGAAATGATACAAAGCCAGATATTTCTATGTCTAAAAATTGAGTATGCGGAAATCAGAATATTTTATCCTGATAGTTTTGATTCACACTCTGTAAGTTCATCCATCTAGACCAAAATTTCCGACGACATTTTTGGGAAATCCTATTATTCCCCACTAAAATAATAGGAGTAACTAGAAAAGGTGCAAAATGTCAGTAACTAAACGTGATCAGCTCAAACTCCCGAAACATAAACGGCCAGACGTTGCGCTGAAAGCAGACACTGATGTTCACCTTGCCACCTACCACTATTTGAAGTGTGAATTTCAGCATGCTAGACGTCATGAGCAAGGTATTATTCGCGATGACGATGAGGAGTTTTTGCACCAGTACCGGGTGTCTCTGCGCCGTTGCCGCGCGCTCATAGGTTTGCTGCATCCTCTGTTTGAGAAACAACAAAAAGTGATGCTGAAACTGGCTCTGCGAACCTTGATGCAACGCACCAATACCCTGCGGGATCTGGATGTGTTCTTAATGAAAATGGAAGAGTATTTCTTTCTGCTCGAGCACTGCCACCATAACGGCCTGACCCGCTTTTTTGATGATCTGCAAGATACCCGTCGTAAAACCTTCAAACAGGTAAAACGCTGGCTCAAATCCAATGAATATCAACAACACTGCACGGTCATTGATGGCCTGTTGGATGAATTGAAACACGCAGCGACAGCCAATAGTGATCCAAAAGCCACGATATCTTCCAAGACATTGGCGCAAACGACCCTACATCATCACTATCATCGCTTTACAAAGCGGAGCGAAGGCATTACTGCCACCTCTCCCGATCACAAACTGCATCAACTGCGTATTGAAGGGAAAAAATTCCGTTATGCATTGGAGTATTTCACGCCACTGTATCCTAAGGCACAAGCCAAACAGCAGCTGCTCCTGCTAAAGCAAGTACAGACATCATTGGGTGATCTGAATGATCTTGCCATTCAGCACACGTTTCTGACCAATTATCTGCGTACCACCCAATGCATGGACATGAAAAAAGCCGCGCTGGAATCCTTACTTGAGAAAGCCAATACACACTATGGGCGCTTACGTGCTGAATCTTTAGAACAAATTGCAGTATTTCAAGCACCGGAATATGTCCGTGTTTTTAAACTTTTTTCAGAAATTAAATAATATCGGCGTACTGTTAAGTCACTCTAAGAAAACGTAACAATACGTAGTCCCCTGTGCCTTTTCATTCTATTCTTCATGCAATCATATTCAGCACACATCATCGTTTGAAACACGATCCAATCTGCACTAATAATGCCTGTACCCATAATAAATAAAACAAGCTGGAAGATATTCGTGACTGTTCACATGCAAAAACATCAATATAGTCTTCAACCTACCTCATCACCCACGGATGAATCCACCAGCAGTTCACTCCTGTGTAACAACAAACCAACTGGGATAACGTTATCAGGGTGTGTCTTGGAACATGTACATGTTTATAGTAATAAAACCTTACTGATTTTAAGTGACGGTGTGGTCTTTGAAGAGCAATTACACCTCTATCTGCTTGATCTCGACAATACTATCCTTGATACAGCCCGAATTTCAGCACCTTACTGCGATGGTATCTTCCACCTATCGTCAGATAGCACAGCCAATACATGTCACTTTCTCTTTATTGGCAATGGTCTGTGGCATATAACCATCTTAGATCGTTACCAGTGGCGACGCCCTTTTTCAGAGCCTTATGGGGTGCATCGACAATGGGGATGGCGGCAAGCTTTTAGCGTCAGTTACAACAACATGAAATAAAAACAAATAAAGCAGACACTATACCTGCTCTATTGCATTTATTTTCCATTATCCTGCTAATCAATATTGCAATCTATTCATGCCAATCGATTATATAATCTGGACAATCCAGTTAACACTAAGCCAATGTAATAATGCCTAAACTTTCCATCATTAATAATTGGATGAAAATCACCGCCATAAATACGATCAATGAAACAACGCCAATAAAAAACACCCGCCAATTTGAATGATAGGTTAGCGTATGGTCTTTTTCTATCGCATCCTTATCGAACTGGTATTTCTCAACCAACACCTTTGTCAGGAAAACAAAAAGTAACGGAATAGGTAATGTAGGAAAATCTTCAGGAATGAATGGGAGAATGCACAGTAACGCTACTAATAACGCACCGCCATAGGTCAATGTTTTACTGCTGCCCTCATGATTATTCGTTGCAGAAAAATTCTGTTTAATAAAATAGACCGACGCTAATGGCCCACCCAAAAATGTTCCCATTGCGGCTTGTAAAGGGGAATAAACTTTTCTTTCTGACACAGATAACATCCTTGATAGTACTTCTTAACGACACCAACCTCTTTTCTTAATATAAGAACACGTTCAACATTATTGATAACGATATATCCAGCAACAATATGAATAATGAGATTAAATGTCATTCCATTATAAATCGTCTATCAGTATCTCCTTGCCACTTATCCAGTGGCAAGGGTTCATATTCTCTCTATGCCCATTACATGAAAAATTTCGACTCAATCAACACAACGAACACTGTTGCTATACGGAAAATGCTTACTGACTCATTTCACCTTAGTTGAAACATGCTCACAGGTAATCAAACAGGCCCATTCAATGCACGTACAACGTCTTTTTCCAACGCGTCTGGGGTGGTTGTCGGCGCATAGCGTTTAATCGGTTGACCATCACGACCAATCAGGAACTTGGTAAAATTCCACTTAATCTTCTTTCCCATCAAACCCGGTAACGCCTGCGTCAGGTATTGAAAAACGGGATGGCTGTTATCCCCGTTCACATCGACTTTTTCAAACATCGGGAAACTCACACCGTAATTGATTTCACAGGTCTGAGCGATTTGCACGTTCGCATCCGGTTCTTGCCCACCGAATTGATTACATGGGAAACCCAAAATCACCAATCCTTCCGCTTCATGCTTAGCGTACAACGCTTGTAACCCATGATATTGCGGTGTAAAGCCACACTCACTGGCTGTGTTCACCACCAAGATGACTTTGCCCTCGTAGTCACGCATGGCTTGGGGTTGGCCATTGATGCGGTTTGCGGTTAATTCATAAAATGCTGTCATCGATTTTCCTTCTGGGGTGTTTTCCTTCTTTGATTGTGAATATACTGCAAAAAGCACTCGATAGATCAAATAAATAGCATGACATCACTCGAACATTTATTTCTCCAATTTGGTATTCAAGCTGTCCCTTTTACCGACAATGAACGCCAATATGCGCAAGATTTTCTCCAGCAGCGTGAGACAGCCTTTAACGCTATTTGCACACAGCGCGCTGACAAGCAGCCTTCTGATTTAGCGCTTGGGTTAATGACGCAGAGCTTTCAAACCACTTTTGAGGCTTATCAGGCCACGGCAAGCAAAATTGCTGAGATGCAGCAGCTGTTTGAACGCCAAGTGGGTGATACGCATGCCAGTAAATTTCAGACGTTAGATGCCATGGAGCTCAAAGTCGTCACCGCGCTTTGGCTGTTAACTCAGGGCTATACCGGCATTGATTTCAGTTATGCCAATGATCAGGCGGTGATGATTAGTCAGACCTTGCAGCCACAACGCTCATGCGACAATCCATGCCTCGCTGAAAGCTTCCCTGACAACCCAGAGAAACAGCAAGAAGTGCTGCGCCAATGGTTCATGCAGACCTATTACATCGGTGTTGAGCAAGCCAATCAGGCGCGTCCACGTCAAAACTGGCTCACAAGGCTCACCTCCGCCATCAAACTGAGATCAAAGTGAACGGGCTTAAAGTAACCCGCACTGAAGCGAGCACAAAAAAAGTGCACATTTTTTATTCAGCCTAACTTGTTATCACACTTCACCTTTCACGTGATGTTAACAAGTTTTACAAAATCGATCGTTGCACGTTTTTTGCCCGATCAGTACTATTCCCGGACTTCAAATATGTTGTTCCTTAATCATTTATTGCTACGCCTGTCATGGATTTGATAGGCGTTTTTTTTCATTAAATGATGGGATGAAATTGATGTGCCAAGTACTGCGCTAAACGCGCTCGCAACACGTCCTTCTCTTCTTCCGGCAAAAAACTGGCCGTAATAGCGCGCTCAGTGAAGCGGGCCATCTCCGCTTTCGAGACATCAAACGTTTCTGCGACTGCCAGCATATTCGCCGTCATGTAACCACCCAAATAGGCCGGGTCATCCGAATTAATGGTGATACACAATCCCTGCTCCACCAGCTGCATGATGTTGTGCTGCGAGAGATCGTCAAACACCTGCAACTTCACGTTTGAGAGTGGGCAAACAGTCAACGGCACATACCGCTGTCGCAAAGTCTCCACCAATGCGGAGTCATCACTACATCGCACCCCATGATCAATCCGCGACACCTGAAGGTCTTCTAATGCACGCCAAATATTCTCAGACGGCCCTTCTTCTCCTGCATGCGCGACCGTTGGCCAGCCTGCTTCACGTGCCATCGCAAACACTTGAACAAATTTTTCAGGCGGATGACCAATTTCAGAGGAATCCAAGCCAACAGCAATGATTTTCTCTTTGTAAGGCAATGCCTGACGCAGTGTTTCAATGGCCGAGGCTTCACTAAGATGGCGTAAAAAACACAGGATCAGACCACTGGATATGCCCCATTGCGCCTTACCCTCTTGTAATGCCCGATCGATCCCATTCAATACCGTGGCAAACGCGACGCCATTTTGCATATGAGATTGGGGATCAAAAAAGATCTCGGTATGCATGACATGCTCATCATGGCAACGTTCGAGATAGGCGAAGGTCAAATCGTAAAAGTCCTGCTCGGTACGCAGCACTTTCGCTCCCCAGTAATAGAGATCGAGGAAAGATTGTAAATCATTAAATTGATAGGCATCGCGCAGCGCCGCTATCGACTCAAACGGTAATGTTACCCCGTTTTTCTGCGCGATGGTAAACAACATCTCAGGCTCTAAGGTACCTTCAATGTGAAGGTGCAGCTCCACTTTGGGTAAGCCACTGATGAAACCTTTCATGGCACCACTCTCTGTACAAAATGCACACACTCACGCTGAGTAAAATGTCAGTCGTGTGTCGTTCGCTGCCAACCGTTAGACCGATTAACAGCCACTCATTATTGAGAGAAGTGTAGCCAAGTTCATCACTTTTGGCGGCTTACCAGCGTTTCCCCCACTGCCCACGCATCATCATGCCGCCAATGAGCGTCAGTACTAAGCCGGTGGTGGCAATGTATTGGTATCGGTTTTTGACTTCCGCAATCGCATGATCCGGATTGAACGCATGCAAATAATCCCCCCCGCCTTGAGCAATAAAACTGCCCATATCTGCGGTTACCATCGACTGGCCAAGCAAGCCCCCAAATGCAATTCCGCCCCACAGCAGCGACACGCTACCTAAAAGCAGAGAAATAAAGCCCCATGTTCGTTTCGTATCCATCGCTTTGCCCCTTAATCCTTGTCAGGCCACTGCTATGAAGCCAACGCATTGTTTGTGACGATTTAGGTCAATTTCATTATTATTTATGCGTGATTAATGTTTTTTTACGCCTATCTACAAGCAGTGACAACACGAAATGATAAATTTATGAACAAGGACTTGCGCATGTATGAAAATACCCCGCAGGCATCTGAAATTGCAGTGTTAATTTGAAGTGACGCGAAAGAATTTCACGTAATATGAAGAACGTAGCCATATAGATCCGCCACACCGTCGTGGCGAAATCTATATCACTAACAAGAGAAAAACCCTGCTATTTCTGGGTTAAATCATCATCCACCCAGTATTTTGAACCGGAGATGTTGGCATCCAGCAATAATCCTTTTTCACCTAACTGGTAAATAGCCATGCCACCGTTATATTTTGCGGTAAGCTCTGCACTCTCTTTGCCTGCCACCGCACTCAGCTCTGAGGTGGCTTCCCAGCCGTCCGTAATAAAGCTGTCGAATGTGGCTTTATCTTCAAACAGAATAACTTGCTGGTAGAATTTTCCCCCAAGCCCTGCCGCGATCCCGGCACCAAACATTTTCATGTAGGTACGTTGACCATTTTGGCGATCCACAGCTACCCCAGCGCCTTGGTTCGTGTGGAGCATGAGGGAAAACTTACGTGAATCAAACACCGCATAGCCGTAGGCATGATCGAAGAGTAATTTGGCCGATGGCTCATCATTAAACAGGCGTATCAGCGCCGTATCAGCCATGGTATTCAAAGCCAAACGCGCTTCTTCCGGCGTGTCAGGGTTAAGCATTTCAGCTAACTTGGCATCGGCAGCATTGAGCCATTCTTTGCTCGTTTCAATGGACTCATCCGTCCATTCACCGGCTTTGTTATAGGTATCGGCCCCCCACTCTGACACCATATCCCAGGTTTCTTTGGAAAACTCCGTCACGCCTTCCCACGCTTGTTTTGAGCTTTCACTTAACGTGCTGCCCAGCTCAGAGGCGGATTCTTTGAATTTTTCCCAACTGGCATGGGCTGGGGCGACCATCAAGGCGATGGTTATCGCGAGTATTGTTCGTTTCATGACGAGACTCCTTTTCATCACAATCAGCGGCCTTTCACCACATCACACCGCTCACTACTACGGATAAAAAAAGGCCGAATCTTGCGATTCGACCTTAAGTATAACGATTAATTATTTTTGCTTCGGACGGAATGGCTTGATCACCGACTCGTCACACTCCAAAAATGGCCCTTCCATCAAATCGATGCAGTAAGGGATCGCAGGGAATACTGCGTCCAAACATTCACGAATCGATTTTGGTTTACCCGGCAGGTTCACGATCAGGCTGTCACCACGCAGGCCCGCAGTCTGACGCGACAAAATCGCCGTTGGGACAAATTTCAGTGACTCTGCACGCATCAGCTCACCAAAGCCCGGCATCATACGGTCACACACCGCTTCTGTGGCTTCTGGTGTCACATCACGCTTCGCAGGGCCTGTACCGCCCGTCGTCACAATCAAGCTACACTGGTCTTCATCAGCCATTTTGATCAACGTTGCTTCAATCACGTCTTGCTCATCAGGGATCACTTGATACACCGGCTCCCACTCTGAAGTCAGGTAGGCATTCAAAGTATCAATAATCGCTTGTCCGGACAGATCTTCATACACACCGGCGCTTGCGCGATCACTAACGGTGACAATACCGATTTTTGCTTTTGTCATGGGGCATTCCTTAGGCTGAGCCTGATTGAATCATTGTCTTTCATTCTTTCCCGCATTGGCTCTCTTATCACACACCCTCACTATGCTCTCTCATCACAGATGAAACAGACTGAAAGAAGGTGACGATTTGCCCATGCAGTCACTTAACGACAAGTGTAAAAAATAAATTCAGGGGTTTATACCCTTTTATCATCATTCATGCGCCCTTTGTGAGCGCATGGTTCAAAATACCGCTAACGGGCTATAAGCCACCCAGTAAGGTGTATTTGGTTTCCAGGTAGTCATCCAGTCCTTGGCGTCCCCCTTCGCGACCAAGCCCCGATTCTTTTATTCCGCCAAACGGTGCCACTTCGGTCGAAATTAGGCCTTCGTTAATGCCAACCATGCCGTATTCCAGCCCTTCGCTGAAACGGAACGCTCGTTGCAATGAACGGGTATACGCATAAGCCGCCAATCCTGAGTCGGTGGCATTGGCACGTGCAATCACGTCTGCATCGTCATTGAAACGGAACAGCGCAGCGACCGGGCCAAAGGTTTCTTCATTGGCAATGCGCATGGTATCGGTCATCTCCACCAGCACCTGAGGCGGGAACAAAAAACTGCCCGCAGGCTGTGGTTCACCGTAGGCCAGACGGGCGCCTTTGGCTAAAGCATCATCAATATGGCTTTGAACTTTCGCGACAGCGGCAGCGTTGATCAACGGACCAATCTGTACCTCCGGCGCGAAACCGTCACCCACTTTCAATGCCTGTACACGTGCAACCAATTTTTCAGTGAAGGCGTCGTAGACCGCATCGTGGACATAAATACGGTTGGCACACACACAGGTTTGCCCCGCATTTCGGAATTTGGCAATCATGATGCCTTCAATGGCGGCATCCAAATCTGCATCATCGCATACGATGAACGGTGCGTTACCGCCTAATTCCAATGACAGTTTTTTCACGGTGGCCGCCGATTGCGCCATCAACAATTTACCTACCGCTGTTGAGCCCGTGAACGAAATTTTCTTCACGGTTTTACTGTCGGTTAATGCCCCGCCAATGGCTTGCGCATCACCAGTCACCACATTAAACAATCCGGCAGGAATGCCGGCCTCTTCGGCCAATACCGCCAGAGCCAATGCGCACAGCGGGGTATCTGGCGCCGGTTTTAGCACCACACCACAGCCAGCAGCAAAGGCCGGGGCACACTTGCGGGTGATCATCGCAGCGGGGAAATTCCATGGCGTAATCGCACCCACAACACCCATGGGTTCACGACTTGCCAAAATGCGCGCGTCTGTTTTGTGACTGGGGATCACTTCCCCGTATGCACGTTTCGCTTCTTCAGCAAACCATTCAACGAAGCTCGCCGCATAAGTGATTTCACCTTTGGCTTCTACGAACGGTTTTCCTTGCTCGGTGGTCATGATCGTCGCTAAATCGTCGATATGTTCCATCATCAACGCATACCAACGGCGTAAAATGACCGAGCGAGCTTTCGCCGTGGTTTGTTTCCATTGTTGTTGCGCCTGTTGCGCGGCGTCGATAGCGGCAAGCGTCATTTCTCGTCCCATGCGAGGCACTTGCGCAATGATTTGTCCCGTCGAGGGGTTGATAACCGGATCGGTTGCACCATCGTGTGCGGTTACCCATTGTCCGGCAACGTAACACGCTTGTTTTAATAACGCAGAATGCATCAGCTTCACGGTATGTATCCTCTTTGGTTGATAAATGCCATTATCCGGGGGATAGCATAAAAGCTTTTGTCAGACATTTGAACAACGGCTGATCACGCGAGATGATCTGTGTCAGCCTTTTTTCATTCTAAACTCAATAGGTTTGCTTCCCTCCGCCCAGTCATTTATCCTGTGGCCGAGTGACAAACTGTAACGCTCACTTATCATACTTAATGTATATGCAACACCCTATTGCACCGCAAGTGACGGTGCACCGACTGAAAGGCAACCCATGACAAGCGCAAACTCTTACCCCATCGGCACTCCTGGCCAACCGTGGGGCGAAGCTGAAAAGGCTGAATGGCTGGCACAAACCACCATTAAGCGTTCCTACCAGGCCGATGTGATCACCAAGATTGATGCTCTACGACCACGCTTTGATGTATTCCAATACGGTGCGCTCAGCATCGACCCAGCGAAATACCCACTGTTTGCAATCAAAAGCCAAAACTGGGACGAGCAAAAGCCAACGGTATTGATCACAGGTGGCGTACACGGTTACGAAACCAGTGGGGTACACGGTGCATTGCAGTTTGTGGATGCCCATGCTGAGCGTTACCTTGATGCCTTCAACCTGATTGTGGCGCCGTGTGTGAGCCCATGGGGTTATGAAACCATCAACCGTTGGAACCCAATCGCAATTGATCCTAACCGCTCTTTCTACCCGGACAGTCCGTCTGAGGAAGCGGCATCATTAATGGCGATGATGGATGAGCTAGACACGCCTATCCTTGTGCATATTGACCTGCACGAAACGACGGATACCGACGAATTAGAATTCCGCCCGGCGCTGGCTGCCCGTGATGGTAAACCTTACGAACCGGATACGGTGCCAGACGGTTTCTACACCGTGGGTGATACGGAATACCCGAATGATGCCTTCCAAACAGCGATCATCAATGCGGTACGCGAAGTGACACACATTGCCCCTGCGGATGCCAATGGCAACATCATCGGTTGTCCTATCACGCAAGAAGGTGTGATTAACTACCCGCTGAAGTCACTGAGCCTGTGTAACAGCATGACCGATTGTGCGTACGGCACGACCACAGAAGTGTACCCGGACAGTGACAAAGTCACCGATGCAGAATGTAACGACGCGCAAGTCGCGGCGATTACCGGTGCGCTTGATTACGTGATTGAACAGCAGAAATAAGACGCGCCTCGCTCACGTTGCGCATAGATGCTGACAAGAAAGCCGATCCTTTGATCGGCTTTTTTATCACCGTTATTCAGGCTTTTTACATCCACCTCTCATACTGCTTTCTCTTGTCGCATATTCCCCTTACAATCTTTGTTAACATTTTGTTTTACTTATTTGTATTTGTTTAAGTTGTTTAAAGGAGCGCCGGATGCAAGCCTGTTTTATCGACGGTGATGTAATTTATCGCCAGCACCGCTTTGAAGTGCCACTGAACTATCAAGATCCTCAAGGGCCTACCCTGTCGGTGTTTGCCCGTGAAGTGTGCGATCTAGCCAGTGATGAACAAGCGTTGCCTTGGCTGGTGTATTTTCAAGGTGGACCCGGCTTTCCGTCACCGCGCCCCGATAGCCGTTCCGGTTGGTTAAAGCGCGCGTTACAACAATACCGTGTACTGCTGCTTGACCAGCGCGGTACCGGCAACAGCACGGTGATCAGCCACCAAACGCTGGCAGGCATGACACCGACTAAGCAAGCTGACTACCTCAGCCATTTTCGTGCCGACAACATTGTGCGCGATGCCGAACTGATCCGTGAAAAACTGGGCGTGCCGCAGTGGGCCATTTTAGGGCAAAGCTTTGGTGGCTTCTGCGCACTCACGTACTTGTCGTTCTACCCACAAAGCCTTTCACGTGCGTACCTGACTGGCGGTGTTCCCTCGCTCACCCGCCATGCTGATGACGTGTACACGGCCACCTATCAACGCGTTCAAGACAAAAACAAGGCGTTCTTTGCTCAGTTTCCGCAGGCACAAGCACAGTGTCAGAAGATTGCAGACTACCTGCTCAACCATGATGTGCGTCTGCCAAATGGTCAGCGCTTTACCGTGGAACAGTTTCAGTTAATCGGTATCAATCTGGGTCGCAGTCATGCCAATGTGCCGATGTATTACTTGCTGGAAGAGGCGTTTGTGACGGTAAACGGTGACAACGGCCAATCCTGCGAGACATTGAGCTACACCTTCCTCAATGCGATGCTGGCGGAGCAGAGTCACCAGACTAATCCTATCTACGCCATTTTGCATGAAGCGATTTATTGTCAGGACGATGCCCATAACCAACGCTCTGACTGGTCAGCTCACCGCGTACGCGAACACTTCCCGCAATTCAATTATCAGACCGGGCAGCCGTTCCTCTTTACCGGTGAGATGGTGTACCCATGGATGTTTGACCAATTTGCCAACCTGAAACCGCTTAAAGCCGCCGCTGATATTCTGGCGGAGAAAGCGGACTGGCCGGCACTGTATGATATCGACGCGCTGGCGAACAACACGGTGCCTGTCACCTGTGCGGTGTATGCCGAAGACATGTACGTAGAAATGGCGTACTCACAAGAAACCTTAAAAGGGATCCCGAACAGCAAAGCGTGGATCACCAATGAATATGAACACAACGGCCTGCGTGAAGACGGTGAACGTATTTTGGATAAGCTAATTGAGATGGGCAATGCCATCGCGCATTTACCCAAATAACAGAAAACCTGAGATCGTTCACCCAAGGAACAGAAGCCCCAAAAACGTAAAGCCAAACACGCTCGATCGCTATCATCTTTCCTGATGTAGCTTTCCCACCGTGCGACAGTCTGTTTACACAATCTGTCGCACTTTTTGTTTTTGCACTTGAAGCGTCACTGAAATTGACGTCCCCGTCTCATCCCAGTCACACCCGAATTACCAGACACGCATTACACTTATAGCCATGTCCGACGTCACGGCATGGAGAGACCACCGTAATGCGCATTTTAACTAACGGCTTCCCGAACAGGTTCCTGAACAGATTCCTGAACGGCTTCCCGAACGGGCTTCCTAACCAAATTCACGCCCTTTTTCTCCGTTTTACACCACGTCAACACATCTCGGCAGTGATCCGACACTGTGCGAATGACCATCGGTGGATACCGACTCACGGACGCAAACACCGAGTCGTTCATCTATTCACCGCCCTCCTCACGCTGGGACTCATGATGACCCCCAGCTTTTCCGCAATCGCTGATAATGCGCAATACGCAGCCGTTGTAGAAAGCCGCGACACCATTGATGGCAAAATGGTACTGGGGCGCACCGAACGCGTCACGTTCCCGGACATTGAAGGATTAAAAGGCGTGGGCATGCCCGCCAAAATTGATACGGGAGCCGATTCCACTTCGTTACATGCAGAAAATATTCACCTGACCAGCACTGACCCGCGCTTTAAAGACATCGAAGGTGAAGATCTCATCAAGGCTATCGCTGACGCTTACGATGCGCTGCATACCACCCAACTGCGGGATCGACCCAACAAAGACGATATCTTGGTGCACTTCGAGATGGTGCACCCTTACACCGGAGAGCGCCTCTCGCTGCAACGGCCACTGTACCGTTTAGCCCTGATAAAAAGCCGCGATGAGGGGCATCTGGCACGGCCGGTGATCAAGCTGAATCTCGACATTGATGGCAATACCGTAAACACCGAAGTCAATCTCGCTAATCGCACCCGCTTTGCCTACCCGCTGCTCATCGGCAAAACCTACCTTAAAAAACATGCCTGGGTGGATGCCGGGTTTGATTATCTTCGCGAGCAACCCCATGCCACGCTCATTGGGCGCAAAGAACAGGCCAGCATCGACGGTATCCCTCTGGCGGTCAGCCTCGCCTTTGATAACAAATACAGTATTTTGCATGCCAAGAAGATCAAGATTGATGACGACAAACGTACAGTGACATTCAATCTTGAAGGGGAAAACGACAAAGATAAAACCTTGACCCTGCCACTGTACAAAATGCTGAAATTCGTCAGCAGCGAAAGGCCAATGGTATACGTCACCCTCACCTTCGGCGAGCAAGATTACCCGATTCTTGTCTATCTGCGTGATCGCTCTAAGCACAACACCCAACTGCGTTTAGGTACCGAAGCGTTAAACCAATATTTTGCCGTCAACCTGAGTGATACCGATTTAAGCGACAAGCCCCGCCAGACGCTGAGTACATTGGCAGATAATGATGATGCCCTCATGATCAGTGCGCTGGAGTCGATCAGTGTGGATGATGTCACCATCCTCGCCACGCCCTCCACCACCATCAAAACGCCGCTATTAAAAGTCGAACGCATTGATGAAAAACAAGCCGATTATACTCGCATGGTGCATTACGTGATGACCGATGTGGACGGCGAAGTACACAGTATCGACAAACCCGTGAAGCGAAAAATCCGTATCGGGGAGGAAGTACGCCCAATTGTCAGGGCCGATATCGCCTTACCGCACACCACCATTACCAAAGACATTGCGCTGGGCAAACTCGATAAGGCTGAGCGCCCGCACACCGAATTAGAGATCAGTCCTGAATTGGTGCCGGATGATGTGTACGTCAATACCCGTGCCACGCACTTACTGGATAAACGCGCCCCGCAAAAAGCTGGTTATGTGGAAACGGTAAAAGTGGAAGGCATGCACTTTCCGGCCAAATTAGACACCGGTGCCGACATCAGCTCTATCGATGCCACAGATATCAAGACATTTGAGAAAAATGGCAAGTCGATGGTGACCTTCACCTACCGCAATCACCAGGGCGCGAAGAAAACCTTTACCCGTGAGGTCGTGCGGATCATGAAAATAAAAGCCCGTGATGGGGAAAAAGCCCGAACCCGTCCCGTGGTTGCCATGACAGTCACCTTGGGGAAAATGACCCACACAGTGGAAGTGAACCTTCGCGATCGCAGTCAGTTTGATTACAGCATGATCCTGGGGAAAAACTTCCTGCAGCATAATTTGGTGGTCAGCAGCGACCGCCAATTTTTACTGACTAAGAAAACGAAATAATGCCGTTTCTGGAACAGTCCCGGAAACGGTTCTGGAACGGTTCCAGGACAGGCAACTAAGCCGACAAACACAAAGAGCGCATGATGCGCTCTTTGGTTATGGTGTTATTGATGAAGCTATATCAAAACAGGCGATCAATCAGATAACTGTAGGTTTGCGCATACAGTTCGGCACGGCTGTTATTATTTGATGCCCCCGCATGCCCGCCTTCCATGTTCTCGTAATAGAGCACATCATGGCCTTGTGCCTGCATGAGTGCCACCATTTTACGGGCATGAGCCGGATGCACACGATCATCCCGGGTAGAAGTAGTAAAGAACACTTTCGGGTACTCTACCTCCGGCAACACATTGTGGTACGGGGAATAGGTTTTCAGATAAGCCCAATCATTCTCCTCATCGGGATTACCGTATTCCGCCATCCAGCTGGCACCAGCGAGCAACTTATTAAAGCGCTTCATATCCAGCAACGGCACCTGACACACCACCGCATTGTACAACTCAGGCCGACGCGTCACTGCCGCCCCCACCAACAAACCGCCATTACTGCCGCCCTGAATCCCCAAGTGTTTCGGTGAAGTGATCTTACGCGTAATCAAATCTTCTGCGATGGCTTCAAAGTCTTCATACGCTTTATGGCGATTATGCTGCAAAGCGGCTTGGTGCCAATCCGGTCCATACTCCCCGCCGCCACGGATATTCGACAGGACAAACACCCCACCGCGCTCTAACCAGTTTTTCCCGATCAAACTACTGTGAAAAGGTTCCATACTGAGCTGGAAACCACCATAGCCGTACAAGATGGTCGGGTTCGTCCCATCCAGCTTTAATCCCTTCTGATGAATGATGAAGTACGGAACGCGTGTACCATCTTTGGAGGCGACAAAATGCTGCTTCACTTCCATCGCGTCGGCATCAAACCGTAATGGGCTGGCTTTAAGTGATGCGATCTTGCCATTCTCTGGCGTCACCTGATAAAACGACGGGGGTGTCAGGAAGCTGGAATACTCGACAAAGAAATCGTCGTTATCTGAAGATGCATTGAACAGGTGAATTTTACCGTTCTGTTCAAGGGGAATATCGTGTGAAGCCCACAGCCACTGGCCTTCTTTGTCACGTTTGTCACGCTGATACACACTCACCCGGTTGGTCACATCTTCCAGCCAGTTCACCACCACATGATTGGCGGTAAATTCCAGACCATTCACCGTGGCGTTCGCAGCCGGTTTGACAAATAACTGATAATCCGGCGATGCCGTCAGCAAGGACGCCACCGAGGCGTAAACAATACTGCCTGACGCAAAGGTTTGGCCTTTATGGATCAAGTCTTCACGCAGCATGAAAAACAAATCGCCTTGGAAAACCCCCGCGATATCCAGTTTCTCTGGCAGCGTCAGCGGTTTGGCTTCCCCTTTCTGATACAGGAAGTAATCAAACGTGAAGAAAGTTTTTCCTTTATTGATCAGGGTATAAGTCTGCTCACTGTCTCGATAGCTGCTGCCATACGTCAGGAATGACTCCGGCTCTGCTTCAAACACGGTTTTCGCTTCCGTCAATGGCGTACCGCGCTGCCACAATTTAATCACTCGCGGGTAACCCGAAGTGGTCAGTGTGCCTTCACCGTAATCAGTGCCCACCAGCAAATGGTCTGCATCCACCCAGGTCACACCGGTCTTGGCTTCGGGCAACACAAAGCCACCTTTCACAAACTGTTTGGCGTCTAAATCAAATTCTCGTAACTCAATGGCATCTGCCCCGCCTCGCGATAGCGCAATCATACAGCGCTTAAATCCCGGCTCTAAACAGGTGGTGCCTTTAAATACCCAGTCTTCCTTATCGGCCTTGGCAAGCGCATCGAAATCAATCACGGTTTCCCATTTCGGCTCAGGCTTGCGGTACTCTTCCGCACTGGTGCGGCGGTAAATCCCTTTAACGTGCGTGCTGTCTTGCCAAAAGTTGTAGTAATACTGACCGCGACGCGTGGGATGCGCGAGCCGATCTTCCGCATTGAGGATGGTCAGACTGTCTTGATAAATCTGATCAAAGGTAGACACTTTTTTGAGGTAATCGCTGGACTGCGCATTTTGTGCCTTTACCCAATCAATGGCCTTTTCACCGTGCACCTCTTCCAGCCAAAGAAAGGGATCAACAGATTCTGCTGCATGTGAAGCGCCTGAGTTGGCCGCCAATAAAACCGCTGACAGTGCGGCAGTGCTATTATTCATCATTCCCTCGCTTTTCCGTTCCATGTCCTGTTATCGTATTACACCGTTACAAGAATGTGAACAAAAGGCAAATCAAAACACCGTGCGGCCAAGTCATTATGCTGATAGGGATTTACACTAACTGATTAAGCATAGCGTTGTGGTAAGGCGTTAATGGCAACCCCGCTTGTATCTTGCCCACATAATCGGGATTGGCGATTAACGGACGACCGATAGCCACGAGATCGGCATCCCCGTTTTCCATCATGGTAACAGCACGTTCTGGTGTATAACTGCCCGAGGCAATCACCGTGCTTTTGTATAGACGGCGAATGTACTGAGTCATCGAACCTTCAATGTAATTAAACACACGATCATCCTCTGATCCGGTATGCACGTAGCTTAATCCACACGTATTCAGTTGCTGCAGAAGGTAATCAAACACCGCTTTGTCTTTCGGATTTTCCGCCATGTGCAGATAACCTACCGGTGTGAGACGAATGCCCACATGCTCAATTTCATTTTTCACTGCATTTATCACATCAAGCACAAAGCGTGACATGTTTTCGGGCGAGCCACCCCATGCATCGGTCCGCTGATTCGTTTCCCAATGTAAAAACTGATCAACCAAATACCCGTTTGCACCATGGATTTCGACTCCATCAAATCCGGCGCGACGTGCGTTAGCCGCAGCCAGTGCAAAAGCGTCAATCACCGCCGTGATATCGGACTCTGTCATCGCGCGAGGCGTCCCATACTGTATGCCATCGGTACGGGGAACTCGTCCTGATAAAGCGACAGCAGAGGGTGCGACAGGTAGCTCTCCGCCCAAATACACCGGATGAGAAACGCGGCCACAATGCCAAATTTGCGCGAAAATTTTGCCGCCTCGTTCATGCACGCGATCAGTCACGACTTTCCAGCCGGCAACCTGCTCTTCACTGAACAAGCCCGGTGTGTTTGGATACCCTTGCGCAAGGGGTGCCACAATGGTCGCTTCTGTAATGATCAAGCCCGTCTCCGCACGTCTGGCGTAATACTCAGCCATCTCTTGGGTCGGCACCAACGCATCCGTTGCCATCGACCGTGTCATCGGAGCCATCACAATGCGATTGGTCAGCGATAGATTGTCACTCAATGTAAAAGGGGCAAGTAAAGTATTCATGCCAATTTCCCTCAATGTTCACAGCTTAGTTTCGGCGTTTGCGACAGACAGCCTTTACGCAACAAATTACGCAAAAGTACCACGGATCGGGTAATCATTCTCCGGGTTACGAATAAACGCCAGACCAGATAACAACACTTCCAGTTCCGGGCGCGCAAACGGGCCATTGGAAATATCCACCACCTGCACTTGCCCTTTCTCGTTGATCACAAACAATCCAGGTTCTGCAAAGGGGTGATCAGTTTCTTGCTCTGAGCGCGGATGAGAAATATACAGCCCTAAAGCCTGCATCTGTGCAATCGATAAACCATGACCAATAGGGAAACTGACCGACAACTGCGGCATGTGTGCAGCTAACTGCGCTTGACTATCCGCAGAGGCCGCTACCACATCGACACCTAATGCCAAAAACTGCGCCTTATACGTTTCTAACGCATTCAGGTAACGGGTACAGAGCGGACAATGCTTACCACGGTAAATCACCACCAATTGCCAATCTGCCCCATTCTGTGGCTGACCTAACGTAACGGAATCGCCCCCTAACGTCGGCAATGTGATAGTGGGAAACATGTCGCCTGCGGTGAATTTTGTTGTTGTCATCATGCAATCCTCTGAGCGTGACAGCGACCGACTTTGTCGCGTTCTTCGTAAGTGGATGCATCTTAATGACAATCAATATTGACTGAAACTGTGCTATTGTGACTAGCATCCATGCGATTTTGGAATAATCAAAAACGTTATGGCTGAGCAACACTGATAGTTAGAAAAAGCATTACTTAGGAAAACCGTCATGGATCAACTCAGCGCGATGCGCGCCTTTGTCCGCGTGGTACAAACCGGCAGTTTCTCTGCGGCTGGCAGAGACATGCATACCACCCAAACCACCATCAGCAAAAAAGTGGCCGCCTTAGAAAACCATATCGGTGTGAAGCTACTGACCCGCAGCAGCCGTGATCATGCGTTAACCCAAGCGGGCGCAGAATATTATGAGACTTGCGTAAACCTGTTAGGGGAATTAGATGAGGCAGAAGCGCGCGCCCGTTCCGATATCGCCCTGCCTCGCGGTGTATTGCGCATTACCGCGCCCGTCGCCTTTGGTCGTTTGTTACTCGCGCCAATCATCTCCGAGTTTTTCTCGCGCTATCCCGATATTCAGGTGGACTTACTGCTGAGTGATAAGCACGTCGATTTGATCAGTGATGGCATCGATGTCGCTATTCGCGCCCGCCAGTTGGAAGATTCCACCCTCATCGCCCG
Organism: Photobacterium aphoticum; assembly: GCF_001029435.1. GTDB lineage: Bacteria > Pseudomonadota > Gammaproteobacteria > Enterobacterales > Vibrionaceae > Photobacterium > Photobacterium aphoticum. The sequence goes on along the minus strand of NZ_LDOV01000010.1, from coordinate 116,315 downwards.
GCACCTGTTTAACAACAACATGCTGGTACTGGCTTCACCTGACTATTTCGAGCAATTCGGCAAGCCCATAACCCCCAATGATTTACAGCAACATAACTGCCTCGCCTACGCAGGGATGAAAACTGTCAATACCTGGCGCTTTTATGACGATGACAAGGAAATCACTGTGCCGGTAAAAGGCAATTTCCAAAGTGATAACGGGGATGTATTACTGGAGGTGGCATTAAGCGGCCTAGGGCTAGTCTTGCTGCCCATCTGGATGGTGAAGCCGTACTTAGAATCCGGCCAGCTGGTACAGGTATTAGCGAACTATACAGGGCAAGATATCCCGTTTAATGCCATCTACCCACACAGCCGTTATACCCCGCTCAAAGTGCGTTGCTTTGTGGATTTCCTTAAAGAAAAACTGGCACAGTGTGAAGCGCTAACCCTCTAACATAAAATCTAAATCTGTCATCACACAACCAGAGACAACATCGTGGTTACCAAAAGGTAACTACTTGTCGGGCTACGTTTTTCTTCCTAAAGTAGGTATTGCCTATTTCGATAACGTAACCATACATCGTACAAGGAGACGATATGGCACATTCAGTGAAGCTTAAAGCAGGCGACGACTTCCCATCCCTTACCGCCACACGGTTAGACGGCAGCTCTGTCACACTGGGAGCGCCTCAAGGGGACGCGACCTGGCAGGCCGTCTTTATCTATAGAGGCAAGCATTGTCCATTGTGTACGCAATACCTCAATGAACTGGAAACTTACCAACAAGCCTTTGCCGATGCTGGCGTGGATATTCTGGCGGTTTCGGCAGATGCCAAACACCAGCTTGAGGCGCACTTGGAAAAGCTGACCATCAGCTTCCCTATTGCCTACGGCTTATCAGAAAACGCCATGAAGACACTGGGCTTATACATTTCCATTCCGCGTTCAGAGCAAGAAACCGACCATCACTTTGCCGAACCGGGGCTGTTCATCGTCAACGAGAAAGGCCAATTACATGTCGTGGATATTTCCAATAATCCCTTTGTCAGACCAGAGCTGGGCGCATTAACCCGAGGGCTGGCTTGGATCCGTAACCCTGATAATCATTACCCGATTCGCGGCACGCTTGATTATTGAGACATAAACCGCGTACTCATTGCTTCATGAAATACAAAAACGCCCAGCGAATCGCTTCGCTGGGCGTTTTGTTATTCACTTAATCAGCTCAATATTAAGCCTGTGCAGGTACCGCTGGTTTTGCTGGTGCCGCAGGCATTTCAGCAGACAGCGCTTCCGCTTGCTTTTCTAGTTCTTTCGCCGTTTTCTGGCTCATGAACTCTTTGTACAGTGCTTCTTTGTCTGTTGGGTCAATCGGACCCGCAGCATTCGCCAGTACATTGAACACTTTTTCTGTTTCAACTTTCGGCATTGTTACCAGCGCACACACCTGATCAACACCAGCAATTTTCACAACAGCGATTTGCTCAACCTGGCTCTTCTGTAGTGAAACGCTAGCGACTTGCTTTGCCGCTTGCTCAAAAGAGGTACCGGTTGAGGTATTGCCTGCTGCAGAATCCATTTTTTGGTACGTCTTTTCCAACACGCTAGCTTTAGTCTGCATGTTTTGCGCCAATGTGTTGCGCGATAGCGATACCGCATGGTTACGGTCAACAGAGAAGTTACCTGTTGCCGTTACGCAGTTAGACGCCGCGTAGCCGTTCGCTGACGCCGGGCTCATTACCCATGCAGGCAGTTGAGCACTTGAATCGTTATTCGTGGTTGGCTGAACCGGTGCGGTATTTTGAGATGCACAACCGGTCATTAGCACAGCAAGCATGGCTGCAGATAATAGTGATTTTTTCATTGTATGCCCTTATTAAATCATGGAGTAAGTTTCATGCTGCTGATAGGTTTGCATGCGCTTATTCACTTTCTCTAGGTAATTGCGCGTCTCTTCGTACGGCAAATTCGCCATCAAGTGATGGTAAACCTGGTTTGGCGTCATGGTGTTAATTTTATTAATCGCGGCGCGTACGCTACGTTCACCAAACGCTTTTGCAACGTTACCTGAGCCGGTGTTATATGCAGCAATCACCGCATAGGTCGCGCTTTCTTCATTCTCGATGCCGCGCAAATAACGGCCTTCCAGAATCTTCAAGTACGCCGTCCCGGTTTCAATGTTAATTTTCGGGTTGTACAACTCCGACGGTTTCATCGGCTTGTCTTTACCACGAAATAGCTTATTCACATCATGCCCGGCGGTAGTCGGTACAATCTGCATCAAACCGTAAGCGGGTACATGGGATTTCGCTTTCGGGTTGAAGTGCGATTCCGTGTGCATGATGGCTAACACCAGCGGTGCTGGCAGTTCATGCTTGTCACTTTCCGCATAGATGTACGGCATGTAGTTTTTGGCACGATCCGACACCGCAGACTTTGGAATACTGGAGGTGTATTCCACCATACGAGATGATGAGCGCTGGAATTTCACCTGCGTTTGGGCAAAATTTTGTTCCATTTGCTGCAAGCGCTTGGCTTCGTTTTGCTTCATGATCTGCTTTTGTCGGGCCAGCAGTGCGTCTTTTTGCGCATCCGTCATCATTGGCTGTTCATCTTGTTCGACATAGATGTCCAACTGACTCATCTGACGATCGGTCTGATCTTTGATCTCTTGCTTTACTTTCTCAAGTTCAGCCTGAGCCGGCGCAATCGCTTTCACTTCCACTTGCTTGGCTGTTACTTTCGGCGTGTCGATGCCCATTTCGTTCAGTAATGCGCTATTTTTAGCAATCACCTGATCGATTTTCGCCACTTCTGCCGCTGTTTCTTTAGCTGGCGTTGACGCTGTTTTTTCCGGCAACTTGTAGCTAATGCGGATTTCACCTTTTTCAAGGTCGATCACCGTACGCGAACCTTGTTGGGCATCATAAACCACCAATACATCCTGTGAGTCTGTATTGGTATCACCCCAAGTATTCAGCGCATTGTTCTTTTGCTTATCCCATTTTTCCAGGTTAGCCATCTGCCATTGATTAAACTCTTCAATGTGCTGGGCATACCACTGGTTAAATTCTTCGCTGTGATCCGCAGACATTTCAGAAACTGCCTGATCGAGTTCTGCAAAAGGATCGTTGGCTTGCACATTGCCCATCAGCAAAAGATTGATGGCAATGGCCAAAACACCGTGTCTACATTTCATTGTGGGAGATTTCCTTATTACAAGGCGTTAGAAATACGCACTAAGATCACCGGCAGACGCTTCGTCCTGTTGGGCGATATCATCTTCAACTTGCAAGATAAATTGTTCACACGCAGGGCTTTGACAGTATTTAGCAATACCGAGACTTGTGACCAAATCTTGGCCGTACTGCCACTCTGCCAAACGCAGAATAATGTCATCAGTCTTTATCGCACTGATATCCACATACTGCTGGTAATACGCTGTCGCCTTGGCATTGTCTTGCTGGCTAAGCAGCAAGGTCACCAAACCAGCGGCGTCCATCGCCACGGCGGGTTGCTTCATCAGATATGGCAACATCGGCTTCATGGCGTCGTACTGCTGGGTGGCAAAGTACGCTACGGCATAGCTCAATGCGGTGGCATCCAAGTTCGTGGCTTTGCCACTGTCTGTTAACGTCGCGGAGCATGAGGCTGACTGACTGCCGACATTGCTGTAATGAATGTCCGATAAATCGTAACGAAGGTTAGTCATCGGCCAAGTAGAGAACCGGGACGCAATTAAGCCCTTCGCGATCAGCTTATCTTCGTATTCCGCACGCAGTGGTAATCCCAACCCCTTACGGCATAATGCTTTCATCTGATTGGCAGACAACGGCGTCTGACGATTGACCGTGACCGTAAAGTCAGAGGACGATCCAGCCACCTCATAAGTGGTGCCGGCAAATTCCCAATGGGTCGTTAACGCAGAAGCTGGCGACGCAGACACCGCTTGTTCGGCCATTGCTGGCAGGCTTACTAAGCCCGCCAGCAACCACGCCCTGACTTTATAGGTCGCTAACATTGCTTACCTGGCCAGATGGGCCTTGTGCATTGTTACCGCCCTCTGTCAGGCCACCTGTAGTACCCACTTTGTGTGCCGTACCGGTATTTTTGCCTTCACGAACACGCTGCTTGTTTTCTGCTGCCGCTTGTTTCGCTGCCGCTTCCAGAGAAGGCGCGTAAACTGCAACAGCTAGCATCCAGTCGCCGTCGCTGCTCTTGAACGTTTTCACTGAAACGCCTGGTGGCACTTTACCCGCTGCGAATGACTTGTAAGATTCCGCAGACTTCATGTTGTTCATGAACGTGTGCTTATCTTCTGCCAGTGCGGTTGCATCTGCTGGGTTGATGCTGTCTTCTGGGTAGCTGAACTGCTCGTTCTTCTCTAGCTGGTTTTCACTGAAACCGCCTTCCCAGTACACTTCTTCACCCTGCATCACGGCAATCAGACCGTTACGCGCTTTCGCTTGTGCCTGTGACTTAGACATAGCAAGCAGTTTGCGCTGAACGCTCTTGTTCTTGTTGTCACGAATGATGGATGAACCGAAACCAAGAACGAAAGACTCGCCGGTTTCTGGGTTAGTGATCACTTTCGCGCCCACTGGCGGCATCACGCCAGCCTGTAGATCACCGATAATCTGCTTGAAGATCGCATTTGGCTCAGTGGTTTGCGTCAATGCACCCACTTTACGCTTGGTTTGCTCACGCGTTTTCGGTGTTGAAATCAAACTTACACGAACTAGTTTCTCAGCAGGATCATCGTACACGTCAAACGTCACGTAACCGGCCAATGCACCTTTTACTGACTCCGCACAGTTGTCACTCATCATGCTGGTGGTGTTTGCCACGCTGTCGGTCGCAGTATCAATCGCATCCATGGTTTCGTTCACAGCAGTGGCACACATGTTCTGCATGCCTTCCATGTTCTCAACCAATTGCTTTTTCGCGATCTGGAACGCTTTCATGTAGGCCGCACGCTTTGACAATAGTGTTGCGTTACGGTTTTCGTACGTCTCGTAGCTACCAGAACCGGTAGACAGAATGCCGACACCTGAGCTGACAGCGATCATTTTCACGCCATCGCCTTCATCTTCAATCAGGCTCTGGTGAGCAACCAAAACCGCCGCTTTTGGATCGTCAGCGATGATCACGTCATCCACTTCTTTTACGTCAGACGTATCAACCGTCTGCGTTTCTTCTGTTGCTGACGTTGCCGGAACAAGATCATCCAGATCAAAATCCACACTTGCGTGCGCAGTATTAAAGGTTGCCGCCAATAGCAGCGACAACAACGTTTGTTTAAACATGTGTATTCCTAAATTTTTTTCTTAAAGCACATTGATCTGATATTCATTCATCACACTGAGCTTGGAGCGATACTTGGGCTGATGAACACGCAGAGTGGGCTCAATATACTGAGCCAATTCACTGGCATTGCTGAGTGAGCGAAGCTGCACCACCACTTTGTTCGACTTGGTCGCCATCTTGATGTCAGACACACCATTAATGGCACTCAACAAGGTAAACAATTGCCCTTGTTGACCAGCGGCACGAGTGGAGAAAATCAGCTGACGCACCGGACCACCACGCATGGCCATTTTTTCCGCTGCGGTTTGAAGCTGAATTTTGATCGCTTGCTTGGTCTGATCCGTCGCCAGGTGTATGGCCGCTAACTGATCCAACATGCCCGGCTCATTCGGTAAGCTCATGAACGTTGGGTCGTTACGCCACGTGGCGTACTGATTGCCCACGCTGTCTCGCATCACCGCGATAATTTCCAGCTGTAAGCCAGACGAAGTGACTTTGGCTTTTTCTGCCACATCCAGAATGATGGTGGATTGCGCCTCATCAGACGACAAATCAAATCCCATTCCGGCAAGGGTTTCAGAAAAGACACTTTTCACCACAGGCAAACGCGCATTCACATGCACCGACGGCTGGCCCAGACTCTTAATGAGCTGCGCAACCTTGTCTTCCATTTTCTGGCGTTCAACGTTGACATCCAGCGTTAAAGACAAACTACCATCGGCTTGTTTTTGACTGGCAATTTCATTCCAGCTGGTGATCATGCCTTGCGATTGCATTGACAATGACTGACGTGTCACTTCTTCAATGTTGAAATCATCATTATTGGTATCTGCCGACATACTGGAGTACATCTGCTGCAGATAACCCGACTTCACCATCACGCCTAATGCTTGACTGATAGCACGACGGAAAGCGTCTTGTTCAGCGGCCTGGCGCGCCGTCAGTCCAGACTGGTTTTTACCTTCACCGGTCACGACCACTGAAATCGTCGGCTGTGAATCCCACGCAATCCCGTCATCACCACCCGATAAGGCATCGTCAGCCGGCGGCGTCAATCGCACCGTGACACAGGTATCATCACCCTGAATTTCAGGACGGCCGAAATCCGCATGGACGGTACCCTGAGCAATCCCGGAGATCAGAACTTCACGCGTATCTTGGTCGTATTGCTCATCGAGCAACATGGATTCATCCGTCGAGAATGAAAATGAGGTTTCACCCTCTAAGAAAAGACGCAGGTTATTCAGCCCTTGCGCCTTTGCGGCTTCGATGGCAAGTGCCCCGCGTCCATATGCACAGCCTTGTTCGACAAGAGCCAGCGACGAAGGCTGGCTCAAATCAAGTTCCAATGCGGATGCAGTCAGGGAAACGAACAAGGTACTCAGCGCAACGCCGTGAGTTAGCCTTTTTCGACCCATGTACTACGGTCCTTCATGAACTCAGCTGGTACACCGACACTCACTGCGAAAAGACGACGATTGCGATCCGGACGGTAAATGCCCGCTTCCGCTTCATCTTTCACTTGGTCAGCCAGCTTGCTGTCTTTCCAACGCACAATCTTACCTTGTGCACTCTGCATGCTTGGGTTAACTGTCGCGACACCGATTGGCTCAACAAACCCGGCGCTGTATTCAAACACCACCATGGTTTCGTTTGGCAACACACCAGCGTTCTGACCACGGTCTAGCGATACGCGATCGCCTTTAATACCCATAACCTGTGCGGTTGATGGCATTTCCGTCAACAGACGAGACAGCATGATGTCAAAGCCACGTGAAGACATTTCATTCAACACAGCACCGACATCTTTACCACTGGTGTAGTTAAAGCCACGGTAGTATTCACCGTTCGCAATCACCGTGGTGAAGCTGTTTTTCTCACGCACATCAAAGTTAGATACACGGATTTTACCCACATTCGGGTAGCTCAGCTTCTCACCGGTATACGGGTTGATCACACCCACGGTCATTTCCATCGAGGTTTGGAACAATGACTGCGTTGAACCAAACAGCATGTCACCGGTTTTCAGCACGTCCACTTTCATGGCGTAGTCTGTTGACAAGCGCGTACTGTTTGCCTTCTTCGTGGCAACGTTCAGTGCCCCTTCAGACTCTGTAATTTCTTTCATTACAGCGTTAACAGTATCGGTGTCACGGGTCACAATGCGGAAACGGTTCACACCGGCAAACTGGTTTTCCAGCGTATTTTCCAATGCTTTGGATTTGTATTGGTTGATGGTGCTGTGCATGGCATTGAACACGCCTGCCGATTGACCTTTCAACGTCGCGCTTAAATCCGTGTTCACATCACCGAAGTAAATACGAATGGTCTTTTTCGCTAGCGGACAACGTGCGTCTTCACGCTCAACATCGTAAGTACAGAAATCCAGTCCCTGCGTATTGAAATACGCCGGTACTTCGATATCTTCATTGCTGAAGGCTTCTGCTGATTTGCCGAGGATCAGCGAAGAGTTGCCTGCATTACTCTCTACAGCGTAAGTCTGGCTACCCTTGCCGGTCGCACAACCAGCAAGAGCCAAACTCACTGCCACTACACCGGCAATGTGAGTTAGTTTCATTATGACTTCACTTTCTCAGCAAGGACTTTGTCTAGGTTCTCTAGCTGCTCGATAGTGTTCTGATCCATTGAAATCAGCGTGTTTGCATCGTATGCAAGCGTTGAACGTGCTTTTAGCTCATTGTATGCAGCAACAACTGGTACCACTTCTTTCTTCTCGCCTTCTTCTTTCGATTCGTTAGAAAGTGCAGTCAGAAGGTTACCGATACCTTGGTTTGCAGTGTCATGAGCAATCGCCGTCGCATTTTGAGAAGCAATGATCGCAATCTCAGCGGCCTGCAAAGCAAGGTCAGCAGCCAGTTTCACGTTCTTGTCAAAAATCGCATCTGAGGCGTTTTTGTACGCTTCAACCTGTGGACGGATTTTCTTGTTTGCTGGTTTGTCTGCGTCGAACTCGTTCATCGCAACCAGTAGCTCTTCGTCAGATTTGTCTGCGTTAATTGCCAGGAAGCCAGCAACATCAGCATGCTTAGAAGCTAGCGTGCGGTAATCACCGAATACCGAACACTGACGCTCTTGAATAGACACCATCACTTTTGATGCTTTATCTACTGCGTAAGAAACGGTGGTGTAATCAGAACCCAGTTCCGCACAAGTCTTAGCCAGTTCTTTTGTCATTTCTGCACGGTCTGCCGTTGCAGATGTCTGACCGTCCATTAGTGAACAGCCTGCAAGTGCAGAAACAATAAAACCTGCCATTACTGTCTTCTTAAGCATTATTTTGTCCTTTTTAATCTAACAATGAGTAAATAGATTGGGTTTGTACTTTTTTAATTATTTGCTGACGTGCCAGTTCAAGGGCGCTGTCAGTACTTGTCGGCGATGTACCTATCGCCGAAAGCTGCTTTTGTGCCACAACCACACCTGGGTTGCTGGCTTCAAAAATCTGTAAAATAAGGGTTTGTTTCGCGACAAACTGCTTACCACGTTTCCCCTTTTGCTCGTTGCCTTTGAGGTAAACCGTGATATCGCCGTGTGCAGACGCCAGACTTGACTCCGTCAACGCGGCTTTCATCTGAGCGGCAAAACGGTCATTCGATGCACGATAAGAAATCTGTACGCCATTCTCATATCGGGCTACGTGGCGAATTAAGCGTGATTGTTTATCTTGTGGTAACGCTATTTCATCTGCCCCCAGAGAAGACAAAATGATCAGCGCCTGCTCACTACTAATAAGATCAGAACGGATATTTCCAAGACGCTTTACATCACGCCATTGCTTGCCAGACAGTGGCAAATAGTCGGAAATAATATCGTGGTGTTCAGCCACATCTTGTTTTAATGAAGCAATCCAGCGTGTTTTATTAACACGGAATTGATAGTGACAAGTCGACGTTTCACAATTGACACTCACCATTTCGAGATGGGGAACATCAATAGGCAAAGAGCGGATCACTGAGCGCATTTCATACTCAGAAATCACTTTTCCGTCTTTGTTTACCTGGCGAGTTTCTTCTTCAACTTCAATGTTGCTATACAAACTTAAAGCGAGTTGCTGTTTTGCATCTTTCGCGGCTTGCTGTTCCGTTTCGCCGAAACCATCAATCGTTAAATACGACTCTGCACAGGCGGCACTAACCATACCCAGAAGGCATAACCCTGTGAAATAACGAACAAATGACATCGGACTCACTCTTTACAACCGCACATCCCTGATAACTGTTCGCGAAATGTAACCAAGAAAAATGCCTTCTTCAATCCACCAAAAAACATCGAGTGACTCGTAAAAAATGCATATTCATTCAATCTCACAATGGAAAAAGTGTGATCTTTCTCCAAATTATAAATTTTAGTTGATGACAGGAGTACCGTCTTTATTGCGCTCTTAGCGGAAGCGACAAACCGCTGTCATTAAGCGTCAAAATACCGTCGAATCATTCCTATTCACGATCCCGAATAATTCCTTTATTTATATGCATTTTGCTTATTTATATTTTTGTGATCTGAAACAAACTATTAATTCTCACTGATATTTAAACGTTTAAAAAACACCCATCAATTTGTTTATGAAATAACATTTCTTTTTTGATTAAACTCACAAAAATCCTTTTCCACTCGCACATAAAATACGTTTTACACATATTTCAACGTGTTTAGATTCTCCTCTATGGCTAAAACAGGATGATATTGTTTATTTTACAGACAATAAAATGACGTTTTTTATCTTCATTTATTACTGTCTCAGCGATTCTAATCGCCCCCCTCACCTTGTTGTCACTATGTCGAGCGACTATATTTTTGATCTAACGTGCTTCATAAGCCCTATAAGTAGAAAAGACTGTACCCTGCGCGATTTTCAACAATAACAACATCATGTGCAGAGAAGTACAGATACCCCTACTGTGACTACACTCAGAAGGAGTGATGTTGTGAGCAAACTCGTCTCCAATATGATGATCGCAAAGGCATTAGGGATAATGTCGCTCGCTGCACTCACCAGCAGCCTCCCCAGTTATGCCGATGACCAATTTGATGTCGGCAAAGAAAAAGCCAAAGTGTGTATGACCTGCCATGGCGAAAACGGCATTTCCAGCATTGAGTCCTACCCCAATCTGCGCGGACAAAAAATGACGTACATGATCTCCTCGCTGAAAAGTTATCAATCGAGAGAACGTTCTGGTGGCTTAGCCGTACTCATGCACCAACAAGCCGATGCCCTGTCGGAACAAGATATTGCTGATATTTCATACTATTACTCGAAACTGGGTACTGACAGCGAATAAGAAAAGGAGTATCCCATGACCGATGCCCCTTACAGCATCAAGGTAGTGAAGTACTTTATTGTGGCCTCCCTCGTCTGGGCGTTCATCGGGATGCTCATTGGGGTCATTCTGGCCGCGCAACTGTACTGGCCATCACTCAATTTTGACTCTGAATATTTCCAATTTGGCCGACTGCGCCCGCTGCACACTTCCGGGGTCATTTACGGCTTTGTGGTCAACATATTGATGGGGACATCGCTCTACATTGCCCAGCGTTCCTGCCAATGCGCCCTCTATAATCGCAGCCTCGCCTGGATGGTGTTCTGGGGCTGGCAATTAATCTTACTGCTGGCCGTCATTTCCTTGCCCTTAGGCTACACCACCTCAAAAGAGTACGCGGAACTGGAATGGCCGATTGATATTCTGATTGTGGTGGTATGGGTGCTCTATGCCGTTTTGTTCTTTGGCACCTTAGCGCAACGTACCGTTAAACACATCTTCGTCGCCAACTGGTTTTATGCTGCCTTTATCATTGTAATTGCGATGATCTTTGTGGTGAATAATCTCGAATTACCCGCTTACTTCATGAAGTCCTATTCGGTCTATGCCGGTGCGCAAGATGCCATCGTGCAATGGTGGTGGGGACACAATGCGGTGGGCTTTCTGCTTACAGCCGGGGTGATTGGGATGAACTACTACTTCATTCCCAAAGCCGCTGAACGGCCGATTTATTCTTATCGCCTGTCCATTATTCACTTCTGGGGGCTCGTCGGTTTTTACACCTGGGCCGGTACCCATCACCTTATCTACTCGTCTGTGCCGGTATGGGTGCAAAACATCGGTATTGTGATGTCACTGATCCTCTGGCTCCCCTCTTGGGGGGGCGCATTCAACAGCGCAATGACACTGCTGCAAAACAAAACCAAGCTCAAGAATGACTACATTTTACTGTTCTTCTTCTCCGCCATTATTTATTACTGCCTCGCCACCTTTGAAGGGCCACTGCTGGCGATCCGCTGGTTCAACATGATTGCCCATAACAGTGAATGGGTGATCGGCCATGTACACTCCGGCGCGTTAGGTTGGGTGGGTATGTCAGGCATTGCGGTGTTTTACTGGTTTATTCCAAGGCTGTGGAACAAAGAACAATTGTGGTCGCAGCGGCTGATCAAATGGCATTTCTGGCTTGCTCATGCCGGTATTTTGCTTTACGCCGTCGCTTTATGGATTGCGGGCATTGGCGAAGGCTACATGTGGCTGGCACAAAGTGACAACGGCCAATTGATTTACAGCTTTGTCGAAGCCATGAATTTCAAAGCGCCGTGGCTATTCCTGCGCTTTGTCGGTGGGGCGTTATTTGTCTTGGGGCTGGTGCTCATGGCCTTCAACTTGTACAAAACATTACGCTCGCCGGTGATCCTTGTGGCAAAGGAGGCCTGATATGAGTGCTGATTTCACGAAATCTGTTGTCATCCTGATCGTGGTTATTTTCGGTGTGGCCTCGTTATCGCTGCTCACATGGGTCGTGCCCAATATTCTGTATGACGGCGATTTGAAAGCCAAAAGCCTCGCCAAACCGTTAACCCCCATCGAGCTGGCCGGACGGGATATATATATCAGTGAAGGTTGCCATGTGTGTCACACCCAAATGGTGCGCCCGTTGGATCCGGAAGTGCGTCGCAATGGCCGTCCGAATGAAGAAGCGGATGATATTTATGAATTTCCTAACTTGTGGGGGTCGAAACGTACCGGGCCGGATCTCACTAATATTGGGCGCAAATATTCCGACCAATGGCATGCGATCCATCTGATTAACCCGCGCCAAGTGGTGCCGACCTCCATCATGCCGGCGTATCCGTGGTTGTTTGAGCAAGTACTCACTGGCGATCGCATTACCGCAAAAATGCTCACGTTGCGCACCTTAGGGGTACCCTATTCTGATCAAGACATTGATAACGCCCGTTTACAAGTAAGAGGGAAAACAAAAGGTGAAGCGTTAATTCGTTACTTACAAAGTCTGGGCGTCGATACCTCGCAGCCTGACAGCGCAACGTTAACGCATGTACCGCGATCTGAGGGGGCAGACTAATGGCTATGTTCTGGAACCTGTGGGCGATCATTTGTACGGTGGTCTTTTTTGCCCTGATGGTGGGCGTTGTCTTGCAATACTGGCGTCGTAACAAAGAGGCCAATCAGGACACCGTGATCGGCACCTTCGATGGCATTGATGAAACCGATGCGCCCCCGCCCAAGTTACTGTTTGTGGCTTACGCCATCGCCTTTGCCTTGTCTTTCGGCTACCTCATTCTCTATCCGGGATTGGGAGATTGGCCCGGCTTAGTCACTTGGCAGCAAAGTGATGACAAACTCAGCCACCCCACTACCAATCTTGATGAGCAATTTGAACAAATTCAGGACACGTCACTGTCTGCACTGGCCACTCAACCAGACATCGTGGCATCCGGACGCATTTTATTTCAAACCCACTGTGCCGCCTGCCACCGGGATAACGCTCAGGGAGCCAAACACTTCCCCAACCTGATTGATAATGTGTGGCTGTACGGCGGCACCGATGAAGCGATTATTCATTCCATCGAAAAAGGCCGTAACGGCGCCATGCCTGGCTGGGTCGATGTGCTTAATCAAGATCAAATCGCCAAGATGTCGTATTACTTGGCCTCCCTTAACCAACGTCACACCGATGTGCCACCGGTCAAAGTGGAGTTAGGGCAAGGGCTCTTCATGCAATATTGTGCGTCGTGCCACGGCAATGGCACCATCGCCAATCAGTCCCTCGGGATCCCAACACTGGCTGATGATGTCTGGCTACACGGCGGCAGTATTGAAGAAATCCAACACACCATTCGCAGCGGGATCAACAACGTTATGCCCGCGTTTGAAAACCAACTCAGCCACAATGAAATTCTGGCGCTGGGCGCTTACATCACCAAAGCGCGGCTAGATGAAGACGGCAAACTGGCTCAGTTAGAAGCAAGTGCGATTGAGCGCGGGGAATATCTGGCCCATGCCGGTGACTGCGTGGCCTGTCACAGTGCAGAAGGCGGTGAGCCGTTTGCCGGTGGCCTGCCCTTTGTCACCCCATTTGGCACCATCTATTCCACCAACATCACCCCACATGTTACCGAAGGGATCGGCAGCTACACCTATGAGGACTTCAAGGCCGCTCTCGTTGATGGGAAAGGCAAACACGGTTATTTATACCCCGCAATGCCTTATACCTCTTACCAGTATGTTAGTGAAGAAGACATGCACGACCTGTGGGAGTACATGCAATCCATCACGGCGGTATCTCGTCAAAACGACAAGAACGCCATGATGTTCCCGGCCAATATTCGCCTAGGCTTACTCGGCTGGAATATCGTGTTTATGGATACTGCACCACTGGATTTGACCCTGCCAAGCGCATTAGAACGTAAAGTGGATGACGTGGAAAAATGGCAGAAAGGGAAATATCTCGTCGCCGGTTTAGGCCACTGCTCGGAGTGTCACACGCCACGAAACATTGCACAGGCACTGGAAGAAAAGCGGATTTTCCAAGGCAATATCATTGATGGCTGGAACGCCCCCGGGATCACCGCCACAGAGTTGTTTGTGGATGGCTGGGATATCACGTCACTGACAGATTTTCTTCACACCGGACACTCCAGTAAAGGGTCGGCGTTTGCGGGAATGGCAGATGTGATCAAAAACAGCCTGAGCCTGATGACCCGTGATGATATCGAAGCCATGTCTTACTACTTGCTGGCCGGTGATACCAACAATTTCCTCGCCGAAGGCAGCCAGCGTTTGCAACCCTCTGGGTTTACCGATGCCGCGTACCAGAGTGACATCTACCAAACCTATAACCAGACCTGTGGCGCGTGCCATGGGGAAGACGGCAAAGGTCGCGACCCAATTGCCCCTACCCTGCTCAATAACGGGATCATCATGCACCAAGATCCGTTCAATACCATTGCTGTGACCATTCGCGGCTTGCAGCCGACCTATCTCGATAAAGATCGGAACTTCATGCCGATGGCCAGCTTTGAAGATATTTTGTCGGATCACAAACTGGCAGAGCTGATCACCTTTGTGCGCAGTTATCTGGGCGCAAGAGAAAAGCCCGTCACGGCGGAAGATGTGAAATCGGTACGTGAGCAGCTGGAAAAAGCGGGTTATACAGAAGGGCTACACACCACGCCTTACATGTATGAGCAGCGTGATGGGAATATCAATATGAACTAGCGGGGCGAGTTGCAGGATAGTGAATTGAAATAAGAAGTAAAAAGAAGAAGCAAAGGGAAAAGCAATAAAAAAACAGCCCATCGATAGCCTATAAGCTAAACGATGGGCTGTTGTATATTGAGTGCTGATTACGACAACAAATTAGTCGTCTAGCAGATCATCGAGGTCAACATCACCGAAGATGTCTTCCCAATCAGGGCCGTCTTCTTCATCAATGTCTAGCTCCAGTGCATCTTCGGTTGATGCATGGGTCATTGGCAGAACGCTGTAATCTTTCGACAGAATCTTATCAACGAAGATCCAATCACAGTTCACTTCTTCTTGGGTAAACGTCACGGCCATGAAACCACGGTCAACGATGTTCGCCCACTTCAGATCGGTGATCAGTTCTGGGAACAACTTCTGCAGTTCACGCATCAAGACTGGAGGCAATGGCAGGTAGTGCTCAATACCCGGCGAGCCAACAGAAGACGCCGCGAATTCTACGCCACAGTTATTACCTTGCTTATTCACCAACTCGCCAGCCCACGCGTTGTGCGTATCACCCGCAAAGCTCACGAATGACTTACCGTACTTGTTCATTTGCTGGTAAACCCAGTCACGATCTTTCGGGTAACCGTCCCACGCATCCAGGTTGTATGGCGATTTCAGAATGCTTGGGTGACGCGCCGCTTCCATAATGATGTTGCAATCAAACGGGGTACGAGTGCGGTGTGCTTCTTTCGCGCCCATGAATGCCAACAACAGGTTGAACGGCACATCCATCTTGGTCATCAACACTTGCTGACCCAATGCTGTCCAGCGGGTTGAATGGTTACGCAGCTCGCTCGCAATCCACTGCTTCTGCTTCTCACCCAACAGTTCGTGACCATCTGCATACAAATCTTTCTGTAGCTGATCGTAAGCCGCTTGTGGATCCGCTTTGCTGTAGTTGCCGTAATCCAACTGCTCGGTACGGCCGGTGACGCGGGTATCCAGCATCAACAGGTGTACAAGGTCGCCGTACACAAAGCTACGGTAGATCTCGCCTTCTGCCACCATATTGTCACGGATTGGCAACCACTCATGGAATGCCTGAATCGCCGCTTCACGACGGGCAATGAAGTCACCTTCTTGTGGCTGATGGTTGAATGCACCATCTTTCCACGTGTTATCGGCAATTTCATGATCATCCCAAATGTGGATGAACGGCATGCTCGCGTGCAACGCTTGCAGATCCGCATCTGAACGGTACTGTGCGTAACGCTTACGGTAATCGGTCAGCGTGATACATTCGTGTGCCGGTGACGGAACGCGGTCTAGCTCAATGGCGTGATCGCTCGCGTATTCACCCATGCCGTATTCATAGATGTAATCGCCGATATGCAGCAAGGCATCGAATTTTTTGCGCTTGTGCTGACGCACGATTTCACGGTAAACGTTGAAGTAACCCGCTGGGTGGTTCGCACACGTGGCAATGGCAAAACTCACTTTATCGACGTTGTTTACAGGCAGCGTTTTAGTCACACCTGTCGCTGACTGCATAAAGTCAACGAAGAAGCGGTAGTAGTAGGTTTTGTTTGGCTTTAGGTTAGCCACATCCACTTTCACGATGAAGTCAGATGCTTCACGCGCCAATGCTTCACCTGACTGGTAGTTTTTGCTGAAACGCTTATCGGTCGCGATTTCCCAGTGAACCGTCACTTCGTTCACGTTCAGGAATGCATCCGGCAGGAAACGGGTCCACAGGATCACGCGATCAGACAGCGGGTCACCACTGGCTACGCCGTGGGTAAAGCCACCGTATACACGTGGTGCGGTCTCAGCCTGTGCATTTTCAAGAGAGGATGTCGCAGAAGAAGTTTGAGCAAAGGCTGTAGAAACGATACCTGCACCAGAACCCACGGTGAGGCAGCGAATAAAGTCACGTCTTTTCATTATTAATTGTTCGTGTGTATCAAAGATGGCGCGAAGTATTGGTAAATTACGTAAAGCAATCAATAACAAACACATATCTACTTACAAGACACTCGTACATACACATCAATTTTTGAGTTCTGTTTATATTTTAACGGTTGCGTTAAATTAATCATGAATAAATATAAACAAGCTGGCATGATTTACTCACAGAATTTTTATCTGTTCGTTTTTCATTTATATAAACAAGAAGGAGAACAGAGAGAGAACGGCACAGCCTTACAATAAAATCAATGACTTAAGTTAAAACCGGCTATTCATATTTATACATAGCATTTTCATTTTTATCGATTAGCATCATGAACTAGCACAAGTACAATAACAACAAACTGACAATTCGGTTATTTGTCATACTGCAACTTTAAATCTGATTGACTTTCTTCATATGAATATAGTTACAAACTATAAATCCATAAAATAAATATGGCTATTTCTCATCTTTTTATTCTAACTGATTTTGTGATCTTTATTCCACAAAATTTTCACTCATTGAAAGTTTACAGGAAGATGACAGACATAAAAAAAGCGAAAATACTGATGTATTCCCGCTTTTCTTTTATCAATTTCACTCTGCGTGAGGATGATTCACTTTACAACTTAAACTGCGCCGTGATCACTTGGAGTTGTCCTGCCAGACTGGATAGCTCTTCACAGGCACGGGTGGTTTGTTCTGCCCCTTCCGTCACTTCATTCGCGGCTTGACTGATATGACCCATATTATTACCTAACTCTTCCGACACCGCCGTTTGCTGCTCGGTCGCGCTGGCAATCTGCGTACTCATATCGAAAATGGTCGTCATCACACGGTTCATATCCCCAATGAGTTCACCAGTACGATTGACTGCATCCACGCCCTCCCCCATTTTTTCAACGCTGCTCGACATGGTCTTTTCTGCCGCTGTCGCTTGCTCTTGCAGACGCGCAATGATCGCCCCAATCTCGCCTGTCGATTGCTGGGTACGGGTCGCCAGTGAGCGCACTTCATCGGCCACCACCGCAAAGCCTCGACCTTGTTCACCGGCACGCGCCGCTTCAATGGCTGCGTTCAATGCCAGCAAGTTGGTTTGATCCGCAATACTGTTGATCACATCCACGATTGAGCCGATGCGTTGACTCTCTTCCACCAATTTATGCACAGTATCCGTTGTGACATACATTTCTTCTTCAACGGAGCGGATCGCATTCACTGAAACATGAATGGCATCTCCGCCTTCTTTCGCACTCTCTGCCGCGCCATTAGTCGCATGGGCGGAGTTTTCTGCGTTCGCTGCAATATCTGCTGACGTTGCACGCATCTCATCCATCGAAGCTACCAGCGTATTAAGCTGATCTTGCTGGTTACGCATACTGACCGACGACTGCACTGAAATCGCACTCACCTCTTCTGACGCACTGCTCAGCTGCGCGCTGGATTCAACAATTTGGCTCACAATACTGTGAATGTTTAAGCGCATGGTTTCAAGCAGACGAGACAACTCACCGATTTCGTTACTGCCGTCATCCACCGGTTTCGGGCTCAGATCTTTATGCCCGATCGCTTCTGCCGCACGGATCGGCAATTGCAGCTGGGCATGCATGCTGCGCACAATGATCAACGCCAGGAATACCGCCAACGCTGACGCCGACAGCAACGCAATAATGGTCACGTTATTCGATACGCGATTATTGGCCAGCAACTCATCGGCAAACTCAAAGCCTTGTGCCCCCAACTGGTTTAACTGCACTTCCAGCTCTTTATTGAACTGCTGACCCAATTCCAAGGAACGGGTGTGCGCCTGTCGGTATGCCGGTAAATCACGTTCCAGCATCAACAAGGCTTCTTGATAACGCTTGGCGACACGCAATACGTTGGCCGTCGCGTTATCGTTGCGATTTTGCTCCAGAATATTGATGGCCGCCTTGATCCCTTTTAAGGCGTTACCCAGGTAGCTTTCACGCATACCCGCCACAAAACCGTTGTAATTTAAACGTACGGTAGCGATATGGTTAACGGCACGTGTCCCTTGGCTGACCCACTCCGGCGGATAATTGCCACTGGCAATATTCAAAGCGTATTGATCAAACTGTTTACCAGAGCCAGAAATGCCGTGTTTTACAGCATCATCCAAGGTGACAAAAAACGACAACATGATGTCTGCCTGACGGGCATAATCCCCCACCAAACGCTGAAGGGTTTTACCTTCTTCCGTGGTTGGCTTGTAGTTGTCTGATGTGCGTTGCAGATCGGCAAATTGCGCCTTGGTTTTCTCCACCAGCGGTATACTGCGCGGATTAGACCAAGCGGTTGCCAAGGCCACGCGCGACATCCAGATCTGCTGAGAAAAAGCGGTCGCCGCTTCTAAATCCGCAACCCGCTGAACACGTTCTTGTGCATACACGCGTTCACTGTCGCTATGGCTGGTATACAGCCAAAATGACAGACATAACACCACCACCCCCGTCATCAGGCTTGGCAGCAATACCGATGTACGGAAACTTAAGTTCTTTAAACTGACAGCAAACATTTCCTTTTTACCTATGAATATAGATTTATATATAAAAAGCGACCATCCAACGTCGCAAAAAAATGCAAACACCTGACAGCGTTTGCATTTATAGAATGATAGATAATATAAATTGGACAGAAGAAATATTGTGATATTCGCCGCATTTACCGCGCAAAACGTGATTAGGAATGACAAAAAGTGCTTAAAAAACGATAAGTTACAAGCAAAATCATATGCAACCATGCACCACTATTCCTTCTAGGAATAAATGAACCACCGGTGAAATGGACAGTATTTTATTGCCTGCACTCACTAACGCCAAAATAATGGCTCACTGTGTTTGTTTTTGACGGTTTACTTTTCCTAGCTGTAAAGATGATAGGATGAATAGATGTAACGGGATTGATACTTGCCAGAAGTGAGGTGGAAACATCATTGAACGGGGATAGCCGAGATTGAATGACGTTGGCTCAGTATTGCCCCTTCCACGCAAGAGCGAATACTCGTTCATAGGCTGTTAATATCGGCTTTACCCTAATTATCTTAATGAGCGGTCATGATTAGTATGATGCACGGTATTCCCCAAAGCAAGAGTTGTGCAAGACTAGGTAATTTAGGCTCTAGCGCCGTTTCTGCTTCACTTTCGGTTAAAGTGTACGTGAGAAACTATCTTTATTTCGCTATCAAACTCGACCATCTCTCATACCTGCTTTATTTTATATGATAACAAATTTCACCCTCTAAAAATAATATAAATTTTTAGGCATCTAATTATCTAGTAGGTATTAAGTGTAGTTTCGAAGAGTGTATAGAGGTGAATTACAATTTATACACTCAAGGCTGATTCCCGTGATGATTACATGGCATTAAAATTACTTGTATTATTAAAACCATTTACTAGTATTTACATAACTACCAGCGAGAAGGAATAATAATATGCCACCGAAACTAACCACCAAGGTGTTCATTGAGAAAGCCCGTGAAGTTCATGGAGATAAATTTGATTACAGCAAGATTGAGTACGTTGATGGAAAAACGCCAATAACAGTCATCTGCCTTGAACATGGGGAATTTAGGCCATGGCCTTCCACATTTTTACGTGGCTCTGGATGTAAAAAATGTAATGTCAGAGATGCAAAGAGATATGTCATTGAGCGTTCAAAAGAGGCGTTTAAACAAAAAGCCAAGTTGGTGCATGGATATATATATGATTACAGTAAATTCGATTACCAACGTAGTGACCTCAAATCAGTAATCATATGTGCTAAACATGGTGAGTTTATGATGAACCCCAACAATCATCTGAGTGGTCGAGGATGCCCATCATGTGCCAATGAAGATAGGAAACGAGCACTCGTCGCACGTAAGTTTAATATAACACCCTCTAAAACACCTATTATTTGTGAACAATTAACGTGTACCTTTATCGAAAAAGCAATTGCTGAACATGGTGATCGTTACGATTACTCTAATTCACAATATGTCAATTCAAGCACTAAGGTTGCCATTATTTGCCATGAACACGGAGAATTTATGCAACAACCAAGTCTCCACCTAAGAGGGGCTGGCTGTAAAAAATGCGCCGATATCGCTAAAGGTAAAAAGAGATCCAAGATTGCTGCCGAGCAATTTATTCAGAGAGCTCGAGAAGTGCATGATGATTATTATGAGTATACAAAGGTCGTCTATAAAAAATCTAGCCAAAAGGTTGTTATCACCTGTTACAAGCATGGAGACTTTGAGCTAAGGCCAAACAACCATCTTAGAGGGGTTGGGTGCGCAAAATGTGCGGCAGAGAGGGTCGCGGATCAACAACGCATGACTTTAGAGGAGTTTATATCTAGAGCTTCCATGGTTCACAACAACTTATACGATTACTCCAAGGTTGTTTATGTTAATTCTGCAGAGAAGGTCATCATTATTTGTTCAAAACATGGTGAATTTAAACAAACTGCGATTGCTCATCTTAATGGAGGAGGATGCAAGGCTTGTGGTCATGAACGAACCAATGCGTCAAAGAGCTATGATAAAACAAAGTTTATAGAAGATGCCAAAGCTGTCCATGGTGAGAAATTTGATTACTCCATGGTTAAATATAAAGGATCAGCAAAACCTGTTACAGTAATTTGCCCTGAGCATGGACCCTTTACAACAACTTATGAGCATCATGCAAAGCGAGGACAGAGCTGCCCGTCGTGCCGTAATAGAGATATGGATACGGATAAGTTTATTCAACGGTCGAGAGAAATTCACGGTGATAAATACGATTATTCGAAAGCAAAATATACTGTGGCAAAAGGTCGCGTCTGTATTATTTGTCCCGAACATGGTGATTTTAAGCAGGTTGCTTGGAATCATATGGATGGCATAGGCTGCCCTTACTGTTTTGACTGGCAGAACTCAAAGGGCTCGCAGCGGATTGAGTCGTGGCTTAAGGAAAATGACATCGACTTCGAACGTGAAAAAAAATTTGATGACTTATACACATTTTCGACATCACGTAAATATCATCTCAGATTTGATTTCTTTATTCCCAACTGCAATCTATTGATTGAATATGATGGAAAGCAGCACTTCGAGCCTGTTGAAATCTTTGGTGGCAATGAAGGGTATGAGAAGTTGCTGTCTAACGATCAGAAGAAAAGAGATTGGGTTGATAAGTGTGGCTATAAGTTATTACGAATTGCATATTCCGACGATGACAATATTGAACAAATCTTAAATGACCATATTTCAATTGTGTAGTGGTATGGTTAAATTAACCACCTAAATGGAGGTGTATCATGCGTGAAATAATATTGAACTCCGTAAAAGAAGTTTTACAATAGCTGATTTAATTTTGCGATAACTAAATTAGCAGTATCACTGACATATTTACCCTCAATTCTGTGTTTTGAAGCAGTTGAAAGTAAAAACCAGCTCAACCATGCCCTACCCTCACGCTTGTGAGCTGGGCATGATGACGCAAATACGGGGAAAAGACTGAAGCTGGATTCAACCAATCACTTTCACACGGCCAACCGCACCGCTTTCTAGGCGCACTTTAATACCGTGAGGATGGTTAGGAGAGTTAGTAAGTAAGTCTTTGACGATACCGGCAGTTAGCGTGCCGCTGCGTTGGTGTTCTTTCAGCACAATTTTCACCGCTAACCCAGGGTAAATATTGCTGCGTTGTGTTTCGCTCATGGTGTGACCTTTTCTATTGCATCCAATAAAAACTACCCAGCCACAACGGGCTGGGTAGTGTTGTTCTAGGGCGTTAAAGCATTAGCCCCAAAGCCCTTGCAAATAAAACTCAGCTATTAATGCTTCAACCAGATGTCTGATTTCTGCTGCATCTGCTTCTTACGTTTTTTCTTGCCCGTACCGGCTGGTTTTGCCACAGGCTTGCTGGCTGCCAGCATTTCTTCAGTGATGGTTTCATCCAGCTCGAAGCCTTTTACCTGCTCGCGTTCAAGGCGGATCTTGTTTTTCTTTTCGATCACTTTGAAGTGGTGGAAATCTTCGTAATCAATCAGAGAAAGCGCCAAGCCCACTTCACCGGCACGGCCACTTCGGCCAATACGGTGGATGTAGTCTGACGGGCTGCGTGGCAAATCAAAGTTGATCACCACTGGTAGCTTTTCAATATCCAAACCACGCGCCGCAATGTCAGTCGCGATCAATACGTCGATTTCGCCGGATTTGAATGCGTCCAGAATACGGGTACGGTAGCCCTGCCCTTTATCGCCGTGGAATACTTCCGCTTCAATGCCGCGCTTATACAGTTTGTCGGCCAAGTGCTCACAGCTATTTTTGGCATTCACGAACACCAGTGCTTGTCGCCATTGGTGCTCTTTGATCAAATGCGCAAGAACGGCGGTCTTTTCGCCTTTGTTCACGTTAAACACGCGCTGTACCACGGTGCTGGCGTCATCACTTTGCAGTTGCACTTCAACCGGATCGTTCAGCAGTTCTTGCGTTAGCGCCTGCACTTCTTCCGGGAAGGTTGCAGAGAACAGCATAGTTTGTTTTTGTGCCGGCAATTGACCCAGTAGTTCTGACAGCTCTTCGGTGAAGCCCAGGCTCAGCATGCGGTCGGCTTCATCCAGTACCAAGGTTTTGACCTTGTTCAGCTTGATGGCATTGCTAGAGATAAGATCCAACAAACGGCCCGGTGTGGCGACCAGAATATCGGTACCGCCACGCAGCGCCAGCATTTGTGTATTGGCAGACACACCACCGAACACGGCAACGGTTTTAATCGCACCGTTAAAATGCACAGCATAAGACTTGATGCTGTCCGCCACCTGTTTGGCCAGTTCGCGGGTCGGAACCAAAATCAAACCAGAGACGTAGTTGCCTTTGCTGTTGTGTGATTTTGCGCTTTGCTTTTGCGTGTACAAATCTTGCAATAGCGGCAAGGCAAACGCAGCGGTTTTACCTGAACCCGTATTGGCACCGGCAATGACATCACGCCCGGCTAAAACACTTGGGATCACTTGCGCCTGAATCGGTGTTGGTTGTTGGTATTCCAACTCTGTGAGTCGCGCGAGCAACGGTTGAATAAGGGCAAGTTCCGTAAAGGTGGTCGCTGTAGTCATGAGGGTATAAAGGCTCTGGCTAAAATAATGGCGTGCATCTTAGCGTATTTAGCCCCTTCACACCTTCTTTTCTCGACAAATATCGATAAGGAGAAAAAGAATAGAACCAAGGAGGAACGAGAAAGAATGAAGAACAGAAACAAGGAGAGATATGGGTAACAGGAAAGCACCGGCTTGGCACCGCGTCTTACAGTGCCAAGCCGATAGATCATTCATACCGCGAGAAAACCCTTAGTCTTCCCAACGCTTGAAGATAATAGAGGTGTTGATGCCGCCGAACGCAAAGTTGTTGCTCATCAGGTAACGGCAATCAATCTCACGGCCTGTGCCTTGGATGTAATCCAAACCACCACAACGTTCGTCAACCGTTTCCAGATTCAAGGTCGGGTTGAACCAGCCTGTGCGCATCATTTCTAAGCCTAACCACGCTTCAATGGCACCACATGCGCCCAAGGTGTGGCCGAAGTAGCTTTTCAGCGAGCTGATTGGTGCGTTATCACCGAAGATGTTGGCTGTCGCGTTGGTCTCGGCAATGTCGCCTTTTTCGGTTGCGGTGCCGTGCGCAGAGATGTAGTCAATCGCGTCTGGCGTTAAGTCTGCATCTTTCAGTGCCAATTCCATACAACGTTGCATGGTTTCCATAGTCGGTTGCGTCACATGGGCCGCATCACAGTTGCTGGCAAAGCCGACGATTTCGGCATAGATAGTGGCACCACGGGCAACAGCATGTTCGTACTCTTCCAGTACCAAGGTCGCCGCCCCTTCCCCGATCACCAAACCATCACGGTCACTGTCAAACGGACGAGGGGTGGTTTTCGGCGCGTCATTTTTCAAACTGGTGGCAAACAAGGTGTCGAACACCGCCGATTCGGTTGGACATAACTCTTCTGCGCCGCCTGCGACCATGGCAGTCTGGTAGCCATGTTTGATCGCTTCATACGCATAACCAATGGCCTGGCTGCCGGATGTACACGCGCTGCTGGTTGGGATCACTCGGCCACGCAGGCCAAAGAACAACCCGACGTTCACCGCAGTGGTGTGTGGCATCATCTGCACATAGGTGGTTGCGGTAATGGCACGGGTATCGTGTTCATTGAGCATGGTGCCGAACGCGCCAATCGCTGGCGTACTGCCCACGGATGAGCCGTAAGCAATACCGGTTTCACCATTGGTCAGCATGTCGCTTTCTAGCAGGCCACTTTGGGTCAGCGCTTGTTCACTGG
Source organism: Photobacterium aphoticum (assembly GCF_001029435.1). GTDB lineage: Bacteria > Pseudomonadota > Gammaproteobacteria > Enterobacterales > Vibrionaceae > Photobacterium > Photobacterium aphoticum. Next base: position 91,254 of record NZ_LDOV01000010.1, on the reverse strand, counting down.
CCAGCGTCGACAGCTTAGACACACGGCCCATGCCGCGCACTTTCTTGCGGGTGTAGTGTGCAGGTAGCGTGAAATCTTCAATCGGCGCAGCAAGGCGAGTATTTAGGCCGTTGTACTTTTCATAGCTTTCCATGTACACGGTGGCGTTTTCACAGGCGCGCAGTTTCGGTTCAATCGCTGCCCAATCATTACCAAACGCCGTGACACCTGACATACCGGTGACTACTACACGACGACCCATACGAGGAGTCATTTGAGAACTCATACCAAACCTCCATTCACCGAAATCACCTGACGGGTCACGTAGCCGGCAATATCTGACATCAAATAACTCACTAGGCCCGCCACTTCTTCTGGCTCACCCATACGACGCAATGGCACTTGCGGTAATGCGTGCTCTTTTACGTGTTCATCCACCATGCCGGTATCAATCAAACCCGGTGCAACACAGTTCACGGTGATCTTGCGTTTCGCCAACTCCAACGCCAGCGACTTCGTCGCACCAATCACGCCGGCTTTTGCCGCGCTGTAGTTGGTTTGACCACGGTTACCGGTAATGCCGGACACCGACGCTAACGTGACAATACGGCCACCTTTGCGCAGACGCACCATCGGCATCACACACGGGTGCAGCACGTTGTAGAAGCTGTCGAGGTTGGTGTGGATCACGCCATCCCATTCTTCTTCTGTCATGGCCGGGAAAGCGGTGTCACGGGTAATACCAGCGTTGCTGACCACGCCGTAATACGCACCGTGTTCGGCAATGTCTTGCTCAATCTGTTCACGGCACTGGGTGCGGTCACTGATATCAAACTGGATCAGACGACCCTGACCCCCTTCGCGTTCAATCTCCGCCAATGTCGCTTCTGCGCCGGCGCGATCACTCATGTAATGCACGACCAGGCTAAACCCATCTTTAGCAAGCTGAATCGCAATGGCGCGACCAATCCCCTTACTTGCGCCCGTAACCAATACGTGTCGAGTCATGATGGATTCCTATTTAACATGTGTTCTAATTTTTCTTGTGACGGTACGAAGACGTTAAGCTGACTGGTTGCCAGCACGTGCCCGTCCTGTTCAATGCGACAGGCAAACACCGCCATACCGTTATTTTCTAATACTTGCTCGGCAAAAATATCGAGCGTGCTGTGCTCGGCAAACGCGGCACACTGTGTTTGATAGCGACGGCTACCCAACAAAAAACCCACTGGCGATGCTTCACCACGACGCCATGCGTGGTAGCCCGACCAGCCACCGATGGTTTGTGCCATCAGCTCAATGCCCACATACCCCGGCAGTTCACGGCGTTCGGCATCAAAGAACAGACAGTCTTCGCTGACGGTGACCTGACAGTGGACAGCCAGCTCGCTCACTTCGACCAAGGTGTCCACCAGTGCCATCGGCATATCATGGGGTAACAGATCATGGAGAGGAGGAATGTTAGTCATGGGCATATCCAAAAATCAGACTGATGTTATTGCCTCCAAAGGCAAATGAATTACTTAACAGGGCCGGTTTAATAAGTGCGGTGTCGGCCTTCACCAAGGCAATCGGCGCGAGGCTGTCGCTGATCTGCCCATCGTTCACCTGCATAGGCAAAGGTAAACGGTGGCGCAATACATGCCAACAAATGGCCGCTTCTACCGCGCTGGCCGCGCCTAGTGTATGTCCGGTCAAGGGTTTCGTCGAGCTTACCGGTGTCTCACTGCCAAACACGCGATGAATGGCTTTGGCTTCCATCTCATCATTGAGCGGTGTCGCCGTGCCGTGCGCGTTAATGTAACCAATGTCTTGTGCGGTTAATCCGGCATCTTCCAAGGCTTTACGCATGGCCGCTTCGGCGCCATTCCCTTCTGGGTGCGGGGCGGAAATATGGTGCGCATCGGAGCTGTCTCCTGCCCCCAGCAAGGCAATGGCTGGCATGGTGTCGTGCTTCTCGCTATCGCTGGCATCCAAAGACAACAACATGAACGCGGCAGCTTCACCAATATTGATGCCGTCACGGTTGACACTGAATGGATTACACAGACGATGGGACACCGCTTCCAGCCCGTTGAAGCCATTTAAGGTTAACCGGCAAAGGGAATCGGCGCCGCCGACGATCACCGCATCCACCAGCCCGGCTTTTAGCAAACGCTTGGCAGACAAGAACACGCGACCACTGGAGGAACACGCGGTAGAGACGGCATACACCGGCCCGTCGATGGCATACAAATCAGCAATGAACTCACCAAGATTGCCCACTTCCTGCTGTTGATAGTGGAAGTCAGCCTCAAACGCGCCCTGCGCCATGTGGGTCTGCAAGGCGGTTTCACCATCGGCAATGCCGGAGGTGCTGGTACCGACAATCACCGCAATGCGGTCACGGCCATATTTCTCGATAGCCTGTTCAATCACTGGCGTCATGGTGTTAAGTGCCGACAAAGCCAGGCGATTATTGCGCGTATTGTAACGCACCGGATCCAACGGTTCAGGCAGCGACGGTAAGGCGGCACTCACACGGCCGACCACGGTTTCTGCGCCATTGTTCAGCCAGTCCGTCACGGTTTGCATGTCCGGCGACATACCTTGCGCTAAACGCTGGTGAATGGTCTCTGGTGCAAAACCCAGCGCAGAATGAAAACCACAACTGTGGATATAAACGGGCGTCACCGCACGCGAAGGCATAGATTCTTTGGCTATCAACGTCATTGTTTTCTTCTCTCTTACTACTGCGGCGATGCTGCTTTATTCTGGCTTTGTTTGAGCGGATTCAAAGGCTGCGCTTGAAAGTTCATGGTCTTTATCGTGATGCGGTAACCTAACTGACGGTGCGTGAACACGATGTCGCCGCCCAGTTTTTCGCTCAAGGTTAAGCTATTGTTTAAGCCATGGTTTAAGCCCTGATTTAAACGATCTGAGGCCTTGCTATTAACGTGCTCAGAGCCACCTGCATAGTGAATATCCACGATCACCTGACCGTGATTATCCAACAACTGGCGTTGATGAGGACGGTCAACCAACTGCCAGCCCACCGCCTGCAATGATGGCTGCCATGCCGATTGCGGCCACAGCGTCAGCATCATATTCATCAGCACTTGTTCCGGCTTGGGTAACACGCCACCCAACCCCGGTAAGACATCGGTCGACAGCGCCTGATCTTGATAAGTCAGGCTTAAAATTCTGGCACCCCACGATGAAAAACCGGCCAGCACCAGTTTCTCTGGCGTCACTTCCAACTGCACCGGTAACTGGTTTTGTTGATCGTTCCACGCCGCCGAAATCAATTGAGTCGCAGTGAGGCTTGCGCCTAATTCCGCAGGCGTCGGTAACGTCACCCACACGCTTGGTGCTAATTCAACACGATTGGCCTTTTCCCCTGTATCCGTTTGGGCGTTTTCAGCATGTTGAGCTGATGCCGGATCTTGCGCTGTATCTTGATGGCTCGCAGTAAAACTGCTGCAACCATTTAACATCATGGCTGTCGCGCAGACGAGTCCGACACCCATGCGTTTCATTTTGTGCTTCATGCGGTGTGCTCCTCTGCGCTCGATGCTTTTGGCTCTGACTTTGATTTTGACTCTGACTTTGGTACCTGTGTCTTCGATGCGAATGACAGCGAAGTCGATGCCAACGGCGCTAACAACCATGCGGTGAGAATGCCGGTTAACACGGTCAAGCCAAAGCTATGAATGGCCTGCGTGCTGCTTAACGCCAGCAAACCAAATGACAACAAGGTTGTCAGTGCTGATAAGGTGATCGCCAACAAGGTGCTGTACACGCTGCCTTGCTCGGGCGGGTTGTCTCTTTGCTGAGCTGGTTTTCCTGACTGCCCAGCCTGCGCTGTACGCCCCTGCTCTGCAAAGAACAAGGTGTAATCAATCCCGATCCCCAGAATCAAAAACAGCCCCAACAGGTTAAACAGATTCAACGGCGTGCCGGTAAAACCCGTGATGCCCAATCCGACAATGCTGGCAATGGCAGGTGGCGCAATCACGCGCAACGCACGCAGCCAACCGTAGCGCACCACTAAAATCAGATAAATGACACCGACAGCAGCCAGCAATAACTCGCTGATCCGCACACGGTATTCAGCAAAAATACTCGACACTTCTTGCGCTTTATCCAAATACGTCAGCGTCTGACCCTGAGTGCGGGCTTTCGCCACATACGCCTGCACAGCCTTGGCATCATGAATATCTTTTAGCATCACCACGGAAGCAGGATGCCCCGCAATGTTCCCCAACCACAGAAAACGCAACGGCGCAGACGCGGGCGACTGCAAAAAGGCCGTGGGTGTGAGCGGCAAGAAATCTGCATCCAACTCCACCGCCTGTTTCAATTGCAACTGTGCAGCTAAGGCAACGCCTTGTTGGTCGTACAAATGTTCAACCAGCTGGTAGTTTTTCGCTTGTGCCTGAGCCGACGGTAAATAGCTGTGAAGACTTTGATAACCGCCTAATACACCGTCTTCTACAAACTGCTTGAGTTGCGTATCGACTTTACCTAACTGCGTCAACAAGGCTTGTTCCGTCGGCGCTTGTACCAACAGCATTTGCTGACCACCGTGTAAACCGGTAATGGCTTTGATGGTCTCTTCCTGTTGTTTCAGATCCCCCGGTAATGCTTGCAGCTGGCGAATATCATCATCGTAACCGGAACGCGACAGCCCCGCGACCGCCACCAGCAGACACAAAGCAGGTAACCCCCAACGCACACTTGGCATTGACCATAAGCGCAGCCAAACTCGCATGGCGTTCACCAACGGCAAGGCCACGATTTTACCCGGACGCGCCGCCAATACCGGATACCAACACATCACAGTGGCATAGGCCGCCAGCAAACCGACCGCAGAAAACAGCGATAGCTGCTGCAGACCCGGAAACGGTGCAATCATCATGCACAGGTAGCCAATCAGGCTCATCAACAAACCGAGCGACACCGCCGCCACAATATGCTGTAAGCCGGTACGCGCCTGCCACTGTTTGCCCGCCGCCAGACGGTCAGTCAGAAAATGCAGCGCATAGTCAATCGACACGCCGATTAAGCTGGCGCCAAAGACTAAGCTAAACAAGTGCACCTTGCCAAACACGGCCACGGTTGCGACGAAAGCAGCCACTAACCCACAACCGATAGACAGCAATGCTAACCCCAGCGGCAAGGCACTGCGGTACACCAGCAACAACAAGACGATCACGCCGACCAATGAACCGACGCCGATGGTGCTGATCTCGCTCTTTGCGCTTTCGGTGCCGTGGGCGGCATAGAAAATCACACCGGTGTGCAGCACATCAACATCAAACTGCTGACGGATCTGTGTTTCGATCTGATTCAGCGCAGGCAACTTATCGTGCAGTGCCATGCTGTACGCGGATCCGGCAAGATCAGCCGTGATCAATACATAGGTTTTGCCTTGGTACTTCGCCGTCAGGTAACCCTGTTGCAACGTGACAGCCGAGCTGCTGCTCGTCAGTTGACTCATGAACTCACGGAATAACAGGAACGGATCCGCCGCTAACTCCTGCCCGGTCACCCCGGAAAACGGGTTGTACACGGCTTGGATCACACGCTGCACTTGCGACGCCGGATTCGACGCTAAACGCGCTTGCTGCTCGTCCGTTAAAAACTGGGCACGATGCGGGAAATAGAGTTTGCCCCAGGCTTGTTGCTGTGACTCACTCATTTTGGCGCTGATGTCAGCAAACAGCCCCAACGTGGCGATCTGCTTGGCGAAGTCGTTCGCGGCACTAAAGGCTTGCGTGCTGTTGTCGCTGCCCACCACAAACACAACTTTGTCGCTCATGCTGGTTGCGACCTGATCAAACGCGGCTTGCGCGGCCGGATCTTGTCGGTTCTCCGGCAATAAGGCCAGAATGTTGGTATCGATCGGTAATCCCGAATGCCCTTGCATTAGCGGGCGTATCACCTGCATACCCAACACAACCAATACCGCGAGCATCACAAACAGCCATGCCCACGCGCGTCGACGCATGTTGGCTTGGATACTCGGCTCTTGCGGTGATTTACAGTTGGAAAGCACGTTGTTCTTCTTTGCTGAGTGTGGCCGGAATAGTGGTTTGATGGCTAAACGCAATCTCGGTTACATCACCGCGTTTTTCTGTCAGGATCAGCTGATCAATGAATTGATCGCCCGACAAACGAATGTGTTCAAACACGGCATTCAATGGCGCAGCGGTTGGCGTCAGTGTCAGTACCCAACGGGCACCGTCTGCCTGCTCTTTGGCGTTAGGCGTTGTCAACGACACGGTAAATTGTTCGGTTAACTGCTGGGTATTCCCCTCAAACAGTGACAGGAACAGGTGGCTGAAATAAAACACCATCGGGTTGTCTTTGGCATCCACCACCTGTGCCGGACTATCAGCAAACTGCTGACTCAGTTTGTCCTGCGTCAGGATCAACGACACCGGAAACGGCACGGTCTGTTGCCACTGCAACCCTTGGTCTTGCGCCAACAAAAAATGGCCGGACGACACCAACGGCGCGTTAAACATGGCCATGTGACGGGTCTGCACAAAATCGCCGCGTACCAGAGTTTGTGCCGCCAAGCGTTGCTGTAAATCCGCCAAGCTTAATGTCTGAGAGTCGGTCTGAGACTCGGCCTGCACCATGGCTTGCGAAGCTGTTTGCGACAGGTTTTGTGAAAGATTCTGTGACTCGGCTTGTGCGTAGGCATTACCCATAGGCACACCAGCTAGGACACACGCAACCAACACGCTGGCGAACAGACGAGTCGGAATGAGATTAAGCAATCGCATCAGCAAACCACGCATCGACTTTATCGGTAAACACTTTCGGTGACACAAAACACATCTCACCGCTTTCAATCCCGACTGCCACCTGCATGGTGTAGCCTTTGGTCATGCGTGCGCCGGTTTGAGCATCAAAAATGACGTACTCGACTTTCAGGCGGTTTTCCCACTCGGTCAGCGTCGCGACCACGCGGATTTCATGATTGAAAGGGATTGGTTTTACATATTTCACGCGCGTATCAATGATCGGCCACACAAAGCCAGACGCCTGCATGTCGCGGTAGTTGTAGGACAACTTGTCCATCAGAACGCGGCGGGCTTCTTCAAAGAAACGGAAATAGTTACCGTGATAGACCACACCCATTGGATCGGCGTCCTGAAACGCTGTCACCATGGTCACTTCTGCACGTAATTCCGGTTTGTTCGCCATACTTGTGCTTTCCTTCATGTTCTTGCTTGCGATGAATCAGGCTACTTGCCATAAAACCATCCCCTCATTGGGGGAGTAGCCCTGAATCATGAGACACCCAGCCGGTTGACCGGGCATCGTGCATTCGGGGTTGAGAGTCTAATTGGGTTCAGTATTGGGCTTAATACAGATCCCAATGCTGTTGCTGAATACGCATCATGAATTGACGCAGATCCTGCTCCAGCGGGCGATCTTCTTCAATAAAGCGGAACTCGCTCAACACGCATTCATGCATGGTTTTCAATGCCAAGCTCAGGTGTTGATCATTCAGCTCATTGCGGCGCAGGCGAATTTCCAACGCCTGTGTCGCCGCCAATAGCGAAGCAGCGGTCACTTGTTCTGTCAGCTCCAGTACACGTAAACAGTCACGAGACGCAATGGTGCCCATGCTCACTTTGTCCTGGTTATGACATTCAGTAGAACGCGAGAACACGCTGGCCGGCATGGTGTGTTTCAACGCTTCCGCCGTCCACGCCGAAATGCCGATTTGCACCGCTTTAAAGCCGTGGTTAATCGGTTTACGCTCCCCTTCCGCGCCCGTCAGGTTAAACGGCAAACCATTATTGAATTTGTAATCCATCAACTGGGCCATCTGGCGGTCCAGCAGATCGGCAATATTGGCGACAGCCGTTTTCAGGGTATCCATCGCCATAGCGATATGACCGCCGTAGAAATGGCCGCCGTGCAGCACACGTTCGTTATCCCCGTCGATGATTGGGTTATCGTTGGCACTGTTCAGCTCATTTTCAATCATCTGGCGCAACCATGGCAGGCTGTCCTGCAGCACACCGATAACATGCGGCGCACAGCGCAGTGAATAACGGTCTTGCAGACGGTCACTGTTACGTGGCGGACGAGCTGCTTGCAAATCCGCACGTAACCATGCGGCAATTTGTTGCTGACCCGGATGCGGCTTCACCGCAAACAAGGCTTCATCAAAGTGGAAGTCGTTGCCCTGCATTGCCACAGACACCATGGCGGTAATGCGGGTCGCTAGTTGCGCCAAGTATTCTGCGCGCTTGTAAGCCAAACAGGCCAGCGCAGTCATCACTGACGTACCGTTCATCAACGCCAGGCCTTCTTTTGGCTTTAGCGTGATCGGATCAATGTTTAGCTCAGCAAACACCTCTGCCGTCGGACGGATTTGCCCTTGGTAAATCACTTCACGCTCGCCAATCAATGCCGCAGCCAAATAAGACAGCGGGGTCAAATCGCCACTCGCGCCCACTGAGCCTTCCTGCGGAATACGCGGAGCAATGTCGTGATTGATCAGGGTGACAATCTGGTTCAACAGATCATGAGAAACCCCCGATACCCCCTGCGACAGTGAACACAAACGCGTGGCTAATACCGCACGTGCCTGTACATGGCTCAGGTTGTCGCCCAGGCCACAGCCATGAAAACGGGTCAGGTGCAACGGCAGTTCATCCACCAGATTCGGCGGGATCGCCACGGTACAGGAATCGCCGTAACCGGTCGTTACCCCATAAATCACGCCTTCTTCTTTGAGCAGTCGCTCAAGGAAAGCGACACCGCGATCGATTTTCGCACGATATTCCAGGCTGTCATTCATTGCCGCTGATGCCCCATTGGCAACTGCGACAACATCTTCGATCGTGAGGCGATCAACGCCAAATTTCACGGTTTCTGATTTCATATTCGTCATGTTATTTAGCGTGTTCCTGTCCTTCACTCTGAGGCTGATCGTGTGACGTCAGGGCCCAGAAGGGGAAAAAGTTGTACCACTGAAGCGGCGCTTTTAACGTATAGGTTTCCAGCTGCTGAGCGTATTGGTTGACCATGGCTTGCAAGCCTTGTTCGCGCTGACCGCGTGGCAAGGTGATCTGCTCACTGAACAATTCAAAATGCACATTGAAGTGCGGCGTGTCACCGCTGTCATCACGCAAGCCAAATAAGGTGTACACCGGGGCTTTTAACACCGCACCCAGCATAAACGGGCCTTGCGGGAACGGCGCGGGCTGACCGAGAAAATCTGCCCAGATCACGCGCTGTTCTTGGGTCACGGAGGTGCGATCGCCGACAATCACCACCCACTCCCCTTGCTCGATTTTCTGTCGCAGCAAAATCGCAGTTTCAGGGCCCATTTGGCTGACCTGAATCAGGTTCAGTGAGGAATCGGGATTAACCGCTTTCATCACCGCATTAAAACGTTCGGCGTGCTCGGTAAACACCAGCGCATTGATCACGACATTGTCGTAACCTCGGCTTAATGCACGGCACAATTCAAGATTGCCTAAATGCGATCCTAAGATCACGATCCCCTGCTTGTTAGCAGTGATCCGATCAAAATGATCTTGCCCGTGGACGGTAATGTTATCGAACGAGAAATCGCCCTGCCACGCCGCCAGTTTGTCGAGCATGGTGTGACCAAACGACAGCATGTGCTGGTAGCTGGTCAGTTTCCCTTCCCGCTCACCGGGTAACGGAATGCCTTGTGCCGCCGCGTAAGCACGTAATGTCGTCAAATACGCTTCCGACGCCTGTCGCGCACGATGACCGGTACGATGGTAATAGGCCATCACCCCTTTCAGCAGCAGATTGAAAGCTTTGCGGCCTAGCAAGCGATAAACCATCAGTAAGATCTGAATCCCGAATACCGTGCCACGCTCAACATGGGCCGACCAGTGGCGGGCTTGGGTGGGATGCGTGGTTTTAGCGGCCGTTTTGGCTTGTTGCCTGCGTTTCAACAAACGGGGAATGCGTGGCAGCATGCCTAAAAACAGGCGGGTATGCATGGCGCTGATTTTGATGTTGTCCCACAGCACGTCGAAGTGAGAAATACCGCCTTCCGGATACACCACTTTGGTCTCCACGAAGCAAACATCACAGCCATCCCAGTACATGCGCACCATGATTTCGGTATCAAAATCCATGCGTTTGCCCACATGGTCACGTTCAATGACCTTGATGGTCGGGCCAATCGGGTACGAACGGAACCCGCACATGCTGTCCGTCAGTTGCATTGACAAGGTTTCAATCCACACCCACACGTGCGTGGCATAACGACCATACAAACGGGCTTTGGGTACCGATTCATCGTACACCGGCTGACCGGATACCAGTGCGGTAAGGTGCTGCTGCGAAGTGGCAATCAGCTCGGGCAATGCGGTGAGATCGTGCTGGCCATCAGCATCAATCTGAATGGCGTGACTAAAACACAGTTTGAAGGCGTGTTGAATACCAGCAATCACCGCCCCGCCTTTACCTTGGTTGGTCGGTAACGTGACAACGGTGACATGATCACGTTGGGCTTGTTCGGCAAGGAGCTGCTGGGTGGCATGATCACTGCCGTCATCGACAATGATCACCGGATACGGATAAACCGCCAAGGCATCGATCACCGCAGGAACGGTACTGCCATGGTTATAGCAAGGGATCAGAAAACAGGGACGAAAGGTGCTCATTGCGCCACAACCAGTTTGATGCGACCAGAGGCATGGGTGTGCATTTGCGCCGACTCATCGTCGCCTTCTGGCGTATCGACTTGCGAGGTGTAACAGAAATGCAGGCTGTCTTTTTCCGGCGACCACGTCAGGGTCAATGTCACCTGGCTGTCAGGCAAAATCGGCTGCTGGAATTTCAGTGCATCCATTCCGGCAAAATCGCCAGTCAGTGACAGGCAGGCGCGAGCGAAGTGTACGGCCCATTCAATTTGGGTGACACCCGGTAGCAGCGGATAATCGGTAAAATGACCTTGGAAATCGGCAATGTCCGCCTCCACATGCAACGTGAGGACGGCACGGTTCTCGTTCACTTCCTGAGCCAGTATCGTTGGCTTACGTTTCATCATGGTCATTTCGTTTCTTCGTTCAGTTTGTTGTTAAAAGAGCTGTTCCAAATCTCTCATCAGGCGTTTGCCCTGACTGTTGAGCGGGATCTCAGCCACCACGCGAAAACGGCGCGGAATGCCCACAGGCTCCAACCAGCTGCGCAATGCCTGACGCAGTGCCAGCCAGAATGCGCCTTTACCCAAACGGGTCAATTCGACTTCCCCTTCTTGGGTCAGCGTCAGTACCGCGCCAAGGCTAACACGGCGCGCGTCTTCCAGCACGAGCACGGCGGCTTCGTCTATCCACGGCAGTTGGCACAAACGCGCTTCCACTTCCGTCAGGGAGATGCGTTTTTCTTCAATTTTGACCACCCGATCAACCCGCCCTTGCAGGATAAACTGACGCTCTGCCAACAGCTGACATTGATCGCTGGTCTGATACCACTGACCCGCATCCACAAACGGCGAGCGAATACGCAGGCAATGTTCGGCATTCACCGTCACTTCAATCACATCAAATACCTGCCACGGGATTTCTGGATCCGTCTGCTGACGATAAGCAATGCCGCCGGTTTCCGTACTGCCGTACACTTCAACCGGCCACTGGGCAAAGAGACGCTGACTCGATTGCGCCGCGTCAAAGCTCAAAGGACCACCGGATGAGTACACCGCACGATAGGCGCAATCGCATTGCTCATCACTTAAACGCTTTAACAGCGCCGGACTGGTAACCAGCGTGGTATCCGCCTCTGCCTGTGCAATCACCTGCTCGGGATACACCAGATCCTGACGGGCAAACACGCGCCCCGCACACAGCGGCCACAAAATACGGAACAGTAAGCCGTAAATGTGTTGGTGTGACACCGTGCTAACAATGCGAGAGCCTGCCAGTGTCGCGCCCCATGTGCGTTCATGGTGCTCCACTTCTTCGGCTAATTCGGCCAGTGTTTTCTCAATGGCTTTCGGGGTACCGCTGGAGCCCGAGGTAAACAGGGTCAGCGGTAAGGCAGACAAACACAACTCGCCAAAGACAGGCTGGGCAGTTGACTGCGCGTCACGCTGCTCGGAAGATTGTTTGGACAATAACGCTGAAGCCGTCCACTGTGGGCAGGTCAGTTGCGCGTAGTGTGGGCGGTCATGCAGTAATGCATCAAAATGAGGTGACAATTCCGCCAGTGCTTCCGGTTGATGGTTGCCGGGCAGAATCAGGTGTTTATCTGCATGCGCCGCCGCCATAAAGGCCACGGCAAAATGGTAACTGTCATCAAAACACAGTGCCCACCGTTTGGCGGGATGTTGACGTAATGCTTCAGCCAAGCGATAAACATCAGCCTGCCAGGTTAACCACGTCACACACGTATGACCATGAAACGCCACCGGATACGTGTCCGGACGTGACGCGACCATCAGGTGCTGCAACGGTGCAAAAGGCACAGTGTGATGGGCTTGCATATTGTGTGCGTGAGTGGTCGTCATCGGGCAGTCTTCAATGTTCAATTTTGAGTTAACAGGCCAGGGTTAACAGGTCAGGGTTAACCGTGCTGGGTTACACGCCGGACTGGCGTTGTACCCGCTGGCGGATCAGCCATTCCCCGCCGAACAGCAGACCCGCTAACAGGTAGCTGATCAAACCGTTGTACAGGGTCCAAGCGGAAAGCGGCATAAAGCAGGTAGCCAGTGCAATCGCTCCATTGACCACGAAAAAACCACACCACACTTTTGTCACCGTGCGGGTATAACGCACGCCGCTGGCGGGTAAATCCGGATCTTGCAGGCGGGCAAAGCGTTCTATCATGGTTTGTGATTGCCACAAGCTCGAGCCAAAAAGCATCAGCATCAGGGCATTCACAATCACGGGGTAATACATCAGCCAACCGTGCTCTCGGAACACACTGCCTAATACCGCCAGTGTGATCCCGGCACCGCCACTGAGATAGGCGATGGTTTTCAATTCACGCAATCGCGCTTGTCGTCCCGCCAGTACGCGGATCACAAACAGGATCCCCAGCACTGCCGCCACCGGGCCTAATCCCCATTGGCTGATCCCGAAATACACCGCGAACGGGTATCCCAGTAAAGCAATGGCTGACAGTGCGGTGATAAAACGCATTACTGTAGCAAGGCCGCCACAGCATCCACCACGTCTTGCACGGTGCGTACTGATTTAAATTCTTCTGGCTGGATCTTCTTGCCGGTCACGTTTTGCAGGTGAACCACTAAATCCACGGCATCAATGCTGTCCAGATCCAAATCTTGGTACAGGGTTGCTTCAGGTGTCACATCTGCAGCATCCAGTTCAAACAGTTCTACTAACGCGCTTTGTACTTGTTCAAATACATCGTTACGGTTTACATCAGTCATGGGTCACTCTCTCTTAAGCGCGGTTTGCAGCAATAAAATCAGCCAGGTTCGCGACTGACGCAAAGTACTGACGGGTGTTCGTATCATCAGCATCAATCGCAATGTTGTACTGCTTTTTGATCGCCAGACCCAATTCAAGGGCATCGATAGAGTCCAAACCCAGACCGTCACCAAACAATGGCGCGTCGGTTTCAATGTCATCAACGGTGATATCTTCAAGGTTCAATGACTCGATAATCAGCGTCTTTAGTTCGTTGTGTAATGCTTCCACTCTAACCTTCTTTCTCAAATACTTCGTTGTGTGACGTGTCTGCCTGCGGGAACAAGACCTGCGCCAAATGGCGGTTCAGTTGTCTCGCCGCAGTGGTCGGGGAATCGGTCGCGTCAAGAAACGGCGCAATGGCGATTTTCTCTTTCACTTCCACCCGAAAAAAGGGCTTACGATCAGGCACCTGATACCACTTGGCCTGCTTCGTTAAAAAATCGGGACTCACGGTGATGTGTACCACCCGTAAGTCTGCCTGGGTGCGCACGGCAATTTGTGCTGCCCCACGTTGTAAAGTGGGTGTTTCACCGGGTGTGGTGCGCGTCCCTTCTGGGAATACCAGCAGCACGTTGCCTGTCTCTAAGCGGGCGCTGCAGGCTTCCATCAAGCGTTCCGGATCCACATTAGGGATATACCCTGCCGCTTTCACGATTCCGCGCATAAACGGGTTGTGCCAAATAGCGGCTTTCACCAAGCAATCGCACTGCGGTAAGCGCGAGCCAATCAACACGTAATCAATCAAACTCGGGTGATTGGCAACAATCAAACAATGTCTGTCTTGCTGTAACTCTGCTTCACCAATAAAGGCATAATCGATGGCACCAACAAAACGCATGGTACGGCAAAACAAGGCAAATGCCCGTTGAATGATCGCTTGTACCCGTTGTTCACGTTGCTCGCTGGCTTTCATGGTGCCAGTGAGTAACGGGAACACCACAAAGGTGAGGCACAAGGCGCCAATGCCAAACAGCGCAAAACAAAACCCGGTCGCGACCACGCGCCATGCTTTATTCAATCGCTGACCGAGCGTTAATGAACTCAAACCCGCCATGGTTTAACGTGCCCAGTGCCAGATTTGACGGCGACCCGCAATCGACCACGCTGTTTTGTCCTGTGCCAACTGACTGATCACGGACAATGTTTGTGGCAAACCTGCATCGTGTGCATTATCTGCCGATTGCGTTGATGGTTGAATTGACGATTGCCAACGTAGCGCGATGTGGTTGCCATGCGTCAGGATCATGCCCAGTGCAAATCCTTGGTGAAGCAATCCATCAAACACGCCATAAGGCGCAGGCAGAGGCTCATCAAAATCCACCACCAAGACACGGTGCGTTGGGTTTTCCGCTAAGTAAGCGGCAGCTTCAATCAAAGCCGCATGTAAAGACTGTTCACCGGCGGCAATCGAGGTCACGGGAATAGCTTGCTTGGTTGCAATGGTGAAAAGGCCGGCAGCGGTATTGTGTACAGATTGAGAGAAGGCAATCGGTGAGGCATCATCGCCACGCAGCACATCTTGCAGCAGGGTAACGGTGCGGTGCAGTTCGCCGTGACGACTGGAGAATACGATAAAATCAACCGACTGATCGTGCATCAGGGTCATTGCGGTTTGTACGGCCAACTTGCTTAAGTGACTCATACGACGGCGCATCATGGCAGGAATCGCACTGAAATCTGCAGGCGCAGGATCGGCAGGCCACGTTTTGTTATTGACGGCCCATAGTGCCCATTCCTGCGGCGTATTTAGCCCTGGCGATAGCGCATGCCAATCTGCAATATCAAAATGTACGGTATTCATCTGCGCTTTCACCTGCTCTGTATCAAATCATGCTATCTATTTGAGCAATGACAATGGTCTGCCTTAGCGGCCGCCTAGGATAATATTTCTGAACGCTTTTTGGTATAGATAGACGTTGAATTTATACAAACAAACGGTTATTCCCACCTCAGAAGAATATATCTGTATAAAACACAGACAGTCCCGCCTAATAATAATGACGCATGGAGATTTTAAACGTCCTATCACGAAAATCTCAGACGCATTATGTTCAAAAAAATAGCGTGGTGACGCCCTTTTGTCAGTGATGAATGATCAGACGTGTGTTTCGAGTTACGGTTGAAAGGCGAGTAACCACTTACCTTATGAGCAGCATGATTTCATGCTATCCCGGCTCATCCCCTTCTCAACAGACTACGGGCTTACATACAGCAAGACTGAAAATCGCAGAGCCCCATTAGCAAAATTTTCCGAGCATGAAACGTACTCAGCGACACAATAAGCAACTACTTGCATTAGAATCAACGCCCCCTTATTACGTATTCATAAACCCGCAATGCGTTATTTATCAGTGTTGAACACCTCCGCCTTAACACTTAACTAACACCGCTGTAAATTTTGTTAATTGATATTTCCATTATATTCCCCTTACACATTATGAGGGCAACAGCTTGTTATCCGCGTTTATTTTAAAGTACGCCTCTGAATTATCCGGATTTTGCCAACAAGCACTTGAAAGCCCAGTGTCGTTAATTAAAATACGTCGCTCAGATCTGAGCTATTTGGATCATGAAGAAATATTACCTATTACGCTGTTGGAATTTATTGTGACTTCATATCAACATGATCCGCTCAATGCTCTACAGGCCAAAACAGAAGCTCAAAAGCTTGCCTTTGCGCCTATCGTCTTTCATACCGCACGTACTTTGCGTGATCTCGGCATTCTCGCTGCGCTGGATGCGGCCGGTAAACATGGCTTAGATGCCAAGCAAATCGCAGAGCAAACTGACGTCTCTGAATACGGTGTGAAAGTGTTACTCGACATGGCATTGAGTGCACACATCGTGACGTGGAACAAACCCAACTACATCCTGGCAAATTTAGGGTATTTCTTGGCAAATGATGGCATGACGCGTGCCAATCTCGATTTCACTGCCGACGTTTGCTATGCCGCGATGATGCACCTGACCGAGGCCATCAAAGAAGGCACACCTGCCGGCCTGAAAGAGCTCGGTGACTGGCCAACCATTTATGAAGGCCTGTCTCGTCTGCCTGAAAAAGCCAAAGAAAGCTGGTTCAACTTCGACCACTTCTATTCCGATCGCTCTTTCCCTATTTTGCTGGAACGCGTATTTGCCAACAAACCAAAGCGTCTGTTCGACATTGGTGGCAATACGGGCAAGTGGGCCTTGCAGTGTTGTCAGCACGATCAGGATGTGAATGTCACCATCATTGATTTGCCTCAGCAAATTGAGATGGCACTGACCAATGCAGAACAAGCTGGCTTTGCCGATCGCATTCACGGCTACCCGGCCAACATGCTGGACAAAACCCAGAGCTTGCCACAAGGCGCCGATATTTGGTGGATGAGCCAGTTCTTGGATTGTTTCTCGCCAATGGAAATTCTGAGCATCCTACGTCGTGTACGTGCGGCAATGGACGACAATGCAACGGTATATATTCTGGAATTGTTCTGGGACGCACAACGTTATGACGCAGCGGCTTACAGCCTGAATGCGACCTCGTTGTACTTCACCTGTCTGGCGAACGGTAACAGCCGTTTCTACCGCAGTGAAGATTTCTTGGAATTGGTGGAAGAAGCCGGTTTTGTTGTGGCAACTCGTACCGATGACATCGGCCTGGGCCACACCCTGCTGGAACTGAAAGCCGGTTAAGGGTTTTCTCTGTGTGCAGTCAGTGACATTTCGCTATCACTGGCTGCCTGCTCATTTATCTGTTCAACTCTATTCTCATCTTTCGACTCACCAGCCAGAGCACTACCCTGTCCACTGACTTCGTCTAACCATGCGGCGATCTGCTGCTGCACATACGGAAAATCATTCGTCATCGCCCGCGCATGTTGGCAGCCATCCAAACGCCAAAACTGTTTGTGTTGCTTGTCTTTTTGATGGCGAACACGCACATCGGCTTGCCCCCAATAAGGCTCTGATAAGGCTTCTGGCAATGTTGCGGGAAGTTGGGCAAATAGCTGCTCACTGGTACGGATGGGGACCACGGTGTCTTCCACACAATGCACCACTAACGCTGGCGCACTGGATAAACGGGGCATCGCCCTTGCCGCTGCGTAATCATCACGCATTAACCAATCTGCCATCCACGCATAGCTTCCCCCCAACCAATATTGATCAAGGGTAAATGCCGCGACATCGACATAACTGGTAAACGACGAGTCGATGATCATGCCCGCAAGGGGAATAGGCTGATCGGCCCACGCACGCAAAAAAACATTGCCGCCAGTGGATGTGCCCACCACAAACAGAGGCAATCCAGATTGTTTTTGGACATCGGCACTGAAGGCCAACATAGAGCGGGCATCGTGATACATTGCCTCATCCCTCGCCTTTCCGGTGGAATGACCAAAGCCTGAATAATCAAAGATCAGCACATGATAACCATAGTCGGTGAGCCAACTGACCTTCTCTTGCGTCGCATCCATGTGCCCACTGTTACCATGAAAATGCAGCACAATACCTTTCGGATTTAGCGAGTCAGTCACCAACCAACGTGTCGCCAGTTGATTGCCAGAGGTCGAAGACACCAGACGCATGTCCGGATGAACAGTTTCCGGTGTCGAGGGGTAATAAAACAGGCGATTGCCACACCCTTGTAATACCCCGAGAGACAACAAGAATACAACATAAAATAAGCAAACAGAGGAAGGCACTGTGGCCTTATCTCTAGGCTGATTCCCTATCATGCCCATACACACGACCTTTTCGTATTAGTCCTTAATTAATCTATAGGTCAGGTGTAAAAAAGTGCATAAACGGTGTTACTGCTTGCGGGCTTTCTTGGCTGATTGACGTTTCTTTTTATCCTTCGCTTTCTGCACGGCACTTTTCGGTCGCATGCGCCCTGCTGTTTCATAGCCTGACTTTTTCAGCAATGCTTTACCTTCGGCAGAATGAATATACGCACGCGCTTCTTTATGGCCCGCATCTGCCGCTTCTTTCAGCAAAATATGCATCTTCGTCGGTGTCGCCACTTTCTTTTTCAACTTAAACTCGGCAATCGCCTGTTGTGCCATCTTGAATTTCACGTCCGCTTGAGCGTCTTCACCCACAGATTGCGACAGCGCGCGTTGATAGATTTTACGCAGCACATCGTAATGCCCTTCTCCTGAACAAATCACAGCAAACAACAGCGAGTGATAGGATAAACACCCCGGCAATGCGTCATAACTTGCCACCATTTTTTCCGCCATCTCAGGTTGAGTCAGCAGCTTATTGCCTAACCCATGACCATCCACGTATGCCTGGATAAATGCCATACCAGGAGCGCGCTTGGCAGAGCCGGTGATCACAGCACTGCGCAATTGTTTATGCAAAATGGCTTTCTCTTCTTCACTCGCATCAGGCGTATTGATATACGTTTCTAGCTTATGGAAAGCATCCAGGGTGTAGGCCGTCAGTTGTTCTGAGGTAAGGCCTTTTTGCACCCAAGCCGAATAATCTGCCGTACCTGCGGTTTTTTCTTGCATCGCCATCAGTGCTTCATGATGGCCTTTGGCAGCCGCTTGCGTGATCATCTCCCAGCCCAATGTTGACTGCTGTTGGTTTCGCAAATAGACACCATAGTCGTACGCCGCCTGCCCATCACAATCGGTTTCGAGAGCACGTTTAAAACACAACTTCGCATCGCGTTCTGCGGTTTGCATCAACTTGCCACTGGCATAACTGTTTGCCAACAAGAGCCATGTTTTTGGGTGGCCTTGCGCGTGTGCTTTTTCTAACCAGTAAGCCAAATCACGCTGACGATCAGCATAGAGTGTCTTGTTCCACCACTTTTCATCACCGGTTTCGGTTAATGCCGCAAGCTGTGCGTAACAGTATTCCGCCAAAGCGAAACTGGCATCTTGCTGGCCATTAAGCGCATCGGTCACCCATTCAGCGATCTCCGTTTGCTCAGGCTCACACCACTCTGCTAATTCGCTATCTCGTACACCAAGCAGTTTATTGGCCACGTACTTGGCCAGATCATGTAACTCCACCATCAGTGCTTGCATACGCCCACGCGACACCTGCTGCTGTGCAACATAATGGCCGTTGACCTCAAGCAAATGCACGGAGCGATTCCCTGCCTCACGCAGACGGTGCATGGTATCCGTCACCCAGACCTCCACACTACCATGAGTAGACAACATATTGATCTTATTGCACAGATCACCATGCACAGGTGGCTTAAGTTTGAAATGACGGCCAAGCTCATGACACGCTAATTCAACGAATAAACGCATTTTCGCCAAACTCGATTGACTATCTGCGTACAAGTACTTTTCGGCCTGAATGGCTTGCTGGTACAAGTCATTCATTTCCGGCTGCAGAAAATGGAAATTTCCTTGCGCTTGCAGGCATCGATTGTGCGCTGTTGCTCGTTGCCCCTGTGACGAATGGGTTGTGTGTGAGTGAGTATATGTATGGATCTGTGACATTGGTTCTCTCCATTAATTAAAAACAATCTAATCATAATGATTAGATTGTACATATAGAGGATCATAAGCTTACGAACAGACTTTGAAGCGATGTGAGTCCGTTCGGGAACCGTTCCAGAACCGCTTCGGGACCGTTCCGGGATCAGTTTGGAACCATTCCGGAACCGCCCCAAACCCGATCGCCAGTAACAAAAAAGCACAAGTTTTTCACTTGTGCTCAAATAATCAGGTCAATTCACTCTGTTTTTGTGCGAGAAATTCAGATAAAACGCGTTTTTTCACTTTTGCTAAATGTTTAGCGTGATGATCTTTAATCTTTTTCCGCAATAATTTTTTATTATCACTCATCCAGTCCGTCCTAGAATTTAATCTTTTCACCACAATCTTTGCATTGGTAAATGGCTTTAAACCATAGACGCTGAAAGAAATGACGTTTGATTTTTATGACGTTTCGATGCTGACAAACACTCGACATACATTGCTCCCCAAATATCTATGATGCGGAATCATTGCAAATAGTGATTAATGTGTACGGTGTAAGAAAAATATCTATTGCATGAATACTGCACAGATAAATGCTTATTTTTGCCACCACACTCAACCACCAGATTATTTACGAATATAGTAGCAATCAAAATCAGTAGATGTATGATAATAAGCTTGTGAAAATTGTGCCTACTTCACATGTCCGACCAGACACCGTATACTATCAGGCCATTTCTCACCCTTTAACCATGACACTTAATCATGAATAAAAACCATAAAAAATTGATTTTAGGGAATTTTTCATGGGATGCAGACACTCGGTATTTACACCGGATAACAACCGATGCGTCTCAGGCTGCTAACAGCACAGTGGTATTAACCCCCAAACAATACCAACTGCTGAAATGTTTATATGATGCAGCGCCTCAAACACTCAACAGAGTGGCCATTATTGAACACGTTTGGGGAACAACACATATTTCAACAGAAAGTTTGCCGCAACTCATAAATAGAACAAGGCAAACGCTTGAAGATAAAGATAAGACAATTCTTGTGAACACGCCGGGTGTGGGGTATTCACTTTTATTTGAAGAAATTGATATCAAAGAAGACAGCGAAGATTTATCTGAAATAGACGCAGCAACACATTGGTTTAGTCAGGTGAATCGCCCGGGTGAGCGAGGTTGGTTTGCACTTATCACTCTTTTATCCGTAGCAATGCTATATAACGGCTGGCAATATATGACAGCATTATATTATCAACATGAAATGCAAGGCATTCAGCATGCAGTGCCCTACCCTGAAGTGCAGCCAATTGATAATGATCACCTATCCGTGACGGTTGATATTCATGAATGTATTTATGACAAAACTCAGCGCTTACTTAAGTGCTAATAAATTTAAGATTATCACTTTATTGCTCATACTGAATGCAGTGCTGATGGTTGCAAGCCACCAGACAGGTACGCAATACTTTGGACGTGTAGAGGCATTTGGCCACCAATGGACCACACATACGGAGCAAAACCGCGATAATTTGGTCACCAAGAACACCTTTACCAAACTCAATGCGCCTCAGGACATGAACTCAAAGAACATTGATTTTTACTACACATTCACCCGCTTGAGTGACAATGAGTATATGTCACAAGGTGATCATGAGCATGTACCGGTGCGACACAACCGTGTCTTTTACTTAGATGACACGTGCAGTTTAGTGTTCAGTGGGCCCACCAACCCTCACTTAAAAAACACCTCACTGCGTTGTGAATACTGAGCTTTAACTCTCCTCATCCTCGGTCTGCTAGGCCGAACCGGTTAAGGGGCCTTCCCATGCCCCACCTAACACATCGCAATAGCCACTATAAAGCCGTGACGGAAAGTGCAGGCGCAATCCAATACCAGCTCCCTCCAGGGGTTCGCTGCGATTGAATTTGCACTTTCTCATAAATCTCGGCAGGCAACGCTTTTTTCAGTTTGGTGTTAACCTGAGTACGGATCGGCTGAATAAATTCCTTTTCCATGGGTTTCAAGGATGTCAGATTCTGCTCACGCCAAGCGATATCATCTTCTAAACCAAAGGTACGATAGACGCGTACATCGCCTTTCATTTGGCTATACACCGATAAATACGCCTTGCTCGGGGCGGTACTTTCGATAAAGGCACGATCGACCAGCACCTTTTTATCTGGCTCTTGGGCAATATACTGATACAGCGCCAACTCTTTCGCGGTGAGCTTAATATCAATCCCCAACACTGACAGCGATAATGCCTTGTTTGACCATTGGACGGATGTCACCTGATCTGCCGCATTCATACGTGCTACCGTTTTGCTGAAGGTGGCTTCTTCGATCTGGCTGATCAAATCATCCTCAAACTTTTTACGCATACGGACAAACGGAATTTCCGCCAACGTCACCACCGCCTCTTTCGTGTTCAGTTGCGTGCCCGCTACTTTCCCTTCGATCAAATGATCACCCTGAGTAGGAAAGTAAAAGTCCGGTACAAATTCAAACTCATCATTCACAAACACATGGCTCAACGCATCTTGCTCACGCCCCAGCAACGACATCGCATAACCCATGTAAAACGCCATCGTCTTACGGCCACCCGCAATAGAAGCATGAATCGCCGTATTAGCATCTGCCGTTAGCTCCGCCACTTTGCGAGTAATGAAATTGGCCATATAGGCTTGGTCTTCTTCCCCTTTGGCATCAAACACCGGCTGACCTTGCTCATCTTCAATCAGCCAGATATGGCTTTCATCAAACGTCACCGCTGGCATGCCGTATTCTTCATACAGCGCCTGAAGATGACCTTGAGTGAGTAACCCCTCCACCAACATGGCTTTTGCGCTCGCCGTAGTGATCACATACATCTCATCCGGGTACGCTTTGCCCTGCGTAAACAACGCATACAAGGTTTCCGTCACGACCTGTGGGCTCGCACCCGTTGTACAGAGAAGAATGTTTTTCATTGTGATATGTGCCTTAGAGTCAATCATTCGTTGAGCATGTTTGTATGATACACAATGCATCATCATTTACGAACATAATAATACTTAAAATGAGTAGGTAAGAGATCGTAAGCTTACGATCTCTCCCCCACAGATGTGTGGTTGGTATCTCTCTACCTTCATGGTCTCCTGCATCCGAGAGTGTTACGGAGCATCGCCAGAAGGCCACAAAAAACAGGCATACTACCGAGATATTCATACAAAATACGTTGAGTAGAACATAGAGCAAAACAGTGATGCAGCAATAGTATCAATCTGTCACTTTCATCACGGAATATGAGTAATGTCATTGATTAAACATTAATGGAATTTAAACAACTCATGATTAAAAAACTCATACTTAAAAAACGCACCATTACTCAATAAATAACAAATACTAAGAGTTGAAAATAATGGATGATGAATTGACATTAAAACAGGCAATTAGATTCGCTGGTTATCAATGAACACGTATGAATGATTTCTTTTTCGTACCATCATTTAAGCACTGACAATGAGAAAGCGCATTGTGATAGTCGTTATACAATGTGTAACTATAAGATGAAAAATCATCACTGAGCATTAAATCGGTGTCGAAAATCAGCCAATCTTTGAATGTACGATCAGCAGTCACTATCAGCAAGTAACACGTTCTGAGCAGCGTCAGAGCCTCTGCGATACTGCTCACGACTCCATTTTCACTCTCCCTCTGGAGCCTCATTTTAGCGCATCACACACTTACAGGGCACTTACATTTAACTTATATAATTAGTAAAACAACTTTAAATCAACAACTTATAGAAAAACCACCAACACTAAAAACATCAGTGCATATAACTGCAATGTAACTCGCGGCATCTCGTGAGTGGCGATAGTATCCACACTCAGATTGTGGGCACCTAAGACATAAACACTGGGTGAAAACATATAAATAACCGTTACAAGCAATTAATAATGCTTTGTGACATACCTATCATCATGGTTTTCCGTTACGTTTTGATTTAAACATGATAGCCAATTTTTCAACTGTCGTACTGGGTCGTTTTTCTTGGGATGTCAATTCCCGTGAATTATATCGTTTAGATAAAAATGATGAACATTACGCGAAGAAATGTGTATTAACCCCAAAACAGCATCAACTGCTGACTTGTTTAATCGATGCTTATCCAAGCACATTAAAGAAAGAGCAAATTATTGAAAAAGTATGGGGTTCAAAACATATTTCCCAAGAGAGCTTGCCACAGCTTATTAATAGAACGCGTCAGTCACTGGAGGATGGAAACAAGTCCATCTTAGTGAATGAACCCGGCATTGGATACTCACTGAATTTTACACCTGTTGTTTCTGATAGGACGACAAAGACCGCACCGTGCATGCCAGACAATGACGATACATCAACGAGCACTCAGCCAATGATGGAATCTCAGCTGTCAAATGCGCCGTCAGTCTCGATACGACACCCATTATGGTGTGCCTTGTTGGGGTGTCTCTTCTTCGGCTTAATTCTCAACCTATGGAAGTTAACAACGGCGATCTACTATCAACAAGATTTTCTCGATGTACTTAACGCGAAGCCCTATCCAGAAATGACAAAAGGGCAGGATGGAATAATTCACTTAACGATTGATAACCATGAATGCACTTATTACAAAACTCAATTGCTTCTCCAATGCCCGTAAAGTGGTCATGGCACTCGTCTTAGTGCTTCTTAACACCATGGTGATGTGGTTCGCACAGCATACTGATGTTCGCCTGTACGGAAAAATGGAAGCGATGGGACATGCTTGGGGCGTGTATACACGCTTACACCAACGCCAATTGATTTCCAGTGCCACCTATTCACCCCTTTCTTCTGATGAAGTTGATATTGATACTTTGGATTATCACTACATTTATGAAAAGTCCAAAGGTGGCCAATACCTCTCTCTAAATAATGATACGCCTGTGACTGTTCGGCATAATCGGGTCTTTTATTTAGATGAACAATGTAAGCTCGTGTTCAGTGGACAATCTGAAATGACACTCAGAAATGTCTCTCTAAAGTGTCTCTACTAGAGTCGCTCATTGCATGACTCTCTATCAGATCAAAATGATATTGGTGCTACCTCTCCATAGCATTGGGATCTGGTAGAGATGATCGATGACCATTATTACCAAATGATATATAGGACATGGTCATTATAAAAATGAATGATATAAATAACGATTATCATCTCATAATTAGACCTTATACTCTAAAACTTGATAAAGGTCACAAAACAAGATAGTATCCGCTCCCCTTTTCAACAGGTGAGAGCAATGAATAACCAAACTGCAATTATTCTCGGTAATTATCAATGGGACGTCACAAGCCCCGGACTGATAAACATCAAAGACAATAATGTGCAGAAAAAACTGACAAAAAAACAATATTTGCTCATGAGTTGTCTTTATCGCGCTTACCCTAACTCTGTCTCTAATCAAGATATTATTCACGATGTGTGGAAAACAGAGCATGTCTCGAATGAAAGTTTACCACAACTGATCATACGCACTCGTAACACATTGGATGACAAAGAAAAAAACATCATCGTTAACCAACCGGGAGAAGGGTACTCTCTACACATTTCAACAATTGATAAGAAGAAAACAGAGCAGAATGATGCCACGCCAGTAATAAAAGCATCACCTAAATCAATATGGAAATGCTCTCTGTGGATGTCATGTTTACTGCTTACCGTCATTAATCTCTATTATTTTTTTGAAGCCTATCAGGATAAAAAAAGATTGATCGAGGTTTTCACTGCAGAAACTTACTCTCACATAGAATCCATTAAAGAAAGTGGCGATCTATCGATCACGATTGAAGGTACCGAGTGTAAATTTGAGGCTAAGCATCATGCAATTAACTGTAAATAAGAACCGATTGATTTTCATCATACTGTTCATTGTCAATGCCGCCATTCTTTATGGCACCTATTCTCAGCAAACACATTTTATTGGCAACGTCACAACCAACGATGTTGAAAAAACCGTGAGAACAACACAGTTCTTCGACAAAATGCATGTTCGGATGACCAAATACCCCTTTAGTGGCAATAAAAGTTATGATGAGACTTTTTCTTTTGAACCGCATTTACATAATGGCAATATTTTATTTAACGATAAAAGCAATCTCAACACGATTTATTTTCGTTATTACAAAATCAATGATGACTGTTCATTGATTTTTAAGCACCCTAACAAAATTGCGATGAAATATATGTCACTAGCTTGTCGATACTGACAACATGGCCCTTACTGCATGCTCTGTATCGCCCTTAGACTAGAGCTCCCCGTTCGCGTGCAATATTAAGATAAAAACTCACCCAAATCGTAAGCTTACAAAGTCCAATTCCTTCTTGATATTGAGAGTCTTCCTTGTATACTCTTCGCCCGCTCAAGGCAAGAGTAAATCCTTAACGCATTCACCAACATAGCGCATGATAGAGAGCAACCGCGTTTTTACGGACTCAGCGAGGATACATAAACGGATTATCTTTAACTGCTTAAAAGCCATTCATCAAGTTACACGTATGGACATGATAAATAATCCACAACTTCGTTTAGGTCGTTTTCTCTGGCAAACAGACTCTCGTTCACTCTCTACCGATGTTGGTTCCCTCTCGTCAGAGGCTTTAGTACTTACTCAAAAGCAATTTAAATTGCTTCGGTGCTTAGTCGATGCCTCCCCTGACGTGCTCAGTCATGGACAAATTGTTGAAAGAGTGTGGCAGTCACGTCCAATCTCACAAGAAAGTTTGGCACAACTGATCAGCCGAACACGTAATACATTGTGTGATCGTGACAAAACCATTTTGGTAAACGTCCCAAGCAAAGGATACAAACTGGTCTTCACCGTGGTGAACTCAGCGCCAACACTCTTTTCCGAGACGGAAGATTCTCCTGCGATCGCTGAAAACAGCGAGATATGCACAAACAAAACCAAACAACCATGCTTCACCAAAAAGGTATTTTTTGGTGGCTGTACACTACTCTTCGCTGCTTCGTTATATCAGGCTTATGCTCTGGTGAAAGCGGTCTACTACAAGCATGAATATTTGTCTATTATGCAGGCGACGCCTTATCCTTACATCAATCGTGATGAGACAGGTCAGCGCACAATCGTCACTATCGACGATCATGAATGTCATTACACTAAAGGTAAGCATTTCTTAAAATGCATCAAAACAAATAATTAACATTTTGCGAATTCAATTTGTGTTAAACATGTTTCTATTCCGTTTTTTCGAAAAGTTATTTTCAATCAAATATGTTGTGATTGCGTTCTTAATCACCACGAATATAGCGTTATATTTCGGTATTCAATCACAAAAAACCCAATGGCATGGTGAGGTCGAAATCCCGGACTATACGTGGCTATTCTATACATGCCAGCTTAGTAACCAACTGAATCATCATGTGACTTACGTTGATGTCACTCAACCGGATCTCGAGACGGTCAGTTTCGACAGGCAGTATCCATTTAGCCCAATCGGTAACAACAAATACCTTCTCATTAATCAAGATATGCCGGTCAAAGTCCACCAGCAGACGGCCTATGCTTTGGATGATGAATGCCATCTCATTTTCCGTGGCCCACACCTTTTCCAAATCAATAACTTTGTATTGTCATGTCGGGAAGATTAGTCACATAACATGCGCATGATGTCAGCTAGGCTAATAGCGTTATCCAAGCTGACTTAATCCTCGCCATATTGCTAAAAATCATTACAATACGCCGACTTTTCTATCAGAGATGAACACCTCTTGAAACTGAGTAACAGGCTCAAACACATCGAACAACTGGTATCGGCGGACTACACCCACATTTGGGATTGTTGCTGTGACCATGGTTTTTTAGGTACGGCGTTATTGGCACGACAAGCCGCTCCTCATATTCATTTTGTGGATATTGTGCCGGCGCTGATGCAAACCGTTGAAGACAAACTGCAACGCTTCTATACGCAGTCTGCGTCAACATGGACAACCCATTGCATGGATGTGGCAGCACTTCCTCTTCATGACTATCCGGGAAAACACTTGGTTATCATTGCGGGTGTGGGCGGGGATTTAATCACGACCTTTATCGAGCGTATTCATCAACAACATCCAGATCTAGACATCGATTTTCTGGTCTGCCCGGTGCACCATCAGTTCACGTTGCGCCAGAAGTTGTGTGAGTTGGATTTCAGTTTGAAACACGAAGTGTTAGTGGAAGACAATCACCGTTTCTATGAGATCATTTACGTGTCATCAAGCGCTAATGATGCGATGAAGATCTGCTCTGTGGGTGAAAAAATTTGGCACGCCGCCACCGATGAGCAAGCGAGAACCGTTGAACGCTATCTTGAAAAAACACTGAGCCACTATCGCCGGGTTCAGCGAAGTAACAGAAAAGAGGCTGATATGGCTGTAGCGGCTTATCAGGCGATCACGCAAAAGAACTAGGCTGCTCAATCCCTGCCAAATCAGGGGCGTACCGGAACACGTGACTCAGTTCAAACTTCCGTGATGCCCCCTTAAACCACGTATTTTTTGTCACACCGAGTGAACCATACTCATTATACCCCTCATGCATTTTTTCATTTAAGGGCGATATTATGGTTTTCACCGCTTGGCGTGTTTTTTTCGTACCGACACCTCTGCTGCTCTGTTTTTTTACCGTCTCGGCTTGGCTATACAGCACTGGCGTATCCGCCAAACCGCTGTCAGAGTATGCGGATTCACTGCCCCCAATATGGAAACAAGTGAATGTGGACATGGCACGGGTCAGTTTTACGAACGATCCTTCCGGAAGTGCCATAATAGGTGATAATCCGCTCAATACGGACGTTGACAGTCCACTGATCTACTATACGACTCAAGCCGAGAACTGTTTCGATTTGCGACCGAAAGGGCACTATCAAATCATCAAAGCGAAAATCAATGACAGCTACGTGAATTTGCTCAACCTTTGCCAAGATAACGATACGGCGCTGCTCGTCCCGGCCAACAATAATGATCGGCTTATCATGTTATGGAATGCCGTGTTACGCCAAGAGACTACCGTCGCGTTTCCACTCAAAGATTCTTCTGTCATGCTAACGGCGGGGAAATACACCAGTGACGGATTTCGTACGATCTTTGAGGCCATCTATGATCACTCCCTCAGCACTCAACACTTAGCGGCGTGGACATACAATGCATCCGCCAACAACGCCATCGCCCCCGTATACAGCTACTTTTTTGGTTCATCTGTCTCAATCACCGATAACGGACGGGGAAAGAAGGTGTTTAATCTGATTGTGCAAGTAGGTGATGCCTGTACCACACGGGATCAGAGAGCTACCCGCTTTCGTGGTTTTCGACTCGATAACACGCCTTTTAACATGAATTTCCTTTGCATCGGCAGTGGGTATGCCATGTTGCTGCCTTACAATTATCAGGAGAACAGCAAATTAATCCAGCATCTGCGTCACCGCCAATACAGTGTGATTTATGGCGGTGGCACGCTGGGGAAAATTGGCCGCTTTTCCAGCGAGGGGCTCTCGTCGGCGGTAGAGCAAGTGGAAGTGAAATAATCCGCGCGCTTATCACACAATCAAGCCGAACCTGCTATGCAAAAAGCCAGCATCGGCTGGCTTTTATGTCTTGTTCATTCGTTTGCCTTACCCGTACTACTTCGTTTCGGGGTATTCGCCTTGCTTGCCTTGCGTATTTGCACTCACCTGCCAATGTTCATTAGGATCATAGCTTTCATCACAAATATCTAATGAAAACCCCATATCCACAATTTCTTTCAAGGTTAGGTTATCGGCTAACTTAGCGACATCACCCGATTTATTACGTAATTCCATAATCGCCTACCTCGTCTGCTTCAGTGTTTTGCCCTTTAACGTCCTCTTTAACTATAGAAGTGATGCATGCGGTTTTCATGAACAAAAAAAGGCCTGACTTATACGTCAGGCCTTTCTCGCTAATTAATTTTCGTTAACTGAATAACTAAATTAGATTTTTTCCCATGGACCGAATGGTACACCTGGTTCATCACCTTGTGTCCACCACTTCGCACGGTACTTCTCACCGTTGAAGGTCACTTCGTCACCGCCAACGTATACTTTACTCGCAGACCATGTTGTGCCTGGGTTTGGATCAGGATCAGGGTTTGGACCTGGGTTTTCGCCCTGAGCTTCCCATACCGCGCTGGTTCCAGGTTTTTCACCCTTCGTCCACCACTTCGCTTTGTATGTTACGCCTTCGAACACAACAGTATCACCGCCAACGTACACTTTGTTTGGATCCCAAGTGTTGCCAGGGTTTGGCTCTTCAGTCGCTTTCACTGTTACTGCAACAGTCGCTTCATCAGTCGCTTTACCGTCAGTCACAGTCACAACAAGGTTAACCACCGTGTCAGCCGTTACTTCAGGTGCAGTAAACGCGATGTCTGCGCCAGAAGCCGTTGGTGTAACCACTGCGCCGTTGTCCGCTGTGAAGGTCAGTGCGTCACCGTCTTTGTCTGTTGCAGACACAGAGATAACCACTGTCTCACCGCTTTTCACTTCAGCCGTTGCTGGTGCAGTCAGTACTGGTGGGTTGTTATCACCTGGTAGTGGTGCTTCACCTTTCACGTTAACAACAACAGATTTAACTGCGTTCTTCTTGCCGTCAGAAACCGTTACTGTGATAGTTTCAGTCAGGTCAACAGACGTGTTTGGTGCTTTGTAAGTAACGGTAGCAGTACCATTACCGTTGTCTACAACATCGGCACCAGTAACCGTAAAGGTTAGACGGTCGCCTTCTTTATCGGTTGCCGACACGTCAAAGCTGATCACTTGGCCTGCATCTGCCGTTTGTGCACCCGGTACAGTCAATACTGGCGCAGTGTTCCCTGGTGTTGGGTTACCATTAGTGAACACTTTATCGATTTCTTCAGCCAGTGGCGAGCTCAGGTTAGTACACTGCTTCAGCTTAGTACCGTAGTTAACGAACGTACCTTTACACTGAATGTCACCGTGCACCTGCCATACGATGATACCACCTAGGTCGTTATCAACGATGTACTGGGCTTTCTTACGCATTGCTTCTGGATCATCGTAGCTTAGGAAGTACTTGCCTTTCACCGCGTACGGTACTTCGGCGTTCGCATCCCACATGTGCTCCCAGCCAGTCTGCTTGATGATGTAGTTGTAGTTTGGCTGACCTTCAAACGCTTTCCAGTTGTCCAAGTCAACAGCAGATACAGATGGGCCGTCAACAGAGAAGTTAACGTTACGCTTGTCTGTTGGCGCACCTAGGTAAGCTGTGCTTTCTGTTGTCTGAACACCACGGCCATAGAATGCTGCACCGAAGTTGATCTTCTGGCTAGGGATACCCTTAACATTCACCATCCAGTTTTTCAGCGTATCAAGGTTCAAGCCCTCGAACTCTTCTTCTGGGTATGGGTAAAGTGGAGAGTTGTGACCCGTTACATTTGACCAACCACCGTTCAGGTCGTAGGTCATCATGTTGAAGTAATCCATTGACTTCACTAGGCGATCCCAGTTAAAGCCTTCAAGCGCTGCCGGAACTGCTTTAAATGCCGCCGTCAGTAGACGATCAGGACCGATACGCTCACGGATGTCTTCCATCAACTGTTCAAAGTTTGCGAAGTCAGCTTCTGTACCGGTGAAGTTCATACCGCCTGAACCTGGGTATTCCCAGTCGATGTCGATACCGTGGAAACCAAGCGCAAGCAAGGCATCAACGTCTTTCAGGAAGCGTTCTTTCTTCACTGGATCTGCCGCCATTTCAGGGAAATGCTTAGACATACTCCAGCCACCGATAGACGCCATGACTTTCACGCCTTTCTGGTTAGCAAGCTCGATCAGACCCGGTGCACCACCTTCTTTTTTCAGAGGGATAGGCATTTGACCTGTGATGCCGGTTGGTTCGTGTTTCCAACCACGGCCATCTTTCACAAAGCCTTGTGCTTTAACTTTCGCTAGCGCGTCAGCCTGCCAAGGTTCGTTTCCTGGGTACTCGTGGATGTACTCGAGTTCACCCCATAGGATATGGAAGTCCCAGCTTGAGTAAACGTCTGGGTGTAGAAGCGGACCTGGCTCCTGCACGGCGTTTGGCTGGTAAATGCTCTTGTTACGTAAATCACCACTGTGCATTGAACCGTCTTTAGCCACCCCGAAGAATGAGAAGTTCAAGATTGAGTAGATGTCCATATCTACGTTCAAGTGCGTTGCTTCACCTTTTACGCTGAAGCCAGCATCTGTACCTTTCCATGCTTCCCACTGGGTTAGGTAACCGATAACGGCCTTGTCATGGGTTGGTGCAGCAACTGCTGTAGCGGCTGTCCCGGCCATCAGCAAAGCAGCCATGGCGCCGGCGACTTTGCTAAGACGTAGTCCCTTTTGCATAATGTTCTCCACATAATGATTAATTATTCATCGATAACAAGCAGTGCTAACCTGCGTCTCAATCGATGTCATTTAGTGTTAGCTAACTTTTTTTGATTCGCGAAACTGTTGTTATTGTTTTACATGTCATTTCAAATGAAAATGTAAATGGGCTGTAAATGGGTTACTGAAACGCGCCATACGTTCAAATTTATCCTTGCTCAGAGTGTGTGTTCTCCACGCCAACCTGACCGCTCACAATAGAATATGAGAGTTATCAATAACGATAATAATCAATGAATGACAAAAAACTCATTAACTCCCCTTTCCTCAATAGGGACTCAAACGTTACTATGGCAACCCGAGGCGAAAATGACGTCAATTACGTTAATTTTGAGCGTGAAGCGTGATATTGCGGCAAAGTGAAATATTTCTGCTTTTACGAAAAATCTCGTTTCTTGACAGGGATTATCACTATCAAAATCGGCATTTAGCTATATAAATACGGTTTTGGGTCGCTATTTGCACAACGTAAGAAAATGTTAATGCCAGTATGTGACATTAATAACAATATTCTTTTTTTCATCACCGCCACGAGGATTTTCGCGCGTGATAGTGGCTGCCATTTCCCTGCCACACTTCCATTTCATAGGGATTGAACCATGATAAAAAATGCCACGAATCAATCTCAAGGCATGCTCCTTTTTCAACTGACTGCACGACAGTCATTTGCCATTGGCACACTCAAAGTCAAAGAGATTGTGCCGTACACACCATTAACGGCAATCCCGCATTCTCACCCAACCGTACTGGGTGCCGCCAACTTACGTGGCGAGACATTACCCATTATTGATATGGCTAAAGCCGTCGGCTACCCACCGATCAAAAGTGAAGAATTACGCACTTGCTATATCATCATTACGGACTGCCAACGCAAACTTGTCGGCTTTCTGGTCAGAGGGATCAATAAGATCACAGCCTGTAATTGGCATGATATTGAGTCGCCGCCAAGTACGCTGGGACGCAATGTGTTCGTGACCGGTGTCACCACCGTGGAAGGCAAGTTAGTGCAGTTGCTAGATGTCGAATTGCTGCTGTCGAAAGTCTTTCCAGAATCCCCAAGCAGTTTGCATCCCGTACTCACGGATATGCAGCGTGAAAAACTGCGCCCGCTGAAAATCATTCTGATTGATGATTCTGCAGTCGCGCGTAAACAACTGTCACAAGCGTTAGACAGTATCTCGATACCGTATTTTATAGCCACCAGCGGACAAGAAGCATTAGATATGCTCCACCGTGCCGCTGCAGCGGGTGCACCGTTTGATATCATTGTCAGTGATATTGAGATGCCAGGGCTAGATGGCTACGAGCTCGCTTTTGAAGTGCAAAATACACCTGTATTAAGCCATGCCTATATTATTTTGCATACGTCATTGAACAGTGAGATCAGTGTGTCGCAGGCCCATCAAGTGGGGGCCCATGAAGCCTTAACGAAATTTGAAGCGAACGAATTAATCCACGCCATGCTACGCGGTGCGGAACGCAAACAGACTGCCTTGATACAGTCGGCATAGCTGTTGGTATCACTGTCGGCATAACGGCCGGTCGCAATCACGACACAAACGCTATAGAAAGAGGAATCTATACTTAATTCACGGTACATACTAACAAGGTTTGTATTATGACAGTATTATTCTGGAAAGCGTTGTTCTTGAAAGCATGGCTCTTACTCGGCTTATTCTGTCTGAGCAGTACAGCTTGGGCTACGGGCGGTGGATTAGGTGGCTTACCATCTCCCACCACCCCGTTTATGACGGTTGCTGTCTGCTTAGATAAACACGGCAAACCCTTACCTCGCACCCAACATCAAAAACAAACGCGCACGTGCAATATCACGGGCAATGAAACTATCGATACCATCAATCGAAAAAAAATATAATCACTGACCCAAGCAATTTGGTTGCTTGGGTTTTTCTTCTTTTTATTTTCTCGATTTATTCGCTTCACCTTTCCAGTCACGCGTTTTTTGCGAGGAGTATCGCTTTTCTTTGGCTTTTGACGTTCGGCTGACAAAAGCATTATTGAGTCATGGAACAATAAGTTCAATCGCACATTTTCTTTGTGTCACTTGTACTTAACTCAACTGCTGTAATCATGATGATGATCAAGAAAAGCCTAGCCGCACTCTCTCTGTTTGCCTTCTCTACGCTGGCTCAAGCCTCTCCTGAACTGTTAGCCCCAACGGAAGTGGACAATGGAACGTATGAGTTAATTGAAACACTTGAAATACAAGGTGATATTAATGACAGCCTTAAACACCTAGTCACAACAAATATCAAAAATAACCACAGTGAATACTATGTCATCAGTGATATTTCTGAGGACACCAGTCAAAACACCCTGACGGTTGTACTGCGTTTCTATAATTTCCCACACAGTCCATTAACAATGGATCAGTCGCTATCCTAAGGCGCTTCACGACACTTTCATTCACATCAGATTACCTGCATTGGGGTAATCTGATCACTCTTGTGTGGTTTCAAACGTTTCCGATAAACAACAATGTTTTTTGAGCATCTCGGCCAATATCTGTTTGCTGACCGGCTTTGACACGAAATCATCCATACCAGCCGCCAAGCATTTCTCTTTCTCTTCTTTCACCACATTCGCCGTTAACGCAATAATGGGAATATGCTCGCCATCAGATTCGCGCTCACGGATAGCCTGAGTCGCCGCAAACCCATCCAAAACGGGCATTTGGCAGTCCATGAAAATCAAATCAAAGTCATGTTCTTGCATCATGTTAAGTGCCACCTGACCATTTTCTGCCACATGCACCTCTGCCCCTAACTTTTCAAGCATTAATCGCGCGACCTTCTGATTCACGACGGTATCTTCAACCACTAAGATCACCGACGATGCCTTTGCTGATTCAGCACAATGCAAGCCACTGGTAACCTTTTTGTCATTTGAAGCAACTGGCGTTTTTGCCGAATAAATGCTCGGAGACGGCGACAGACTTTGTTCGCCAATCGCTTTTACGTCTGACTCAACGCTCTGGGTTTCGCACTTTTCAGGTAATGCTGACGGCTTCGTCACGGTGCTTGACGCGCTTATCAACTGTTCCAAAACCCAATACAGATGCTCCGCTTTATAAGGACGAGCCATGAACGTTTGGATGCCAGACATTGCTGCCCGCTCCTCATCACCGTGTTCTGGCGCGGCAGATATCATCAACAAGTTAGGACACTGCTCCCCTAATGACTCCGTTAACTTTGATGCTAACTGAAAGCCGCCCATTTGTGGCATCCACTTATCGATAATGACCACATCAAATGGCTGTCCCGCTCTCTCTGCCCGGATAATTTCATCAAGCGCATGATGGGGATTATGACAAGAGATAGCTGTGACGCCCTGCACGGCGAGTTGTGATGTCGTAATGCGCATATTTAACCGGCTGTCATCCACCAAGAGTACATGCTTATCCTGCAACTCAGGGTACGATTGCCCCTCCGTCGCTTCCCCGTATGCAAAACATAAGGTGAATGAGAAACAGCAGCCTTCCCCCAACGCACTGTCTAATGTCAGCTCGCCGCCCATTAACTGCACCATTTCCCGGCAAATCGCCAGCCCCAGTCCGGTTCCTCCATACTGACGTGTGGTACTGCCATCAGCCTGCTGAAACTTTTCAAACACCAGAGCATGTTGGGCGGGATCGATCCCAATGCCGGTATCCTGAATAGAAAACTGTACCCGGCATTGTTCTGCTGTTGCCTCTTTATGTTGCACCGACAAGCTTACCAGCCCCTGCTGAGTGAACTTCACCGCATTACTCAACAAATTCGTCAGTACCTGACGCAACTTCGAGCCATCCCCCATCAACAAGGGGCTGACTGACGATTCCACGGAACACGATAAACCAATCCCTTTTTCTGCCGCTTTCACCACAAATAACGATTCGACTTCTTTAGCCAGAGAAAACAGATTCACTGGCATCACATTCACTTCCATTTTGCCGGCTTCAATTTTAGAAAAATCCAGAATGTCGTTGATGAGATCGAGTAGAGACAACGAAGAGCTGTGCAGCATCGTGATATATTCTTTTTGATCACTGGGCATTTTCATCTCTAACATAATGCCAGATAGGCCAATGATCCCATTCATTGGGGTGCGGATCTCATGACTCATGTTCGCCAAGAACTCACTCTTTTTAAGATTGGCCTTTTCTGCTTGCTGCCGTGCTAACTCTAATTGCTGGTAGGTTTCCTGAATATGGCTGACAGACTGATTATAACGGGCTGCCAGTAACGAAATTTCATCCTGAAACCAACGCGGCGGCAAGGCAATGGGCACGGGGACTTGCTGCTCATCAAACTCGGTCACCGTTTTCGCCATCAGGGTTAAAGGACTAACAATAAGGCGGTACGCCACAAATAATATGGCTACTGAGATACAAAACACCAAAAGTGCGTACCCGACTAATAGTATCATTCCTTTTTTTAGCAGATTGTCATAAATAATCGATAAGTCAGACTGCACCAGTAAGGTGGCCAATTGATAATTTTTTTTCGATGTCGCATATTCTAATCTCCACGCCTTCTCCGCTACTTTGTCCGTTAATTGCTGACCAAACGCGATTATCTCCTCTTCGCCATCGGTAATCTGCAAATACGATATACCGGGTAACTGCATAATACCTTGAGCCTGAATAGATAATTGTGCTCTGTCTTCGACCCATAAACTGGCAGAGAGTGCAGAGACATCACTGTCTTCAATTTGTAAAAATAAGGCTTGTATATCAGCAATATCAGACCTGTAATCAAAATATAAACTCAGGCTGGAAGACAAAATGGTAAATACTGAGCTTATTATCAAAATAATAACCAACAATTGTTTTGATACGCTCAGATTCCACTTATTTTGTGATTGCCAATTTACTTTTGCCATCCTTATGCTCACGCTCTTCACATCCCCCACTACCCTAATCATAGACCCCATTAGAATTTGTTGAAAAAGGAGTCAGCATGAATAAAGGCATCACATTGGCATGCGCCCTATTGGGGCCGGCAGCGACAGTCTGCCATAGTGCAGAGACGGTGAACTATTACGTTATTGCGAAGCAGGCCGCTCCCTTTCAAATCGAAAGCAATAATCACCATTCGGGCATTGTGACAGAGATTGTTCAGGGGATTTTTTCTGGCAGTCAATACGATATTGCTTACCACACTTTCCCATTTAATCGGATGATATCAATCTTAGAGACAGGGGGAGAGCCTAACTGGTTAACCTATGGCAGCCCCACATGGGGAGGCGTACAGGCAGAAAACTTGTCTGACGAGTCTATTTACACCGTGAAGCACGTGTTAATGAGCAGTAAAATAGGAGCATTAGAATTTAAAACGATGGATGACTTGGCAGGTAAAGTGGTCGTTCTGCTACACGGATTCGACTACCCACAACTAACACCATTTATCAAGGATGGTACCGTGGACGTCATTCGCGTCAAAGATTATAGCGCCGCATTCCGAATCATCAATAAACTCCCGGGAGAAGCGGCGTTTGTAGAGATGGCATCTCGGATTAAGTACCATCTAAAAACGAATAATCAACTATTATCAGACTATAATATTACCTCCTTTCAGAAAGTCATTCCTGATTATTCTATTTACCTGGCCTTTTCACCCGACATGAATAAAACCCTCCAAACATTCATCAACCAGCGATTAATGGTGATGCATCAGCGTGGAGAGATAGACACAATCGTCCACCATTACTATTAGGGTGCTTTATTTTACCCATTAACCACTATAAATACAGGGTTATGCTGTTAGTGACAACACGTTGCTGTCACTAACAGCGACGATAAGGTATTGATATTGTTGCTTCCTTTTTCGAATTATAACCAACACCATCCGACACCCAAAAAAGAAAAAACTTTTTTGTGTACAGATAATATAAACCGTCGACTTTTATCACTTTATGATTACGACGGAATACTTTTGTATCGATGTGTGTTCTCATTGTTGTGCCGTTAGCTATTATTTAATTTTTGCTTAAGAGAGAGGATTAATATTTGACGCATTTAATCAGACAAAATGAATCCACTCACCAGCATATTCCGAGGCAAAATACAGAATAAAATGAAAACAATGTAACAGACTGAGAGATGTTGGAATAAAAACGGCACCATATCACACTATGATGCCGTTGGCGTTGGTCTCGGATTATACCGTTTGAGGCAACTTAAGCGTTGTCGCCTGGTTTACGTGCACCTGTCATGAAGGCTTCAAGCACTTCAGGTGTCAACTCACCGGCTTCCTCAAGACGCTTGAGCTCCTCAACAATACGCTTTTGATCTTCTAGAGAAGGAAGCGGCAGTTCTGGCTCTTTTTCGATATCTTCAGGGATACTTAGATTGTCTAGCATGTTTCAACCTTTGCTTTAACTCGATAAATAAAACAACTGTCGGCCATTATACATGATAAATCTTCCCGTTACCTCTCCCGAGCATCGTGCCACTGCATTACCCAACCTGTTGTGAATCCACAATGATTTCATAATCATGGCCGGACTTATGAAACACGTATAAGGGGATTTCACCCAGCTTGGGGTGCTTAAAATGATAATGCCCATCGGGGAAATGGGTACTGCCGTCCCCTTGGAAATTAATCACGAAATGTTCTATCACACGGCCTAAGTCATCAAACCCGTGACGCTCTAGTGGCAACACGGCGTCGACGACAAAGTGGCCTTCTCGTCCCTGCTCATCAAACAAGCTAATGGTTTCCCCTATCAGCTTCTGTGCATTATTCATCGATAGTGGGTTCATACCGCTCCCCCATGAGAGTTAACAGAAGATAGTGCGTTTCTCTATGTAAAGCGTAAACCGGATCAGAACAAACACAATCACAGGACAGGACAGGACAGGACAGGACAGGACAGGACAGGACAGGACAGGACAGGACAGGACAGGACAGGACAGGACAGGACAGGACAGCCTACTACGCTTAATTGAGAGAGGGGAAATTACAGATAACAAAAAGGGCACCCTCAGGCACCCTTCATTTTATTCATCAAGCGATGATAAGAAATTAATAGTTTTCTTCGTACTCCGGAAATGCATCACGCTGGCGCGCGACACGACGCTTTTTCTTCCTTGATTGCTGATCGAAATCTTGAAAATCATCTTCAAAATCGAACTTGTTTTTTGACTTAGACCCTTTAGCGAATTTTTGATCTAACTTAGCCATGACTGTTTCCTGAAACTCTTCCAGAGTAAGTAACTAATTACTATTAAGTTGTACACTTACAACAATACTGGATCTATTGCACAGTACTGTTGCCGATATAAACAGCAGCAAAGAATAGAAGAAGACAGCAATGCAAGATGCTCGTGTCCCGCTTCCACACTCACGTTGCGATATACATCAACCGTGTTCCCCTGCCTTGTCAGGGGGAGCAAACTGAGAATAGGAGATCATCGTATTTTGTGTACAACGAGTAATTTTTATCATCATCATCAATACTGCTTATGCAACAGTCCGCATTAAATACGGTTATACACTCTGGATGATTTGCGTAAATGGTACTGCAAGCATCGCTTCTAGCATTTCCAGCTTTTCAGTGTCTTCACGCCACACTAAATACAGCGATTGTTCCATGACTGGCGCGCCTTCAACCGGGAACAACAGGCCCTCTTGTACGCTGCTGGCCACAACCGGTGATGGCAGAAAACCGACGGCATTATTGTTAATCAAAAACTCCACCGCCATCTTGCTGGAGTGAGTGTGCATGATCGGTGTTTTTTGCAATTCTGTGATCCGGCTATGCTCAAGCGAAAAACGTGTGCCCCAATCGAGGTAAACCAGTGGACGCGCCTTCACTTGATCCATCGCACAATCTGGGAAATTAGTGACGAGTTGCAATTGGTAGTCACGTACTTTGGTTACGTGAAGGTGCTCAATTTTCGGTGGATCACTGGTAATCGCCACATCGATACTTTTATCGAGCAGTTGTTTAGCCAAGCTTTGGCGCGGTACCGATTCCAGACGCAGCGCTAAACCTTCCACATTTTGGTAGATGCGGCTGATCCAATCAGAAATCCCATCGAACTCCCAAAACAACGAAGAGGCCCCGATCGTTACTTGCTGATTATGGCTGTCACTTAAGGCCACATCCTGCTTCGCCCGTCCCCATGTTTGCAAAATCGCCTCAGCATAAGGCTGTAGGCGCTCACCGGCGGCAGTTAAATGCACATTACCGCGTTGACGAGAAAACAAGTCATTACCCAATTGGGTTTCAAGCTGACGTATACGGAAGCTGACCGCAGACTGGGTCAAAAAAAGATTGTCTGCCGCGCGACCAAAGTGACGGGTTTTTGTTACTTCAAGGAATGTTCTGAGTAGTTCTGTATCCACTAGCGATCTCAATAACTAAGGAGAATATAAAACCATAATAATACATCTGAAGAGGGACTTACATTACTCAATCCACAATAAGTGAAATTTATCGTCACGACGAAAAAAATTTGTTTTACAACTTACCGTCAGTGAAAGAATATCACCGCAAATCTCGTCCGGAAGCATATTAAATGAGAAGTGTAGGCAAATTTTACGACGATAAAAATTTCCCACGTGGCTTCAACCGTTCTGGTGTATTCACCGTCAGTGAAGCTCAACTGTTAGAGAACTATGGCCGTACTATGCGCGCCCTAACAGACGGGTCATTGGCTCCTCAATCCGAAGTTGAAGCAGAGTTTCTTGCGGAAGTCAGCGGCGAAAAAGACATGCAATCCAGTCTTGCGAAGTGCTGGACTAAGTACGTAAGTAAAACCACTAACAAAGTCCGTAGTTACACCCTTTGCGTATCTCAGCGCAAACAGAACGGTGCCTACGATGACGATGATGATGTTGATAACGATTCTTCTGACATCGACATCTAAAAAATATGACAGAACTTCCTGTTCTGCATAAAAAAGAAAATTAAGTAATCCGAATAAGCCATCCACGCGAGTGTGATGGCTTAATTCTTTTTCACCCTGTCGAAGATGACAGCAATTAGGCAACTGCTATGAAAATTTGTTTTGTTATGTACCCGTGGGATAAAGTTGAGCCAGAAAACGACTCAACACTGCGCATGATTCACGAAGCTGCATCGCGTGGTCACACGGTAGCCATTACAACACCGAATAACCTAACAATGCGCCACAGCACTGCGCTGGCTTTCTGCCAGGTGTTGAAGCAAGGTGAGATTTCTTCAAACATCCCTAGCTTCTACCGCAAAGCCGAGTTCAACAGCGCTCAGCTACCGCTTGCAGGTTTTGATGTTATTTTCATGCGTGCCAACCCGCCGCTAGATACGATGGCGTTGAACTTCCTAGATTCAGTTCGTGATCAAACTTTCATCATGAACGACATCGACGGTCTACGTGTAGCCAACAACAAGCTATACACCACGTCGCTGCCAGATCCGAACAACGAGTTCATCCCTGTAACACACGTATCTAAGAACCGCGAATACCTACAGCGCGTTCTAGAGGAAAGCACTAACGATCGTATGATCTTGAAGCCATTGAACGGCTACGGCGGCAAGGGCGTAATCCTAGTCGAGAAAAGTGCGAAATCAAGCGTGAAGTCACTGCTAGATTTCTACATTGGCGATGACCAAAACTACGTAATCCTTCAAGACTACATTGAAGGCGCTGAAGAAGGCGACGTGCGCATCATGATGCTAAACGGTGAGCCTATCGGTGCAATGCGTCGTGTACCTGCAGAAGGTGACGTGCGTTCAAACATCCACGCTGGTGGCCGTGAAGTGAAACACGTACTGACTAAAGAAGAGATCCAACTGTGTAAGCACATTGGTCCTAAACTGGTTCGCGATGGTCTGTACTTCGTGGGTCTTGACGTGATCAAAGGCAAACTGGTTGAAGTTAACGTACTGAGCCCAGGCGGCATCACACGTATCAACCGTCTAAACCGCGTGAAGCTACAAGCACAGGTACTGGACTTTGCTGAAGGCGTAGTAAAAGCAAAAGAAATCGGTATTGCGCGTAAGAACGAATTCCGTCAGGTAATTGCTGATGCTACAGCTTACTGAAGCTGAGGTGCTGGATAAGATCCAGCAACTCATCCCGTTTGAAGCACAGCTCAATGACGGCAGTCTGACCATTCGCATCAGCGAATACCAGCCGTACATTGCCACAGCGATCCATCACGGTCACCGCCTGCGCGGCGACCTGATGCCAAACT
Source organism: Photobacterium aphoticum (assembly GCF_001029435.1). Classification (GTDB taxonomy): domain Bacteria; phylum Pseudomonadota; class Gammaproteobacteria; order Enterobacterales; family Vibrionaceae; genus Photobacterium; species Photobacterium aphoticum. Next base: position 48,773 of record NZ_LDOV01000010.1, on the reverse strand, counting down.
GTTTGCTGAATGAAGACGAGCGTTACTTCGAAGAAGATCCGTTTACCGGTGATTTCATCTCCTCGCTGCCTATCGTGCTGCAAGGGGAAGATTCTCGCTACGAGTACGATTTAAACCGTGGCCCGGACAACTGCATCTACGAAGAAGCCTGGGGCAAGCCAGTATGGGCAACGCCACTGACTGACGCTGAGCGTGCTGTCTCTCTGGAAAAACACAACACCTACTACCGCATTCTGGCGTGTCTGGTTGACACACTGGAAAGCCATTTCGGTTTGTGTCTGCTGTACGATCTGCATTCGTACAACTACCAGCGTATTGAACGCGAAGTCCCGGTATTCAACCTGGGGACTAAGCAAGTAAACCGCCGCCGCTGGCGCAAAGAAATCGATAGCCTGATGGACAAACTCAGCCACATTGAGTTGCCAAATATCGATGTGACTGCGCAGGTGAACGATGTGTTCCAAGGTATGGGTTACCAAGCGACGTTCGTGAAGGAAAACTTCAAGAATACCTTGATCATGCCGCTGGAAGTGAAGAAAGTCTTTATGGACGAAGCCCGTGGGGAAAGCTACCCGCTGGTTATCGAAAAAATGAAGGCGGAAATGAAGAACGTATTGACCGAGCACGCGGCAGAAACCATTCTGCGTCGTACCAAGGTCAAGAAGTTAACCAGCAGCCACATTCTGGCGTCTAAGCTGCCACGTGAAGTGATCAAGCTTGACCGTCAGTTGCATGCGATTGCACGCGGTGTGAATACGCTAAGCTACATCAACCCGCTGAACATCAAGCAGGAAAAACGTCGCTTCTTGCAGCGTCCGCATGATTATCAGCCGAACTTTACGTATCGTCAGCTTGACCTGGATCCGTACAAGTTCCGTGAGCAGCTTTACCGTCTGCCGGTTGAAGATATTCGCGATGCTGACATCCAGCAGATGTACCGCAAAGTGATCGACCAGCTGGCTGTACGTATCGACCTGCTAACCAGCATCGGTACGGATGAGTTCTTGTACAACTCGCTGCGCTACTACGGCCAGCCTGATCAGCAAGACATCGCCAACGCGAACTTCATTTTGCATGCGTGCGAATATGATGAGCCGGAAGACGAAACCATCACGGCACAGCAAGCCATCCAAGCGTTTAAAGACGCAGCCGATGACTACGGCATTAAGTGTAAGATCGCAGGCTCTAAGCAGCTGATCGCACGTGCGATGGTGAGTGGTCGCAACATCAAGGTGAACTTGGGTGCTAAATTCAATCAGAAAGATTTGAATGCCCTGATCCACCACGAGTTGGGCGTACACTTGGTAACCAGTGCCAACGCAGAAATGCAGCCACTGAAAGTGTTGCAGCTAGGCTTGCCGGGTAACACCCATACGCAAGAAGGCCTGGCGATTCTGTGTGAGCACCTGTCTGGCAGCTTCCCGCTGCACCGCCTGAAAACACTGGCGTTGCGCGTGATTGCGGTTGACATGATGGTACGCGGTGAGACCTTTAACGAGACTTACCACGTGCTGCATCACGAATACAAGCTAAGCAAGGACGATGCATTTACCATCACAGCCCGTGCTTACCGTGGCGGTGGTTTTACCAAAGACTACCTCTACCTGAAAGGCTTGAAAGATGCATTGCATGCGTACGCGAATGAAGATTTGACGTCGTTGTTCGTGGGTAAAACCGGTTTTGAGTTCAAACCCTTGCTGGATGAGCTGATCACCCGTGAGATTCTGAACAAGCCCGCTTTCCTACCGAAAGCACTTGAGCTGAAAGAAAACCACGATCCAATCATTGATTACATGCTGCGCTGCATCAAGTAACCAAGATTGAAATAAAAACGCCGGACAGGGTTTCCCTCTCCGGCGTTTTTTTATCTGTCCTCAAGTGACAAATTATCCCTTCCGGACCATCGTAAAGCCATTCACGCATTCTTCTCTCATTGCTGATACCGTCAGAATACGGCATGCTGTGCACAAGCTCAGCAATGGAATTGCGCTCTCATGGAATCCCTGTTTCTTCAGCAAGCACGCAAGGCGTATAACAGCAACAATCGCACCCACTACCCGCTTTACGGGCAATCCGTGACCAATCTGGATGCGGTTAATTTCTATCTCGGTCAAGCCTGTCATCTGACTTCCCCCACTCTGCGTACCGACATCCTGATCACCCTCGCCAATATGGCAACCTTTCAGGGCAACCTACCCACGGCCTTAGGCTTGTATCAGCAAGCACTGGTCCATGCGAATACCCAGCAGCAAGAAGACATCTTGTGTTATCAGACCATGTGGTATGCCATTACCGGACTCGACAAACTCGCAGCAGAGACTCAATGCTCACTACAGGCGCGCACCCCACACCGAGCCCAGTCACTCTCCAACGTTATCGACACCGTAAACACGCTACTCACCACGCCGATGGCACTGTCGGCTAAAGCACTGCCTGCTATGCCTGGAGAGACGATGACTCTGCACGCCTTTGTGATTCTCGGCCATAAACTCAATCCCGATGGCAGTCTGTCGGATTTGCTTCAGGCTCGCCTTGAAGCCCTATTAATGCTCAAACAGCAGACGCCGACCAGCCGGATCATCGTGACCGGTGGTGTTCAACAAGCAGGAATGACGGAAGCCGAGTGCATGCAGCAATGGTTAGTGAAGCACGGTGTTGATACCCGACATATTTTGATGGATACCCTTGCCGCGAATACGTTAGAAAACACCAGCAACAGCTTGGCCATTGCCGCAAGTCATGGCATCACACACCTCACACTGGTCACGCATGCTAACCATGTGCATCGCGCACTGACTCTGTTTAACAGCATGCAACAATCCGCAGCGACGATAGCCATCAATGCGACCAGTGTTGAGTACATAGAGAAGATAAAGCGTGCAGCGTGTACAAAGCACGCTGTGACCGACGGAAACACCACCACCTTGCCGCCGCCCAATGGGCAACAACGTATTAACTGTGTGATTGATGCATTACGGGGATTTGGCCTGCCCGCTTTTCGGGTAGGCCAGTATGTGGAGATTTAGGAGAAGAAAGCCACTGACGACGCCATTAACGGCTCTTCATCCATCGGTTTACCGCCTGAATGACTTTTTCCATTTCAGACAATAAACGCTGTTTGGCCTGCACCGCCGCCTGCCCACTGACCCCTTCACAGGCTTTCGCAGCATTGGCCAGTTCACTGATCCCCAATGCATGGGCCGATCCTTTAATTCGGTGTGCTAATGCGGGTAAGTCACAGTTTTCAGCTGCAACCAGGCGATAGTCCGACGTTAACGCCGCCTGCACCACCTGTGACATTTCAAGCTGTTCTTCCACATCGTAATCGCCTAGCCAAGAGAGTGTGACTGGGCTGTCCTCTTCTTTGGCTGAGGTGAAGTATTTACCCAAAATACTCGATAACTCACTCAGGGTATAAGGCTTATAAACGATATCATCCATGCCCACTTGCTTGATTTTCTCTGTCACCAGACGGGAATCTTCCGCCGTGCAGCCAATCACGGGTAAGTGCGATAACGTTGTATCCCCCTTGATCTTCAATGTCAGTTCATACCCATCCACATTTGGCATGTGGCAGTCAGTGATCACCACATCTATTTGGTGGACTTGCGCCTGTAACGTCTGGATAGCTTCCAGACCATCATTCACAATGACCGTGGTTAACCCTAACTTAGACAACTGCTTTTGGAACAGTAAACGGTTGATCGGGTCATCATCCGCCACCAGCACCGTACCAGAGAATTGCACCATCTGCCCTGCCGCCATCGCGTTCGGCATGTAAGCAGAAAGTTGCTTCAGTAACACATCCGGATACACATTGTCACTCTCGACCATCAACGCAATAGAAGCACTGTCAGACGCTACATTGTCATCAATGCTCACTTGCCATACCGCTAACCACTGGGCAATACGTTGATCAGCGGCAAACACCGGTTTGCATTCATGCTTATCTACCGGAATGAAAGCCGCCGGCAATGTCACTGTCACCGTGGTGCCTTGCCCTTCTTCACTGACCACATCAATGGTGCCGCCCATCAATACCACCAAACGCTGAACGATAGACATCCCCAGGCCAGATCCGCCATAGCGGCGAGTAATGGTACGGTCACCCTGTGCAAACGGCTGGAATAAATGCGCCAACTGCTCTTGGGTCATGCCACAGCCTGAATCTTTCACCTCTAATTGCAGGTACTGCTCAGCCGTAATCACGGAAACGGCAATATGCCCATGATCGGTAAATTTAATCGCATTATTGAGCAAGTTATTGATGATTTGCACCACGCGGTGCCAGTCAAGTTCAGCCATGCACAATGCGGTTGGCTGCCAGTCCATCACGAACTGCAATTTCTTAAACTGGGCATGGCTTTCAAACGTGCGGATCACCGGACACAATTCATTAAACGCATTACTGCGGTACATATCCAGTTGTAGCTGCTCGGCTTCCATCTTGGAAAAATCAAGAATATCGTTCACCAGCAACTTCAAGCGCTCTGCGGACAGTTGCGCATTTTGCATCAGTTCCTGGTTTTCTTTTTGCTTAAGTTTAGAGCTGAGCAATTCCATCAACCCCATCATCGCCGCCAACGGCGTACGCAGTTCGTGGCTGATCATAGCCAAAAAGGCTTCTCGCGCTTTCAAAGCATGAATCGCTTGCAGTTTTGACTCTTTCAGTTGCTGTTGCTGCTGTTTCAGCTCAGTGAAATCATCGTATACCGTGATGTTGTATTCTTCCCCGTCACGCGGGTTGATCACCGATTCACGCAATATACGGAAATATCGATCTTCAATGGCACATCCCACCTTACTAAGGTGTAATTCCGTTTGCTCATCGTCCGTCATCACGCCGCCCAATGCACTTAAAAAGAAGCAAGGCTGCTCATGATGAGCACAACGGTTCAACTCACACGCATACAAGCAGGTTTTAAATGCCTTATTCGATAAAATCGGTTTACCCGAACCATCGGTGATCACCACCATGCCCGGAATGTTATCCAGCAGTTTCATCAGCCATTCGACTTGTTGGTAAGAACGCTTTTCCGTCGCTCGCGCTGACAACAAGGAGACTTTTAATCGCTTGGTGTGAATCAACCCAGCCAGAATAATCAAAACTGTTAGCCCTGCCACCCAGGCTGCAACATGAGTTGCGGTTCCTTTGTCAAAACCATATTGCGCAATAATGCGATGGTGATTTAAGCGGGCTAAATCAATTTCATTGTCTGTCGTGATTTCAATAGCGGCGTTAAATACACCACGCAAAAGATCTGAATCTTCGCGTAATACAATCCCTAACTCTACATCCGCTAATGAACTGTTATCGGACACGACTACGTCAAAATGTTTGCCTTTATTGAAGTACAACTGCACATCCAACACACTTTGTGGCACATAGGCATGAGAGATCACGCCGGCAGAAATATCTGATAGCAGTTGATTAATGTCTTTATAGAGCAAGTATGGGGTAGAAACGAGGGCTGTCGAATCCCCTTCATTAAAGCTATTACACCTATCCAAGATAGCCAATTTAGCTTCTTTTACCGACTGCTTACTTTTTATCAGTACCCATTGCACGGTGAAAAAGGGGGTTGTACCAATGAATGAATCAGTATTTTGCAGATCAACAAACATTCCGGGAATAAATTCCACCTCCCCATTGACCAGCATCGATTTCGCTGAACGGCCATTAGGAGGTACGTATTGAAAAGCCAACCCGGTTTTACGTGAAAACATGTCCAAAATATCATGCACATAACCCACAACACGGCCTGATTTAGGATCTCGGTATGACAATGGATGCAAATCATCACGCATCGTGTAACGTAATACATTGCGTCGATATTGATCAGAAATAGACTGTAAAATCAGATCATTATGCAGAAGTGTTAATTTTGAATATGTTGACGTGAATAACTCATGCTCGATGGCAAATTGAATGTAACGATTTATAATCGCCATTAATTCCGAATGTGTATCCGTCATCACAAATGATGCACCATCGGGGTTAGTATGATTCAGTAATTCGATTTCACCTTGCCATTCACCCGATTTAATCTTGCCATAATAATCATACACAGTGACGTAATTCACAATCGCTGCATCAGCCAGACCAGATGCCAGGTTATAGATAAGCTTTTCCGGTGTGTCTACCTTTTTCAGAGCTTTAGGTGCGAGTGCCGCCAGTTCATCACAAGCGAGCATGCCTCGAACACAAACCCAATGCATCTCTCGCAACGGCTTTTTTTTCGCATGCTCATTGGCATACCACTTCACATGGTAATTTTGAAAAATAGGATCAGAAAATATCGCCATCTGACGGCGTGCTTGAGTCGAAATGAAACCTAATGATGCGTCTGCCTCACCAGAACTGACGGCAGAAAACATGTCTTCATATGTTTTAAAATCAACAAATCGAATCGGTAACTGCAACACCTTGCCCAGTTCCACAATAAAATGCTGATAACTTCCCTCTATACCATCAGCAGATTTACTGCCCCAATACGATGGGCGATATTGGGTTGGTCTCGCCACCACTAATTCATCATGTTGTGCAATGATCTGTTTCTCTTCGGATGTTAAGGTGAATGATTCTGCTAACGCATTGCTACATAAAAGAAAAAAAACAATCAGAGCTAAAAACAGGCGATTCATGGGCAGGGATTCAAAATAAAAAACGCAGCATCATAATGCAGCCCCTATAACCTGTAAATTAGATTCAATATTTGCTTACAATTCCTTCAAAGAAGGCCACCCCGAAGACCGGAGTGGCCCATGCCACCTAGTAGTACAAACCATATTCCGTGTACTCAAAAGGTTGCAATTCATACTGCCCCTCGAGGAAGGTGACTAAATCAATCAAGTCCGTCACGGTCATCACATCGTTATAGCTCGGCATGATAGATTCACCTGAACGCACGACGATTTCGGGATCATAACCATGCGCTATCCGGTGCGATGGGTTAATGATCGACATGACGAGATCCTGGTAATTTTTCAATCTCTGGACTTTCCCCCCGAGGGCAATGCTCACTCCGGACTCATCCAATTCCGCTGGCCGCTCATACCCTTCAAGGGTGTGGCAACTCAGGCATTGGTATTTGACGAATAACTCAGCCCCATGCGCTGCATTCCCCTCCGGCAGCGTGAAGCTGGCGGTATTACCCCGCTCAGGCTTGTCACACGCAGTCAGCAGGGCAACCGTGGATAAGATGAAAACATACGCTCGTTTTTTCATTGCACACCACTCCTTTACCATTCTGTTATGCACTCAGCTCTCTGGAACGAAAGCAGGCATGTAAAGCGTAGTCAGTGTCCAGAAAACAGAAAAACCTCCGGGTGGAGGTTTTTCTGTTTGAGTCAGTCAATGTTTACGGACAACGTCTTCAGATTTTGAATCGCCCGACTTGGGTTCTCAGTTGCTGGCACCGCGTCGCTAAGGTCACAAACGCTTGCTCTGTACTTTGAATGGTACCGCTCATCTCCTGACTTTTTTCTGCAATACGCTGAACGTTCTGGTTAATATCTTCACTCACCTGACTCTGCTGTGTCGCCGCCGTGGCAATTTGCAGGTTCATCTCATTGATCACATTAATCGATTGGCTGATCGCATCCAACGAACTGTTGGCGCTATTCGCCTGCTCGACCGTACTGATCCCGCTTTCACGACTGCTCGCCATGGCAACTACGGCTTCTTTTGCGCCGTATTGTAAGCGTTCAATCATGGCCTGAATCTCGCCGGTACTCATTTGCGTTTTGCTGGCCAGTGAACGGACTTCATCAGCCACCACCGCAAAACCACGCCCTTGCTCGCCCGCACGTGCCGCTTCAATCGCCGCATTCAATGCCAGCAAATTGGTTTGATCAGCAATGCCTCGGATCACATCCAAAATCGAAGCGATATTACCTACATCGCGTTCAAGTTCGGTGATCACTTGGCTCGACGCATCAATGTCATCGGCCAACTTATGGATCGAGACAACGGCATCGCCCAGCACATTACGTGCCGTATCCGACTCTTCACTCGCACGCTGACTGGCTTGCGCCGCATCATTCGCATGCTGGCTCACATTGTCACTGGTCGCGCTCATCTCATTCACCGCCGTGGCCACCTGTGCACTTTCTTCTTGCTGTGATGCGGCATTTAGCGCGACGCCTTGTGTTTCTTGTTGAATATGTGCCGTCGCTTCTTGTACCGTCACCAGTGTTGATGACACTTCACTGATGGTTTGATGAATGGTTGTCACAAACGCATTAAAAGCCTCTCCTAACTGCCCGACTTCATCACGGCTCTGTACGTCAATGCGTTGGGTTAAATCACCGTCACCCTGAGCGATATCGTGCATACTCTCAGACAAACGACGTAACGGTGTGATAACAATGCCTGAAATAAACCACGTTGTGAGCACAGATAACAGAATGGCCACCAGCACGCCAATACTCAGTGCGCGTGTTGCTAGCGTAATTTCATCATCAATCGCAACTTGCAACGTTGCCGCATTGGCTTCCACGCTGCTTCGTACCACTTTGAACAAATCAATCAGTGTGGCAAATTCCCGCTCAATGGCTTCACGCTCATTGGCATAATAGGCCACCGATACGGTCGGGTTCTCGACCATATACGCGTAGTGTTTTACCCAACGCGCATACTGCTCTTCCAGTTGGTCGATGGTCACTTGCAAACTGCGATCTTGTAACCCTGCATCCACTAATCGCTGCGCTGCCAGCAGGCGCCCCAATGCTTTCGGCTCGTCATCAGCATAGAGCATCTGATAATGGGCAATTTGCTCCGGATCATTATTGGCCAGTACGACCCCTTTGCCGGCGGTCGTGACCTGATACAAATCTCGATAACCGTCATCCATATCGACCAACACCGGTTCAATATGATCATCCAATACCTTGTCGGTGTTAATTTGATCATTAAACACCACCATCACTAACGCAAATAAGCACGAGAAAATGGTCACGACAATAAAAACAGGAGCAGCAAACTTAAAGCGAAAACTCAAATTATGAAACCACGACATATACTTCCTTATAAATCATTGGGCTATATACCCATTGTTATGAATGCGTTGTGATTTTTCCGTATATCAATATCCCTATCAAAAGATATCGCTAAAAGTGGTTACCGTACGCCAGTTGGCCTGATATTTTTTACTCATGAGTGGCAATATTGACTCAACTAAAAATCAAACATCGTTCAAAAATCAACACACTTCCATTTTTCAGTAATATCAAAATTTTATTCATTGAATTGTCATCTATATAAAAATTAAACGGCAATCGGTAAGGTAATAGGTAATCCGTGCAATCTTCGTTATCATCATGGGCTGGCTTCTTAACTCGGCTCGTCTATGTATCTACAGAATCTGCAACACTACTTTGGCTTTGATGGACTGCGTCCCGGTCAGGATGCGGTGATCCAACATGTCATCAATGGTCACTCTGCAGCGGCTATCTTCCCTACCGGTTCCGGTAAATCCCTGTGTTACCAATTACCGGCCCTCCAGCTACCACATTTGACTCTGGTGATATCACCATTGCTGGCATTGATGAAAGATCAACTGGATTTCCTGCATAGCAAAGGCATTGCTGCCGCGTCCATTGACTCCAGCCAAACGTGGGATGAAAGCCAGCAGGTGATGCAGGGCGTACGTAGTGGGCAAATCAAGATTCTGATGATCTCAGTCGAGCGACTGAATAACGAGCGTTTCCGTCACTTCATCTCACAAGTGCCAATCTCGATGTTAGTGGTGGATGAAGCGCACTGTATTTCTGAATGGGGCCACAATTTCCGTCCGGATTACCTGAAGTTGCCGCAATACCGTGCACAGCTGAATATTCCACAGGTCTTACTGCTGACGGCTACCGCGACACCGGCGGTTATCGAAGATATGCGGACAAAATTTGCGATTGCGCCAGAGCATGTGGTGGTCACCGGTTTCTACCGTTCAAATCTGGATTTGAATATTCTTCCGACCCCGCAGGAAGACAAAGCCGAAGCGCTGCTGAAACAATTAACACAAGCTGTACCGGTCGGATCGCCCGCTTTACCGACCATTGTATACGTGACCTTGCAGAAAACCGCTGAAGACTTAGCGCAATGGTTGTCACAACAAGGTTACACCGCACAAGCCTACCATGCGGGGATGGACAGTGAACAACGCCAACGTATTCAGCACGATTTTATGGCAGGCCACCATCACTGCATTATTGCCACGATCGCCTTTGGCATGGGCATCGACAAAGCAGATATTCGCCGCGTGATCCACTTTGATCTGCCTAAATCGATTGAAAACTACAGTCAGGAAATCGGCCGTGCCGGTCGAGACGGCAACATGTCGGAATGTATCCTATTGGGTAATCAATCGGGCTTGAATGTGTTGGAAAACTTTGTGTATGGGGACACGCCGGATCACACCGCTATCTCGCAACTGCTTTCGATCATGCTGGAACAGGCTCAACCGAGCCAAAACGGTCGCCAGTGGGAAGTGATTCAGCTGCGCCTGTCGAAAGAAACTAACATCCGCACGCTGCCACTCAAAACCCTGCTGGTGTATTTGGAGATGGCGAATATCATTGAGCCGCAATACACCTATTTTGCTGATTACCGTTTCAAACTGGAGCGTTCAGAGGCGGAAATCATCGGGCAATTCCAAGGCGAGCGCCAAACGTTCGTACAGCATATTTTCAGTGCGTCGAAAAAAGCCCGTACCTGGTACACCGTCGACTTTGATGCGCTATGGCAGATGGCACACGCCGAACGTAAACGCGTCGTCGCTGCGCTGGATTACTTTGCCGAGAAAGGCTGGATCACGCTGGAAAGTAAGCAGATGACCGACGTTTACCGCCTGTGCCGTGAAGATATTGATATCAACGCCGAGGCACAGCGCCTCTATCAACTGTTTGTCGATAAAGAGCACAGTGAAATTCAGCGTTTGAATGAGATGCTGGCCTTTTTTGAAAGTGACACCTGCCTGAGTCACCGCCTGGCACAGTATTTTGCCGATCATCAGGCCCCTGCTGAGTGCGGCCATTGCTCGGTCTGTCGCGGACACATCGCACAGTTGCCAAAAGAAACCGAACAAGCCCCTGTGTCTCATAACATGCTAAAAGCGTGGGTCGATCCCTTTATTGCCGCCTGCCCGGCCATGCCGTCTGCGGCAGCAATTACCCGCTTTTTGTGTGGCATGGCCACGCCACTGCATACGCAGATCAAGGCACGTCAGTTGTCTGGCTTTGGCAAAATGGAGGCCTACCCTTTCCAAATGATTGCCGAGCAAATCAGCCAACTTTACCCGCATGTCGTGAAGGATTAACCGCCTCCCGTCTAAATCCTAAATACTGGATACTCGGTACCAGATACTAGGCGCTATGAGCAATGACACAGCATATTGTGTCATTGCTTATTTATCCCTTTCAGGCAGTTAGCTTCTTTTCCCAAATTAAGTGATAAAAAACGCCCGTTTTATGAAAGTTCTCCATCAGGCGCAGGTCTACTATAGCGATGTGAATAATCCTATTAGTAAACACGAGGAAGCCATGATGAAAACCCTACTTCTATCAGTAGTAATGGTCGCTTGCAGTACCGCATCTTATGCGTTTACCCGTGAAAATAATCAAGCCTCTCAATATATTAATGCCGGTGTCAGTGACTCACGTGAAGGCGCTTACCGTCAGGGTCAAACACTGGCCAATAACATCCGCAGCGAATCCCCACGCAAACTGAAACGTACTCTGGGCATTTACGAATACGGGTTGAAAACCAACTCAATCAAAGTCGACAATTCTCACATTCAGGTCGACGAATTTTCCAATGCCAAAGGCGAAGTTAAATACCGCGCCATTGTAAACGTAGACTATAGCTACGATACGTTTGAATCGGACAATCGTTAGTCAAACACAACCAGCTAAAAGCCACGGCATACTGAAATGCTGCTCATCACGGGCGGCATTTCAAAATTTGTCATATGAAATGCACATTCAACCGTAGCGATCTTGGTCACAACGTTTTAGAATGGCTCTATATTCCCAAGTAACCTCAATCTTAGTGTTGATATAGCTTGGTATAACATAATGAAGATAGAGTGAAGCCATGACAAACAACGATCAAGAATTCCAAACCTGCGAAGCCTGTGGTGTATCAGCTGAAATGGGCTTTATCATCAAAGAAGGTGATGACGTTGCGGAAGTAAAAATCTTTGCTAGCAACAAAGCTGCGCTTGAAGGCGAACTAGCGAACTACTTAGCACTTGCGAAGGAAGTGAACGCTAACTTCAAACACGAAGTCACTCCGCTTGAAGACGACAGCACTGAACTGACAGCCCGTATCCAGTTTGAATGCAGCGCAGAAAAACTGATTTACGAACTGAAAACACGCTCTCTGATCCGTTAAGCGATCTCACTGCTTGTTTATGGCGCGGGATAGCTCTGCGCCGACATGAAGCCAATACATGCTCGTATTGGCTTTTCTTTTTGGGTCATACTCTCCTCCGTCTACGCAACCACTCTCCTTGCCTCAAAAAGCGTTTTCTCCACCTTTTGTTACTGTATATCTTCAACTAGACTCATAAATTCAGCGCATTTTTTATTCTTTATGCATATTTTGCGGTTGCTTTTATCGCCAAATTGTATGAGAGTAGATAACATTATGAATCTTTAAGCACATGATGTGTGGATGTCTCATGTAGGACATCATGTTTAGAAAGGGAGAGTTCGATGAAAAGTAATAAAGCACGAGTCATTTCCAACTGGAAACCTAACAACGATCGTGAATCTGCCGCACTCCGTGAATTTTTGATGCAGGAAATGGGCGCATCCACCCCGCATCACCAAGGCGGTACAGGCAAATTAGCCCCAGATTCTGGTCGCTTAATTCGCTAAGCCATCACTAAACACTAACGCTTTCCACAGCCCGATATGAGTCAGTACGTGTGTGCTGACTCGGGTTAATGACCTCGCGTGCAGACTCTGACATGACACGCAAGAAAACAGCCAATCCTGTTCCCCAAGATTGGCTGTTCGTTTATCTAAAAGTGCTTAAAACAAGTGCTTAAGACGCGCGATGAAGCGTGGCGATAATACGCCTAACCAGGGCTAACCCAGATGCTTCATGGCTTCGCGTTTACTCAATGCCGACAACGCCTTCTCATGCGTTGCCACAAATGCTCGCACGTAATCCGGATCCGTCTTCGCGTACTCTCGCAGTACCCACCCAATCGCTTTCTGAATGAAAAACTCGGATTCATGTGCCAGCAGCAAAATGGTTTCCGTTAACAACGCCACATTAGTCTGCGACTTGTGTTTAAGGTGAGCCAGCAACGACGCTCGGCGCAGCCACATATTGTCGTCTTCACGCCACGCCACCAGCTCCGCTTCCAATTCCGGGTAGGCCAGCACTAAGGGGCCGACTAAATTCGAGGCAATTTTGTCCACCGTGTCCCAATGCGTAGCGGTGCTGAGCATTTCCGCATAAATCTCAAACGCTTCTCGCGTACGAAATGCCTTGTAGTATTCCGCCACATCCATCGCTAAATACTGCTCTTCGCGGTTCTCGCCTGACCATAACCACAGCACCAGACGCTGGTATTCCACAAAGCGCGTGATCTTCGTGTGCGCTCGTGCCTGACGGAAAATGGCTTTGCGCTCTGGCATCTTCACCCCATAAAAGGGTTGATCGGTTTTCATGTACGCTTGCATCGCTTTTGCGGTGTCGGCATTGCCCGCTTCAGCCATGCGTTGTTGCATGAATATCACCATAGGAATAACAAGTGACATCAAAAACTTCCTTTTACTTCTTTTTTCGTATTGGAGCACAGATTAATAGGCAATGCTATCGGTGAAACTGGCGGCAAACACCAGACCGCCATGTCACAACACAAACTCGACGGACAAAGATTGACGCAACGTTGGTGCAAGGTTGACGCGAAGTTGACGAATGATACGCCGATACCTACGTTTAAATATGAAACACACAATGACAAAAATTGAACAACAAATAAATGCATGACCTCCAGCATGACTGCTGGCTTTTACAGCACACCGCCTCCTCTCTTACTCAGGCAAGGATACCGAAGTATGGATCCCAGAGACGTCACCACCATTGAAGATGCCAAGCGTATTGTTGAAGCACGCCAATTGACACATGTGAAAGTAGGCCTGTTCGACAACGATGGCGTAATGCGCGGCAAATACATGTCTAAGGCCAAATTCTTTTCCTCGCTCGATAAGGGCTTTTCCTTTTGTGATGTGGTGTTGGGCTGGGATGTTAAAGATCAGCTCTATGACAACACCCGCTACACCGGCTGGCACACCGGGTATCCGGATGCTCCGGTGCGCATTCTGCCCGCCAGTTGCCGAGACGTGCTGGATGAAGACGGCATGTTACTGTTCATCGCCGAATTTGCTGGCGACGCAGAAGCGGTATGTCCCCGTGGCGTGTTACATCGTGTCATCGACAAAGCACACCGCATGGGGTTGATCCCACACGCTGCTTTTGAGTATGAATTCTTTCTGTTCAATGAAACGCCCCACTCTATTCGTGCCAAAGGATTCCGCAATCTGGAAACGGTGACGCCGGATTGGTTCGGCTATTCCATGATCCGCAATTCCACCTATTCCGATTTGTATCAGCGCATTCTTGCCATGACCGAAACCATGGACTTTCCGCTGGAAGGGATCCACTCAGAAACTGGGCCAGGCGTCATAGAAGCCGCTTTGAATGTTGATCATGCTCTCCATGCTGCCGATAAAGCCGCATTATTCAAAACCTACATGAAAGTGCTGGCACAAAAAGAAAACATGATGGCGACCTTCATGGCCAAATGGAGCAATGACTACCCCGGCCAAAGTGGTCATATCCATTTGTCTCTGCAGAATGATGACGGCAGCAGTGCCTTCTTTGAGGAAAACACCCCGCATCACATGAGTGAACTTCAGCGCCATTTCCTTGCCGGCCAACAGCGACTCATGCCTGAGTTATTGCCCATGGTAGCCCCGTCCATTAACAGCTACCGCCGTATGATCCCCGGATTTTGGGCGCCAACAGATGCCACTTGGGGTATTGAAAATCGCACCACCGCCCTGCGCGTGATCACCGGCAGTCCGAGCAGCCAACGCATTGAATACCGCATTGGTGCGGCGGATGCGAACCCGTATTTGGCCTTGGCGGTCGCGTTGGGCTCCGGCTTATTGGGCATCGAGCACGGTTGGGAGCCACATGCCCCCATCGAAGGCAATGCCTACTCACAGAGCCATGCCAGTGAATTAGCATTACCCCGTTCGCTGTGGGATGCCACCCAACGATTCAAACACTCAGACGCTGCCAAGCAATTATTTGGGGATGATTTTGTCGAGCACTTTGCGGCCTCCCGCGAATGGGAAGAACAAGAATGCCGCAAGCATGTGTCTGATTGGGAGCTCAACCGCTACTTTGAAATCATTTAGGGAGGAGTGCGTATGCGTCGTTCCGAGACTGATCGCGCTAGCCAACACAACAATCAACAGGCTAGCCATCATACGAGTCACAGCAGTGACAGCCAGACCATTCAGAACACGGTCTCTCCCGTTGATGGGCGCGTCGTCGCGTCTGTCACATTAGCTAACTTTCAAGACATGGATCGTACGCTGGATACAGCTAATCAGGCTCAACGCCAATGGCGACGCGTCCCTCTCGCCGAGCGAAAACAATATTGTCAGCATGCCATTGAGGCCTTACTCAGCCATACACCGGCCATTGCCAAAGAAATTGCCTGGATGATGGGACGTCCTATTCGCCATGCCGCCAGTGAAATGCGCGGCGTGGAAGAGCGTGCGCTGGCCATGATTGAAATGAGTGAGCAAGCACTTGCCTCTTACCATTTACCGGATAAGCCCGGCTTTACCCGCTTCATCACCCGCGAACCGTTAGGCACCATTTTCGTCATTGCCCCTTGGAATTACCCGTACCTCACCGCCATTAACTCCATTATTCCGGCGCTGCTGGCGGGCAACAGCGTGATCTTCAAATCTTCTTCCCAAACACCGCTGGTAGCACTGCGATTACAGCAAGCCTTTAACGATGCGGGCTTACCCAACGGCGTCTTCCAACATATTCACCTGAATCACAAAAATACTGCCATCATGGTGGCCAGTGAACGTCTTCAACATGTGGTGTTTACCGGTTCGGAAAGAGGCGGTGTCGAGATAGAAAAGGCGGCGGCCGGTCACTTTCATACATTAGGGTTAGAATTAGGCGGCAAAGATCCGGCCTATGTCTGTGCTGATGCCGATCTCGACCATGCCGTCAAAACCGTGGTGGATGGGGCGCTGTATAACGCAGGCCAGTCGTGCTGCGGCATTGAGCGAGTGTATGTGGATGCCGACATTCATGATGTGTTTGTGGACAAAGTCACCGCCATGGTCAACCGCTATCGCCTGAATAACCCGCTGGATGAATACACCACATTAGGCCCGTTAGTCAGTACCCAAGCAGCAGATAATGTGCGTCAACAATTACGAGAAGCCATCGCCATGGGCGCGGTGGGCCACATTGTCGAATCCAACTTTCCGCTTAGCCGCGAAGGCACGCCATATCTCGCCCCGCAAGTGTTAACACACGTCACGCACAAAATGCGCATCATGCAGGAAGAAACCTTCGGCCCGGTGATCCCGATTCATAAAGTGGATTATTGTGATGAAGCCATCGCCCTGATGAACGACAGTCCCTACGGCCTCACGGCCAGCGTTTTCACCCGAGATATTGCCCGCGCCATGAAAATCGGTAATGCCTTAGAGACTGGCACTTTCTTCGTCAATCGTTGTGATTATCTGGACCCGGGACTGGCATGGGTGGGCACGAAACGATCCGGCAAAGGCTACGCGCTCTCACACATGGGGTTTGAAACGTTAACCCGTCCGAAATCTTTTCACATCAAGCACCCATAGGCCACACCATGAGTACGTTGCATTGGCACTTTCCCACTGAAATCGCCGTCGGTGAACATATCAGCCAACACCTGCCCCATTACTGCGAGCAGGCCAATATTCAAAATCCCTTTTTTGTGGTGGATCCACAGCTGCTCACAACGCCACTCATTCAAGGGCTGCTTGCACCGTTTAAGCCAGCAGAAAACAGCGTCTTCAGCCAATTCAACGGCGAGCCAACAGAGGCGCATATTACCGAGGCGATTCAAGCCTGTCGCAGCGCACAACATGACGGCGTAATTGGCATCGGCGGCGGTTCAGCTATCGACATCGCCAAGGCTATCGCCTTATTAACGCCACAGCCTTGTGATCTTCCCAACGACCTGTGGGCATTTGAAGATGGCACCGTTACACCACCGTCTTATCCACTTGCACCCTTGTTGCCCACCATTGCCATCCCTACCACCGCAGGTACAGGCTCGGAAGTGGGACGATCCTCGGTGATAACAGACAGCGGTAGCCAACGTAAACGGATTCTGTTTCATCCTGACATGGTGCCACGCTGGGTCTTGCTCGATCCTATGCTCACTCTATCACTGCCCACCCACCTCACGGCTGCCACTGGGTTGGATGCTCTGTCCCACAATCTTGAGGCCTATTGCAGCGCCAATTATCACCCAATGGCCGAAGCGGTTGGATTGGAAGGTATTCGGCTCATTCAACAATTTCTGCCCGTGGTTTATCAAGATGGTCAGGACGTACAAGCGCGCACCCAAATGCTCATCGCTGCCAGCATGGGCGCCACAGCTTTTCAAAAAGGCTTGGGTGCCATGCATGCCTTGTCCCACACACTCGGCGCGACCTACCATCAGCACCATGGCCTGCTGAATGCAGTACTGATGCCCTACGTGCTGTGTGCTAACCACCGTTATTTACATGAGAAAATGGCACGCTTGGCGCGCTATCTCGACTTACCCGAACAGGATTTTCGCGCCGTCTTAGATTGGATATTGGCATTACGACAACAGCTAGCGATTCCCCACACATTGGCCGATCTCGGCCTGAACGATCTGGATACTCAAGCATTAGGTGAAAAGGCGCATCACGATCCGGCCGCACAAGGTAACCCTATTCATCTGTCACCATCGCAATACAGCACCATCCTTGAACATGCCATGCGAGGAACGCTGGATATTTAGGCCACCGGACAATTAATCGATACCGGTAAAGCCCATGCCTGTAGCAAGAATGCTCAACTGTCTCAGGTTGCAATACGCTAAGATAGATTGCGATGAGGTAATCAAAAGAGACAGGCCGATGATTCTGGGGATTTTACTGTGTGATGATGTGCGAGAACCGTTACAAACCGACCATGGTAACTACCCTGAGATGTTTACCCAGCTGTTTGAACAAGTCGATACCCGTGTGCAGCTGCGCTTTTATCGGGTCATTGATGGGCAATACCCGGAATCGCTCGATGAATGTGATGGATACCTGATTGGCGGCAGCCGTTTCAGTGTTTATGACAATACCCGCTGGATTGTTACCCTGACCGCGTTTGTGCAGCGTCTCTCTCAACAGCATATTCCATTGGTGGGCATTTGCTTCGGGCATCAAATGCTGGCGTGGGCACTTGGTGGGGATGTCACTCGCTCAGACAAAGGATGGGGCATCGGCGTACATCAAGCCACGTTCAATGCCCATGAAGCGCTTCAACACAGTTGGCTCCCTGAAGCGCTGGATAAATATGCTCTGGTGGTTAGCCATCAAGATCAAGTGCTAACATTGCCCCCTCATGCCACCATTTTAGCCGGTAGTCCTTTTTGTCCTAACGCCATGATGCTCGTGGGTGACTACTGTTTAGGGATTCAAGGCCACCCGGAATTTACCACACACTACAGTCAAGATCTCATCACGTTACGCCGTGCACTGTACCCAGAGAAAACTGCCAATAACGCGCTGAATTCTCTTTTGGCACATACGCATCATCTTGATATTGCTCAGGTCATCATCAGCTTTATCAAGTCGCGATTGCTGAGGGTGCAAGACTAACTACACGCTGAAAAAGGGACTTACTTGTGTGTGGCAGCCGTTGCAATGTTCTTCAATGCTTGCGTGATTTTCCCCAGCAATGTGTCACAGCCTGAAATATTATGGCGAGAGAACAAATAAACAGGATCGTTATACGTCAACCAAACATCACCATTTGCTGACTCACTGATCAACATTTTTTGTGGTAAATCGATGCCAACTTGCTGCTTACAAGCCATTAATGGCGAACCTACTTTCGGGTTACCGAAAATCACTAATTCTGTGGGACGTAATGGAACATCGATCTGATTTGCGGCTCCGCCATGATCAATACGCGCAAAAACATTCATGCCTTTTTGTTTCAGAATTGCTTCCAGCTTATTGGCGGTGTCCTTCACACTCAGGGCACTTTTCACACGTACTAATCCATCACTCGCAAGCAACAGTTGCTGTGCTTCAACGGCATCTTCAGACTGTGCAAAACACGCTGCACTCATCAGTAATCCCAATCCCACCATGATTGTCGTTATTCGCATCATTCCCCCCATTCTCAGGATCATTCACTCATCGTTAAGCATTTCTCTATGCATTACGCAACTTGCACACATGCGTGACACGCCTGCTCTTTCAAATGCTGAAAGTGTAGATCATGACAAAGACGCCGACTCAACATTCCTCCAAAATGCAGGCGTAAAAAAAAAGCGCGATATACATACCGCGCCTTATCGTGCTCAAATTAAGCAAATTATTGCCGAGTTACTGTCGAATGTGCTTACACCGTCACCGTCACTTTTTTCGCTAACGACATGGCGAGATTATTGTCGTAGTACGCCGCTTCATTAATAAAATGCGGATAGGCTTCGTAATCACCGTCCCAGTAAATCACGGTGCCATCAAACAAAGTAAAGAGTGGATCACCGTGACGCAGTACCTTGAAATCCGCATCTTGTACGTTGCGGTGTACCATGCCGATACGCTCACCTTGCTCGCTCTCTGGCAACTTCAGCGTTTCATGGTATTTAAAGGCTTCAAATGTAGCAGGCAGTGCTGGCACCTCATTGCGATTGAATAAATCAATGAAATCCAAGATGTGCTTGGTCATTTCATCCATCCAATCCAGTACATCCTGACGGATCACAGATTGCGGCTGCGGCCCCACTTCCACGATCACGCCCTGATCGGCGATAGAGCACAAGAAATGGTGTTCAGTCATAGAAACCTGATCTTCCAATACCACAATAGCGTCCGCCATATTGGCTTTCACATACGCCCCTAATTGGCGGTTAAAGGTATCCTGACGCAACAAGATCAGAGAAGCCCCCATGTTGCTGGTGGTGTTATGCAGGTCGATAATGAAATCTGTTTTAGCATCGCCTTTTGGCCCCAACTGCGCGTTGATGGCTTTGGCGCGGCTTTGCTCATAATTCGCCAGATCAGGATTCGCCAGATCGTCAAGACCAAACTGGCGATTCATATCACAATCGAGGTAGCGTTTGTTCGCTTCAAACGCCTGAGGGTTGGCAAATACCGTCTGGGTGGAAAAACTGCCACGGGTGATATCGCTCGCCTGCTGCTGCCATTTGCGTAGCAGGTAAATACCGCTGAATTCATTGCCGTGGGTACCGCCAACAATGGCGACGTTATTGATGCGCTTCGTCCTTGTAGTCACAATTTGGGCTCACTCTGTATGATGATGAGAAAGTTTTACCCAACGAATACCAGTTTCATGCGTGTTTTTCCAGCAAAAACAGCAAAGTTGACGATATAAATAACACAGTCCGTGGCTATGCCGGACGCATCTGTGCCAATTTCAGGTAAGCATGCAGCTCACCGTTTTTGTATTCAATCGCGGAATGAATACTGCTGCCTTGATTGGCGACAACGGCACAACGATAGGTGTTGTCCCCTTTTTCGATATATAGCTCAATCAAACCGTCCACCAGCTGCCATTCACCGTGGGTTTTCTCTCGCTTGAACAGGGTAAATTCTTCCAATGTGCCATTGGGGTGCAAAATCAACTCAGTGATGTAACCAGCACTACAGGTTTTGATCCAGCGCTGTGACGCCACTTCATTACGCTGAAAATTGCGCTTGGTGGCTAACCACTGATTCAGCGCCTGCTGCTCTTCCGCTTCGGGTTGCGGTAAGGCGTCTAACGCTAATAACCGAACACGCGCCGACTCACGATAAAACAGTTGCAACAGTTGCTGTGTTTTTTTTGCCATTGATTCGCTCCCTACAATCAGACAATACAGGCGTAAGTACCTGCAGATGAAGAGTAATGTAGAGGCAGGAAGAGGATAAATCTAGCGATAGTCAGAGAAGGTCACGATAATGCTACCGGCTTCAAAAGTTGACCTTACCACGCAAGGCTTTTGTTTGACCTCGCTGCGATTTTTTATCCATGCGACGACGCTGTGAGGCGCGAGTCGGCTTGGTGGCATGACGGGCACGTTGTTGCACTACCGCCCCACGAATGAACTCCGCCAAACGCTGCAGCGCATCTTCACGGTTCTGCTCTTGGGTACGAAATTGCTGCGCTTTAATGATGATCACGCCTTCTTTGGTGATACGACTGTCAGATAACGCCAGTAAGCGCTCTTTGTAAAATGGCGGCAACGTTGAACGATGGATATCAAAACGCAGATGGATGGCACTGGACACTTTATTCACATTCTGACCACCGGCACCTTGTGCGCGGATCGCCGTCAGTTCAATTTCCCAATCAGCCAGTTGTACGGAATTAGAAATGGTTAACATGGTACCTCAACACTTAAATGGATGTGCAGAGTATACCCTGTGATTGGCAAATCGCGCACGCCCCTCATTCCCTATCACATACTGCGACCCGTATACAAAAGCCAAAGATCGCATTGTGTCGATCCAGAAGATCAATAGGCGGCTCAAGGAAGCACAGAGAAATCACAACGTTTAGCAGTCCGTTGCCGACGACAGTGTGCAGAGCAATATTTTACCTGCTCCCAACAAGCCGCCCACTTCTTACGCCATGTAAAAGGGCGCAAACAGACGACACACACTTTTTGTGGTAGGTGTGTTTTATTCATGGCAGATGCCTCCCGCGCATGCAGAGTTTTTGATTGACTCTTCATACGTCAGTAAAGCACCGCACGTTCACTACTCACACAGAGATGGGCGTGAGAACACTTATCCGAGTTTAAAAATCTGCGCCATCAGCAACAGCCAGAGTCCCACACCCATGACGGCATAGAAGCTAAACAGCAGACAGACTTTGAGTTTATGAAGAAAGCACGATAACAACATACGAACCTCCCATTGCACACCCGACGCGTTACCGACATGGCAACACCTTTAACGCAAATCTTGAACAGAAAACAGGAACACCAACGCTTAAATGCAACACCACTTTAACATTGCTGACAAAGGGCTGAATAAGAGGCAGATCACTCTCTGATCCAAAAAAGAAAATACGGATGAAATTTGAGAACGAGGCAGCATTTTTGTTGCCTGATGGATGATAGAGGAAAGAAGGCAATGAACCTGCCTTTACGCCAAAAACGCTAAGACAGGTATCTATTACGGGTATCACTTAAAGGTACTGACTGTGTCGCTACACCCTCGCAAAACGAAGGCAAAGGCGAGATTGCGCATGCTACCGCTTAAGATTCGCTGACGGTAAACGCTTCTGGGGCTTGTTCGCTATCCTGACCAATCAATAAGCTGTTTTCTGAACGTGATTTGGTACGGAACTGCATGGGTGTGATGCCATATTTACGTTTAAACACATCACAAAAATACGCTGAACTGCCAAAGCCCGAACGGTGGCTCACTTGCAGCACCGAATAGTTTGAAAACGTCAGGTAATTCAATGCGACCCCCATCCTGACGTCCAAGACCAACTGGCTGAATGAGATCCCTTCTTTTGACAAGTGGCGACGCAATGTCGACGGGGTCGTAAACAAGCGGTTAGCCACTTCAGACATGGTCCACTTGTTCTGTGGCTCCTGCATGATAATGCGGGCAATAGTGCGCTCTTTCGGCTCATCGTAGTTATAACGCAAGGTGTTATACAGATCGATCCCCTGCTCTGCGATGGCTTTCAAAATGAAATACAGGCTTTGATTCAGAAACACCGATTCCAGCGACTGCTGCGGTAAGTGTGGTAGCACCTGCTGAATCAATTGAAATTGCTGACGCACGCTTTCAGGCGTATTCAGCGCATAGATACGCTCACGCTGGTTTTGCGCGCTGTTTTTAGCAATATATTGGATACTGCGCAGCAGTTCGGACAGCACTTCTTCATCAACCATGACTTTTTGAATAAGCAAAGGCTGAGACGTCGCTGAGATATTGCAAGAGACATAGCTGTAGTTTGGCACTATGAACAACACATCTTCGCCAATCTCAATCTCGTCCCCATTGATCGAGACTACCCCCCGGCCGTTTTGCACACGAACCAGTAAACTCTCATCGATATAGAATTCTTTCAGGGTGATATGTTGTTCAGATATCAGTTGATCATATTTCATGGGCCATCACTCTATGAACAATGACGAGATTATCCTTCTGTTTTTAATAGTTTTTTCTATTAATTCAACAGAAAAGCACGCAGTCACTGCATACAAAACAGCTAAATTATATGGACAAGCCGCTATAAAATCCCTCCAAAAATGCATATATAAGGCATGAATTCAATATATCTGAATCTCTTGCGCACATTTCTATATCACTTGAGTATGTATCATCAAGTTTACGACAAGATACAAAAACACCCCGGTAAACCGAGGTGTTTTCTCTTTACTGAATCATCTCTGTATTTAGAACGCGTATTCTGCTTCCAGACCCCAGTTACGGCCTGGTTGTGTACGGCGATCTAAACCGCTCTTGTCTTTGTCAAAACCAGCAACATCATTGTAATCCCAGTACTTCACATCAAAGGCATTGAACAGGCCAGCACGCACGGTCAAATCCTTCATTGGACGGTAGTAAGCTGTCACATCTGTCACGGCATAACCCGGCGCTTTTACATTATCAATGCCGTTAGCGTTGCTCCAGTCATCGCCGGATTTGCCTGCCACCGCTTTCATTGACACTTTACCGCCGTAACTGTCATCCACGTTGGCATAACCCACCGCCACGTACGCCGTCAGCGGTGCAACGGTATCAATAGCATCACCGGTATCTTTGTCTTTCCCTTTGGCGTACGCCAGGCTCATGTCAGAGTACATACCCACCGGTGCGCCCGCGAGCGTCGCCAGATCCACCTGTGCAGACACTTCCGCCCCGTAAATTTCAGCGCGGTTAATGTTCTGTGTTGTCCACACTTCTTTGCTGGATGGATCGCTAGGATCTTCACCTTCAATCATGCGATCTTCAATGAAGTTTTTGTAGTCGTTGTAGAACACCGACATCGCCACACGACCATATGCGTTATTGATACGCAGACCCGCTTCATACGAGGTGCTTTCTTCCGCTTCCAGATCCGGGTTAGGAATAAATGTCACCCCCTGATCGTAGAAGTAGTACAAGTCTTGCAATGTCGGCGCTTTAAAGCCTTGGCTCACCTGCGCAAACGTACTGTAGGTCTCGTTCCAATGGTACACCGCCCCCAAACGACCTGTGAGTGCATCATTCTTGCCTTCTTCATAGTCACTGTCGCCTTTTGGTTTCGAGCGGAACGCGTCGTAACGCAGACCGGCGTTCAAGACCAGTGCTTCATCCATCAGGAACATCTGATCCTGAACGAAGATGCCCCACTTTTCCGATTCCGCGTTTGGCACTTCTGGAGACGCATCCGTCGCTACCCCCGTATCACGGTCAATATTGCGGTAATCCAGTGTGAACTCATTGGTGACGTAGTTCACGCCATACACCACTTCGTGGTAACTGTTTTCCAGCTCAAAGGCTTTGTTGAACTGAACATCAGCCTGCCAGGATTCATCCTGACCATTACGCTGACGGTTACGGTTTTGCGAACTGAAAACCGAGCCATTTTTCTTGATGGTCAGATTATCCAGATTATCGTGATTTGATTCGGTTTTCAGGTAAGCGACACGCCAATCCAGTTTATCGAAAGCCGCGTTATTGGCCTGCCACTCGTGCTCAAAACTGTAACGTTGGCGTTTGTCTGCATCTTCCGCTCGGGTATCGGAATACTCATACACCGTTGGCCCCATGTTGATGGTGTCGCCTTCATCCGACAAACGCGTCACATCTTGATCACGGTTAAAGGATTCAATAGAAATGCCAACACGGTGCGCATCGTTGATTTGATAAAAAGCTTTCGCAAGAATGTTATTGGAATCAAAATCTAACGGATCTGCCGCACCACGATCTTCACCGGTAATATCCGGGCCACCGTAAGTCTTGGTCTCATGGCCTTGACGGTAGGTGTACATCAACAAGGTTTCCAGATCACCCGTACGGTTCGCCACCGTTGCTGTGCTCTTGAAACTATCGTCCACACTGTAATAACCGGTCTTGATGCTCGCGTGGGTATCATCCCCTTCTTTCGCCAACAGATCCGACGGATTCTTGGTACGCATGATCACCGCACCGGCCAGTGCGTCACTGCCGTACAGGCTGGAGATCGGGCCTTTGTTGATTTCAATACGCTGCAAGGTGTCGGTTTCAAACGTGTTGTTGTATTTGCGCATCACGTCTGCACCTGGGTTGTAAGTACCCGGCATTTCTACGCCATCCACAATGGTTTTTACGTAGTTCTCGTCACGACCACGGATATTAAAACCACTCAAACCAAAGCGGCCATTGCCTGACATAGACACACCTGGCTCTGCCTCCACCGCTTGTTTCAAGTTCTGGGCCAGATCATTGTCAATGTCGTCGCTGGTGACCACATCCACGGAAGCGGCAACGTCACGCACACTCTGTTCGCTTCGGGTTGCCGAGACAACAACTTCATCAAAGGTATAAACATCCTGAGCCACTGCACTGCCAGAGCAGAGTAGACCCACCAACAACGCCAGTTTATTTTTTTTGATTGTCATCATATATTCACTCTTGTGTTTAGGCATAGCGATGCCATTACGCTGGAAACAGCGCTCACTTTCCTGTTATTAATATAAAGCGGGGTAAATGGTTTTTACTAAAAGTCGTTCTTACTCATCTCGTTTTCTCCTCTGCACGCTTACCATGACAGAAAGAATAAGCAATACGTAAAAATAGCTTTTGGTAAAACATGTCACACAGGGCATTACCGATATATTGCTTGATGATGGCACCAACACTCAAAATATAAGAGTAACGTTTCACCTTAATATATCTTCACCAATGACACTTTATTATTCATATTATTTGTAAGCTATGTCGCGCAGCACAATGCACTCGCCAACCATTATGGCGAGTGCACATCGTTTATGCTGTCATAAATGAATCAATGTTGTCTGATTATCCGTTTTGATGCGCTTTCATATTTTGTACGTGCCCTTCATCTAAGTGCACGACAGAAAGCAGATCTTCACCGGTTACATCAAAAGCTTGGCCAAAACCTTTTACATAACGGCCAATGACCGGGTTTAAGCGATACAGGTGAAAATCACCCAATTGGCTCAGGTTACCAATCATCTCTCCAAGGCGGGTTTCCATCACATCGATGGCGGTTTTCCAATGTTCCGAATCACGGTCAACCAGTTCCGCTTGCGTATCAAAAGACAGGCGACGACGAGCGAAAATAGTGCGCGCTTCGCTTTCATCTTCAATCATCATAATAGAAACCGCTTTACACGCTTTTAAATTACGACCGTGCTGAGCCAAGTCACTCACCAAAATATAATATCCCTGCTCAGAGAAAGCGAAAGGGGCATAACTGGTGTGAGGTTTCCCGTCTTTATCGACTGTTCCTAATTGCAATGTTTTTCGTGCATCACGAAACTCTTGAATTTCTGGCCCTAATCGGTTTTGTAGGCGTTCTGCTTTATCCATCATTGTGCCAGTTCCTTTTTCATGTCATTAAACAGTGCAATTTGTTCTGGGAATAATTGGCGTTTTTTGTCACGACCCAAATAAATTTTAAAGACACAATGACCCGTCTGATCATAGAAGCCAATATAATGGCTTTCTGTTCCACGGAATGGTTTGCTGACAAACGCAATGTCCGAGACCAAATCTACACGCAGGTGACCATTTAATTGGCCGTCACGTCCCATCAAGTTGTAGTAACCGTGTGCCACTTTACCTTTCGGGAAATCCGCTTTGAACTCAAACACCGAACCACCCGAATGGACAATCGTCGTTACCTTGCCCCATGTTGGCATGGCTTCCAAAATCGTTTGTGCCAATGTGCCTTCGGCATGAGTGACCATGGTCTCTGGCAATGCCAGGGTAATTTCCCCTTCCGTTAAATTCAGTGCGTCGGCCATGTTTGACACGGGGGTATGTTCATCTTCCGCCAGGTACGCGGCAACACGTGCCTTCGTTTCTTCGGTAACAGTAATGGTGGGTTGCATGCTCTTGCTTCTCCTAAACGGCCTTACTTTCTTCATTATTCATCACAACGAAAACTCAACTTATGCGGCCATCGTCGTGTTGTTGTTCTGTAATACTTCAATCAGGTTTTGTGCCAGCGTCACGGCCCAGAATTGCCCGGCGAGTGTCAGCGACAGGTAACCGTGTTGGCCGTCTTGCTCTAAGGTCACTAATCCGTTTTTCTGCCATACCGCGAATAACGGCGTTAATGCTTGGAACATTCCTGCCCCTGCTACGCGATCCAATTGACGCTGCGACAACACACCGGCATCAAACCCAGACTTAATCATGGCAGACACCGCTTTATCTGCCGGTGCCATCATCAGCATAGTCACGGGGTGCTGCTTGGCCTTAATCGCCGCGATGTAACTGTCCATATCGCGGTTTTGCATCATCTGACAGCCATTGATATTGCCGCCTGCACCCGCCCCCAATGGCATGATCTCTGCCGTGGTCTTGGCTAATGAATTATAGATACTGCGTTCGCGGTTATCAGAAGCCCAGTGATTCACACTCAAACGACGCTGATGGTGCTTCGCCATAAAGGCCACGCCCATCTCAAACATGCTTGCTTTCATCTGGGTGTCAGCAGGATGCGGTAACTTACCTTGCTCAACCATGCGCGCCATCGGCAAGCCCTGCATTTCAATCAATTGATACAAGTCGACACCGTGAGCACCGGAATCCAGATAGTCATGCAAGTCTTGTTGCCAAATCTCTAATGTTTGATGCGGTAAGCCGTACAGTAAATCCAGTACAATCGGCGCAGCGTTGTATGACGCCAAACGGTTGATGGTTTCCAGCACGGTGTCACGATCATCAAAGCGTTTCGCACTTTTACGCACATCAGTATTAAAGCTTTGCACACCAAACGAGAAACGGTTAACGCCAGCTTCTAACGCGGCTTCAAACTTATCCAGTCCAAAACGGTTAACACGCCCTTCAAGGGTGGTTTCACAATCCGGCGTCAACGGGAAATGGCGGCGCACATCTGACACTAAATCGTGGATATGGCCTGCAGAGAGATCGGTAGGTGTACCGCCACCAATGTAGACTGCTTGAAATGGTGCCGCTTGTGTCCAGGCCTCAGCGGCTTTCCAGCGAATTTCTTCGCGCAGTGCCTCCATATAGGTATCAATCAGTGATTTACTGGAGGCGTATTGGAAGAAGTTGCAGTACGTACAACGCACACGACAAAAAGGGATATGGATATACAAACAGCGTGGGGCATGTGTATCGCTGGGCACTAGCGCATGGGCTTTTTGCAACGAAGATTGAATGGCGTCGCCAGTAATGGGACGTGTCATCCCGCCAGCATGGGCACTTTTCTTGCGCTGGAATGCGAAACGAAGCGGATCAGGCGTATCTCGTCCCACCAGCTCTACATCATGTAAATCAAACTTCATCGCCTGAACAACCTCTACGATCTCTACTACAGATAAACAGGCCTTGTTTTTTTCCTGCCTGTTTTCAATTCGTTGCTATAATATCGATCACAAAAGAGAATGCAACTGATAATTGATCTCATTACTATTCCCATGCATAATGCTCACACTTTTGATTACTTCACAACGCAGGAGAGAGTGTGAACACTCGGCGGTACGTAGTTTGTGGTGTCGTTTCTATTGCACTACACAGTTTGGCGATTTCAGCCCAACAACCTGTTCAAGAAATCTTTGCCGTTGAGGACACGCAAACCGGGCAACGCGTGGCTATTCAGTTGGTTGCCAGAGCAACGCAGGCTGAACCACCTGCCCCTGAGCTGAAGCCTGAACCTGAGCCAAAAGTCGTTCAGCCGACGCCTCAGCCACCTGCACCGAAACCGGTTAAACCCGACGTCAAACAACCGGCACCCAAGAAGGTGGTAAAAGCCGTACCGAAGCCTAAGCCGACACCTAAACCAGAGCCAAGACCGGAGCCAAAGCCGAAAACGGTAAAGCCACCGGTCACTCAAGCCGTTAAAAAAACGGAAAAAAAGGTAGTTGAACCAATCAAGAAGCCGCGCCCTCAGCGTCCTGTCAGTGAAAACCCGAATCCGGTGACACCACACCCTATGGCCAATGCGGACATGAATCAGGCAAAGGACAGTGCACCAAAACTGATTGATCGCCCCACGTTTAAGGTGCGACCGACACAACCGACTTACCCGCGCATAGCAAGGCGAAAAGGACTGGAAGGCAATGTGTTGCTGGAAGTCTGGCTTGATGAAAAAGGCGAGCAAACCCGACTTGAAATCGCAAAAAGCTCCGGCCATGCCGTGCTTGATGAGGCGGCCATGAAGGCCGTGAAGAAATGGCGTTTTAACGGTTATCAGGAAAACGGTACCCGTTTGGCGCATCGCGTGAAAATCCCTGTTCGTTTTAATTTGGACTGATCATGTTAAACCTAGAATTTTTCTCCTCTATCCACGCTCAGCTTGGCCTGATGACCTGGCCACTGACACTGCTTTCTGTACTGATGATGATGCTGATCATTGAACGCCTTATCTTTGTAGCCCTTAACAGCAAGACGAACAGTAGAAACTTGCAACGTGAATTGGATCAACTCTCTCTCAAAGATGACAGTCAATTAGAACAGTACGTTGCGGCCCACCAGCATGACAAAAATACCCTCTCACAAGGGTTATGCATGTTGATCGGTCACCGTGAATTCACCAAATCCCTGCGCGAAGAAGCAGTCAGCATCTGGCTGCAGAAAAAGCGCCGCCAATTCACTTCTGGCTTAAAGCTACTCAATATTATTGGCGTACTCAGCCCGTTGATCGGCCTGTTGGGTACCGTGCTAGGCCTGATTGAAATGTTTAAAGGCCTGTCTTCCACCCAAGGGGCGATTTCTCCGGCGGAATTGGCCGATGGGTTGGGTCTGGCCATGGCGACTACAGCGGCGGGCTTGCTCATTGCCCTGCCAGCGATTGCCTCTTCACAACTCTTTTCTCTGTGGGCGGATAAAACACTGGCAAAGATTGAGTACATTCTGAATCACTTCAATCTGCATTTGGCGGGTGTGTCTTTCAATGATAACGGCATTTGTCCGGTGCAAACCTGTACCACGCCATGTGCCAGCCAGCACACAACTGAAGCAACGAAACACTGCCAAACGCACAGCGCCAATGATGCGCCGCGCTTTAACCCAACGGAAAACGTCGCATGATTCAGTCTCGTCCAGCGAACGATGAATCCTCCTTCGTTCCCGATTTAACGCCCCTGCTCGATATCATTTTTATCGTGATGGTGTTTTTGTTGCTCACCGCCAACATTCAAATCCAAACGATGGAAGTGGCGATACCACAGACAGAAGAAAGCAAGGTACTCAGCCCTGCCGATGAGGACATGCTCGCGATTACCGTTCTCGCCGGTGAAGCGTCATGGGCACTGCAAGGAACGCCTTACCCTGATTGGGCAAGCTTTACGGCGGCCTTCATGGAAAACCGTCAAAGCCACCCGAATAAACCCGTTGTCATTGCGGCAGACAAACAAGCCAGTGTTGAGAACATGCTGAAGGTGTTGGCCTTTTTGCAAAGTAACAACATCAATGCCACCAATATTGTTATGGAAGAAGAATAATCATGTCACACCGTCACTCAAACAAAACCTATAAACACAAAGCGTATAAAAACGTCGTCAAAAACACGTTCACCACTGCCGCCCTGCTGGTGGCCACATTATGCAGCCCGCTATCCATGGCAGAAACACCACGCATTATCAGTGCAGGCTCTACCGTCACGGAACTGCTGTTCGCTTTAGGGGCAGACAAAGACGTTGTCGCGGTGGATCTCACCAGTCGTCATGCATTAGCCGGTCGTGATATTCCCGTGGTGGGCTACCACCGACAGCTGACACCAGAAGGCTTGCTCGCCCTGAATCCCACACATTTGATTGGCTCGCCGGACATGGGGCCGGATACCACGCTGAAATTACTGCAATCTGGCGGCGTCACCATCACGACACTGCCTACCGGCAATACCCTGACCGACTTTAACCAGCGCGTTGATACGCTGGCGGATCTCACTGATACCGAGGCCAAAGGGGAAGCCATCAAAACCGACATCGCACAGAAAGTAACAAAACTCAAAGAAGCCGCCCCTGCGCACAAACCCAAGGTCATGTTCATGATGATTTCTGATGGCCGTCCGCTGACCGTCGCCGGTGATGAAACGACAGTCAATACCGTGATTGAGCTAGCCGGCGGCGTGAACCCTGCCGCTGCCACAACCACCAGCTATAAACCGCTGTCTTCAGAAGCCATTGTAGAAATGCAGCCGGATTACATTTTGATTTCTCAGCGTACGTTGGATCAACTAAACGGCATCGAAGGTGTGCTGGCACAACAACCACTGTTGGCCGCGACGCCTGCCGTGCAGAACGGCAACATCGTACCGATTCAAGGTGCGGCTATTTTGGGCGGATTTGGTCTGGCAAGCTTGGATTTAGCGACCTCACTCAATGCTGCCTTTACTGATACACAGGCTGTTGCCAATACGAAGTAGAACACACCGAACATGATGAACGATATTATGACCCGCCGCGTACCCGTACGCTTATTACTGGTAATGATGGCGATGTTGCTTTACGTCGCGGTGGTCAGCTCCATTGCTTTAGGCCCGATGGACATTGGCTTTATGGCAAGCATGAAAGCCTTGATGCCGCTGGATGTGTTGTCTCACGTTGAATTACCCAATTATGCGACGGTGATTATTCAGCAAGTACGCTTGCCGCGTACCCTGCTGGCCATTGCGATTGGTGGCATTCTGGCAATTTGTGGCACGGTCATGCAGGGGTTATTCCGTAACCCACTGGCTGATCCCGGTATCATTGGCGTGTCGGCCGGTGCTTCCCTCGGGGCAGCGATTGCCATCGTGGTGTTCGGCGGCATGATTGAAAACACCGTCTTACTGACACTCGGTACCGTGCCGGTATTCGCTTTTATCGGCGGTGCGGTGGCGACCTTTGCCATTTACTATCTGGGCACCAGCCAGCAAGGCACCTCTGTCACGATCATGCTGTTAGCGGGGGTTGCGCTCGGTGCCATGGCAGGCGCTGCGCTCGGCTTACTTAACTATTTTGCGGACGATCAAGCCCTGCGTGACTTGTCACTGTGGACCATGGGCTCGCTGGCGGGCGCGTCTTGGGATGCCATCGTATTGGCGTATGTCTCATTGGCCATCTTAGCGGTCTGCTACCAGCGTCAGGCGAAAGCATTAAACGCTCTATTGCTGGGTGAAGCGGAAGCACGGCACCTTGGCATTGATGTACAGCGCCTGAAGCGCAACCTGATTTTGCTGACCGCTGCGGGTGTCGGTATTACGGTCGCCCTGTCCGGCATGATTGGTTTTATCGGCTTGGTGATCCCACACATCGGTCGCATGCTGATTGGCCCGGATCACCGCTCACTGCTGCCAGTCTCACTGGTATTAGGTGGGTTTGTCCTACTGGTGGCCGACATGATCGCCCGCACCGTTGTTGCGCCGCTTGAGATCCCGGTTGGGATCATCACTGCCGCCATTGGTGCCCCCTTCTTCCTGAGCTTACTGCTGAAACAACGAGGTCGCTTAGCCTGATGTCTATTGAAATCAATCATGTTTCCCTCAAGCTGGGCAATAAAGTCTTACTGGATAACGTGTCGACCGCGTTTCATGCCGGTCAGTTGACCATTATTCTGGGTCCGAATGGCACCGGGAAAAGTAGCTTGCTGAAAATCATCACGCAGGAATGGGAGACACAAGGAAACCTACGCTTCTTCGGCAGAGCCGCACAAGACTGGAAACCGGCTGAGCTGGCAGCCTCGTTAGGTGTACTGCCTCAATCGAGCTCACTGACGTTTGCATTTACCGTGACAGAAGTGGTCGAACTGGGTGGCCTTGCGCTCAGTGCCCCACAGCGACAGATTGCCGCTATTGCGCAGGAGAATATGCAGAAGACGGATGTCGCCCATCTGGCGCAACGCCTTTATCCCAGCTTGTCGGGCGGTGAGAAACAGCGTGTCCATTTAGCGCGTATTCTGACTCAACTTTCGGGCTCCTCCCGCCCACCGATTTTACTGCTGGATGAACCGACCTCCGCATTAGATATTGGCCACCAGCACAAAACGCTGCAATTGGCCAAAGCCCAAGCGCAGGCAGGGGCAACTGTAGTGGCAGTGATCCATGATTTGAATCTGGCTGCGCAGTATGCCGATCGTATTCTGATCTTAAATCACGGCCATATCGTGGCAGATGGCACACCGGCAGAAGTGTTGGTCGCTGATACCATTGAG
The DNA here is from genome assembly GCF_001029435.1 of Photobacterium aphoticum. Taxonomy (GTDB): domain Bacteria; phylum Pseudomonadota; class Gammaproteobacteria; order Enterobacterales; family Vibrionaceae; genus Photobacterium; species Photobacterium aphoticum. Next base: position 15,128 of record NZ_LDOV01000010.1, on the reverse strand, counting down.
GACGTCTATGGCTGGCCGGTGCAGGTGATCCCTCACCCGACCGAAGCCTACCCGGTGGTCATGTCATAAGGTACATACCTGCTTAGCCGCATGACTTACACGTTAAGACCCGCCTGATGAGCGGGTCTTTTATTATCTCCCTTCTTTATCTATCCCTCTTCTTTGTCTCTCTTCGTCTATTTCTGTTTCTTTCCCTCAGCCTCTTGGCTTATGAGGTTCTCGGAGGCTGGGCTGATTATTACGAAATGGTAATAATCATTTCCAAATTAGGGGGATTATCAAATTTTCTCCACGCCCTATACTGGCACCAACAAAACGACACGGCGATACAGCAAGTCAACAAAGACTCAACTACGCTTGTGATGCATCCATATTCACAATGCGATTCGCACTTGTTGTCGCAAATTAAACTGATAAGGAAACTCATCCAATGGCACTTGAAATTAAACCAGGTCAAACTCACATCAAATCTAAAGCAATGGTTGCATGGGCTGCGGGCGAACCACTTAAAATGGAAGAAGTGGATGTACAACTTCCTAAAGCCGGTGAAGTGCTAGTACGCATCGTTGCAACTGGTGTTTGTCACACTGACGCATTCACACTTTCAGGTGACGATCCAGAAGGTATCTTCCCTTCAATCCTTGGTCACGAAGGCGGCGGTATCGTTGAAATGGTTGGCGAAGGCGTAACAAGCGTAGAAGTTGGCGACCACGTTATCCCACTTTACACCGCAGAATGTGGTGAGTGTAAGTTCTGTAAATCTGGCAAAACAAACCTATGTCAGGCAGTGCGTGAAACACAAGGTAAAGGCCTAATGCCTGATGGCACAAGCCGCTTCTCAATCAACGGTGAAACCATTTTCCACTACATGGGTTGTTCAACGTTCTCTGAGTACACGGTACTGCCAGAAATCTCACTGGCTAAAGTGAACAAAGCTGCCCCTCTTGAAGAAGTGTGTCTGCTAGGTTGTGGTGTAACCACTGGTATGGGTGCGGTACTGAACACTGCGAAAGTAGAGAAAGGCGACAACGTAGCTGTATTCGGCCTGGGTGGTATCGGTCTGTCTGCTATCATCGGTGCTCGTATGGCAGGTGCTAACCGCATCATCGGTGTGGATATTAACGAAAGCAAATTTGAGTTGGCGAAACAACTGGGTGCCACTGACTGCATCAACCCAATGAAATTCGACAAACCTATCCAAGACGTGATCGTTGAAATGACTGACGGCGGCGTTGAGTACTCTTTCGAGTGTATCGGTAACGTGAACGTAATGCGTCAAGCTCTAGAGTGCTGCCACAAAGGCTGGGGTGAGTCTGTAATCATCGGTGTTGCCGGTGCCGGTCAAGAGATCTCAACCCGTCCATTCCAGCTAGTAACCGGTCGTGTATGGCGTGGTTCTGCATTCGGTGGTGTAAAAGGTCGCTCTGAGCTACCAGAAATCGTTGAGCGTTACATGGCGGGTGAATTCGGTCTACAAGAGTTCATCACACACACCATGGGTCTGCAAGACGTGAACGAAGCCTTTGAATTAATGCACAAAGGTGAATCTATCCGTACTGTACTGCACATGGATAAATAAGCCGCCTGTCTCTTTCAGCCGGTAATGCGTCAATCACGTCAGACAATAAAAAGTGTTGTGGTCATCCCCTGATGACCGCTTCACACTGACGATAACACGCAAAACAAAAAGCGCCGCGACAAAGCTGTACTCACAGTCTGTCGCGGCGCTTTTTTATGCCGTTAACATGGCAAGTAAACTTAGCGTTCGCCCTGCACTTCAAAGTCATCGCTGATCAAACGGGCTTGACCATCGGGCTGTACCACCCAATGCTCACGGTGCACCACGCCAAAGGCCTTATTCATGGTCCAGGCCGCCGTCAGAATATAACCCTCTTCGCCTTCCGGCGTCCATGTAACCTCAGTGTAATCCACATCTGCAAACCCCTGATCCATGATGTTCTGCCAAAAACCCTCGATGGCCTCACGCCCTGTAAACGTCCCAAACGGGCGCGCATGCATCACGCAATTTTCATCGTACTGCGCCGCACAGCCTTTCGCATCTTGTTGGTTAAACGCCATTTGCCATGCAGCAATACCCGCCTGACACGCTTCAAGTACAGAGACACTCATGATGTTTTCCTTAAATCAACAATAAAGAGGAGATGTGATGAGTGTAGGTATTTTATTAGGCAAGAAAAACGGGCATATTAGAACGGACTGTTAAGTTAAACAGAACAATCAAGACCGAGCAATAAAGTTATGCACCGATTACGCCAAATGTCCGTTTTTGCCCACATTGTTGAAGCGGGCTCCCTTACCGCTGCCGCTGAGCAGCTGAATGTCTCCAAGTCGGTGATCAGCCAGCACCTCAAAGCACTCGAAACAGAATTAGGCGTGGCCTTATTAAAGCGCACCACCCGCCGCCAATCCCTGACGACGGCCGGCCAAGCCTTCTATCAGGAATGCACCAAGCTCAATCAACTGGCAGAGTCAGCCTGGCAACATGCCCTCGACAGCCAACAACAACCGCAAGGTGACATCACCATTACAGCCTCTGATGCCATGATGGCTACGCTGGTCGTGCCAGCGATGGCGACCTTGATGCAGCAATACCCCGCCCTACGCCCAACGTTAATCAGTGACGATCAACCGTTGAACCTAATGGCAAACCATATCGACTTAGCGATTCGCGTTGGCCCTTCTACCGAAGAAGCGCTCAAACAACGGCGTATTGGCGCATTTCGTGATGTGCTTTGTGGTACGCATGCACGCTTACAGAGCGCGTCGTGGGAAGAGCAGGGCTATATTGCCAATCAGTGGCAGCCACCCCACATCGATCATGTCCTCAGCCATTCTGAGCACGGCGAGCAACATGTGATACCCACGGTGATTTGTCGCGCAGACTCCTTTCATACTTGTATGAGTCTCATTGATGCAGGTGTCGGGATTGGATTAGTGCCTGATTACATTTTTACGCAGAAACAGTCGCTGCTATCAGAAGTGTTTCCGGGTTATCAATTACCCTTGAATCCCGTTTATGCGTTGCACCCCTTTGCGCAACATACCCCGTTATCCGTACAGGTCTGTATTGATGCCATTGAACAGCAGTTACAACAGCTAATTAAATTTAATGCATGACTGCTGAAGGGGGTTGTAGACTTCATGCTGGCGCATACAGTCTTCAAGATGTTTGTAATCCAGATACTGGTAAATACCCAGCAGAAAAACAGCAAGCAACATGCCAGCCAGAGAGAGTTTGACCAGCCCCCTTTTTTTACGGTGCAGGGCGTAAAGCATCAACGCCACAGACATCGGCGCAATACTCAAAAAGAAAGGTTGTAAATCAAACACAGACACGGGCAATACATCACGCCAAAACACAAACAACGGCCTGCCATCATACGCCTTAGGGATAGCGCATTCAAAGCAAACTTATTCTTCATGCCCGATAGCACGCGTCTAATTGGCTCCTGAATCGTCATCATCAGGAGCACACCTGCTTTTCTCGCCGGTTTTCAATAAAATGTGGCGTTAAATCCGCGTCCCCATCATTATCAATAACGTCGTGGCAGATACTTCCGCGTAAGGCACTTGCGTGGCGAACAGATCAAAATTTACCCCACTCTGGGTTTGAAAGCCCACACCCAGCATCGGGTCGACCGCTTTTTTACTGTATTGATACCCGCCGTGGACATAGTCGGTATCCGATTGCGCGGCCCCTGCCATCAATCGCCAGCCGCTATCGAACTGGTAACCCGAGTACAAGGTGATCAGTGAAGCATCCAAATGCTGGTTGCTCACAGCAATATGATCGCCGGCTAGGGCAAAATGTGCTTGGCTGGCATTAATGGCTGAAGGCGAATAACTGCCCCCAAAAAGTACGCCGCTGTCCGTGGTGTATTGAAATGCAAATGTTGCTGAGAAGGTAGAGCCTGAATATTCATCCTTAACCATTCCGCCCATTTCTCCGCCCAGTAGTGTGGTTCCCGCTGCAATCGAAAATCCGCTTCTGTCGATTTCAACCGCTTGAGCAACCATCGGGCTCAACAGAGCCGCCAACACCACAGGTAAGTCACACTTTTGAGTCATGTACTTTGACCTAATCGTATTCATGGAAATGAGAAGGCGCGGATTCTTAGACAATCACCCTCACTTCACCATAAAAATATTTTAATCAGGATCATCTACATGGTTGATGTAACAAAAGAGATGTGTTGCAAATTCGTATTAAATGATTGATTTTATAAAATATTGGCAGGTATCAACGTGCCACTGTAAACACGTATTAGCAAACATACAAGATAGGCTGCCTGCGTGATACATAATGACACGCAGGCAGTAAATCACATTTAAATCAATGCTTTAATTTCATGCAACGATAACCAAAATTTTTTTGTCTTGTTCGTGCAAATAGGATGACAAATAAGTGCCATTTGTCATTTTTCCACCCAATCACACTACATTACACTGAATTTCTATTGATAAATGTCATTTTTATGGGCAATTTATCAACATCAGCATTGTCTTAGTATCGAGACACTATCGGTGCATCACCCAGGGATCACCACTAATCCAAACGATTCCAGCAATTGCTCTTGCTGCCAGTCACAAATCATCACACCTTTTAAGGGCACTAAACGCGGATCCAATCCGGTTAAATCCACATGGCAGAGGTTGCACCCTTCCATGGCAAATTGTCCCCATTGCTCTGGCGAAAACTCCCCCCGGGATAAATCTGCCCCTTTTAATGTGGCACCTTGTAAATTGGCGCCGTTCCAGCGATTTTCAAATAATTCACACTCTTCCAGTTGCTGGTTTTCTAAATTGGTATAGGACAGATTGCAATCACTGATATACGCCGAACAGAAAAACGTTTGATGGGTAATATAGTTGGCAAAACTCGCCTGAACGAAATTCGCCCCCTTCAAATTACAGGAGCGAAATTCAATCCCAAAACAATCAGCCCCACGAAAATCCGCCATACTTAAATCACACTGCTTAAAACTGACTTCTTTCAGCTGCGTATAAGCAAAACAGCATCCCTCAATATCCCCACGGGCAATAAACTGGCAGTCGATGAATTGAGTGTCCGTTAAATCGGCACGAGAAAAGTCGCACACGTAAAAACGGCAGTGCTGATACACTTCACCAGACAAATTTTGCTTGGCGAAGCTGACACCTTCATAGGTTTGATGAGTGATCATAATACGGTTTTCCATAGAGAATTTGGCGCAGAGTACCGCTAACGTTCTCTGACCTCAAGCCGCCTATATCACAGGATTGGTAATGGGCTTAGCCTGAGCATCCGCATGAACAACACTTGCTCAATTCGACAAAAACCACAAAAAACAGGCATAAAAAAACCGCTCCTTTTAACTGGTGATCAAGGAGCGGTTGGAAGAATGCACTGTGGTGGTGAGTTTTCAGGCTCAAAGCGCGCCTATCACAAAGCGTCTGGGCGCTTGAGATAGAATACGCACTAAGAACACTGATTTTCCAAGTAAAACGCCAAGGAAGCAGTTTTGGGTGGTATCGCTTCCTAAGTCGCTAGGATACGGTTAAATCACCAGGCCACCGTCAATTTTCAATACTTGGCCGGTAATAAAACTAGCATTGTCACTGGCAAGGAACAGGGCACCGTTTGCAATATCTTGCGGTTTACCCATGCGGCCCAGTGGGGTTTTCCCTTTCATGTGATCCAACACTTTGTCAGGCAAATCAACGGTCATCGGGGTTTCGATAAATCCAGGGGCAATACAGTTAGCGCGCACTTGCGCCCCTTTGCGGGAGAACTCTTTCGCCCACCCTTTCGTCATGGCAATCACCCCGCCTTTGGTGGCAGCGTAGTTACTTTGACCGATATTACCATCCGTCCCCACAACCGAAGACATGGTAATGATTGAGCCGGCATCCCCTTCCATCATGACGGGCACAACCGCCTGCGTCATATTAAAGACACCTTTTAGGTTCACGTCAGAGACAAAGTCCCACTCTTCTTCCGTCATTTTATCGATCAAATTGTCGCGAGTCACACCGGCGTTATTTACCAGCACATCAATATGACCATGGGTTTCTTTCAGTTTATCGATAAAGTAATTAATGGAATCACGGTCACAAACGTTTAATTCAACAGCGCTAACATTTGGGTATTTCGTTTCTAAATCAACCATGGCTGCAGCATTCATATCGCAGGCGTACACATGTAATGCATCGTTTTTTGCGAAGGTTTCAACGATACAACGGCCAATGCCTTGTGCACCACCAGTGACGATACATACTTTATTGTTGAGCATCATAAGTTCCCCTTAATCAATACCAAAACGAGTCAATGTCAAAATGGGTAGAGTGGTATCCGCGAGAGCGCCAACAGCTGTGTCGGGTTTCACAACTCACTATAACCCTAGTGTAGATGACTCCTGGTCAATAATTACTCACATAGATGCAAATCACTTTTGCAGAAAAAGAACTATCCCTTTCCGCTATATTTGGGGCAAAGTTCACTATTCACATACAAAAAACAGGGTCATTGGTTTTACTTTGCCTTCTTTGCTATAAATGAGAGAAGTACATTTCCTGCAAGGTCGCTCATGTTAGACAAGGTTGTCTTCTTCCTCCACGTTGTGCGCACTGGCTCGATCAGCGAGGCGGCGAAGCTCAATAATATCTCTGCATCGGCGGCCAGCCGCTGGTTGAATGAGTTAGAGGCGTCCATGGGGGTCAGTTTATTAAAGCGCACCACGCGTAAAATCACCTTAACCCAAGCTGGCCAACGGTTATTTGACCGTTTTAGTCTGATCCACACCCAAATTGATGATGTGTTTAATGAAGTGCAAAACCTCAGTAATGAGGACAAAGGCACCATTAAAATTGCCAGTACGCCGTTATTTGCTAAACATTATCTGAGCCAAATTATTGGTGAATACCTGCAACATCACCCCTCGATTAACTTTGTGGTACTGGAAACAGCCTTCGAAGTCGATCATGTCCATGACGTGGATTTTGCGATTCGAGCCAATGCCACCTACCGAGGCTTTCAAGATAAAGACAGCTTGCTGGTGAAACGGGCTCTACTCCGAGAACCGCTCATGGCCTGCTGCTCCCCTCAATATATAAACATGCAGGGGCGGCCGGTGATCCCCGATGATCTTAAAAACCATCGATGCCTGTACGCCACGACGTTAGTCGGCGGCAACCGGTGGATTTTTGAGTTAAACGGTGAATATTCCTCAGTAGAGATTGCCCAAACAGTAGAAGCTGATGACAGTGAAATATTGAAAAATATTGCCATCGCAGGCGGTGGGATCGCGTACCTGCCCATTAGCCTGATCAAAGCAGAATTGGCCCAAGGGCGACTGGTGCCCGTATTAGAAAATTATGTCAGCAGCCAATTTGAACTCAATTTATATTTTAAACCACGTAAATATATGCCTGCTCGCTGTGCTAATTTCAAAGATTACCTGATTAATCGCATTCCAGCCCTTAAGCAACAGCAAGGACATGCCCATGCCCGTACTTCCACTCACCCTGCAAACGTGGCTAACACAATTTAACCTGACTGTGGCACAGTCACTGGCGATGGGGGTTGTGCCCACGCCAGTCCTTGCACGTCTGGGGCTGCAGACCATTACTCAGCAATTTTCACAACCTGTGCCTGCTGTGCAAACCGAATTGCAGACCACGCTCCATCACACCCATGTGCCATGCCGCATTTTCCATCCGGTGCCGAGTCAACCCTTACCCGTCATCCTGTTTTTCCACGGAGGGGGCCACATGTGCGGTAATAGTGAGATTTACACGCCGATTTGCCGACACATTGCCACCACTTGCCAACACATTGTCGTCAGCGTGGATTATCGCCTGGCGCCAGAATTCCCTTATCCGCACGGACTCAATGACTGTTTAGCCAGTCTGGTTCACCTGCGGGACACATTACGCGAGCACCAATTACGGTTTACACCTTCAGTCACCGTGATGGGCGATTCTGCAGGCGGTGCGCTGGCTGCCACCCTTGTTCAACAACACCGCCTATTAGACAAAGTGGCGCAATTGGGCATGCCGGTTGATCAATTGGTGTTGATCTACCCCAGCCTCGATTACACCTTATCCAGCCCATCCATTTTTCAGCTTCAGCAGGGTTACTTATTAGAGAGCAGCAAAATTCATTGGTATTTTGATCATTATTTTCAGCAAGATGAAGATCGCGCCAAAGCCTCACCGCTGTTTCAGCCTATTGCACCCACACATCCTGCCACGCTGATCATTACGGCGGAATTCGATCCGCTGCGTGATGAAGGGCGCCGCTATTACGACAAGCTACGCATCCATGATGTCGCCGGTGAGCATATCCATATGGATACCATGATCCATGCCTATCTGAATTTAGAAGCCTTGGTACCTGATGCTTGCGCCACAACATACCAAGCCATCGCGCAATTTTTAACGAAAAGCCGTCCCCGACCCGTCTCTCAGCCTCTGATGAGCCACACTTCCTCGTGAGATTCGTTCACGTATGAGCAAGGCCAATGCCATCATATGGGCATAAAAAAAGCCCAAGTCAGAACTTGGGCTTTTCACGATTTAAGCGATGTGTATTACCACATCAGATCATCAGGGATCTGGAACGCCGCATACGGATCGTCTTCATCAATCTCTTGTTCAGACACCACGTTGTTCAGTACCACACTGGTCTCATCGCGCTGGCTGATCTTATCTGCCACCACGCCAGGGATAATCACATAGCTCTCACCCAAACGGGCAATCGCCAAACGGCCGCTCACTAGCTGATCTTGTGTTTTCTTGTCCACATACAGCTTTTTCACTAACGCGCCGTCAGTGAAGTTGTAACCAATATCACCGTCAGTGTTATCCACTTTGTTCATTTCAATCAGTTGTTTTACCTGAGAGGCAATGGCTTTTTTCTCAGCTTCTGCCTGCTTCTGGCGGTTCAATTCCTGATCTTGCGCCAATTGCGATGCTTTGTTCGCTTCAACTGCCGCTTTGGCTTCTTTACGCAAGGTGCGCGATTTTTTCGTCGACTTACCCGCTTTTTTCAGTTTTTTCTTATCAATAAGACCAGCTTGCAATAGCTGCTCTTGAAGGGATAGCTTGGCCATGGAGACTCCGTCACGGGCACAGGGTTATCATTGAATGCCGTCAAGTATACCAAAACCCTGGCCCACTCGGAAACTAGCGCTGAAACGGATAAATGGCACCTAATCCCATGATTTGCGTCAGGGAGTCTAACGCCGTGCGAGATTCTTCCCATAATTGCGGATCCGCTAAATCCGCGTCAGTTAAGCGATCACGATAATGCGTATCCACCCAGGTATTAAGTTGCTGGAACAAGGTCGCATTCATCAGTGTATGAGGATTCACTGCCGCCAGTTCAGCGTCGGTCAATACCACCCGTAAACGCAAACAAGCTGGGCCGCCCCCGTTAGCCATACTCTGCTTTAAATCGAAAAATTGTACCTGATCAATACCGCGTTCTTCCGCCAGTAAATACGAGACATAATCCCACACTCTCGTATTCTCACGGCACTCTTGTGGCAACACCAATAAGGTCTCGCCATTGGGCAACGAGAGCAATTGTGAGTTAAACAGGTAGCTAGACACCGCATCGTGCAATGGCACGTCATCTACCGGCACTTCGATAATCGAAAAGCCCTCTCCCATACGGTCACTCAGCGTGGCATACACAGCTTGGGGATCGAGAAAAGCCAGTTCATGACAGAACAACAGATTCTTGTTACCGACCGCAATCACATCATTGTGGAACACGCCCTGATCAATCACAGCAGGGTTTTGCTGCGCATACACCACGTGTTTCGCATCCAACTGATGCAAACGTGCGACCGCTTCACTGGCTTCAAAGGTGTGGCGGGCGGGATAGCGTGAGGGTGCAGGGAAACGATCATCAAAAGCATGTCGCCCATACACAAAGAACTCAACCCCTTGCTCACCGTATTCATGGCAAAAACGGGTGTGGTTGGCCGCCCCTTCATCACCAAAATGCTCAGAAGGTGGTAACGCGGCATGATGAACAAAATGCGCATCATCCGCAAACGTGGCCTTCAGGATCCGCCCGGTCACGTCATGTTCAATAGCGCGGTGAAATTTATTGATGAGATTGGCAGGCGTGAAATGCACCTTGCCGTCGGCGGTATCGGCAGAGGGTGACACTGTTGCTGCGTTTGCCGTCCACATACTGGATGCCGAGCTACAGGCAGCCAATATCTGCGGGGCCTGTTGTGCCGCTTGCGCGATCACCTGTTGATCACTGCCACGGAAACCTAATCGGCGTAACGTGGGAATATCCGGCCGAGCCTGAGGTGCTAACACGCCCTGCACCAATCCCAGATCAGCTAACGCTTTCATCTTCGCCAGGCCTTGTTTGGCGGCCAGTTTCGGGTTTGACGGCTGTGCTTGGTGCTTGGCAGAGGCCACATTCCCAAACGATAATCCGCCATAATTGTGCGTTGGGCCAACTAATCCATCAAAGTTCGCTTCGTATGCGGTCATCATCACTCCCTACCCTTTACCTCTACATCAATAACAAAATATTCACATTTTGCGCGGTAACCGTAAATGGTTATTCTTTTATTTCGGCGTACCTCTTTTCAACACTTCACGCATAAATACGCACAAATGAATACCTTTTATCCTGATTTTCTTATACCTATGCATGAAAAACGCCAAAAAAAAGCCAACCTTCTCAGGCTGGCTTTTTTGCAAATTCTGTGTGCTGGATCGCTACATGTCCCATTCCACAACGTGGCCTTCATCATACACACCGTCGCTGTATGCAGGGGAATAGTTGATAAAGACGTTACGTTTATCCACCGGCAGTTGCTCTGATAGTGTGCTGGCAATCAACTCCAACATCGCTGCAATCTGCTCTTCAGTGTTAAAGTTCGGCGCAAACAGATGCACCAATATAGGGTGGCTGAACTCTGGCTGTGTTTCCACATGCTTACCACCATGCGCATAATGATGAGGGGTCATGTAATCCCATGTCGCCATCACATGACGCAACTCAATCTCATTGGCTTCCGCTAATGCATGCGACAGCAAATTCAGCACCCGGGGCACATTCACATCTTGAGCAAAGGGTAACGACTTAATTCGGACTAATGGCATCTTTCCCTCCTTGCACGCGGTGGTTAATCCTAATGCGGTTCGAAAAGGCACTGCCATCACAAAAAACGGCTGGCGAGGAAGCAATGCCCTAATATTAAGAGGTTAGCGGATGGGTGTGAGGTTGCGTATCTCAACATTGAGACAACCTGCACATTCCCTTCTTCATGCCATTACATCCCTACTTTTTCCAACTTTTTCCCTTTTTGTGCAATTCGGGCTATTTCGCCGTCACGGCACGCACCGCAGATCGTTTACCCAGGTAATACCCTAATCCTAATGGCGCAAAGAAAATCACCCCAATGAACAGCACGAAATACAGAATGGTACTTTTGATCAACTCGATCAACTTGGTCATCGCCAGATCCACCACCTCTTGTGAGGCTTGATTTATGTCTTGCGTAAACTGAGTACGTTGCTGATCGATGATCAGTGCAATTTCCTGACGCTCACGTGCCACCATGGTTTCTAACGCCTGACGCTCAATACTCAATTGCACTAAACGCTGCGCCGTTTTGGCGTCGATATCATTCACCAAAGGTTGCAATTCAATGGCCATTTGCGCGGCCAAGTCACGCATGTATTCCGGGTTATTATCGATAAAATCCTTAAATGCGTCGGAAGACACTTTCAAGCTATTTAGCGCCACATTGACCTGCTCAATGCTGGCCGAGCTGTTTAACGCCAACAGTTGCGCCTTCCACGTCATGATCTTTGGCGTCTGTTCAGAGACCAAGCTCAAACGATCGGACACATCGCCAATCGCCTCTGGCATGGTACCCAGTGTCGTCACCGCTTCTTCAGCATTAATGCTGTTGGCTTTTAACCATGCGCGGTACGCCGGTGTGCGGATCATGCTGACATCAGCAAACGGGTACTGGGCCACAAACGCATCGACAAAGGCTTTACTCTGGGTAAATACCGCTTTCTTTAACAACGTTTGGGCTAGTTTCTCTACTTCATTTGCCAAATGTACCGACACGGTCTGTGCTTCTTGCGTCACAAACACATGTTGGCCAGCACCACTCACATAAAACTGCTCCATCTGCTTGGCAAAAACCCACGTATCGATCAATGCAGCCATTGGTGAGACCTGATACGCCGCAGATTGTAAACCTTCTTCCGCATTGATTTTCCACAACAACACGTTGGACTGGTTCACGCTATCACGTGACGGATAGCGGGTGTGCAGCACATCGGCCGCCTGCTCAACTTGGGCAAAAAACTGCTGGGCGTACTCACGGGTCATGAGTCGCATGTTCAGCTCTTGCTGAGTCAGCGGCACGGTTTGGCTTTCAATTTTAACTTCAAGTAAGGAACAACCAGAAAGCAGGCAGACCAGCATCGCTGTCGCCCAAATACGAAAACGTCGAAAAGACATCAATAAACCTACAAATACAACAGAGGAAGGAAACACGCTTACCGCTTTAATCGCGGTAAGACACATTCAGGGTAAGAAAAATTTAGGCGGTATGGATATACCCTAAAACAAACACCCCGAGACAGGCTCGGGGTGGGATGTAACAAACCGAGTCAGCGCCTATTAATGCTGGTTTGTATCATCGCATTTTTTATCTTCACAGCATGGATTCACCACACGCTCTGCGCAGGTGTATGGCTCAATGTGAATGATCACATCCACCACTTCATCCAGTTGTGCCAGAATATAGCGCTTGAAGTTCTCACTGATAGCATGCGCTTTATCTACGCTCATGTCCGGATCGACCAGCATATGGAAGTCGAGCAAAATCGTACTCCCCGTACGGCGGTTACGGATCGCATGCACTTCTTTAATTTGCGGCACTTCTTCAGCGTATTGTTGGATCTTCACGTCAATATCGCTGTCCGCTTCTGCGTCCGTTAACTCCTGAATCGCTGGCCACAAAATGTCAAAAGCGGCTTTCAGGATCATCGCAGTCACCAACAACGCGGCGATCTGATCCAGGTAATGTAACCCTGGCGCCACGTAGTTCGCGACCACAGCCACAGCGACCGGCAGCGAACTCAAGGCATCCGAACGGTGGTGCCAGGCATTGGCGTGCAACGAGCGGCTGTTAATGCGCTTTGCCTGTACCACTGTCCAGCGGTACAACACTTCTTTAGCGACAATGGACGCGACCGCCGCAATAAAGGCCAGCATACCCGGTGAATTCGTCGCTTCATGGCCAATCGCGCTTAACGCATCCCAACCAATGCCAATACCCACCAGAGCCAATAACACACCAATGAAGATATTGGTCAGGGTTTCAAAACGCCCATGTCCATAAGGGTGTTCTTTATCAGCCGGTGCAGTCCAATAACGGGAACCGATCAAAATAGCGGTATCGGTCACCAAATCTGACAAACTGTGAATACCATCAGCCACCAATGCCTGACTGCCGGTCAATTTACCGACCGATATTTTAACGCCCGCCAAGGCAATATTGACAATTGAGCCGACCCAGGTGGCTCGACGAATGGTTTTTATCGCTGTTTCAGACATGGATGACCCACTAAATAATTCAAAAATACGTGCAAGAACAGTTCGCCAGTATAATACTTGGGAATGTCAGGTATCACCACCCAACTTCCGACTATTTAGCGGTTGTCGGTGACTTATTGTTCATACTTCTCAGCCATATTTTGCTGTACCGCCTGATGGCAAGGGCATGTCACTAAATGATCATTCACCATGCCTACCGCCTGCATAAAGGCATAACAAATCGTTTCTCCCACAAAACTGAAGCCTTTTTTCTTTAAAAAGCGACTCATTGCTTTGGATGCAGGTGTTGAGGTCGGAATATCTTCCTGTTTCTGCCAATGGTTAATTACCGGTTGATGATCGACAAATTGCCATAATGCTGCCGATAAAGAGCCATATTCTGCAATTAATGCTTTGGCTGCCCGGGCATTATTAAACACCGACTGAATTTTCCCCCTGTGTTTAATGACATCATACTTTTCGATGATTTCTTCGACTTTTTCTGCCTCATACTGCGCCAATGTATCCAAACAATAGCCCTCAAAAGCAGCGCGATACGCATCGCGGCGTTTTAACACCGTGTACCAGCTAAGTCCGGCTTGCGCCCCTTCTAAGGTCAAAAATTCAAACAGATATTCATTATCTAAGCTAATGCGACCCCACTCCTGATCGTGGTAAATCCGCTCAATTGGCTGCTTCATTGCCCATGCACAGACACCGTTGTCTGCGTCATTGATTATATTGTGTTCATCCATGCTGCTACCTTTATTTCTCTCATGGTTGTCGTGTTACATCGCGTTATAACGCGACCTTTCAATAAGCACATAACTGCTATTGCCAGCCAGAATGACAGAGTTGTGAAGCGTCTCGAAAAACGTCTTATTTTAATGAAATTTCCTTACATGATATAGACTTAAAATTTGGGTCATAATGTGCCACAACCCTCTGTTACAAAAAGGTTACACATTGAAAATTGTTGCTGTTATATTACACCTGAGGCGTTATTTTGCAGATTTATGCAAAGCACTTCACACAAACAGAATGGGGGCGTGTAAATCAAATTGAAAAATACACCCTTCCTTCCATAATAGGGACGTCAATACAAAGATATTGATTTATAAAAGGACTTTTATGAGACATATCACCGATTTTATCGAGCAGCTTGAGCATGGTAATGACTCATTTAATATCTGGGTCTACGCTAGTAAAGGTCAATATAGTCAGTTCGGTAAGCAAGGAAAAAAAATTCGCACTCCCGCCCTGCAACGGGCATTGAATCAACACCTTCAGATCGTAGTAGAGATGAATAATGAATCAAGCAAGGATGCATATTTATTACTTCCAGAAGTGCACGCTGTCGTACCTGTTTTATTCCAAAATGGCCAGGTACAATCTCTGACGAGACCCGCTCAGTAAGGTCACACAGTCACTCATGATTCCGTCTCACACCTGGCTAGGTTGACATTATCATTACTGTGATAGCCGATAATAAAAAAACAGACCACCACGGTAATGCCGTTCACTTAAGGTG